>NZ_JACJPX010000145.1 GCF_014696315.1 Calothrix membranacea FACHB-236
GATCCAGTACGGAACTCATAATTCTGGTGTAAAAAAACATCTATTATATTCTTTTAGCACATAACATTACTATTTCGGAGATGTCTAATCGATACTGCGTTTGCTACTGTAATGGGCTTCGACATCATGGGGTGAATGAATCGCAATTGTCGATGGTGGCATATCTTTAACAGTACGCCATTTTACTCGGACATCTGGCTCTGGGGCATAAAATTGCTGTACCCAGATTTGACGTAGGGTTTCTACTCCTGGTATTTGTCTTAACCACCGTGGCGCAGTTGGGTCATAGATTGCGTCTAACAGCGCCAAACCGTCTGCGCCAATTGTGCTACCTAGAGCTTCTCGCTCGGAGTCAAGCTTTGGTAAACGATAATTTTCTACACGACGACCATAGCGGTCAAACCAATCAGGTTGAATATTTGTTGCTAACCAGTCAGGTGCTGCAACTACTAAACTATCGAGCGCAACACGCATCCCTTCCCCCAAAGTCTCTAATCGATTGAGAGTACGTATTGCGCCTAAAACGTGGGTTGAATCTGTACGCTGTCTTTTATGAGTTTTGAGCAATTCGGCTTCCTTCAACCGGGTTAGCAATATATCCAGTAACTTTTGTTCTGCGCCACCAGCGAGTAATCGAGTCCGGAACTCAGAAAGGATGGAATAGTCAAAGCCAGGGTCAGTTAAAGGGAGGCTCAATATATACTTCCAGTCAATATGTCCACGTACTGCATCTGCCGCCTGTCTGTCAGATAAATTCTCCATAAATTGCATTATGCACACCAATGCTAACCGCCAAGGTGCATATGCAGGCTGCCCGTTTTGTGGAAATAAGTCGGCAAATACTTCCTCCTCAAAGATACTTCCCAAGCTATCCCGGATCTTCATGTAAATATTTCCTTTTGGGAAAGATGCACGCGCCACCTCTACTGTTTGTTGAGGTATGTCGGGGATATTTTGGGGATGCATCGACATGGTAACAATTTATCTCAGCGTTCAGGATTTAATTATCCTATCGCTGCGGAAGTAATCAGAATTTTCGTGCAATATTACGTTGCCAAAATTGTTAAGCAATATTTCGCCAACAGTGTCTTCGCTACTTTTACCCCTAGACATGACCGCTACTACCTTGAAGCGGCTGGCGGAAACCGAGAGGCTATCTGAGGAGAAATATTTGGTGAAAGTCACGGGTTGGCAGTTAGGTTCTGGTGAGCGTCCGAAATTTTTCCCGCCGCAGTCCAATACTCAAGGGCAGGGTTAGTGAAAAAAGCTTTTCTCAGTATGGGTAAATTTAGGTAATAAAACTGTTAAGTATACCATGTCAGTTTTATGTGAAATCTATGGTAAAAGCAGGGGATTTTCATGTTACATCCTAGTCAATTCCATGTGAAATTCATGGTCAGGAAAATTATCCCCTCAACCAAGCTCTGTTAAATCCTTGGTAAATCTATGGTGGTTTCATGTCAGAACCATGTTAATGGAATATCAAGTTTTTTTGATTTGAACCCTCGCACAGTACGCAAAAAAGTTTTGCCCGTTTTTTTTGAGCCGGGAATGGTGAAAAACCGTTGCCACTACAGCCAGCACTGCTCAATCACATGGGCTATACATGAGGGTGCAGTAATTATCATGCACACGTTATGTGTGACACCTTATTAGCACATTGTTTGTGCATGGGTTAACAGTATTGTTTATGTACTTACAATGCGTTGTACTGTAAAAGCACTTTGTAAATCTAGTAAACAGCAGTAATTATTATGCGTAACTGCTGTATTTCCAGGTAAAAGCACGTTGTTAGTACATGAAATAGCCGTGCTAGCAAGCTGCCCCAACAGCATATATAAAATATTGGGGGTTTTAGGGGTTTGTGTGGATTGGATTGAATTAGATTGGATTGCATTACTTGTCCAGTAAATTTGTTTATCTATTTAATTACCTTTAGTGGACGTGACGAAAAATTGGCATTTTGAGGCTGTTGGTGGGTCAACTGTCACACTGTTAAGCTTTCCTGTGGCATAAAAACCTGTTCTCTCCGGAACTCAGCCATGAGGAAACTAGCCGTAGTCTATTAGCTACAAGTGGCACGGTTATTTAGTTAGGTTTAGGGTGAAAAATTGTGGTTAAGCCTGGGGTTTCTCCAACGCCAGCCAGTTCTGGAAGATTTTATCTCGTCCATCGTCAGCGTTCACCACACGGTAAACCCGTTGGCGATCGCCTGTCCCATCTCTGCCCACATATTTCAATGACAGCCCTATCTTAGAGAGCAATCGCCGCAAAATCACAATTGGGCTGTCATTGTCACTAAGGGTAATACCGAGTACAGTTTTTACCTGCCACTTCAGCCCCAAGGCTTTATTTGCAATCTCTACTAAATCGGCATCAGTTCCCCGGAGTTCTCGGTCATCGGCGATAAAATTGGGGATGCCCAGCCATTCTAAGGCGTAAATTACTAAAGCAAGTTGACCGCCGTTAAAATCAGGTAGCCAGGCGCTCTTAGCTTGCAGCATTTTTTCACCCAGTTTGCGATCACGGTTGGCAACAAATTCTCGACCGAGAGTGAGATAATAATGCAGTCTCAGTTGTGGATAATAGCCAGAATCATCCTTTTGGACGAGTTCTGGTGTAACTTCCACGCCGTAGCGCTGCTCAAGTTTGTATTTGCGCTCAATCTGGCGTTCAGTAGTGGTCTTTGCCCGTTGCTGTTGTAGCGCTTCATATTTAGCTGGTGTCAAAGTGCTGGTGTCAGATGTTGCAATATCTTCACATTCTTTGTCGTAGACTGCCAATTTCTTAGCGGTTATCTCTTGCTTTAAGGAGTCGAGTGCTTTGTTGTCATAAACATCGATAATGTTGTGGCCTTCGTTGCCTAATTCTTCAAGCACTGTGTCACGGTAATGAATCATGCCAACGTTAATGCGACAAGCCATCTTGCCAAAAACGTTGAGGGCAGTGCGGTTAATGTTGATTTCATCACCGTCGATGATCAATGAGGCATCTTGTAGCAGCTTCAAGTTAGCTTGAAAGCGTTGATGCTCGCAGGCTAGGAGTGATTTCAGGTTAATGGCACCGTTGCCGATTTTCCCCAGTCCATGACTGGCGACCCACAAATAACGCGGTACATCCTCGCGTAAGCGGGCTAGGGCTTGGCGGGTGGCATTTTCTGGGGCAACCCCTAAAAAGCATCCCCAAACGCTGGTAAAGTGCTTTCTAATGTCAATGCTGACCCCTGTGCCAATGGATGGGGATGCCAGCACAATGTCATACTCTAGCAGCACTTTGTTGAGTCGCTCAATGCAGCCATAAGCTTCGTTTTCGGGGTCGGCAATGGTTTCGGAGTCAATGCGGAGTATTTTGCGGTCGGGGAATTGTTGTTTGAGCCTTGCTTCTAAGACTTTGGTGCCCCATTTGGATTTGGCTTTTTGGCAGTCAAGGGTAATAAAGGGTTTACCGGAATCTGCGATATGGGCTTCTAGGGCAGCTAGCCAGTTAACGGGTGTAGTTTGGTTGTAGTGGTAAATATTCCAAGGTAGACCTTTCCAGTTGTTGACTACAACCCAAGGGGTAACTTTGGTTTCTGCCAGACCTATGACCATTTCGGCGGATAAATTGGATAAATCAGCGTCAGCGACGATGATTCTCCCACGTCCAGGAGCTAGGGCATTTTTGAATAATTGTGACAATTGATTAAGAACTTCGACTCGATGCTTTTTGACTTCTGTGTTGGCAGAGAGTAAGTGCCAAATGACTTGCTCTGATTCGTCGATGATCACAAGGGGTTCTCGCCAGTGGATGGCGTTAAATCTGGCTTGACCATTGGGGTGTAAGCTGTCTACGCACAGGGCAAAGCCGAGTAAAATCCCGGTTTCGCTGTTTCGCACTTCGGTGATGTAAGGAATGCCTAGTCTGTCGGCTAATGCTTGGGCTAATTGTACTCTGTGGGATAACAGTAGTACTGGTTGACCGTTGGCGATTGCTTCTTGAACTATGGGGACAAAAGATTCAGTTTTACCCGTGCCTTTGGGAGATTGCAGTAAAATCAGTTTGGCGGTTTCTGGGATGGGTAATTCTCCCAGGTAACGCTGGTTGAGGGTGAGTGTGGCTTCATAGGAAAGTTGCTTATATTCTCTGGCTTGCCACTGATGGACGGTGAGTGCTTGAGAAAGAACGGCAACGGCTACTGCTTGTCCTTTGGCGACGATGAGGTCGTCAATGCCTTTTTCTGGGTAACTCCACTGTGTAACTAAAACTTCACCGCCGCACTTGGTTAACAGTTTTGCGGTTTGGGCGATGGCAATGTTGACCCGTTGGATTGTTTCTGGTTTGGTATCGTGGTCAAAGCAGATGGTGAATTTACGCCCCAGTGTGGCGAAGTGTTGCAGCTCTGGAATTAAATGTTTTTCGCCTTGGGGTTGCCCCAGTTCATCTTTGGGGCTGCGGTAGCCACCGTTGACTCCGGGGAGGGCGATTGCGGCATAGCCCAAAGTAAGCAACGCCCCGGCTTTTTTGGCTCCCTCACAAATTACAATCGGGATGTTGTATTTCCATACCCAGTGCCAGAAACCATTGGTTTTATCTTCATCGCTGATGGGTAAGTCATAGCGTGCGGCTACACTAGCCCAAATGTAATCCGGTACTGCTAGGAAGAATGCCCGTGTTGGCACTCGCAACGGATGTTCGTATTTGATGACTTTATGGACTTTGTTCGGGTCGCGCCTGGGTCTGTTGGGCTTCATGCAGCCCCACTGCATGGGGCTTTCATCGTTGAGTGGGTCAATGCCACTGCACCACCAGGAAAGTCCTTCGATGTGGCGATATTTCTTTAATACAGAGTCCCTGAGTCTTCCGTCGTTACGGCGGGGGATGTTTTGACCGTAGAACAGATAGTCATAGGCGGCTGTGCCTGAGACTGAAATAACGTTTAATGCAATAATTCCTGGGTCAACGGCACTGGCTAACCATTCATTCCAGTGACTTGCTTCTATGTGAGAGGGGTGGGAGATGATCTCGATCCTCTCTGTGACTTCTATTTGTTGAAGTCCACAGCTACTATTTTTCACAGCTTTTTCCTTCAAATACTTGCTTTTGAGTATTTGGAGGGGGTTATTGCGCTGCTAGACCTGATATCTATGAGATTTACTGTTTTGCTTATTTAGAATTTTTTTGAGCAAAAAAATTGATAAATTTTGGGGCAAAATTCGGCAGTGAAAATATAGAAATTTCCACAAGAACTCATATAATATGAGTAAGCAGCGCGGAACAATCTCTGTTGCCAATCAGTGGTGAGAGCTACCAACTACACTCCACTTTTTTGGTTCTTAAGAGATAAACCCCGCTTCCCAATATTTGAAATATTTAATTTTTTCTGTCGGGCAAAGCGTTCACTACTTAGTGGCTCTTTGTCCTTTTAATTTCTGGTGCTGTTCTATTAAGTACCTCCGTTATACGCTTCATTTAAGCAATAGCTTGATTTTACAAAAGTTCTTGTCCTCTGCAACTTATATTAGTTTGATTTTTTACTTTAAATTTCTCCATATTTGTTTATGTTTGTTTACAGAAAAATCTGAGGGTTTTTAGCCCACTCAGATGGGGCGTGATTACCCAATCTGAATAAGGATTCTCGCTCAAACAGCACCTGCCGCTCCGGTCGTCTCTGTTTTCACCTTTTTTTCAAAAACCTGAATGTTTGGCTCTTCCAGTACAAAGCCGTTTTCTGTTTGTTGACCGAGTTTGCCAGCGATTGCGGCTACCCACTGGGGGTAGTTAGCTTGGGCATCGGTGAGTTTCTTCCAAATTTTTGGCTTGACTGTAACGCTGATAATACGTCCGCCACAGTCAACCTCGAACTGTTGCCAGCCGTTTTCTACGGTATTGGTTTGAGGCAGTTCATTAATTTTGATTGTTACTTCTAGTTTTCCTTCAATCATAGGCACTCTCCATTACTTGTCTGGTGAGGGATCATTTTCTTCTAGCCATTTATCTAGAAGTTCATTGAGTACCGTATCCATATTGGTTTTGAGTCGGATGCAAGCTATTTTAAAACGATCACGTTGATCAGACTCAACACGGAGCCTGATAAAAACCGGCTCTTTTGCATTTCTACCCATATTGTTACTTATAGCACCCTATTTGTATAGCACATAAGCACCACTTTTTATTTTATCGAGAACTATCAGAACATTTAATGTAATAGCACCGATTGTTTTGGTGCTATGGTGCTATAGTTTAGTTGTCAGCCAAAAAAAGGCATACAACAAAGTTAACGTTTACCAAAAAGGTCATAGAGACTGACCAAAAATTGGATGAGCGGATTAATGCAAATATTGCTTAGAACCTCTCAATCATAAGTAATACGATACTTTCACCTAAAACTGAACCATGACAACCACATACACCAATGCCAATTCTTGGCTTAGTCAAGCTTCATTGCTTGCCAATTCTGGGCTAAATGCCCTCATTGCAGGTAAAGACCCTGGTGCCGGGTACGGCAAGGCCATCTACGGTGATTTTTCTGTGATGATGCCCGCCGCTAACTCCCTAGTTCGCAACCGCAACATCCACCTTCACGAAACCATTTCCAAAGATGGGTGCTGGGTGCGTTACGCCGAAGGAACACGCCTTGACTTAAAAGACGTTCAATTTTTCTGGGGAACTGCGGCGCTCGCCCAAGCTGACCACACCCTGCTGCATGAAGATAAGGCGCTCAAAGCAGAACTGGCATTAGAAAGCATCCTGGCAGACTTAGCAGTTCTCAATATTTCCGATGGCATGAAACTGTCAATTAGCTTAAGCAACCACAACCCAGAACGCTGGGGAGAGGAAATTAAGCGCAGAGTCCAAGGTATTCACACCTTCCAACACAAACAAAGAGTCAATCGAGAAATCGTCACCAAAACAGTAGAAATCGCAGTTACGGGCATTTATCCCGAAGGATTTGGCAGCATCGCTCATTGCTTATTCGGTGAACCAACCCTAGCCCTAGAAGAGTCCGAAGTTGCTATCGCCCTTGATATCGGTTCCTCAACTTGGTTAATTACCGTATTTAACGGCAATGGTGCAGTCATAGACCGTCATCTAATCGAAGGTGGATGTGGTACTTTGCTGTCCATGATCGCAGAAGCATTAGACAAGCGAAACGACAAAGTAAGTCTGCTATCCAAAGATGTCAAACACTCACCTTCTTTAGTGAACCGAGGGATTTTAGAAGGCACTTTAACTTATGGCGGTAATCACCTGACGGGCAAGAATTTTGAAGCAGAATACAGCCAATGTCTGGATGAATGGTGGTCTACAAGAATTGAAAAATTCGCCAACTTTGTTACCTCTAGCAATTACCTAGACAGAGCTAAATACCTTGTTGCCTGGGGTGGTGGTGTTTCTCTGCCAGTAGTGGATCAGAATCTTGCATCTTTGGGCTTTGTGGTCTTAGAAAATCCCCAATTCATCAATGCTTTTGGATTGAAGTTATTAACAGAAATATCGACAGGAGTCTAAACGAGTGTCAGATAAAACGTCCTACGAATCTCGGCGTATAACCATCTCGTACTTAGCAGTTTATGAATTGTGTCAAATGTTTGGTATCCCCAACGATGCACCAACCCAAGCACTATCAGCAGCAGTAGAGAAGTTGATTTTCTCCGGTGGTGGCAATGTGCAGACATTACCAAAAAATCAAATAAGTGCATCTACACCGACAGTAATTCAACCGAATAAAGCTGGACTAGCTTCTATGGTCAGTCAGTTTAAGGGAGTAGCTTCATGAACAATTTAAATCTAGTCTATGACTCAACCTTACTTACTCAGTCTAAGGTTTATCAAATCGATAGAACAATGTACCAATACCTCTATAAAACAGGTACTATCATTGCGCCTCAGTATATCTTCCGTCCTCTCAATGGTCAAAGAAAGAAGGCTGATTTAAAGCTGAATCATAAGCAGCTAACTAGTAAATGTTATGAAGTGTCTGGTATGAGTAGCAATGCCTCGGTTATCAGCCTTGAATCATTACAATTATCAATTTTTTGAGGTGAAAAATGAATACTCAACCACTGTCAGAATTAATTGCACTTGCCCAACAATTAGTAACCGAAATTAGGCAACATCCACAATATCAAAACTTGCAAGTGGATTGTGATGTCACCCTTGGCGATGTCAGCCAATTTTTCAATACTCTGCAACAGGAAACCACAGCTTCTACTGTGGATGTTTTCAGGAAAGAATTTTTTCAGTAAAGGGAGAGCAGAGCGCACAGCCTGAGAAACTACTGCGTTCGCCCCCCTGCATCTACGCATCATAGACACAATAAGGATATTAGCAATGAACAAACCGTTAGGCTATTACTGCGCCGTTACTCCCGGTGATGGCAGTTATCTCGACTGGCTTCAAGATACCTATGGCAGCCAACTTGAAGGCATACCACGACTAGAAAAACTCCATCTTCTCCAAGCT
>NZ_JACJPX010000146.1 GCF_014696315.1 Calothrix membranacea FACHB-236
GCTTCTTTTTTCTACTTAATAACCCTTCTCACTTCTGGAGTCACTTTTTTACACTCCTATTGCTTAATTAGTGGTTTATCCCCAGAGGTGCAAGATATAAGTGATCCAAGGACGAAAGTATGTTTTACGCTCAGATGTGATGTACCGTCAACTGTCGAGAGTTTATTGAACCTCACTATTTACCTACTGTGGCTGGTTCAAGGAATTATTCTGAACTTATGTCGCCATAATTCCATTAATCGACATCCAAAAACGCGATCGCCCAGTATCTTCAAAGGTGATTTTAACGGCATAGGCAATAGCGCAGTCAAGCTAAAGCTATGATGCTAATAGATTCTGTTGGAGTCCAAAGTTTATGGAAAGCAACCCTTTAGGAACATCACAACCTGCAAATATCAAGGTCAATATTGTGCTGGAGACTAAAGAAGATGGTAGTGCAATTGCATCTATTTTGGAACTTCCACAGTATCGTGTTGAAGCAGCAAATCGTGAACAAGCACTCTCAATGCTGGAACAGCTTGTATTTCAACGGATAAATAAAGTTGAAATTATTCCGCTGGAAATTAAATTACCTCAAGTTGAACCATATCAAAGACCTTGGATGAAATTTGCTGGGGTATTCAAGGATGATCCAGACTTTGACGCAGTTCAGCAGTATATTCAAGAGTATCGCCAAGAATTAGATGCAGATGATTCTGATACACAGAGGGAAGCAAGTTGAGTCTCTGGATTCTCGATACTGATAGTGTTTCTCTTTTTCAAAGGGGAAATGTAGAAATCGCGCGTCATTTAAACAATGTTGATGCTAGCGAGATCGCAATTACAATTATCACTGTTGAGGAACAAATTCGACGAAGATTTCAAGTTATTCGACGAGCTAATGCTCATGATTTAGTTTCGGCTTACGAAAAATTACAAATAACTTTTGATAGTTTAAAAAGCTTCAATGTTTTAAAATTTACTGATGAAGCACAGCAATTATACAGAAATTTAATCTTGCAAAAAATCAAAGTTGGTCGGCAGGATTTACGCATTGCCGCCATCGCACTTTCTGTAAATGGAATTTTGGTAACACGAAACTATCGAGACTTTTCTCAAGTACCCAATTTAGTTTTGGAAAATTGGACTGTGTAAAGCAATTTTTAATTCTGCTGCTTCCTCGTCTCCCCAATCCCCAGTACCCAATCCCCAGTACCCAATCCCCAGTACCCAATCCCCAGTCCCTAATCCCTAACCATCCAAACTCCAACCTAAAGCTGTAGCGATTTGTCCGGCCAATTCTAGGGGATTGAAAGGTTTGGCGATCGCAGTTGCCATTCCCATTTGAGCATAGCGGCGGCGATCGGCGGCTTGGATTTTGGCTGTTAATAAAATTACGGGGATGTCTTTGGTGGCTGGATTGGCTTGGAGTTTTTCAAAGGTAGTTATGCCATCCATATCAGGCATCATTACATCTAAAAGGATGGCATCTGGTTGCCAAGCTTCGGCTTTAATGATGCCGTCTTTACCAGAGCTTACCGTCATCACTTCCCAACGGGCAACGGTTTCCAAGCAAATTTTGGCAACTTCTTGAATGTACTCTTCGTTATCAACTACTAAAATTCGTTTTGTTGTCATCTTGTCAATGAATTGTGGATTTGAGATTTTTGCTAGTTGAAACTGCGTTGGCTGGGAAATTAGATTTAAAATTGCTCTCCTTCTTGTTTATTGTGTGTAATTCGCTGCAGTAATTCCATTACCCGTTGTTCAAATTCTTGGGTGGTGACACGTCCTTTGGTTAAAAATTCTGTATGTCCTAATTTCAGGCGATCACGTTCTGATTCGTCTAAGTCTGTGGCGGAGTAAACTACCACAGGGGTGCTACATAGTTGATTGTGTTTCTGTAGCCAATCGACAACGGCAAAACCGTCGCTTTCTGGCAAAATTAAGTCGAGAATCAGTAAGTCAGGGTTGACTTGTTGACTCAGGCGGATGGCTTCTCTACCAGTTTTGGCGAGGTAGGTGTCAATATCATGCCTTTCAAACAAAGTTATCAGTAGTTGCGCTAAGTCGTTGTCGTCTTCAACAATCAGAATTTTGACTCGCTTAGAAGCTGTTGCTACTGCTTGTCTCAGTGATTTTAGCAGGTTACTTTCTTGGACTGGTTTACTCACCCAATCAACAAAGTCGGCGGTGGCTTGACTACTGCTAGTTTGTTTGTAGACACTACAAATCACAATCGGAATATCTTTGGTATCGGCACGCTCTTTTAATACTGCCATTGTTTCCCAACCATTCATTCCTGGCATGAGTAAATCTAATAAAATTACGTCGGGATTTTGGCTGGCGGCGGCGGCGATCGCTTCTTGTCCGTTGGCTACAGTGACTACTTGATATCCTCCTTTTTTCAGTACGGTTTGTAATTCCTGACTAATTGCTGGGTCATCATCGCACACTAAGACTAAGGGGGAGTGCTGAGTCATGTATCCTGACTCGGGTGCGATCGCGTTTACTGGCTCTGGCTTTTGCCGATCTGAAAGAATTGGTAATGTAAAGTAAAAAGTACTACCTTCATCTAAGGTACTTTCTACCCAAATTCGCCCGCTATGCTGTTGCACAATGCTCTTACAAATCGCTAAACCTAAACCAGTACCATCATGGTTACGGGAATCCGAGGAATCCACTTGTTGAAAGCGCTCAAAGATACTGTCGAGTTTGTTGGCGGGAATCCCGCGTCCGGTATCTTTAACGGCGAATACTACTTCATTTCCTTGGGTTTTGGCTGTCAACCACACAGTTTCCCCTGGATGGGAAAATTTAATGGCGTTACTCAGCAGATTAGTGAGGGTTTGCACAATCCGATCGGGATCTGCCCATAGTTGGATTGACACGTCAGCAATGGAAAGTTTTACCCCGAGTTTTTCTGCTAGTGGCTGAATGACATTGACTGCGGATTTAATCAAATCTGCCACATTACAGATTTCCCGTTCCATTTTCACCCTACCCGACTCGATGCGCTCAATGTCTAAGATGTCATTGATCAGGCGGACTAGGCGCTCAGTGCTATCTGTAGCAATTTGCAGGAGGCGTTTCCCCTGTTCTGAGTCAGCTGGTAATAAACCACTAACTAACATTCCTAGGGAGCCGTGAATGGAAGTCAGGGGGGTGCGGAGTTCGTGACTGACCACGGAGACAAACTCGTCTTTCATCCGCTCCACTAGTTTACGCTCTGTAATATCTCGGAGGATAACAGTATAATAAGTATTACCTCCCATATCTAATTTAGAAATCGAAGCTTCTGCGGGAAATTCTGTACCATCCCGACGCAAACCATAGATTTCTCGCCGTTCGCCCATTCTCCGGGCGGGGCTGGGAGATTTGCCAAAGTCGCCTACATGGTGACGATGGGCTGAAGCAAAGCGTAATGGTAAGAGTATATCTAACTGCTGCCCCATCACTTCTTCAGCTTTATAACCAAAAATCTTCTCTGCACCTTGGTTAAATAAGGTAATTTTTTGGGTAGCGTCGATGGAAATAATCGCATCATCTGCAATATCTAAAATTCGGGCAAATTTTGCCTGGGAGATGCGTAGCTGTTCTTGGATTGACTGACGTTCATCAAGTTCTGCTTGTAATTTCAGATTTAGGCCAATTAACTCCGCCGTCCGTTGGGCTACTCTTAATTCCAATTCGTTATTAGCTTGATGTAGTAATGCTTCTGTTTGTTTGCGCGCAGTGATATCACGGGCGACAACTTGCGATGCGGGCTGATTTTGGTAGGTAAAAGCAGCTGCGGCGATTTCTAGGGCGATCGCTTGGCCATCTAAGCGCAAAAATTGGGCTTCTTCGAGGGTAACTGGCTGTGTGGAGGTTTTCAGCAGTTGCAGCTTTTCGCGCACTGCTGGCTGAGAATTGGGATGAACTAACCCTAATACCTGTTTACCGAGTAATTCTTGCGGTTGGGTAGCACCAAACAACTGCACTGTGGCGCTGTTGACAAAGACAAAATTACCTTCACTTTCAATAAAAATTGCTTCTGGGCAAAGTTCTACTAGCTGTTGGTAACTTTGCTGACTTTTTTGTAGGGCGGCTTCAGCAATTTGGCGATCGCGCTGATTGCGTAATGCCATCATCCCATAAGCTAGGTCTATGGCTAGGGCTTCTAAAAGTTTCACCTCATCAGCATCAAAGGCTTCTGGTTCGGTGGCGTAAATATTCAATGCACCCAAAACTTGCCCATCGGCTGTTAAGGGTAACGCAATGGATGCAGCATAGCCTTGCTTAATCGCCTGACACCGCCAAATTTCATAATGGGGGTCAGTTAAAATATTTTGAATAATACAGGTTTGACCTGTGCGAATTGCTGTCCCTACTGGCCCCAATCCCGCGGGATTATCTGCCCAATTGAGGTTGAGAGATTGCAAATATCCATCTTCGTAACCAGCTTGGGCGACGGGACTAATGGTACTTTGGGCATCGTGTTCTGCTAAACCCACCCAGGCTAAACGATAATCGCCAACTTCGACAATCATTTGGCAAATTCTTTGCAACAAATCTAACTCGTCTTTGGCGCGTACCAATACCTGACTGCAATTAGTTAAAGCTTGCAGAGTGCGATTTACCCGCCGAATTTCAATTTCTGCTTGTTTATATTCAGTAATATCTTGCATGATCGCCAACTGCACAGTTGTACCATCTGCTTCATAGCGCAGAGGTACCGCGTGAGTTTCTAGCCACCGCCGATGTCCTTTAGAACTGACAATTTCAAATTGGAGAGTTCCTTGATTACCTTGACAAATACTGGCGTGGAATTGGCGGAATTGCTGCTGATATTCAGGGGAAATTAGCTCGTAAATTGACTTACCTATCACCGCCGCATTATTATTTGCCTCCAACATCAAAAGACAAGCGGGGTTAATTTCCAACAAAGTACCATCGGCGGCAATCACGCTAATACATTCATGCTTACTTTCAAATAGCGATCGCCAGCGATTTTCCGATGTAGTCACTTCCCGACTCTGGCATTTTGTCACGCGCCGCAACAGTTTGATGCGTTCTAAGCGATTAATAATCCGATTCACCAGTTCTGGCCCAACAATCGGTTTACTCACAAAATCATCAGCACCAGCACTAAATACCTGATTGACAATTCCAGCATCACTGTGAACTGTGAGGAATAAAATCGGCAACTCACTCCACTGGGCATCGTTCCGTACTACTTGGCAAAGTTCGATACCGTTGGTATGGGGCATTTCCACATCTAAAATCAGCATATCTGGCGCAACTGTTTCTAGCGTTGTCCAGAACTGTCGCGGATCTTGCAAACCTATTACTTTCAGCCCCCAAGGACTGAGTAAAGTTTCTAACAATGCCAAAATATTGGGATCGTCGTCTACAGCTAAGATTTTGGCTTCCGCATGGGGCGCTTGTCGCAATACTTGGGTAACAGCTTCTAACACCTGGGCCGCCGGCATCGGCTTTTGCAAAAATCTGTGTCCGCCATTGCGTGCTATTTGCAAGCGGTTGCTAAAATCGCTTTGCTCGGTAAAAACTAGCACAGGGATGGGTGGTTTGTTTTGGGAAAGTTCGGTGAGTAGGCTGAAACTTTCCTGGGTATTGGGAGCGACACTGGGGTCAAGTAATACTACGCTAGGATGCTCCCGGTAGATGAGATGTCGAGCAGATTCAATGCTGTTAGCAGCTGTAACTGTGACATTCCAGTTAGCGGACTCTACTTTTAATTGTTCAGCTAATTTACCATTGGCATCAACTAGCAAAACTAAGGGATTGTCATCATGATCGGTGGCTGGAGATGCCGATTCTTGGGGTTTGCTGGCAATTTCTTCCCGCAATCGTTGCACCCAATTTTGTAATTTGCTATTCTCTGATTGCGTCAAAATTTTGTCAGATTTTAGCAATTGCTCAATTTTGCGCGCCAATTTGGAACCATGAGGTAAACCAAAAGTACCCAAGGAACCTGCTAAGGTATGGGCTTCTTGAGCAGCTTGCGATCGCAATTCTGGATTTAAGGTTTTTTGGCTCTTAGCTGCTTGCTCTAGCACCTGCAATTGCTGATTAACTCGCCCTTGAAATTTTTGCCAAATACCCGCAACTGCTGTGAGTGTTTGTTGTTGTGATTGTTGTTGTAAATTAGCAGATTTTTTCTCTTCTAATTCTGCTTTATTACTTTGTTCTTCTGGCGTTTGAGGTTTAAGTCGATAGCCAATTCCATAAACTGTTTCAATTAAATCGCTCGCCGCCCCCACACTTCGTAGCTTCATCCGCAAGCCCTTAATATGGGTACGAACAGCTTCTTCGCCGGGGGTATCTTCGTAAGACCAAAGATGCTCTAAAATCATGCCGCAACTAAATACCCGGCGACTGTTACGCAAGAAAAGTTCTAATAGTGCATATTCCTTCGGGGTTAATGACAGCAAATCTTCGCCATATCTAACTTCGCAGCTAATCGGGTCAAGTTTTAAATTACCCCACTCTAATACAGGTTGTGATGTTGTCCCACCCCGACGTAATAAAGCGCGTACCCGTGCCACTAATTCTTCTTGGTCAAAGGGTTTAACCACATAATCATCTGCCCCTGCATCTAAGCCAATCGCCTTTTCATGGCTGCTATCACACCCTGTTAATAACAAAACCGGCATTTGCAAACCACGCGATCGGATATGACGACAAAGACTGATGCCGTCCATTTTTGGCAGCATCACATCCAAGAGTACTAAATCATAATCATAAGTTTCAATTAAATCCCGCGCCGTGTCACCATCGTGAGCAACCTCAACAGCATAGTTCAGGCTAGCGAGAATTTCGCTCAGCACATGTACCAGTAGCTCGTCATCTTCTACAACTAAAATTTTCATATCAAAAGCTTTCTTGAGGTCGCTAATCTTGATATATAACCAACAAAAAAGTTTAATTTAAAATAAATATTTTAAGTTTAATTATTTTTTAAGAATTTATTTGTCATCTTTAGCTTTATGCATATTAAGCGATAAATTGCTGAGTATTTAGTTGAAAGCAACAAATATCAACATTTTTTATTTTTTGATGATTGCACTTAGAAGTTTACAATTTAGCAATTTTTCTTAATTTTAGCTGTTTTAATTTTGTATCTACCCAAGGGATATACAGCACTGATGATGCCTTATCTGCTAAGGGGTGCAGGGAAAGAATTATCTGCAGTCAGAATTTAGAGAAATTGTATAAAATATGAGCCTACCCGGAAACGATATTTAGGTACCCGGAAACGATGATTGGGTACTCGGAAACGATATTTAGGTACCCAGAAACAATAATTGGGTACTCGGAAACGATGATTGGGTACCTGGAAACGATGATTGGGTACCTGGAAACAATAATTGGGTACCCGGAAACGATATTTAGGTACTCGGAAACGATAATTGGGTACTCGGAAACGATGATTGGGTACCTGGAAACAATAATTGGGTACCCGGAAACGATAATTGGGTACTCGGAAACGATAATTGGGTACTCGGAAACGATGATTGGGTACTCGGAAACAATAATTGGGTACCCGGAAACGATATTTGGAAACTCAAGACTAATAAATCAAAGCTTTCAAGCTGTAATTATGATATTTTCCGTAATATTAGCGAATACCCATGAAATTTAACTGTAACCAATCCTATAGTTTTCGTGGTTTCTGCTCAGGGCAATGAGGATAGGAGATGGCTAAAGTGGGAATACAAGTATGTATTACAGCTATTTTCAGATAAATAAGACAATTCTCTAGGGATTTAAGCCACGCTCAATCCCTAGGACGGATGCAGTTCAAATAGGTGAAAACTGCTGTAATTTTCCCATAATCTTTGGCAGGAGATGCACATATGACACGATTGAAACGCAGTTCTAAAGCGTTGGAGAAAGCAGCACGACGAATGTCGGGGATGCGATCGATTAGTGAAACGCTGGATTTTGGCGAAGGCTTGAGTTTGGCAGAGTATGGGAGGCGAATTCAAACCTTGCAAATGAAGCTATCTGACTATAACAAGATGCTTTCTAGTCTGGATGAAGCAATGGGTGAAATTGCATTACTAGAGGAAGATTTGAGTAATTACTCCGAAAAGATGTTGGTGACTGTGGGGACACGCTATGGTAAAAAAAGTTTCCAGTATATGCAGGCGGGTGGAAAACTGCGCCAGAGTAGGAAGCGTGCTGTTAATGGGGTATCGACGATGGCACTAAGTTCAACGGAGATAGCACCAAATATAGAGCCGGTGAATACAAATGGCAAAAGTAATAAGACAGTAGCAAATTAGATTTTGAATTTACTTATACCAATTTGAAAAAAGAATGCGACAGATTGTAGGGGCAAGGCAATGCCCATTGGTGTCAACTTAAGAAGATAAAGCCCAAATTTGTTGGGTGTAAGCGTCAATCTCTCGATGGCGCTTACGCCTGGTTTTGACTAATCCAAACAGCTTT
>NZ_JACJPX010000147.1 GCF_014696315.1 Calothrix membranacea FACHB-236
TTTTTCTAGTTTACTGAACTTTCGGTTTAGCGATCGCCTGACCTTGGAGTGGCGCATCGTCACTCGTTTTTTATCCGACTTCAGAAAATCACGTTGCTCCCACTTCAAGCGGCGTAACCCCTGCTGCCAAGCCATCTTTCTTACGTAGGGCAAGTTTTGACGATGGTCATTGCAAGCACTGGGTTTAATACCGCGTAACTTTCCATACTTTTTAAATAAAGGGCCGCAGCGATCGCAATTCCAACAAGGCTCTTCTACTTCGCAATCGTCGTAAAGTTCGCCAACTTCTTGAGCTTCAATATGTCTGGCTTGAAAAAACGCTTTGCGAAGTTGTGCTGTAGTTGTGTAGGGATTCTCAATTAAAAATCGCCGCAGCAAAACATATTCCTGTTGAACACGCTCAGGCTCACTATCCGTTTGGTACAATTCTTGCAAACGTGCCAAAATTTTCTGAAACTGGAAATTTTCTATAGCAATCTGCTGGGTTGAGGTAGTAGCAAACTCTGATAACTTATTTCTCTCCAGCAGTTCCTCATAAAAGTACCGATTTGCTTCTTCACTCAAACTCTCTTCATAAACTAGACCAAAATCGCAGTCAAACTCTTTTGGGACTAATTTTTTTGGATACCAAGCTTTCACAGGTTTTTCCAATAACGAGAAAAGGCCTGTTAAAGTCCGTGGATAAGGGACTGCGGTTAAATCTAGAGATAGTTTGTTAAGAGCAAGACGGAGCATATCAGGATAGGGATATCTGGTATCTCGGCGGATAAATGCTGCTAAACCAAGGACAAGATTATCAAATTCAGTACTTGCCATTAGAAGTAATCCTTCATCTAGAGTATTTTCTTAACACCACAATTGTTCATTAGTGATACATTTGTCTCATAAACAGTACAGTATGATTAATTACGTGTCAAGTAAGAAACAATATATTCTTTTGTGACACAGGAGCCAAAGTTATGGGAAGTTATTTAGATATAGAAAGGTTGGCAAGTCTAGTCCGCAAACAACGAGGTAGCAGAGGACTGCGGGAAACAGCGGCAGATATTGGTAAGGTAAGTCCATCTACTCTTTCCAGGGTAGAGAGTGGCAAAATACCGGACATGGAAACTTTTCTCGCACTTTGTAACTGGCTACAAGTGCCACCTGCTGAGTTATTTAGAAGTACAGATGCAGATCAATTGAATACACCTGAAGCGATCGCTATTCAATTACGCGCTGACAAAAATCTTGATCCAGCGATCGCTAATGCTTTAGCCTCTTTAGTCAAAGCAGCCTATCAAGACCTTTCTCAAAAAAATAGCGAATTGAAGCAAGATCCCTAAAAATATGTCATTAATTCAAAGTCTATCGCCTGAGTTTCGACAACGCTGTGAGGCGATCGCAACTGAACAAAGAAACTGGCTGGGAGTGCGGGCGTTTGAAGCATTACCAGCAGACACCCTAGCAACCAAGTTAGGAGCAATACTTCTCACACCCGATCAAGTTCCAAGTTTAGAGGCACAGCAAATTACATTATTACTAAATAGCGATGAATGGTCGGCGGCAATTATATGCTATAGCCCAATCTTAATTGTTTGTAACCCGCGTCATGCAGCTACACGTCGGGAATCCAATTTGATGCATGAGATAGCTCATCTGTTGCTTAATCATCAACCTGTTGGCTTTGATTATGTAACAGGGCAACCGAAACGCCAACAAAACAATGAAGATGAAGCAACTTTTCTGGGGGGATGCTTGCAAATTCCCAAACGTGGTTTACTATGGGCAATACAGCGAAAAATGTTCTTACCTCAAATTGCTGCACACTTTGGTGCTAGTGAAGCAATGGTTCAGTTTCGTAGCAATGTAACTGGTGTATCTATTCCCTGTTAATATTTGAACTATTTGTTTGCATCCATAATTAATTTTCTGAGTTAGTCACTTAAATTTGAATATTATTGATTATTGACTAGTTTTGTTTAATTCATAATTAACTTTAATGTTTTCATCTTGTTAAAGGCAAAATCAATGTTTTAGATGATACATAAGTCAAAGCATTAGTTTTGCTTCATAATTATTAAGCTTTATTACAAAATTTTTATACAACTGCTTAGTCTAAAATAGAATCGCTGGATTCTAGAAAAATTAAAAAATTAAGAAATATTAACCTTGCTTGGCAAATTAATACTTTGTTAATATTTTTACAAATTACAATATTTGACATACTTGAGCTTTCAGAATCGCTAAATTAGTTTCAATCAACAAAAATTTTCCATTTGCTGCCTAGTTTGGTTAATAAATATTAGATAAATATCAATATCTATACATCGGCCATTAAAAAGATTGCGATATCGTAAACAGCAGATTGAGAGTCTAATAGTGGGACTAAAAACGTGAAGTATTTCTTTTTATCTGAAGGATGGGCTGTTTCTAGAGTATGGGCATCTGATGGACTGTGGCAAATTACAGCATGGCGACGACAACCAGATATTCAGCAATTGAATATTTGTCTCATAGAAAATAACGAATTGTTGTGGCTTTATCGAGTTGAAGATGCGATTTTAACCGTAGAAGTGAAACCCACAACACCAGTTCCAGTGCAAAATACCATTGGTCAAGTAGTACTGAAGCGTCTGATGACAGCTGAACAGGTAATCGAACGTTTGGGTACAGCACAAGCCAAGTGTCAACTGCAAAACATCCAATCAGTTACATAGTAGCGATTGGCAATTGGCAATTGGGGATCGGGACTAAGAGAAGTAGCGGCTGGGGATGAAATTAGAATAATTCCCTTGCCATCCTCATATTCCTCATCCCCCAAAGAATACGCAAATTAAATCTGTGATAGGGAGTTGTAGCAAAATTTCTGGCTAATGCTACGCGATCGCATCTATTTACACGCTTGCAAACCGTACCATCAATAGTTACACTTTTTAAAATATTCTCATTTTTGCTTGGCAATTGCCTAGCACGCCTAACTACCTAAATGCCTTAGAGGCACTTAGCTGGTTCCACTAGAACAAGCCAAAGTTTTCTTACGAAAACTCTTTAGGTAGTCCAAGTAAATAGCGATCATTATCCTGGGTAAAGACCGCTTAGCGTGTCAGCATTGCCAGAATACTCACCCTGTCTCATTGATGAAGACTAAGTGGTAGTAAACAAAACCCTGGCAATAACAAAAAACTGAGAGAAGTCCCTGCAAAGACTTCTGCCCCGTATTACTTTTGTAAGAAAATTGCTTTGTAAACTAACTCATCGAGGAGGAGCGTAGTCGATGGGACTACCCTGGTACCGAGTACATACAGTCGTTCTGAATGATCCAGGACGGCTGATTTCTGTACACTTGATGCACACAGCTCTAGTAGCCGGCTGGGCTGGTTCGATGGCACTCTACGAACTAGCTATTTACGACCCCAGTGATGCAGTTCTCAACCCTATGTGGCGTCAAGGGATGTTTGTGTTACCCTTCATGGCACGTCTAGGTGTAACTCAATCTTGGGGTGGTTGGAGCGTTACTGGTGCTCCAGCAACTGATCCTGGTTTCTGGTCATTCGAAGGCGTTGCTGCTGCTCATATCATCCTTTCTGGTCTGTTGTTTTTAGCCGCAGTTTGGCACTGGGTTTACTGGGATTTGGAACTCTTTAGAGATCCTCGTACAGGTGAACCAGCTCTAGACTTGCCAAAGATGTTTGGTATTCACCTATTTTTATCTGGTTTACTCTGCTTTGGCTTCGGTGCTTTTCACCTGACTGGACTATACGGCCCAGGAATGTGGGTTTCTGATGCCTTTGGAGTTACAGGTAGCGTCCAACCAGTAGCGCCTGAATGGGGCCCAGATGGCTTTAACCCCTTTAATCCTGGTGGTATTGTTGCTCACCATATAGCTGCTGGTATTGTCGGCATTATTGCAGGCTTATTCCACCTGACAGTTAGACCGCCCGAACGGCTTTATAAAGCTTTGCGGATGGGTAACATTGAAACCGTGCTTTCTAGCAGTATTGCTGCAGTATTCTTTGCTGCCTTTGTAGTAGCCGGTACTATGTGGTACGGGAACGCTACCACTCCCATTGAACTGTTTGGCCCTACCCGTTACCAATGGGATCAAGGTTACTTCCATCAAGAAATTGAACGCCGCGTGCAAAGTAATCTTGCTCAAGGTGCAACTCTTTCGGAAGCTTGGTCACAAATTCCTGAAAAACTTGCCTTCTACGATTACGTCGGCAATAGCCCTGCCAAAGGCGGTTTATTCCGTACAGGGCAAATGAATAAAGGTGATGGTATTGCTCAATCTTGGCAAGGTCATGCGGTATTCAAAGATTCTGAAGGCAGAGAATTGACTGTGCGTCGTCTGCCCAACTTCTTTGAAACCTTCCCAGTAATCTTGACCGACGCAGATGGTGTCATCCGCGCTGATATTCCTTTCCGTCGAGCAGAATCCAAATATAGCTTTGAACAATCTGGTGTAACTGTTAGCTTCTATGGTGGCAATCTAGATGGACAGACCATCACAGATCCCGCTGAAGTGAAGAAATACGCCCGTAAAGCTCAAGGCGGTGAAATATTTGAATTTGACCGGGAAACCTTGAACTCTGATGGGGTATTCCGTACTAGCCCCAGAGGTTGGTTTACCTTTGGACACGCTGTATTTGCTCTCTTATTCTTCTTTGGTCACCTGTGGCATGGCGCTCGCACAATCTACCGCGACGTATTTGCTGGTGTAGAAGCAGATCTAGAAGAGCAAGTGGAATGGGGTCTATTCCAAAAAGTGGGTGACAAGACAACCCGCCGTAAGGAAGCTCTCTAATTTTTAGGGACTAGGGACTAGGGATTAGGGTTTAGAAACTAGAAAATAGTTTTCTCAATACCCAATACCAATTCCCCAGTCCTAAGTACCTCATACCCTAGCTACAATATTATTACTGGCTGGATAGGCAGGAACTTGTAATATGGAAAGCGTTGCGTACATCTTAATTTTCACCCTGTGTATAGGAGTTATCTTCTTTGCGATCGCATTTCGCGAACCCCCTCGCATTGCGAAAAAAGATGATTAGATCACTATTAGCAGGATTTTAAGGTCATCTAAACCTATTTATCCGCTGCTACCCAAGAGATAGCAGCGGATATTTGCTTATACTCACCCTGAAAATTGTTGTAATAGACAAAAATTACATTATCTCTCATCACTGTGATTATTCATTCATCATCATGATGCCAAGAAGAAGGTAAGACTTTAGTGTAAGCTAGAGGCTGGGTAAGATACTTTAATTATGAGTAATTTGATTGCAAATTATGAATATTAGGGTTGAAACCCTTGGCGCTAGACATCAACTTTTCATAAAAGACTTGTCACTAGATATTATGATATAATCTTCTATCTGGAAGTTGATATGTGTTGTTACTAGCTTTTCTGCGCTAGGATAAAAAAAGTTTAGGCTAGCATGATAGCGCTTGCCTACTAAATGCACTCGCGACAAAAACTTTACGGAGACTAGAACCAGGAACAAATTAGCATGGTCAATCAGAATTTAACCGCTACAGAAATTGGATTTACTCACGAAGATTTCGCTGCTCTACTTGATAAGTACGATTATCACTTTAGCCCTGGCGATATTGTACCAGGTACAGTTTTCAGTATAGAGCCGCGCGGCGCTCTGATTGACATAGGTGCGAAAACAGCAGCATATATACCTATACAAGAAATGTCTATTAACCGGGTAGATAGCCCGGAAGAAGTTTTACAGTCTAACGAAACTCGGGAATTTTTTATTCTTACTGACGAAAACGAAGATGGTCAATTGACCCTTTCAATCCGTCGTATTGAATATATGCGAGCTTGGGAGCGTGTGCGGCAGCTGCAAGCTGAAGATGCTACTGTGCGCTCAGGTGTATTTGCTACTAATCGTGGTGGTGCATTAGTGCGGATTGAGGGATTGCGTGGCTTTATTCCCGGTTCCCACATCAGCACTCGCAAACCCAAAGAAGAACTGGTAGGTGAAGAACTACCTTTGAAATTCCTGGAAGTAGATGAAGAACGGAACCGCCTAGTGCTATCTCATCGTCGGGCGCTAGTTGAGCGGAAGATGAACCGCCTCGAAGTTGGGGAAGTTGTGATCGGTACAGTACGAGGTATTAAACCCTACGGTGCGTTCATTGATATTGGTGGTGTCAGTGGTCTGCTACACATCTCCGAAATTTCCCACGAGCATATTGATACGCCTCACAGCGTCTTCAACGTCAATGATGAAGTCAAAGTTATGATCATTGACCTGGATGCAGAGAGAGGACGGATTTCGTTGTCTACCAAACAGCTGGAACCCGAACCTGGTGACATGATTAAAAATCGTGATTTAGTTTATGATAAAGCTGAAGAAATGGCAGCTAAGTATCGTGAACAGTTACTAGCAAAACAACAAGGAGTTACTGCTGTAGCTACTGATGCTCTAGTGGAAGAAGAAATTCCAGCAGCTATTGAAGAAGAAATTCCAGCAGCTATTGAAGAAGAAATTCCAGCAGCTATTGAAGAAGAAATTCCAGCAGCTATTGAAGAATAAAAACTGCTTTTTTTCTTTAAATGAGGTATAAAAATTTTACAGAAGGGGGATTTTCCCTCTTTTTTTATGCTCAAGAAATCCATATGAGGTGAAATATTTTGGTAACCATTAAATGTAGGAATGTCACATTTTCTAATATCGAAGCAGTTATATTTGACAAAAACGGTACATTAGAAGATTCAGAAACGTATTTGCGATCGCTTGCACAAAGAACAGCACGGTTAATAGACGCGCAAATCCCTGGTATTGGGGAACCCTTATTAATGGCCTTTGGTGTGAACAGTAATAACCTTGATCCAGCAGGTATCATTGCAGTCGCAAGCCGCCGCGAAACAGAAATTGCCGCTGCTGCATATATTGCTGAAACAGGTAGAGGATGGTTTGAGTCTTTAAAAATTGCTCGTCACACTTTAGATGAAGCAGAAAAATATCTTGGTCAAACGCCTTCGCCATTATTTGCTGGTACCTTAGAAGTGATTAAATCACTCTCTCAAGCAGAACTAAAACTCGGCATTCTCTCGGCTGCAACAACTCAAGAAGTGCAAATGTTTGTAGCACATCACCAGCTAGGTAGTTATCTCCAGCTACAAATGGGAGTAGATGAAGGGCCTAGTAAACCAGATCCCCTACTTTTTTTGCAAGCTTGTCAAGCTTTGGGAGTAGAACCCAATGCTACACTGATGGTCGGTGATTCTGTTGGTGATATGCAAATGGCTCGCAATGCTAAAGCCGCAGGTTGTGTTGGCATCACTTGGATTAGTAAATCAGATCATGTCCAAGGTGCAGATGTGGTGATTAATCAACTTGATGAAATTCAAATTGTAGAGTCTTAAGTACTAGCTCAAACCACAATTTTGTCTTTAACATATGTTAAATAATATACAGCAGTTTCGAGATAGATGAGGCAAAGCACAATAATTACTAATGCATTAGAAATAAGAACACTGTTTATTTGACTACATCTCGTTGACTGTATATATATTTTTTTACTTGTATTTCCCTTGTTTTGTGTTTGCTATCTCCCGTTTGAGCTTTCCGATGGCACTACAAATTAATTGGGTTGCCACCGATATTGAACAGTTGGCTCCTCTCACTCTTCTTGAGACCGTCTAACTCAATTACTTGCATGACTTTTTGCCTGAAATCATCACTGTATGGTTGAGTCATTGAAATGAGGTAGTCGCCATATCAACTCTTATAGCCTAGGTCTAAATCTTAATTAATAGCTATAGCTATAGATAAAAAGGCAAAATGGTTGACAGACAAGGGTGTGGAGCATTGAAGCACAGACACAGAAGAGAAAGAGCAAAAAAAGTTTAAGAAAAAGGTTGACGAAAAAGATAAAGAGTTGCTACTGTAAATAAGTGCTGAGGCGAAGAGATGCCGAA
>NZ_JACJPX010000148.1 GCF_014696315.1 Calothrix membranacea FACHB-236
GTGCCGACCTCAGCGGTGCCGACCTCAGCCGTGCCAACCTCATCGGTGCCAACCTCAGCGGTGCCGACCTCAGCCGTGCCGTAGTTAAAAATGCTCGGTTCGGAAGAAATTTAGGACTTACCGAGGATATCGAACGTGACCTGATACGGCGAGGGGCAATTTTTGAAGATTCACCAGGAGACAGATCTGGCGTTTTAAATCCTCACTAAGGCACTCACCCTTTCCCTAAACCATATCCCCCAGTAAATCCGACAACTCATGCTGCTAATTAGGGTAGCTGAGTTGGATCGCACTTTTTTCTCAAAAATTTGTCACCCATAAATTTCTGGACATCCAGAGAAAACAAATAACTCTTGCCAGTGCCATTGAGATTAACGGCGATCGCCAAAAATCCCAATAGCGATCGCAACACCCTAGAGATCGCCCCCTAGTTGCTGTTATTAGTCGTGGAAGGCTTGTTCCCGTACATTAGCTCCGGGTGAATACACGGTAAGCAAGACCATAAACCATACTTGATGGCAGAAATTGAGGATTTTGGTAAAGAATTGCGGCTTTTATGATCTGGGTGATGCAGAGCAGCTGTATGTGTAAGAAACAGACAAAATTGTGGTTTTGTCTGTTTGAGTTTTCGATTAACTATGACACCAGTAGTAGCAGTCAAGCCCAGAGGCAAGCAATTATCGAAATTAGCCCCTGTTAATGCTCAACAGCGGTTAATTCAACTGTGGTTGCATGATAAGCCAGTTTCTACTCAAAAATGTTATTTGCGGTATGCGGCGCAGTTCACCGCATTTTTGGCAGGAGTGGGGAAAGCGATCTGCCACACAACTGTTGAGGATATGGTGGAATTCTCCGAGTATTTGCATAATCGGGGATTGGCAGCGCCTACGATTACAACCTATATGGCAGCGGTCAAAAGTTTGTTGTCGTTTGCTTACAAGACTGGTTATCTCAAGGACAATCCTGGTGCTGCTATCAAGTTAAAGAAAATTGACCAGCGATTGCATGAGAAAGTTCTGACTCTTACTGATATCGCGCTAATGATTCGGCTGACCGAACGGGCCAAGTATCGTTATCAAGCTCAACAAATTAGGGACTTGTTGATATTGAAATTGCTATATGTCGCAGGCTTACGGGTGTCGGAGTTGGTAGGGCTGAGGTGGAGAGATTTTACTGCTCGCGACAGGACAGGGCAAATTACTGTTGTAGGCAAGGGGAATAAGTCCCGTCATGTTCTGCTGCCGGAATATCTCTGGCAGGAATTGATGGACTACCGTAAGGAAGCGCCCAAAGATGCCTATGTCTTCCCCAGTCGCAAGGGCAAGGGGATGAAGCCACTACAACGGCAAAATGTTGACCCAATAATTAAAGATGCGGCCCAACGGGCAGGACTGACAGAAAAAGTTAGCTGTCACTGGCTGAGGCATTCTCACGCTACCCATAATGCTGAAAGGGGAACACCTGTGCCGTTAATTCAGCAAACAATGGGTCATGCAGATATTGCTACAACTTCAGGTTACATCCATATTAGACCCGGAGATAGTAGCGCTTTGCATTTACCACGGGTTTAAACACACTTTGTTTCAATGACAATACACTAACTAGCGATCGCTTAGTTTCACATTGAATCAGTTTGCTATGAGGTTTGTAAATCTAAAAATGTCGGTTAATTTATGTTTGACGACATTACTGTGAAACAGGCTTACAGCCAAGATTAGGAGTGTACTACACAGGCTTGCTTGCTACGGTCTCCTAAAGTCCATTTGGGCGAAGTGGTCTTGCAGCAGCTTGTGGATGAAGCGGTAACGACCACCAACACGCTGGAGTAGTAAGCGATCTGTACAGTAGTTAAGGAACTTAGCATAGTTCCAAGGGATATAGCCGCTAGACCAAAGAATTATACGTAAAATGAAATGTTTAATAACAGGTGTTCCACTTTTAGATATCCCCACCAATAATCCCAAAAATAATCCCGACACTAAGCTAGAAATTAAAACTTTATTTAAACTACTGTTATTTGATATAATTTGTAGAGTCAAAAAAAATAATATTGTAGCTAACAAAAAAGTCAATACTGATAACTTTAATGTATTTTTAAATGACAGATAAATCCCTTGGTTAGGAATAGTTTTATTTTCAATTTCTAGACCATACAGCCCATTATTTATAACATTAATCACTCCATTAATCAGCCCAAAAATCAGCCCAAAAATCAGCGCAAGAACCACACTCGAAACTATGTATGACAGTCCTCCTAATAGCCCCAAAGTCAGCCCCAACATTAGCCAGATAATCAGCCATTTTATCAGCCCCCAAATTAGCGCTATTAAAGTTTTATGAAAAGAAAATCTTAGAGTTTCAATGGTCTCAATTTTATCTCCAATTAGCCCCAAAAACAGCCCAAAAATTATTCCAGAAAACACTCCATTAATCATCCCAAAAATCAGTCCATTAACCACCCCGAAAAACAGCATTTCTGTAATTGTTAGGTTAAAAAATCTCTGAGAATTAATTAAAGCATTTCTTGAAAATTTATTGTCTATCTGCTTACCACTCAGCCCCCAAATCAGTCCATTAATCAGTCCATTAATCAGTCCATTAATCAGCCCATTAATTAGCACAAAAATCAGACTAGAAGTTAGCCCTTCATACAGCCCAGAAATCAGCCCAGAAATCAGCCCAAAAATCAGCCCTTGTATAACTCCCCAGACAATCAAATTATAAATAATTTGAAGGATTCCAGTTTTTAATAAACTAGGCTGCATTCCTTCAATCAAAAACTCCGTTTTCGATTCTTGCTGCATCTGTTGAGCTAACCAAACAAGCCACATTCGGGTTTGTTTAGCATTAGGAGGTTTGTTTTTCAAATATGCTCTACTGTTAATATCCCGTGTCAACATCCGCCCTACATAGGAATATAGCAAATACTGAATCCGGTCTGCTGTAGAGTTCAAATGCTGCCATTGTTCAACAGCTATTTCTTGAGACGCTAGAACAGTAACACTGAGTAGTAAGGGAGTTCTAACCAACTCTAGTAAATCTAAATCATTACTGATGCTTGACCACATTTCTGTATATTTAATACTAGTTAAATAATCACAAATTTGGTTGTTAGTTAAAGGTTGTAAGTAAATAGCACCGTTAAGTTGTAATTGAGTAGCGTAGTTACTATATTCCTCAATCCGGCTACAAACAACTAAATAAAACGGTCTAGCTTCGCCTGTAAAAAAATGATTAATTGCATTAACACAAAGTTCTTGACGCTGTGGATCAAGTTCATCCAAACCATCAAGCAATGGTAGTAACTGGTGATTGTTTACCCACTCTAGAGCAAGCTTTTTTGAGACACCATATTTAGATTTGAGTTCTGCCAGCAACCAATCCGCTAAAGATTGGCGATCATCTTTCCAAGAAGATAAGTTGAACAAAACGGGAACGGGATAATCAGGCTGTTCTTGGGCACGTTGTACTAAAGCTTGAGCCAGTTCTAATTGAGTCGTGGTCTTACCTGACCCTGGCGCACCCAAAATTAACAGTTTACCTGCAATTTCTTCCGAGTCAAAAACTTCTAAAATTGTTGTGGTATTTGGGAGAGGTTCAGCAGGCTTTAAGCCAATTTTTATTTCTGTATCCCAAGGTCGTTTTACCTGCTGTGGTTGTGATTCTTTCCCTAAATTAATTAGCACGACATTCTGTAGAGATTGCCTTAACCGGGAAGTAACTTCTTCCTTGACTGCGGCTAATAGTATCCGTTCATTCTTTGGTCGAGCAGGGTTGCCAACTGGTGTTGTTGTCTGTCCACCTAGAATATTAAAAATATTTTGAAAAACATTACCTTGAATATAGTCGCCTTCAATCCGTTCATTATAATTACCTCCTTCAGTATTAATATTGCGGTTTTCAGGCGAGTTTTGCTCTTCCATATTCTTGTATGAGCTAATTTTAAACCTATATATTGGCAAATTATAAACTTATTAATTCAATTCCTTAATCTTCTACTTCCTGCCAGCCTTTGATAGCACCAACAATAAAAGCCCCTGCTGGGTTATCAATTGCTTTTTCAAAAGCAGCTAAACCGCCTTCTTTAGCTGCATTTATTGCACGTTTTTTCAATGATGGATTACTTTCAATTCGGCTTATGGCTTCTGCTGCTACTACCATTTGTTGTGATGTAGTAGTGGTTGGGTAAGTTTGCTCTAATTGCTTTAATAATAGCTGGATTTCAGCAGCAGCAAGAGCAAGACTCTGTGGTTGTCCAGCAGCGTAGTAATTACCTTGAACGTAGTCACCATGAATGCGCTCGTTATAATTACCGCCACCTGTGTTGATATTGCGATCGCCATTCATGGTTGTATTTCCTTGAACTACTTTGTTGTTATTACCTTGAATATTATTAAATGTATCAGTATTTATTAAACCCCCGCCAAATTCAGTGCCTTGTAAGTTGAAATTAGATACTCTTTTAGAGCCTTCTGACACTGAATTATTCTCCGCGTTAGCTGTGATAGTAATATTATGTTGAATAGGTCTAGTTGCTAGTAAGTTAATAATGTTGTTTAAAGTGGTATTACTCTGACGATATTCAGCTAAGATTTCATCAGATGTTGGACTACCATCCCCAAGGTGTTTTTTCCAATAAGAAGTATGTTCATCAATGCGTTGTATAACACCAAGAACACCATACTCAGTTAGCCATTGTTCTATAGTTCTTGCATGTGGAACTTTTTTACCAGAAAGTTCTTTTTTAATGTAATCGCGAATATTATCTACTGTAGGGTCTCCTGAAAAAGACATAGTGAAAAATACCAATTAAATTTAATCTGGTCTTGGGTATCAACTTAAGGTGCGAAAACTGACCCTGACAAGGTTACAGCCTGCAAGGGTTTGATCCTCTCGATGCCTGCGGCGAGCGTAACCATCACGAAAATCTGTCCCGCCATAAGTTGATACCCCTGGTCTTCATATTTAAGTTACCCAAACTAAAACGAACAAATGCAATCTTCAAAACAGAAAAAGTAATCTCGCCAAAACTCGCCAAGGATTTGATACTATTTTGGCGACTGTCGATATTTGGCGAGATTTATGAACAAGCAAGAAGCCGCAGATTATCTAGGCGTGAGCGATCGCGCCCTTGAGCGTTACGTCCAGCAAGGTAAAATCAGCGTCAAGTACGAAAAAGACAAAACCCGGTCAACCGCCAACTTTGACCCCAAAGAACTTGAAACCTTTAAAGCAGAACTAGAGCAGCCAACGATTAAACCAGCTTTTGAATCTCGCCAAAATGCGACAGAGCCACAGTCAGACACAGGTAAACTCACACAAAACTCTGTCGAGATTGCGAGATTTGACTAGGTTTCGGGATTTGGCGAGATTGGCGTAATTGAAAAGCTATCAGGAATCATTGAGGCTTTACTAGGCTATCCCGACATCTCTGTAAAGCCTAAACACACAAGGACTTGAGGTATTTATCGACTCACTAAAGGAAGTGCGATCGCTTCATTTTGCTATCGTCTTACTATTGATGTATTACGCTAAAGTCCTACACTGTATCTAAGACTAGAAAGTCAATCAGTCTGACTCAGTAAGACACGAGGTAAGATATGGCAAAGATGCTCAACTTTCGATGTCCCAGCGACCTGCTTGAAGCGATAGACCAGTTAGGGCGGCAGCGCTACCCAGCAGACAATAATAATGGATGCGATCGCTCAAAAACTTTAATAGAGATCATCACTGCTGGTATCCAGGCGCTGTCCGAAGGGTCAATTGAAATTTCTGCTAGTAAGGCTAGTAAGACAAGTAAGACAATTGAGCCGGAAGAACTCAAATCAACACTAAGAGATGAGCTACTATCTGAACTTACCGATTTGGTAGGACGAGAAATTACTGGTGTAAGACAAGAGTTAGATGAAAGACTTACAGCTTTGGGGGAGCGATTAGCCTGAGAGAGCAAGCTGAATCTCCCAGGCAGGAATCACAGCCAGATTATGAGGTGTTGCGCGATCGCTACCTTGCTAATCTCAAGCTAGGTAAACAATCGCCAGAGTACAAGAAAGCGGTAAAACACTTGGAGGCGTTTATTAAATTCATTGAGGGCAATCTGCCACTCTAGTTCTCTGGATGTCCAGAAAAATAAACTGATGTCCGTTGGTGGCGATCGCTAGAATAATTTCCTGACTTTGCCCAAAGCATCACTATATTTAGATTTTTCAATCTCCACTCATTCCAAGCTGGCACACCTTCCTTTAGCCGAGCATAATGCTCATTATTTACCATTGCGGGTTCTCTTTATGTCCGACCTTCAGAATCTTCAGTTCCGCCTTTCTATACCAACGAAAAAATTTTGTCGTTAAACTAAAGTTAAGTTACCCAGACTCTTTTTTAGCAAGTATTTGGTCAATTACTTTTAAGTTGAGACAGGGCTTAGTCTCTTGCGTTAAATATAAGATTAGCTGTCCGATATAACTGTTCCACTTTTGGCAGTTAATAATTAGTTTTATGTTTTTGAGAAGCAATAACAAATGCCAGCCTACCACCTGCCGAGATACCAAACATTCTGATTAATTTAAGGTTACAGGAAGGGAAGACTTACGCAGGTCTACTTTTCGCTTGACTAGGGGAAATTAAACTAGGATAATAAATTATCTTCTGCAAATGTAGCAGCCCTAAAGGGCGACCGAAAAACGATTGCTTGACAACGAGATAAGCGATCGCGGTTGAGTTAAGTTTTAGGTAATTCCCAAACTTTGAGAACTTTTTCTTGTGTTTCGCAGATAGTGAAATATTCAATCTTTCGGGACATCCAGAAATATTAATAGCTCTCACTAGTGAAATTTTGGCACTCCTCCCAATGTTTTTGGAGTAGCAACAATTTCTCAACGGCTATTACTCAATGGACACTCTTATTGGGCAGTATTTAAATCACTATCGTTAGCAGATTTGAAATCTACAAAATAATCCAAAGGTTTCTGGTAAATTATCGCAAAATCGGTCAGTTCTACCACATCTACACGCCTTTCACCTGACTCGCACCGCGAAACATACGACTGAGGCTGGTTGAGCTTTTTGGCGACTTCAACTTGCGTCAAATTAGCTTCTTCTCTTGCCTCCCGCAGTCGTCTGAGAAAAGTCTTGTATTTTGCTGAGTATATGGAACCTCCCATTCTGGGAGATTACAGCGAGTGCCAAAATATGCAAAAATAGCATATTTATGTTACATAACTAAGTTCTTTAGATAAGAAGACATTTCCTTAAATATTGGAAACAAAAAAGGAGGCTCACTTATGAATGATATAAATGACAGAGGTGCTAGGGGGCAGAAAATATTAGGTAACTATTGGAGTGGTAAAAAAGATTTTCCTGGAGAAAATCTATGTTTCGTTGATTTTGGCGGAGCAACATTAAAAGAAGTGAATTTATCTCGTGCAAATCTCAAACAGGCATCTTTAGTTTGCGGAGATTTATCAAGAGCAGATTTATCGGAAGCAGACTTAGAGTGCGCTCGATTAAATGAAGCCAATTTGCAAGCAATCAAATTGACTAAAGCAAATTTATCTGGGGCAATACTAGATTATGCAAGACTTATTGATGCCCATGCTAACTTGGCGAATTTTAAGCAAGCATCCTTATTTAGTGTAGATTTGAGGTTTGTGTCTTTCTATGGAGCAGACCTTAGTAAAGCTTGTCTTGAAAAAGCAGATTTAAGATATGCAAACCTAACTAATGCCAATTTAAAAGAAGCAGACTTGAGCAATGCAATTCTAGATGGAGCTATCTGTGACTTGAATGAAAAAATGGGCTTTTAGCTCACTTTATGCTTCACAAAGCCAATATCCATTTTATGCTTCACAAAAATACTGAAAGTAGAAAACTTCTT
>NZ_JACJPX010000149.1 GCF_014696315.1 Calothrix membranacea FACHB-236
GAACAATAATTTTGGAGGGGGTTTGGGGGACGCAACCGTCACCCAATCGGGGGTTTGGGGGAGAATCCCCCAATGCTGCTGGCTTTTTTAATACAGCACTTTTGAAGTAAGTGAGGTACATGATGAGTAATAAGTAATGAGTAATGAGTAATGAGTAATGAGTATGGAGTAAGAAAGTTACTTATTACTCATTACTTTTTTCCATTAGTTGCTGTACCTCATAAACATCGAATCTGCTGTAAGTGACAAATCAATCGCTAATGAGTTTAAATGAAGCGTATTGAGCTATATCCTAGAATTAAACAACATTAATTATGGGACAGAATGCCACGATAGATGCCAACTTCTTTTTAGTGTGTGGGCTAGGAAACTTAGGGCAATATTGCGTATCTGTCCTCAAAGAATTTGGCGCAAAAGTAAATGCTATTGAAATTACCAATATTCAACGCTGGGAAATTCCCGAATTACCGGATTTAGTAGACAACCTGATAATTGGTGACTGTCGCCAACCTAAAATATTAGAGCAAGCAGGAATTAGAAATTGTCGAGCCATTCTGATTGTAACTAGTAATGAGCGTGTGAATATAGCTGCCGCCTTTGCCGCGCGATCGCTTAATCCCCAAATTCGCTTAGTTATTCGTTCCGCACAGGAAAATCTCAATGAGTTACTCAGTCACAATCTGGGTAATTTTGTCGCTTTTGAAGCTACGCAATTACCAGCTAAAAGCTTTGCCCTTGCAGCCTTAAGCAGCGAAACCAGAAGCTTTTTCACCTTAGAAAATCATTTGCTGAGAGTATTTAGAACCCAGATAGATGCTTCCCATCCTTGGGCTAAACATTCTCTATTATCAGAAATTAATACAGCCCATCGTCGGGTTTTAGCTCATGCTAAAGCTGGAAACCCTCTACCTAAAGCATTTCACAAATGGGAACCAAATACTCAGGTATTGCCAGGAGATACGGTTGCTTATATTGAAGTCAATGATCCCCTAGCAACTCGCTCAATACAACCATCTGTTAGCAGTCGCCAGCAATTTTTGCCTACCATAATGACTGCAATGAAGTGGCAAAATCTTCGCAATGCGCTGCTGCAGTTTTGGGAGGAAAGTAGCCAAATCCGCCGTGTAGTGATAGTTGGCGGGATGTTCATGGTGAGTCTATTTTTCTGTGGGACTTTACTCTATAAACTGCAATATCCCCAAATTAGTTTTCAAGATGCGTTAAATGTCTCTTTAGTTTTGAGCATTGGCGGCTACGATAATTTATTTGGACAGCTAAAATTACCTTTTGCAATTCCTTGGTGGTTGCATTTATTTAGCATCAGCCAAACTGTAGCGGGTACAGTGTTTGTGGGTATTCTCTATGCTGTGATGACTGAACAAGTATTAGCTGCAAAATTTCAATTTTCCCAGCGTCGCCTCCCAGTTCCCAAAGCAGACCATGTGGTATTAATTGGTTTAGGGAGAGTTGGTCAACGTGTAGCCCAATTATTACAAGAACTCAAGCAACCATTAGTAGGTGTGACTGCTAATGAAATTGACCCTGGTATATTATCCACAATGCCCTTAATTCAGGGCAATATCAAGAATGCCCTGAGTAAAGTTAATTTAACTACAGCCAAAAGCGTCGTTGTTGTCACCGATGATGAGGTAGCAAACTTAGAAATTGGATTAATGGCTTATGCTAGCAATCCTACAGCTAATTTAGTAATCCGCACCTTAGACCCCCGTTTTAGCGAGAATGTAGCCAAATTACTACCTTATGCAAGGGTTTTAGGTGTTTATGCTTTGGCTGCTGAAGCATTTGCAGCAGCGGCGTTTGGCGAAAATGTCTTAAATCTGTTTCGCCTCAACAACCAAACTACATTAGTCACAGAATATCAAATTGAAACTAATGATACCCTCAATGGCAAATTGCTAGGGGAAATTGCTTATGGTTATGGCATAGTACCGATTCTCCACGTCAAAGCTACCCAGCAAATCCCCAAGTTCATGCCCTCCGATGATATCAGATTAGCGGTAGGCGATCGCCTAATTGTTTTAGCAACCATTGCAGGATTACAGCGAGTAGAACGAGGAAGTTTAGCACCTCCCCAATTGCTAGTCCGCGTAGAATCAGCCTTTTCCCCAGAAGCCGCCTTTGAAGGTGCAGCAGTCCTGGCGCGAGTTTCCGGTTGCGATATGCAGACAGCAAGAACCCTGATGAAGCAACTACCAGCAACGTTACAGTTTCCCCTCTACAAACACCAAGCACACCGTTTAGTCAGCGAATTGGGTAAATCTCAGGTACTAGCGCATATAGTTTAATTTGTCGTGGAGGCTGTCAAGGGTCAAGTGTCAAGAGTCAAAAATTTTTGACTTTGGACTCTTGACTTTGGACTTTTGACCTTTGACTCTTGACTCCAATCCCACATTAATATCACACTCGTATATTGCAACAGATAACTTTACCCCCATGATTGGAGCGCAATACCTTGGGAATAGAACTACGCAGTTTCGTATTTCTCGACAATCTGCAACCTCAACATGCAGCATATATGGGAACAGTAGCTCAAGGTTTCTTACCATTACCTGGGGATACATCGCTGTGGGTGGAAATTTCTCCGGGGATTGAAATTAATAAAATTACTGATATCGCCTTGAAGTCTGCTTCTGTGCGTCCGGGAGTACAAGTAGTTGAAAGACTTTATGGCCTTTTAGAAGTTCATTCTAGCTCTCAAGGAGAAACGCGATCGGCAGGTCAAGCAATTTTGGCAGCTTTAGGTGTAAGAAGAGAAGAATGTTTGAAACCGCGGGTTGTTTCTAGCCAAATTATCCGCAATATTGATGCATACCAAACCCAACTGATTAATCGCACCCGCCGGGGACAGTTATTATTAGCTGGTCAAACTCTGTATGTGTTAGAAGTTGAGCCAGCTGCTTACGCGGCGCTGGCGGCGAATGAAGCCGAAAAAGCCGCAGCGATTAATATCCTAGAAGTACAAGCTGTTGGTAGCTTTGGCAGATTATACTTAGGCGGACAAGAAAGAGATATTCTTGCAGGTGCAGCTGGTGCATTAGCTGCGATTGAAGGTGTTGCAGGTCGGACAAATCCCCAGGGTCGTCAGGAGTAAAGGAGAAACAATGGCGAATCGAGAGCATTTGGCTTTACTGAAAGCTGGTGCAGTTATTTGGCTGGAATGGCGAAATCAAAATGCCCAAATTGAACCAGACCTCAGTAGTGCAAACCTCTCTGGCGATAACCTGAGGGGTGCAAATCTTACAGGGGTCAATTTGGCTAGAGCAGATTTAAGTCATGCTTTACTGGTGCGTGCGAATCTTAGTGGTGCTGACCTGAGTAGCGCTAACCTGGAAAATGCCAAGCTAATTGAAGCTAACTTGAGTGCAGCTAACTGCAGCGTCGCTCACTTTAGCGGTGCTACCCTAACACAAGCAGAACTCAACGATGCTAACCTGATTGGTTGCGATTTGAGCGAGGCAAATCTTCGCGGTGCTGCGATCGCCAATGCTAATCTTATTGGTGCTGATTTAACTAATGCTAATTTAAAAGATGCTGATTTAGGTGCAGCCAAGCTCATCCGTGCTAACTTATGTTTTGCTAACCTCATTGAAGCTAACTTAATTGCAGCTGACCTCAGCGAAGCCAATCTCCACGAAGCTGAAGTTATTGGCGCTTACCTTTACAAAGCGAATCTCAGCAAAGCTAATCTCAGCAAGGCTCACCTAGGTTGTGCATATCTGTTTCAGGCTAATTTGAGCGAAGCTGATTTGCAAGGAGCAAATTTAGCAGCCGCTAACCTTAAAGGCGCTAACCTAGCCGGAGCCAATCTTAGAGGCGCTAACTTTATAGGTGCTAACCTCAAAGGCGCAAATCTCAACGGTGCCAATATTGAAGAAGCAATTCTCTAAATTATGAATTTTCAATAAAGAATTAGAAATTAAACACTATCTATCAGAAAAACACCCAAACCAAGTTGTAGAAGAGTTTAGATAAAATATCTCTCTCAAGACCTGCTTTTTAGGGGAAAAAGGAAAAGATACAAGGAGAAGCAAGCAGCTTTAAACCTTAAGCTTTCACTTTTACCCCTATTATTGATATTTACCCAAGTGAAAATCTGCAGATATTTCTTCTTCACATCATTAGATATGTCAATTTATAAAAATATTCTTTTGTTTAATAGCCTGTGTTTATTATTAGTAATCGCTTTTATTATTTACAACAAAGCATTTGACGTATCTGTGGGAGGGTTATTCTTACCGCCTCCTCCACCAACATATCCAGGTGCAGGATTGTTTACACATGGTTTTCAACTATTATGTTGTATACCACCTGTGGTTTGTGCTTTTAGTTTTAGCTTGATCAAAGCAATTACACCTAATAATAAATATAATAAATTTCTGCTTTACTCCGCAATTTTAACCGCAGGTTATTTAATTAACGGCATTTATCGAGTCCACATTATTCTTTTAGGATTTGGTATACCTAAACTATTAACTATCTTCATGTACGCAATTATTGCTACATTATATGGACTGACTTTTAAAAGACAAATTAAATCCACACCTTACATTATACTGATAGCTGGTTTAGCCCTTTTATTTATTGCTATTACGGTAGATTCGCTACATTTAAGCGGTGATGGAACTCCTAGCTTATTAGAAGGTATTCCTAAGCTATTGAGTGGACTAAATGTTGCACTTTATTTTTGGTTTGTCTCTTATCGAGAAGTACTGCACTCCTTACAGTCTGCTAAAAATTGAGTTTACACTTTCTCTTTTTTCTGGAGAAATATGTATAAATGTTACACAATTTTATTACTAGCAACTAATTTTTTCCAAAGGGACACACTTTTGACAAATTGAACGTCAACATACAAACCGATAGTGTGAAGCTGATGATTACCCACTTATTGAGGGACTGTGAAAGCAATCTCATGTAGAGATGAATAGAATTGCCTTCATTGATTTTTGGGACTGATATTTTACCTGTATTGAGGAAAAAATATTGTGATGCCTAACAAAAAATTACTACCTTATTTATTAGTAATTACTGAGAACATCTACCCCCATGCAGCTATTTCAGGTATTTCTAAGTTTATCCTTAGACAAAAGAGTACTCAGAAGTTTTCAGTAATTAAATCTTGTCTATTATTAGCAGCCGCATCAAGCATAGTCAGTATTCCGACTGTAGTAATTTCTCCCGAAACAGCATTCAGTAGAGAAACTTACCAAATAGCTTCTTGGCAAGATGTATTTAATCTTAATACCTTATTCCAGCGCCAACGCCGACGTTCAGCTGCCCGTGGAGTTAACAATTTTTGTCCCATCTCCCCTGGGATAGCCAATGAAACTACCCAAATTTGGAGCGATCGCCCTTTATTTGTTTGGCAAGGTCAAATCCAAACCATTATAGTCCGTGGCTCTGGTATTGACACAGATAATTTGTGGAATCAACCGATTGTGGAGAATCAGCAAAGTACAACTTATGCTGGACAAACACTGCAACCCGGTCAAACCTATGATTGGATAGTATATCGTGGTGACAATCCCTTTCCGTCCATATCATTTCAAGTGATGGAAGCGCAACAACGCGATCGCATCACCGCAGAATTACAAACCCTAGAACAACAGCTTCAAACCAAAGGCGCAACAAAAGAAGCGATCGCCTTAGCTAAAGCCAAGTATTTTGCTAATCTTCAGCTATGGTCAGATGCTTTGCAACAAGCTTACTCCGTACCAGAACCCTCTCAAGAATTGCAGCAGATTCGCAAAGACATCGCTCAAAATTTATGTAAAGCAAATGCCGCAAATACTAAATAGAAGTACCTTGTAATTTGCAATTCTTAATTACAAGTAAAGTAATGAGTAATAAGTAAATTTCCTACTCATTACTCATTACTCATGATGTCCTTTACTTACTTCAAAAGTGCTGTATATTTTACCCCCACCCTAATTCATGGAGAGTAGCCTTAGCAACAACTTAAATACGGTGATTCTTCTACAGGTTGAATTGTCGGATTACCAATATAAATACCAAGCGATCGCGCCGTTTGCACCAGATAATTATTTGGGTCTACAAGTGCAGGACTTTGACTCAAAACTGTTTCTAAAGGAAACGCCACAACTTCATTGTTTTGCCAAGCCACCATTTGTCCCGATTGTCCGTCAGCAACTAAATCTACTGCGGCTTTACCAAAGGCTGTAGCAATTAATCTATCTAAAGCCGAGGGAATTCCGCCTCTTTGGATATGTCCTAAAACGGAAACCCGAATATCAATGTGCTGTTGACTGTAGCTGCGAATTTCTTCCGCAATCTGCTGACCGATACCACAAGTAGGTTGTCCACAGGATGCATAAGAGAAGTCTATTGCTGTTTTCGCACCTTCTGCCACCACAATAATTGCAAATCTGCGTCCCCAGCGATTGCGTAATAGCCTCAGATGGTCGCAGACATCTTTGATTGTGTAGGGAATCTCCGGTATCAGGATGACATCTGCACCACCAGCAATCCCAGAATGTAGCGCTAAATGACCAGCTGTGCGTCCCATTACTTCCACAATCATCACGCGATCGTGACTAGCTGCGGTGTATGTAAGACGATTGAGTGCATCAACAACTGTATTAACCGCAGTATCAAACCCTACTACTCGTTCTGTTAAAGCAACATCATTATCTATAGTTTTGGGAATACCAATAAATTGCCAATTTCCCTTCTTACTAAGTTCGTTGAGAATTGCTAAACTACCATCACCACCAATCCCAATTAAAGCATCCAATTCTAATGCTTGGTAGCCAGCCAAAATATCATCAACCTGAGTCATAGTATCGCCTTGGTTGATACTACCGAGAATCGTACCACCCATGCTCAGTAAAGGATCTATACCCCGCAAATCTAAACAGTGCAGAGACAGAGGAATCGCCTTCGTTTCTAGCAAACCCTTTGTTGCATAAGGAATACCCAACACCTGCCAGTCATAGGTGAGAGTTGCATTGCTGACAACTGCACGAATTACTGTATTCAGTCCCGGACAGTCGCCACCACTAGTAAGAATACCTAAACGTTTTTGTGTTTTCATACAATTTAAATTTAAACACTCCTCTTTAAGGAATTAAATCTAACCAATCAAAAATACGGTTTAACTGGCTTTATCTCACCAGTCCATACAGCAGCAGAATTATTGCTCATCAACTGGGAGGGAGTTTGCTCAGGATGTCAAAATCCCAGGTGCTAACCATCTGCCATAATTGCCAAGTGTTTCAGCAAAAAGCTGAGTAATATTGCCTTTGTCCTGGTTTCGAGAGTGTAACCCCTATTTTTAGTTCTATAGAAAGGGTATGTAACAAATTTGAGGAACTTGTGAGGATGGAGTAATTCTGTATACAGGCGATCGCACTTTACCGCAATTTTCGATTTTCTACCAATGCAAAAAATCTCTGCAATACATCAATTGTTTCTCAGAATAGAAAGCTTAGGACTTCTACCTCATGTATTTGTAAGCATTCTTTTTTGGAAGTGCTATGAGATTTTAGATTTAAGCTTTTCATTTGTCCAGCTAACAGTTTAGTTTGAGGTAAATTTCAGACAATCAATTATCCTATAACCTAGCCCCACAATGTTTTGATCCCCCTAAATCCCCCTTAAAAAGGGGGACTTTGATTCTTTGATTCTTTGATTCTTTTTCCCCCTTTTTTAAGCTATGCATTATAAACATCTTTCTTAACAGAAAATTGGACAAAAGGCAGAGATTGTGTATTGTCTATACGAAGACCCGGAAGCATCGCAAAGTCAGCA
>NZ_JACJPX010000015.1 GCF_014696315.1 Calothrix membranacea FACHB-236
AAAGCTGTTTGGATTAGTCAAAACCAGGCGTAAGCGCCATCGAGAGATTGACGCTTACACCCAACAAATTTGGGCTTTATCTTCTTAAGTTGACACCAATGGGCACTGCCTTGCCCTCTAGAATACATTGATGTGTCGCAAACATTATTTGAATTAGCATTAGAGATACACTAAATATCATTAATATTTCAGCTTATAAGTAATTCATTAATTTTGAATTTTTAATTCGGAGCGAAGCGACGTGACTCAAAGCCAAGATAATCAACCCGCTTGGTGGGAATCTGTACAAAAGATTTTAGATAACAAATTAGTCGGGTGGGGTATACCAGGGATTTTTGTGGCTATTGCGGCTGATCATGCCAAAAATGCCCGCTGGAAAGAGTTTGCCATCTTTTTAGGAATCACCTTTGTTATTGCACTCATCATTAGAATTGGTAGCAAGCTGCTTCCTTATTTCGATCAATTTTTGGATTGGTTACTTGCTACTCAAATTCCCAAATGGTGGACAACAGCCACAGACAGGTTTGGGGCAGAGTATCTTGCTAGATTAACAGCTGAATGTAAAGAATACCAGGGGCGCGGATTTAGTGGTGAAGGACTGGATTTGGAAAATGTGTTTGTGCCCTTGGGCTTTAATTCCGAAACGCCAGTGTATAACCCTCAAGATTTGACTGCTGGTGATGAAACTGAGCCAGAGCAAAACGAGGAAACAGCAGCTTCTAGAAGCATTGCAACTCACCAGGAAAGTGAAATTGGCAGTTTGCTGAAAAAGATTACGAAACAAAAATCGGCGTGGCGACGACTGGTAATTTTAGGGGCACCTGGTTCAGGAAAAACCACACTTTTAAGGCATATAACACTGCTGTTTGCTCTGCGAAAACAATCAAAATTGTATCGGGGGTTGCCTCAACTTATTCCTGTTTTGTTGAGGTTGAGAGATGTTACTTCCGCCATTGTTGTAGATGATAAACCCTCGCTAGCGCAAGTAATTGCTAAAGCAATGGGAGATGAATCAGAAAAAACTCAGCAGTGGTTTAACAAGCAGCTGAAAAACGGCAAGTGTTTGGTGATGTTAGATGGACTCGATGAAATTGCCGATGATGAGCAACGCCAGCAGGTAAGCGCTTGGGTTTATGAACAACTCCAACATTATCAGCAGAAATTACCGTTCATTCTGACATCACGCCCACAAGCTTATAATCAAGCTCCTCTACCAGATACTCCAGCTTATTTTGTGCGTTCATTCACCACAGAACAGCGCAATACTTTTCTTTTCAACTGGTATTTTAATCTAGAAAAACGTAAAAATTCTGGAGGACAATCACAAAAGCAACTGAAGAAAATTGCTGAGTCTAAAAGAAATGAGTTAGTACGACAAATTGATGCAGTTCCGACCCTGCGCTTGATGGCAACAAATCCCCTGTTGCTGGCATTAATTATTAACACTTATAAGCAGAAAACAAGCCTTTCGCCAACCAGAACAGGACTTTATAAGCAAGTTTGTGATGTGCTTCTTCAAGGACGACAATCTGCTTCTGGAACTACTCGATATCCACTCAAGCCAGAGCAAAAGCAAGAAGCATTGCAAGCACTTGCACTGGAGATGACGAAACGCCAAGTACTTCAATTTACCCTAGATGAAAGAAATCAGGACAGTAATGTTTTTCTAGCCAAAGACTTTCTTCAGGCAGAATTAGCTCAAATGGTTGAGGCGGGAAGAGAGTTTAAACCAAAAGATTTTATTGAAAGAGATGATATTGGTGTGCGAGAATTGTTGAGCGATCGCAAACAAGAAAAACTCTATGAATTTACCCACCGCACCTTTCAGGAGTATTTAACGGCGGTTGAACTGACAAAGGCAGAACATGAGCCTGATGTATTAGCAGTTTTTGCCAAAGATGAAAAACACCTGGATTGGTGGAGACAAACAATTTTGTTCTATGCAGGTCAGGTGAAAGTAGATAAACTGATTGATGCGGCATTGAACAAGCCAACAGTAGCTACCCTCACCCTGGCTTACGAATGTTTGCAGAACAAACTCAGAGTTAGTCCAGAGAAAGAGCAAGAACTACTGAACAAGGTAGAACAGGGGTTAAAGTCAGATGACTTGGAAATTTTTAAGCTAGCAGCATCAGTGCATCTGGAAAAACGGCTATACCACCTCAATGAAGATTGTTTTGTCGGGAGTTCAGAAAAAGAAGACCAGCCAGGAGTCGCCATAACAGAAACAGGTGATAAAATCTGGGCAGGACAAGTGGTAGATGATAGGGAGATAACTGAGGCAGAATATCGGTTGTTTCTCTTAGAGACAAGCAAGGCAATCAACAGCGATCTAATGTTGGAAATCAAACCAAATGGAATTGACTTTGCACAAGGAAATGCCTTTTGTACCTGGTTGAGTGAGAGAACTCGAGAACGATTTGGTGAAGCAGGAATCTGTTATATCAGAGAAACCTCAACAGACACATTCCGCCTAGTTCGGTTTCGCATTCCGGAAAAGTATCATCAGCTTGCTTACTATCTAGCAGCAGGTATGTGGCAAGAAGCTGACGAGGAAACATTAAAAGTGATGCTGGAAGTAGCGGGAAAGGAAAAAGCACGCTTTCTGGGACTAGAAGACATTCAGCAATTTCCCTGTGAAGACTTGAGAATTATTGATAAATTATGGGTCGATTACAGCGATGGACGCTTTGGGTTTAGTGTGCAGAAAGATATTTATCTCAGTATAGGTGGAATCTTAGAAGGAAGTCGAACAAGTTCACCTTTTAGGATGGTTCTTGCTTCCTTTAAATGGATATATGCTCGTTTTGGTGGTAGAGTGAGTTTTGACAACGACAATTTGTCCGAAGCTTTCGAGCGCTTCGGCGATCGCGTGGAGTGGAGAGTGAAAAAAGAGTGGATTATTTTATCACAAGTGAAATATAATACCTCCTACCTCAGTGCCAGAAGGGGACACTTACCTGCACGCACCGTATACACCAAATTCAGTGCCATCGACCGCGCAGTCACACCGTGTAGCACGGGGGGTCTCTCTTATCTCGCGTCGAGACTTGTAAAATGTAACATATAAAGCTTTCAGAAATTTGTAAACATTTATCACAGCCTCCTTTCTCACGTAATAATCAACATTTCGAGAATCCGATACCTGGCACCACCGCTACGCGAACGCTTCATTTCATTACGTACCCTGCGGGAAGGCGTTCCCCCAACGCAATGACAGTAAATAGAGCGATCGCCGGTACTTGGATTGCTCCGCTTCATTTCATTACGCTCGCAATGACAGTCAATAAAGCGATCGCATTTAGCCTCAACTTTACATTTGGGCGATTAGTGAGCAAGATTCTTCAATTAAAAAATACATAAAGCTGATTTTAGTAAGCAAAAAGCCATTTTACCTACTCAAAAAGCCTTAACAAGTTCTTAAAAAGCCTTAACGCCTGCTCATTTTGGTGTTTTACGCAAGCGAAAAGCCTTAACGAGTTCTCAAAAAGCCTTAACGCCTGCTTGTTTTAGTAAATCGCGCACTCGTTTTAGTGTTTTCCGCAGCTAAAAAGCCTTAATGAGTTATTAAAAAGCCTTAACGCCTGCTCATTTCGGTAAATCGCGCACTCATTTTGGTGTTTTCCGCAAGTTATCGGCAAATTACATTCTTAATTTACTTATTTGCCATTTTATCTTAGGAATTCACCTACTTATTACAGAAATATTCTTGTAGCAAAATTTATTGCAGATTTGCCGAAATCTTCTCAGGCTGATTGATACAGAAGTTTTTTAAGGTAAAGGTTAGTAACCATACTGAAGAACAAGGTGTAGAATATGGCTCGCCAAAAAAGAAGCTCGAAAATATTAGAAAGAGCCGTGCGTCGTGCTGCTAGCATGAACTCCATCGATCCAAATTTAGATGTCGGCAATGGACTGACTTTACCTGGCTTTCGCAGTCTCATTGAGAGAATGCAAACTCAAGAATATGCCTACAACACAGCCCTTTCTAACTTGGATGGGTTATACCGGGAAATGCTACAAACCGAGCAAGAATTAGGAGACATGACAGAGCTGATACTGTTGGGAGTTGCCACAAAATTTGGCAAAAGCAGTGTCGAGTATAGCCAGGCTGGAGGAGTACCGAAAAACCAGCGCCGCCGCCTAAGAAAAAGTGAGACACCTGCTAATTCTCAGCCAACATCATTGATTGCGACTGTGAATGACAACGGTAATGGTAAGGCAGCAGCAGCGACAAATTAGGCAAAGGGGCAGGGGGCAGGGAGCAGGGGGAGCAAGAGTCTAATACCAATTTAAAAAAAGAATGCGACAGATGGTAGGGGCATGGCATTACCCATTGGTGTCAACTTAAGCTAAAAGCTATATAGGGCGGGCGTTGTGCAAAAACTTTCGCCCTCATCTCCTAACCCCTTCTCCCCCGGGAGAAGGGGAATTAAATCTCTTGCTCCCCCAGGAGAAGGGAAATTAAATCTCTTGCTCCCCTCTCCCGGTGGGAGAGGGGTTGGGGGTGAGGGCGAAACCTTGCAACCAAGCGGGTTTCACGTTCAGTTGACACCAATGGGCAGTGCCGTGCCCTCTAGATTATATTGATGTGTCACAAACATTATATAAACCCAAGGCTGAACCGACTCATCCGAATGACGATTAGCTGATTCATCTAGAGTTGTTGACTGTTGACGGTTCACAGTTAACAGTCAACGGTCAACGGTCAACAATGAACAATAGCAATAGAATTTTTTTTACTTGGAATTCATTTTTTGGGTTGAAAAGGCGTATATTTACCCCCTAATGCTTCTACAATCGTGCGCGTATTCGCTGCCATCATTTTGATATAGGTATCGCCATCACTTCCCTTAGCGCCGATAGAGTCAGAGAAAAGTTGACGTGGGGCTAGTTTAACTCCAGCTTCTTGGGCTACAGTCTTAATTAAGGCAGGGTTAATGGTTGTTTCCGCAAAAATTGCATTAACGCCGATTTTCTTGATTGACTCAACCAATCGTTGTACTGTTTGGGCGCTTGGTTGTTCTTCGGTGCTGATGCCAATTAGTGTACCCGCGATCGCAATTTTATAAGCTTGTCCATAATATTGAAAGGCATCATGGGTGGTAACAAGTTTGCGCTTATCTGCGGGAATGGTTTGAATTTGCTGATTAATCCAAATATGCAACTGCTTTAATTCATTGGTAAGTTGCGTTGCATTCTCAGTAAATTCCTCTTGATCTTCAGGCGATAACTTAATTAAACCATCCCGAATGGCATTGACCATTGCGATCGCATTTTCTGCACTACCCCAAACATGAGGATCGGGGACGGTTTCGCCTTTACCTTTATCTAACTCTAAAGGTTTGACAACTTCTCCCACCGCTAAACGCTTCACCTGTCCACCCGCAGCATTCATTAACTTAATCAGCCCAGGTTCTAGGTTGTAGCCGTTATACAAAATCAAATTTGCTTTTTCCATCACTCGGCTATCTGCTGGTACTGGTTCATAAACATGAGGATCTGTACCAGGTTTAAGAATTCCTACGACCTGAATTTCATCACCGCCAATCTCTGCAGTTAAATCCGCAATAATTGTGCTAGTTGCTACAACTTGCGGTTTACCACTATTTTGAGAACTATTACTTTCATTCCCTTGGCTACAACCAAATAAAGCCAAAGGCAGAAGTATTGCCAAGCATATCTGCGAAACAATGTGTTTGGGGTGGGGAATGGGGAATGGGGAATGGGGAATGGGTAATGGGTAATTGGGTGTTTGGTGTTTCTCCCTCATCTCCCTCATCCCCCCAATGCCCCATGCCCAATGCCCCATGCCCATCTCTCTCTTAAGTATTAGCTTCATTTATCTACAACATTACTTCTATCTATAGATTTTTTCATATTTCTCTCATTTTTATAGTAAGCTCAAGGAATAAAATATGAAAGCACAGTTATGAAAAGTGTCTCTTTTTACAAAAAAATCAGCTTATCACCTAGAGAAGCTTGGGTAAGGTCTGCACAAGTTATACAAACTCATGAAATGAAATCTACAGAAGGCATTTGTATCTCCCATCTAGGGGTACACTACCGCACACAAGAAGCTTTGCGAGACGTTAATTGCATCATTCAACCAGGTAAACTCACAGGTATTTTTGGCCCTAATGGTGCTGGCAAAAGTACTTTAATGAAGGCTATGTTGGGTTTAGTGCCAAAAAGCAGCGGTAATGCTTTATACCAAAGCAAGCCGTTGATGCAGCAACTAGAGAAAGTTGCTTATGTACCCCAGCGTAGCCAAATTGATTGGACTTACCCGGCTACAGTTTGGGATGTAGTCATGATGGGACGGGTAAAAAAAACTGGATGGTTGCGTAGTTTTTCTGCAGTTAGCCGCCAGGTAGCAAATAATGCCTTAGAAAGAGTGGGGATGACAAATTTTTGCGATCGCCCCATTGGAGAATTGTCTGGAGGACAGCAGCAGCGAGTATTTTTAGCCCGTGCTTTAGCCCAGCAAGCAGAAATTTTCTGCTTTGATGAACCATTAGTAGGTATTGATCAGAAGACTCAGACAGTAATTTTTGAAGTCTTCCATGAACTCGCAAACGCAGGCAAAATCGTCTTAGTAGTCAACCACGACTTAGGCGAATCTATCACCCACTTTGATGATTTAATATTATTAAACCAAGAATTAATCGCCACAGGTTCACGGCAGCAAGTACTCAACGAAGAAAACTTAAACCGCGCCTATGGTGGGAAAGTTATGTACTTTTCTGATGCAGCGTAAATGGTAATTGGTAAATGGTAATTGGTAATTGGTGATTGAACAAACGACAAATGACAAATGACAAATGACAAACTATGTTCCAAGCATTAATTGAGCCATTGCAATATGGCTTTATGCAGCGATCGCTAGTGATTGCTATTTTAGTCGGGTTGTTGTGTGCAGTCGTTGGTAGCTATTTGATGGTACAACGATTGGCGCTGCTGGGGGATGCTATCAGTCACTCAGTTTTGCCAGGACTAGCGATCGCCTTTATGGTGGGAGGTAATATTTTTGTTGGGGCTTTTATTGCAGGCGTTGTGAGTACAATGGCGATCGCACTCATTAGAACGCGATCGCCAATTAAAGAAGATGCTGCAATGGGCATAGTTTTCTCTGCATTCTTTGCCCTTGGTATCACCTTAATTACTGTTATTCAAAAAGATAACAAAATCGACCTCAATCACTTTTTATTCGGCAATATTCTAGGTGTAACTATTGATGAAGTGCGAGACACCGCCATCATTGCGGCGATTGTTTTGTTAGTAGTAGTTTTACTCTACAAAGAACTGTTATTTTACACCTTCGACCCTTTAGGCGCACAAGCCGCAGGTTTACCAGTCAATCGGCTGAATTTTGGATTAATGTTGCTGATTGCTTTAACAATTGTCGCTAGCATGAAAGCGGTAGGTGTAATTCTCGTACTTTCATTATTAATTACCCCTGGTGCTACCGCCTATTTATTAGTTAAACGCCTCAATCAAGTAATGATTTTGGGTGCAGTTATTGGCGTAATTTCTAGTATTAGCGGAATGTACCTCAGTTACTTTTATAACTTACCTTCAGGCCCTGCGATTGTATTAGTAGTATCGGGATTATTTGTATTAGCATTATTATTTAGTCCTCGACACGGAATATTTGTACCGCAGCAGAAGAAGGAAATTGTCGAGAAGTAAATTTGACAGTTAGGTGTGTTGTGCATTAAGATAACGCACCTTTTAGAGACTATTTATAAAGTAAATCTTAAGTAGGGTGTGTTACGGCTATGAAAGGATTTCGGACACAGAGACAATAATATTTAGCCGTAACGCACCGTCGCGTGGATGGTGCGTTAGGCGCTAGGATAGTTATTTCATGACAAATTATCTTCAAAGTCAGCGCCTAACACACCCTACAGTAATTTTATTTTTACTTTATAAATAACCTCTTACGAATTCAGTAATACATTAATCTAAAATTCTTATATTCAAAATCACTAACTTGCTTTTATGGCAGGCAAAAAAGACATTAAACTCAGTTCCAGAAGAGGCGTAGACTATAGCAAACTACGCGACTTGCTAGCAGTAGGGAACTGGAAAGATGCTGATTATGAAACTTATCTGGTAATGCTTCAAGCAGTAGGGCTTAAAGAACATGGCTCCATACACGAAAGCCAACTGTTAAATTTTCCCTGTACTGACTTCCGCACCATTGACCGCCTGTGGGTAAAATATAGCGATGGAATCTTTGGCTTCAGTGTTCAAAAAGAAATTTACCTAAACGTTGGTGGTCAGCCTGACGGTAAGTATTACGAAGAAGCTTGGAATAAATTTGGCGATCGCGTGGGATGGCGAGTAGAAAACAGCTGGATTAATTACGATCAAGTTACTTTTGATACCTCTGCTCCCAGAGGACACCTCCCGATAGGTGAGTGTTTCAGCAGGGGTGTAGGAATAGAAGTAGTAATTTTTTCTCGCCTCGAGACTTGTAAAATGTAATATTTTATGCGAGATGACACTGTTGTTCAGAAATGAAAGTGAGTTGATCGCTAATCAGTAACGGAGTCAATAAGCTAGGTTGATGATTGCTCACTAGCCAATCATCATAAGTATCTTTTTTGACATTGTATGTGTTCTCGAAAAATGAGCCGCAGGATGAAAGTTGCAAAAACTTAAGATTGTCCCAGGGGATAACTTCCCCCTTAGCAGTTGGAGAAAAAATCGCCGCAGAGTTTGCAATCAAGTATTCTCCAGCCATACTGTAATCTTGAATTACAGCAGAAAAAACCTGTGGTTCATGTTGCGATCGCATCTTTTCTCTCATTGACTAACAAAAATAATTGTAAGTATATTTTCTACTCTTAAATTATGATTCCGGTTAATTATATAACTTACATTCGTGATGTAAACAATTAGTGCGATCGCCTACCCATGCAGTCTGATCGTCAGCAATATAATGTATAATCCCGGACAGTTGAACTCCGCTCACGGGAATGAGTATGGATAGAGCGCTCATAGATCAGCTGATAGAGACTGTTCATCAAGAGTTAATTCCCAAATTACAGGTTGAGAGCATAGCTCCCCACGATCCAGTAAAAATCAGCTATCTTCCCTATCCTTGGCAAAAACTGGGAGTAGGAAATTATGCTGCGGTAGTTTATCACCCAGATTATCCCAACTGGGTTGTCAAGATTTATGCACCCGGACGGCCTGGTTTTGAAGAAGAGGTAGAAGTTTACCGCCGTTTAGGTTCGCACCCGGCTTACTCGGAATGCCTATATGCTAAAGAAGGTCTTTTAATCCTGAAGCGGTTATATGGAGTCACACTTTATGACTCTATCCAGCGTGGACTGCGTATCCCCAAGCAAGTTATCCAAGATATCGATGAGGCCCTAGAGTATGCGCGGAAGCGGGGATTATATCCCCATGATGTACATGGGCGGAATGTCATGATGTATGAAGGAAGGGGATTAGTGGTAGATATTTCCGACTTTCTCCATGAAGACAAATGTGCCAAATGGGACAACCTCAAAAGAGCATACTATTGGTTATATCGCCCCATCCTAGCCCCATTGCGCCTGAAAATTCCTTACTTATTGCTAGACGTTGTTCGCAAAACTTATCGCTTCTTCTCCAAGTTAAAAAAATCTTGCGAACACATCTTCTACAAAATTTCTAGAAGACACAAGAACAAGACACATTGATCAATCCCCCAGTCCCCAGTCCCCAATCCCCAATCTAGTGATACGGTGGAACAAGCGGAGAACTGAGATTTTTCTATGCCAATTTACGTTTACTGGGGTGAAGATGATTTTGCCATAGAAAAGGCCGTGGCTGTGTTATGCGATCGCGTCCTCGATCCCCTATGGACAAGTTTTAACTACACTTCCTTGCTCCCAGATCAAGCTGATGCAGTAATTCAGGGATTAAATGAAGTCATGACACCCAGCTTCGGCGCTGGTGGACGGTTAGTCTGGCTAGTGAATACTACTTTATCTCAGCATTGTCCAGATAATGTGTTAGCAGAACTGACGCGCACCTTACCTGTCATTCCCGACAACTCATTTTTACTCCTCACCAGTCGCAACAAACCCGACGAACGCTTGAAAGCGACGAAACTTTTAAAACAATACGCTACTGAATTTCGGGAATTTCCGCTGATTCCCCCTTGGAAAACAGAGTTACTTGTGCAAGCAGTTCATCAAGCTGCTCATAGCACCGGCGTAAAATTGACAGCTAAGGCAATGGAAGTAATTGCTGAATCGGTAGGCAACGATACCCGCCTCCTCTACAATGAAATGGAGAAATTGCGGCTCTATGGTGCGGGTAGCAATCAACCCCTAGATGTAGACACCATTACTAAGCTAGTTAGAAATACTACGCAAAATAGTTTACAATTAGCAGCAGCCATCAGAAATGGGGATACAGCCAAAGCCTTAGCCACCTTAAGCGATCTAATCAATGCTGCCGAGCCTGGTTTAAGAATAGTTGCAACATTGATTGGTCAATTTCGCACTTGGTTATGGGTAAAAATTATGATGGAAAGTGGTGAGCGCAATCCTCAAGAGATTGCTAAAGCTGCTGAAATTGGTAACCCCAAACGTATTTACTTTTTACAACAGGAAGTCAAATCCCTTTCTGTACAGCAACTTACCTCTATTTTACCTCTGCTATTAGACTTAGAAGTTAGTCTCAAGCAAGGATATTCAGATATGACAACACTTCAGACGAAGGTGATAGAACTTTGTCAAGTGTCTCAAGGAAACTGAGTATAAATATAAAAATTTGATGGAGTAAGAAGTTTCTGGAACTTCTTACTTCTAAAATAATTCACAGTCATTATCATATTGCTACCCTAGTTCTGTGTCATATATCATATGAAAAACATTGCTGATTTCTTTTTTCTACGAAGCTGGAAAAAAATACTTTCTCAAAGTCTGTCTTACAGTGCGATCGCTACTGCTGGTTTAGTAGCCAGCGTTTTAATGGTAAGTGGCAAAGTTAATGCTCAAACACCACAACCAGTAAATACTGATGAAGTCAATAACTATGCTCAAGCTGTATTAGCAATGGAGCCAGCACGTCAACAAGCTTTTGACGAAATTAAAAAAATTATTGGTGGAAGTGAAATTCCCAAAATAATTTGTAATGATGCCAAAACTATCAGTAGTCTGCCAAAAAAAGCTCAAGATGTTGCGGTAAATTACTGTACACGCTCTCAAAAAATAGTTGAAGATAATGGGTTAACCATTATACGCTTCAACCAAATTACTCTCAACCTCCAAAGTGACGAAAACTTAAAACGGCAGGTTTACAATAGATTATTAACTATTCAAAATTCTGCCAAACCTCGCTAAACACAAATTCATTAATCCTTAAAAAATACCCAATGAAAAGTTAGTAAATATTTAGAAATAGCAGGATTAATTTTATGTTAAACCTCCAGCTATATTGATATTTTGAATTGCTGAACAATTATTAATTAATGGTTCAACATCCCGATTTTGCGGGATCAATCCAAAATTCTTGAGCAAGCGGATTGATCCCTGAGGTCAATCCAAAATATGAAATTTTATAACTACTGTTGCGATTCCATAAATGCTTGTCGTTTAGCATGGATATTTTTCATGTGCTTTTTGACAGTATTAACAGTAATGTACAACTTAGCAGCAATATCTTTATAACTATATTTACCTCGATAAAGAGACCAAATTTCAGCTTCTCTTGCTGTCAAATCATATTTTTTCACTTCAGCGTTCGCAATATTTTTGAGAGATTGATATTGATTTTCAATTGTGACTAGAAAATAAGGCATCTGCACAGTATTTAAATTTAGCCACCTCACCCGAATCCGAAAAATAGTTGTTTGATTAAATATAATTTCGTCTGAGAGAATCAGTTGTTGATTATCTGTAAAAGTCCGGCTGTCAATTAAAGATTGGCAAAGCTGCTGAATAATTGGATGTACAAATTTTTTGTGGCAATTTTCTAGATTTAACTGCGAACAAATCTGTTCAGCAGATGCATTAGCGTGTAACAGTTCACCCATCTCATTTAAAATTAAGATGCCATCTTCTAAGTTCTCAATCACTGCTTGGAAAAAATAAACTTGCATTAAGTCAGGATAATTAAGAATATCTGCCTTTTGCCGTTTAATTGCTTGTGTAGCCGAAGTTTGAGTGAGAGTAATCATAGACTAATGAATCATTAAAAGAATGTGTTATGAAATAGATTCCCAGAAATGTCTGCATATTGCTCAAAAGCTTTATGCATCTATAAACAAATGTTGACTTTTATTGATAACAGCAAAACTTACAGTGCTACTAACTAAAAAGTGCTGAGTTCTGAGTACGAATACTAGTTCTCAGTGATTAGTTAGCAACACAGTTATCTGCAACATTATTTACATACAACTGAGGAATTATGTATTTCGGATGAAGTTGATCTTGTGTTTGGCGTTTGTCATTTATCATTAATTATTTTTCCCTCATCTCCCCTACTTCCTCATCTATCTTCCCAAGTTCCTATAGAAAACATAGACACGACTCTATCTACTCTTGAACGCAAAATCATACCCATAGAATCACCCTAGGGGTGATTCAGAGCAATAGACAATACTACTAGACTGACAAAGCAAAACTCATTTTTGATACACATTATCTATGGTAGACACTTATATTCTTGACCTATTGGTCATTGGTCTACTTCTGTTGATAGTTACATTAGGATCTGGCTGGATTTCGCGTCTACCTCTATCCTTCGCTCTCATCTATCTAGTGGTTGGAATTTTCTTAGGCCCTTATGGCTTCGGACTGATTCAATTGCGGCGAGATGATGTATTTAATGCTGAATTTCTTGAACGCATCGCAGAACTTGTAGTAATTATTTCTGTATTTAGTTGTGGTTTAAAGATAGTCCGACCTCTGAAATTAGGAATTTGGGATATTACAGCGCGCCTCATTGGATTTTTGATGCCAATTTCCATTTTTGCCTTGGCTGCTGTGGGCAAATTTTTTTTAGGGATGAATTGGGGAGAAGCGATTTTATTGGGAGCAATTCTCGCACCAACTGACCCAGTATTAGCCTCAGAAGTCCAACTAACCGATACTAATGACCAAGATGAGTTACGCTTTGGTTTAACTTCCGAAGGTGGATTAAATGATGCTTTAGCATTTCCCTTCGTTTATTTTGGTATTTATGCCCTTAAAGACCCTAATTGGGATAATTGGTTAAAGAACTGGTTATTAGTCGATTTAATTTGGGCGATCGCATCTGGTATTGTTATGGGAATTATTGTTGCCAAAGCAATAGTTTGGCTTGATAAAAAAGTCCAAAAGCGCCGCCGTGCCGATGAGTTGATGGAAGACTTCATCGCTATTAGTATAATTTTTCTGACTTATTCATTAACAGAAATTATCAATGGCTATGGATTTTTAGCAGTATTTGTAGCGGGTTTAGTTTCTCAACGCAGTTACCAAGATCCGGAAAAACCTCTAGCACAATTGGGGTTTATAGAAAAATTAGAAAAGCTTTTAGAAGTAGGCACAATTTTACTATTGGGAACGATATTGTTATTCCAGCCGATGCTCAATTATGGGATTCAATCTTTAATAGTAATAGTTATGTTATTTTTCGTCATCCGACCCGTAGGAGTTTGGATTAGCACTATAGGTAAACGTCCTTTAGATTCACCTCGCCGCACTTTACATTCCGGAACTCGCTGGTTATTAGGTTGGTTTGGTATTCGTGGTGTTGGTTCTTTATATTATCTTGCCTATGCATTTGGTAATGGTTTAAAAGGTGAATCTGCCGAAAAAATCTCTTGGATAACTTACACCACAATTGTTTTTTCTGTGATTGTGCATGGAATTACTTCAACTCCGTTAATGAAGTGGTATGAGAAACGTATTGTTACTCGGCAAAAGCCTCATACTCCTGCAACAATTGATGAATTTGAATAATTGGAATTTGTCATTTGTTATTTGTCTGATCAGCAATTACCAATTACCAATTACCAATTACCAATTACCAATTACCAATTACCAATTACCAATTACCCATTACCCATTACCCATTACCAATTACCCATTACCCATCACCAAAATTACTTCATGCAAAGTATTCAATAAAACCTGTGCTGTAAAAGGTTTTGCCAAGAATTCTCGGATACCAAGGATCTGTTTTTGCTCATGCGGCTCATAGGCCATTAGTCCACTCATGGCAATAATTTGGACATCTGGATTCATGCGCTGCAACATCTGTATAGTTTGAGAACCATCCATGACAGGCATCATCATATCTATTAACACCACACTGATGTCATCTATATACTGAGCATAAAGTGCTAAAGCTCCAATGCCATCGCTAGCGGTTAAAACTCTGTAATTATGGGTTTCTAAGGTAGTTTTAGCAATCTCGCAAATCGAAACTTCATCATCTACTACTAAAATTAATTCGTTATTTCCACTGGGGAGATTTGTATTGGTGACTGTATTGGTTTCTGTGGCTTCTCTACTAGGTAAGTAGACTTTAAAACTGCTTCCTTGTCCTAACTCACTGTGTACACTGACAAAACCATTGTGGCTTTTAATAATGCTCATGACAGTAGAAAGCCCTAAACCTGTGCCTTTTCCTACTTCTTTAGTAGTAAAAAACGGCTCAAAGATGCGGTCAATGATTTCTGGAGGAATACCTGTTCCTGTATCGGCTATAGTAATGACAACATAAAAACCAGCTTCAGAATTTTCATGCATCTGAGCATAGTTTTCATCAATCCACAGGTTTTCGGCGTTAATTCTGAGAATACCACCATCAGGCATTGCGTCACGGGCATTGACGCAGAGGTTCATTAATACTTGATGCAGTTGCGTTGCATCGGCAAAAACTGTCCAAAGATTGGGATTGATATCCGTTTTGGTTTCAATAGATTTGGGAAAGGTTCTGTGAGCAACCTGCGCGATATCTGATAGCAAATGTCGCACTTGCACCAATGTTCGGCTTCCTTCCACTCCGCGAGTAAAGGAGAGAATTTGCTGGACTAAATCAGCGCCTCGCCTTGCACTGCTTTCTAATATCTCTAATAATTGCTGACTGTTTTCATCCAGGTTGGGAAATTTGGCGGGTAGTAGTTGCGCTGTTGCCAAGATAGGCGTGAGAATGTTGTTGAAATCATGAGCAATACCACTAGCCAGGCTACCCAGGCTTTCTAATCTTTGAGTGCGGAGAAATTGCGCCTCTAGTTGCTTTTTTTGGGTGATATCAGTACTGACTTTGAGAATAGATTTGGGGTTACCAGCTTCATCGCGCATCAGCGTCCAGCGACTTTCTACGATGATGTCTTTGGCATCTTTGGTGACTTGCTGTAATTCACCTTGCCATTTACCTTCTTTGGCTAAGATTGACTGTATTTCTGAGAATGATGGCGAAGTTTCCCCATTTTTACCTAAAAGGAAAGTAGCATTTCTGCCGACGATTTCTGCTGTCGTCCATCCATAAAGCCTTTCTGCGCCTTTATTCCAGAATAGGATATGATTTTTCAGGTTACAAACTGCGATCGCATCTATGGAGATATCCAATAAAGCTGCTTGTTCGTAGATTTTTTGTGCTGCTTGTTTGCGATCGGTAATATCTTCAAATGTACCGACATGGCCTAAAAATCGTCTTTCTGTGGAATACATTGGGCTAGCTAACGCCCGCACCCAGCGAATTTCTTCTTGGGGGGTAAGTAGCCTATACTCGTCAACCCAAGTACTTTGTTCTAAGACTGTTCTTTGCCAATCCTGAGAAACTTCAGCTCTATCTTCTGGGTGAACTGCTTGAATCCAGCCATAGCCTACACTCTGCTGTTCGCTAAAGCCGGAAATGTCATACCATAAAGGATTGCTATAGATCAGCTGACCTTGGGCATCAGTTTGAAATATAGCCAAAGGAGCTGAAGAACACAGAGTACGGAAGCGGTCTTCACTTTCTCGAAAAGCCTGTTCTGCACTATGTCTTTTATACCGTTCCTGTGCTTCTCGTAACTCTCGCTCTACCGCAGGCACTAGGCGGGCCATATTACCTTTGATTATATAGTCGTGCGCGCCCGCTTTCATGGCTGCAACTGCAATATCCTCACCAATTGTGCCGGACACAATGATAAATGGTAAATCCAGCTTTTGCTTTTGCAGAAGTTTTAGGGCTGCTAAACCACTAAAGGCAGGTAGACTGTAATCTGCAATGATGATATCCCATAATCTTTGATTGAGTGCTGCCTGCATGGAATCTGCGGTATCAACACGCACATATTCCACTGTGTATCCGCCCCGACGTAACTCTCTTAGAACTAGGAGAGTATCATCTTCAGAATCCTCAACAATTAGAACACGCAGGAGGGGTTTCATTGTTGCTGACTTCCTAAACAGGCGGTGTCTCGTTCATTAGGAGCCAATACATTCCTAGTTGTCGGACTGCTTCTGTAAACTGGAGAAAATCTACAGGTTTGCGGATATAACTGTTGCAACCCAAACTATAACTTTTCAGTAAATCTTGCTCTTCGCTGGAGGTAGTGAGAATTACTACAGGTAATAAGCTAGTGCGTTTGTCTTCTCGCAAGCGACGCAATACTTCCATACCATCGATACGAGGTAGCTTGAGATCTAACAAAATCACAGTAGGTTTGATGCTGATATCTCTACCAGCATGAACTCCAGTACCAAATAGATAATCTAGAGCTTCTACACCATCACGAGCTACCACTATCTCATTACTGATGTGATTGCGCCTAAGTGCCCGGATAGCTAAAGCTTCGTCATCAGGATTATCTTCCACCAACAGAATCATTTTATTGCTCAAGCTCATCCGTTTGCCTCCTCTGCTACTAATGTAAAGTAAAAAGTAGCGCCTTGTTCGACAATTCCTTCTGCCCACACCCTGCCACCATGCCGATGCACAATGCGTTGTACTATGGCTAGACCAATTCCTGTACCAGGGAATTCATCTATTCTGTGTAGCCGTTGAAAGGGGCTAAATAACTTGTTGGCGTAGGCCATATCAAAGCCAGCGCCATCATCTCGAATAAAGTAAATGGGGATGTCACTTGCTTGAGTTATAGTACCAAACTCAATTTTGGCTTGGGTGTGCTTGCTGGTGAATTTCCATGCATTATCTAGTAAATTTGTCAATAACATTTGTAAGAGTCGGCTATCTCCTTGAGCGATAAGTCCTGGTTGAATGATGTACTCAACCTGTCGCCCTGACTGACTTTCTTGTATTTCTGTGCAGATTTCCCTAGCTAATAAACTTAAATCCACAGATTCTAACTGCATCTCGCTACGCATCAACCGAGATAAGTTCAGCAAATCATCAATTAATTGCCCCATGCGCTGAGTAGCTGACCGAATTCGCCGGAGGTAGTCCTGGGCTGCGTCATCCAATTCGCCTTCATAGTCTTCGAGAAGCGCCTGACTGAAGCCATCAATACTACGTAATGGGGCACGCAGATCATGGGAGACTGAGTAGCTAAAAGCTTCTAACTCCCTATTTACTACTTGTAATTCCAGGATTGCTCTTTGCAATCCTTGGTTGAGGTTGCGAACTGCTTGTTCTGCTTGCTGGCGTTCTTCAACTTCTGCTTGTAAATCCGCTAAAAGTTCGGCGTGCTGTAGGGCGACAGCCAGATGATTGGCAATTTGAGTAGCAAACTCAATTTCTGTACTGTGCCATGTTCGGGAAGTACGGCATTGATGTATACACAACAATCCCCAGAGGTTTTTACCTTGTAACAGAGGTACCACCAAGTTTGCTTTGATATTAAATTGTGCCAGCACCCGAATATGGCAATCACTCAGCCCACAATTGTAAATATCCGCAACTGCTTGTACCCGTCCTTGCTGATACTGAACCGCAAACTGCTCCCCAAAGCAATGATCGTGGATTCTTTGCGCCATAGCTGATGGAAAAGCTGGGTCTACATCCTCAGAAACAAATTCCCCATCATCCCAGCCAGAATCGGGATAGAAACGAAACATCCCCACTCTATCTGCTAGCAAAAGTTGGCGCACTTCTGTAGCTGTGGCTTGAAAAATCGTTTCTAAGTCGATTGGTTCCCGCAGTCGGCTAATTACACGAAATAATGTTTTTTGCCGCTCAATGAGAAAATTGGCTTGATTGAGTTCATCATGTAAGGATTGGGCTTCTTCTGTGAAAATCTGCTGGATATTTTGGAATAGGGCTTCATCTCGGCATAAATCCCGCAGTCTTGCCAATCTCTCTGGGTTCATTCTTTTTTGTCGGGTGCTGGTAGTGGTTTGTGGAGAAAGGGAACAGGAAGAGTTAGTAGTGATGAGAGTATTGTAGGCGATCGCATAGCCTTAAAAATTTCATCTCCCAACACAGAGGGGCACAATTATATATTGTGCCCCTACAATTACTGAGTTGCAGAGACGCGATTAATCGCGTCTGTACAAGAGTCATTATTCATTTCTCCCCTGCTCCCAATCCCCTAAGCTCTACTTTGATGCGGAATTAGCCGCTTGTGATGCTTTGGCATTTGCTGGCGCACCACCCATACGAATTTCAGATGAGAAAGAAGCCATACTAAAGCCGTCTTTGCCTTTGACAACACTTACCCGCATCCGTAAGTTAGGGCTAGCAAACCACAGCCGTTCTTCAGACCACATGGTTTCAGACTCAGTAGTTAAGGTTAGGGCTTCATCACTGCCTAGCTTATAACGTCCAGTGACTAGGGATTTTTCCCCATCACTCATTTTGTGCAGTAATTTACCTTCATTAGATTTATCTTCATCTGCTACTAAAACTAACAGCGAAGAGCCACTATATTTTTCTGCCTTAAATTCCTTTGTGCCGTTCCATGTAACTTTAGCACCACAAGAAACTTTGCTAGAGTTAACTTCGTGCTGTTCGCACAATTTGATTACCTCTGGATGGTCTGCTGCTAAAAACTCAAAGATAATATCTGATTTACTACCTTCCGATTGATTGGTAGTCACAAGGTGACTAGTACGATGAGAAAACCATTTACCAGCACTCAACTCCAAAAACTCTTCTATATTCATCATTAAAACTGCCCTGCATCAAAATGCCGAAAATCCCACTTATTAAAAGGTAGCAGGAGGCGTTACTAAACAAGTCTGAAGTCTATCAATTTTGGATTTTGGATTTTGGATTTTGGATTTTTACAATCCTTCAGCCTTCAGCCTTTATCCTTCATTGGTTTCGAGTCGTTGTAGGGAATAGCTTGCAGCCGCAGCAACGTTGGGATTGCTATCTTTTTCTAGGTATTTTAAGGCTGAGATACTCTTGGGGGTGGGAAGATTGCCTAAAGCTTCTGCTAGACGTTGCCGTACTAACCAATCATCTGACTGAGCAAAGCGTAAGATGAGATCGACAGATTCAATGTCTTTAATTTCTCCTAATGCCGCGATCGCAGCTTGGTGTAATATCACCTCATCACTGTCTAAGGCTTTCACCAAGACCTCATGGGCACGGGGGTCTTTAATGTTACCCAAGGCGACTGCTACGCTAAAGCGTACTAACCAATCTGTATCTTCGTAAAATGTCCGTGACAATACCTCAAAGGCTCTCGCATCACCTAAATAGCCTAAAGCTCCTGCTGCATCAGCACGGATACCATAATCTGGGTCATTTTCCAGAATTTTTACCAAAATTGGGTAAGATTCCGGGGTTTGCTTAATTCCTAAAGCAAATATTGCCATTGAGCGTAATTGCAGCGATTCATCATCCAAAACCTTTTTAATTAAAGGTAAGGCATCCTCTGCTGGAACATTGCGGAGATTAGCCAAGGCTACCATGCGATCGCGCAGGTTGGGGCTTTCTAACTGGTCAGAAATTTCCTTTAAGCTGAGAGCAACCATTTAGATTAAAAGAATTTGTTTACTTATCTTTACTTTACAAAATAAATTCTCATAAAGCCCATTATCTAGTTGGCGGTTATCCGAAGAGGCAAGGGAGCAGGGGGCAGGGAGATGGAATAATTTTTAGCTCCTGACGGCTTTGTTGCGTGAATAGGCAAAATGGTAAATTTTACTTATCGCCTATAAGCTAATCGTCATTTAAATTGCATCATTGTTTTTGCTGGTAAAAGCTGCAAACCCTCTCCCTTGCTCCCTGCCCACTGCGGCCTCAATGTGCATATTAAATGCTTAACAGCTTATTCTCTTGCCGCCCACACAATCAAGACGACCTAAAGTTGAAGCTGCTTTGCCAGTGACGGCGGTACTGCTAATCTCAGCCCCAGGGATACCCGTTTTTACTTCTAAGGATATAAGTTTAATTTAATTAAAAGATATTAAATTTAAAGATTAATTCAGATAAAAAGTTATGGCAACTGAGCAAGAGCTTCAATCTCTTTTTAATACCTTGGATATGGATCAAGATGGCAAAATCTCCATTAATGAGCTTTTTTTAAGCCCTGGGTTAAGTGCAATCATCTCGGCTGAAACAGGTGTCAGTAGCCCCCAGGAATTGCTAGCTATGCATGGAGATAAAGACGGTAGTATCTCCTTTGAAGAGTTAAAGGAAGTAGTTAAGAAAGCAAGTAATTTAACCTAGCAGTCAAAAAATCAATACCAAAATCCCTCTCTAGCCCACGCTTTGAGGGATTTGCAATTTCAAGGTTAAAATACAAAATAAGTAACTCATTAACTGTTCTACATCCCAAGGTTATGTAGTGAGGAAATGATGTAATCCCTGCTGGTTATCTAATCCTGTAAGTTTTGCTATTTCTGCATTTTCAAGGCTGTTCTCTGCGTCAACGAAAAATTTCACGACTCATTTAAGCTCGCTATAGGTATTTGAATGATAAACTCAGTTCCTTTTCCTAGAGAGGAATTGCATTCCAGTAACCCAGCGTGTTTATCTACTACAATTTGCCGCGCGATCGCCAATCCTAATCCTGTTCCTTTACCTACAGCTTTCGTAGTAAATAAATGCTCGAATATCTGCTGTTTTACTTCTGCACTCATCCCCAGAGCATTATCAGCAATAGAAATCTTTACTTGCTTCCCTTGTAGTAAAGTTTTAATGGTAATTTGATTAGGATGTGCTTGAATTTCTGCAAAACTCCGCCCATTATTTGCTTCTTCTAAAGCATCAATGGCATTTGCTAAAATATTCATAAATACCTGATTTAATTGTCCAGGGAAGCATTCAACCTGTGGCACATTACCATAATCAGTAACTACCTCAATAGCTGGACGTTGTTCGTTAGCTTTGAGACGATGTTTCAGAATTAAAATGGTGCTATCGATACCTTCATGGATATTAAAAGGTACTTTGTAATCTTTATCTGCTCGTGAAAAAGTGCGAAGACTGGTACTAATATTTTTCAGGCGATCGCACGCCATGACCATTGCATCCATCATCTTCGGTAAGTCTTCTTGGATGTAATCTAGGTCAATTTCTGTGGCGTGGTCAATAATTGCTTCACTGGGATGAGGTAGAGTTTGCTGATATAAGTTCAGATGTTCGCTCAGATCGGCAATTGTGGGTTTAGCTTGTTTAAGACTGGCAGAAATAAACCCGAGAGGATTGTTCATTTCATGGGCTACACCTGCTACTAGATTTCCCAATGCTGACATTTTTTCACTTTGGACAATTTGTAATTGAACTTGTTGTAAATCTTCTAATGCTTGTTGGACTTTTTGATAAAGTCGAGCATTTTCTAAAGAGATAGCTGCTTGGGAGGAAAGTAGATTAATTACTTGCAAGCGTTCTTGGGTAAATACTCCGCTTGTGAGTTGATTTTCTAGATAGAGAATACCTACTAAATTTCCTTGGTTAATAATTGGTGTGCATAAGATACTTTTTGGTTGATATGTGAGTATATATTCGCTAATTAGTCCAGGAATCTCTATTTGACAATTATCTATAACAATAGGTAATTGGGTATTTTTGACATAATTGATGATTTTTATGGGTACATCTTGGCAGATATCTAGTAATTGTAAGTCAAGGATTGTCTGGATTTCACCTTGAGAATTAATAGAAGTGATTGCTCGGATTTTCCAAATATCTTCTTGGGGGAGAATTAAGACAGATTTTTTTGCACCGGAGTTTTCTAAGATAATTTTGGTGAGACTGGTGAGAAGTTCATCTAATTCGATACTACTAGAAATAGTTTGAGCCGCTTTTAGTACGCTGGTAAAATCTAGAATTTCAGAAATATTGCTGCTACTAGCCGTGGAACTATGAGCAGACGAAGATGTTTTACGAAAGACAATGGTGGAAATTGTTTCCCAGGGATTGGGGTTAATTCGTCTTTGTTGCAGGATGGGTTTTAGTAGTTGGGGATAGCGTGTTTCTAGGTCATCGGTTTTGGCTGAACTGCCCCAACGGGTATAACAATAGTAGGCTTGTTGCATATATCCTGCGGCGACAGTTTCTTTTCCCCAATCAAGGTAGAATTTAGCTGCTAGTTCGTTGGCTAAGGCTTCTTCTTGAGTGAAGCCGTTGCTTTTGGCAAGAGAAATAGCGCGATCGTAATAATCTCCAGCTTCATAATTTCTTTCTAAAACTCGATATTTTTCTGCATTTACCAGGTTGAATTTATGTAAATAATTCATTGGGGCGTGACCAGCCCAAACTTCCATTTTTTCCTGATTAGTTTGAACTTTTTCTAGAATTGCTTGTTGCTCAGAAAGTGAAACTCTAGAATACAAAGCTAATCTTACTAAAGAATCATAAAAATAAAACAAAGGTACAACAACCAGCCCAGTAACTCCTCCTAAAGACTGTTCTGCCATTTCCGCATTATTTAATGCCTTCTCATAATCATTGAATAAATAACTGATGAATAGTTTATTAACAAACAGGTGATTAATTGTATATAAATCATTAGCTTGTTGATGAGTAGCCAACATAGTCTCTTCATCATAAGCTTTACCCACTAACTTATCTAAATGCTCAGATTTGCCCTGGAGGTTTAAAACAGTTTGGTAATAAATTGAACTCCAATAAAAAGCAACTTGTTGCTTAATTTTTTGCAAAGAATCAACATAAACGTTAAAATCTTTTTCCAGAGTTTCTAGTTCCTTACCTAACCAAAAAGAATGAACTGGATAAATATAAGCACAATAACCAGCATATTCAAGGTCGCCTGTTTCTAATCCTGTAGCATAACCCTCGATCGCAGGTAATAATGTGTCCTTAATATGCTGTTGCCAATGGGCTATGTGGGCATTAACAACGGTCAATATCTTCGCTTTTAGTTCTGAGGAATTAAATTTCGATAATATGCCCAAAGCCAATTTTCCAAATTCACAGCCAGCGTTAATATCACTGAAGGCTCCACAAAGCAGCAATCCATACAAACTATAACCATAGGCAGAAACGGGCGTATTACCGTATTTAATTGATAACTGAACCATTGCAAAAGTGATTAAGGGAACCATTACCGGGTCACTTTGAAAAGCCGCAGGTAGGACTCGCATTAAAATTTTCATCGCAGCGATATTTTCTGGTTTTATCATTATCGGTAAATGAACTAATTCACCGATAGATTTCCCCTGTAAATTGTCAATAACTTGCTGCAAACCTTGTTGAATATCTAAGGGTGTTGGTTGTTCGGGAAATTGAATGCCTAATTGTTGCAGAATTGAACGGGCAATTTGGATTCCTTCTATTTGTTTGCTTTGCATAATGCAAGCAGTAATCTGAATTTCGTAAATAGAAACCTTATCTAGTAATGTTTTGGCATTTTGCAGAATAATTTTTGTTAGCTGTTGCATCTGCTCAAAATTACCACTTAAGTAAGCAGCTTCAGCAGCTAATTCATGTAATTCTAATGTTAATTGATATTGCTTTTCCCAGCTATCTTCGCAGAGTAATTCTAACCCAATTAGCGAATAATCCACAGCCGCAGTATAAGCAGTCGCAGCTTTGGCTTTTGTGCCAGCAATGAGATTTAATTGCGCTAATTGATTTCGTTCTTGGATATCGTCAATTAATGCCCTACCAATATTTAACTGATTGACAATATCAAAAATCTGTTCTCCTTGTTTGGCTGGGGGATTGCTTTGCAAAAGCGTAGGCGTAGCCCGCAGTAAGCATCGCCCAATTTGTAAATGTGTCTTTTGTCTGTCTGCTTCCTGGATCAGAGAATAAGCTGCTTGTTGAATACGGTCATGTAAAAATTTATATTTAAATATGTGGCGATCGCTAATTTTCAGTTGAGTTTTTTCTTCAGCATCTTGATAAAACTTATAAACCGCACTTTGGGGCAAAATAAAATCTGACTGCAAAGCTTTCCACAAAGACGCAGCAGTTTCTACTGCCGATAATTGGCAAACAATCGACAATGTTTTTAAATCAAAAGAATTGCCAATACAAGCAGCATATTTTAATACTTGCTGAGTTGATTCTGGTAGTTTTAGTAATTGAAATACCATAAACTCAACAACATCGGAGGTAAGGGTTTGCTGATTTATTTGAGAGATATCACATTCCCAGCATCCTGCTCGCCAATTAAAATCAATTAATCCATCTTCATGTAATGACTTAAGAAATTGCGTAGCAAAAAAAGGATTTCCCTGTGTTTTGCGATAAATTAATTGTGAAAGTGGAACTGCCAAATCTTCTGTACACTTTAATGTATCAACTACGAGTTGATTTAATGTCGAGCGGCTCAGAGGTTGTAGAGTGAGTGTATTCACAATTGCCCCCGCGTTGCTAATGCCTTTTAAGGTCATGATCAACGGATGAGCGTTCGATACCTCATTATCTCGATACGCACCAATTAAGAGTAAATATCCTTGATTGATTTCTGCTATTAATAATTGAATTAACTTTAAAGAAGCCAAATCAGCCCATTGTAAATCATCCAAAAATATCACTAATGGATGTTCTTTACTAGTAAATAGTTGTAAAAACTTCTGGAATAATAAATTAAATCTATTTTGAGCCGCAGTACCGGATAATTCTGTTGCAGGTGGTTGTTGACCAATAATTCTTTCTAATTCGGGAATGACATCAATAATCACCTGTCCATCGTTCCCTAATGCCTGAATAATTTTACTTTTCCATTGTTGGATTTGAGCATCACTTTCAGCGAGTAATTGTCCCATCAAATCGCGAAATGCTTGGACAAATGCTGAAAAAGGAAGATTTCGATTAAATTGGTCAAATTTGCCTTTAATAAAATATCCCCGTTGTTTAACAATGGGTTTATGAACTTCGTTAACTACGACAGTTTTACCGATACCAGAAAACCCAGCAACTAACATGAGTTCGCTGTCACCCTGAGAAACCCTGGCAAATGCTGCTAATAGCTGCTCAACTTCCTTTTCTCTACCATATAATTTTTCAGGGATGAGAAAGCGATCGCAAATATCCCGCTTACCAATTTCAAAATCCTGAATTTCCCCGGTTTCTGTGATTTGTTCTAAACATTTTTCTAAATCATGCTTTAATCCTAATGCGCTTTGATAACGGTCTTCCGCATTTTTCGCCATTAGTTTCATCACAATATCTGACAGTACTGGCGGAATCTCTTCCCTGTTCCCTAATACCGCAGGCATTTTAGCAATATGACTATGTACCAACTCCATCAAATCGGTTGATTGAAATGGTAATTGACCAGTTAATAATTCGTAAAAAGTTACGCCTAAAGAATAAAAATCAGTGCGATAGTCAATTACCCGATTCATTCTCCCCGTTTGTTCGGGTGATAGATAGAATATTGTTCCTTCCAAAACTTGAGGATTTTTTAGGGATTCGGTTTCTCTTGGTAGTAAGGAAGCAATACTAAAATCTATTAATTTAACTTGTTTTGTTTCAGGATTAATTAAAATATTGGCGGGTTTAATATCTTTATGAATAATTTTATGATGATAGAAAAAATCTAAGGTATCGCACAAAGAGATAGCAATTGGTAAAAATTCCTGTAGAGGCTTTATATGTAAAGTCTGATGAGTAAAATAATCCTTAAGGGAAATTCCCCCAAAGTCTTCCATCACCAATATATAACCATTTTGGTAAGTTTCTAAGCTATAGGTTTGGATGATGCCTCGGAAGTCAAGATTTTTAGCAATAGTATATTGATTACGAAATTGTACTAGTTCGCTAAAGCTAGGATAAGGATTTTTCAGCAGTTTAATGACTACTCTTAAGGAATCTTGTTCTCGGATGGCTCGATATACCAAAGTTTTGGAACCATCATAAATGATTTCTTTGACTTGATATCCGGGAATACTAACTTGAGTGCTAACCATACTCATTGTATATTTGCGAGTTTCGCATTTAGTATTCCCAAATATGCAACAGTATTTAGCATCGCTGTAAAAACATTGACATCTATCATTTAGATGGGCAATTCCAGGTAACACAATTGGTAATGACTTACGTAGGGTAGCAAAATTAAATGAAAAAAAACAAATCTCAGAGATTGATGAGTTTTCCGGGGATGACAACCTTAATAGCAGTGATTGCTACTGTAGTTGTACTACTAGGGGGGACATTTGAATTTGCTTTTGCGTCGCAACCTAATGCTCAATTAGATATTGAAAAATTGACGGTTTGCTACGCCTTGGGAACAGATGCAATTGGGAGAGGAGATTTGCAAGGAGGAAAGAATATTTATCCGGACTGCTTTACACCGAATGCAACGATTACAGCAGTTTTCCCTAATGGAGACACCCAGACATATATCGGCACCAATGCTTGGGCAGATTTTGTTTATAGTGTATTCCAAGGGAATGGCTATGTAGCTACCCAGCATTTGATAGGTACAATCAACATTAACGTGAATGGTAATAATGCAACGATGACTTCCTATCTCCATGCAACTCACAAACGTTCTGAAACTAGCATTGATGTTGCTAATGGTACTTATGAAGATGAGGTTATCCAACAAAATGGGCGTTGGAAAATTCGCCGTCGCACATTGAAACTCATCACCTTCTTGAACCTTTCTTCTCCTCCTAGTCCTCAGCGTTTAATGATGCCTTCAAACTAGGTTAATTTTTAGGAAACTCCAAAAAATAAATTATTCCGCTTAAAGTCGTTGACTGTTGAATGTCAGCAATAACAATGGAATATTTTTTGAATTGGAAGTACCTGATTGTCGTAATGGTAATAGTAAATCATTTACTTATTACCATTGCTGACTCATAGCATGATCAGCAGCACTACCCCTAAATTTCATCAATTCTGCCCAACTTTTTACGTGTATATACTTTTATTTTGCTGGCTTGACAACATAATAATTACATATAAATACGGATGCGACTCCTCGATAATTCCCTTATTTTCAAGCAAAATGAGTACAAACACCGCTTTTCATATAATCATTGTAATGGTATCTTTTATTATCTTAATAAGTGCGATCGCACTTCTAATCAAGCCGATAGCTAAAAGCTGTATTCAAAGATACAAGCGATATCGCTTCATTAAGCGTAGAAGGGAGCAATTTTATAGGGAATTGAGAGATTTAATGGCACAGAGATAGCTATTAAACATCATTTATTTTTTCAAGTGGGCTGAATGGCCCTATAGAATCAGCATAATAAATCCTATGACAGATAGTTACGACCTGACTGATGAATTGGAATTTCTATGAAAAATTCGGTTCCCTGTTCTAGTACAGAATGACAGTACAACTTGCCCCCGTGATTGGCCACCACAATTTGATAACTAATGGATAAACCTAAGCCTGTGCCTTTCCCTACTGGTTTGGTGGTAAAGAAGGGGTCAAATAACTTCGCTTTTACTGCTTCATCCATCCCTGAGCCGTTATCGCTAATGTGAATTGAGATAGTTTTATCTGCCAATATTTGCGTAGCAATACAAATTGTAGGATGAGTTTTTTGTTGTAATTTTTGATGAGTGGAAAATTGTTGATTGAATGTTAACTCTTCTATAGCATCGATCGCATTTGATAAAATATTCATGAAAACCTGATTTAGTTGACCTGGGTAACACTCAACCAAGGGTAACTGACCGTAATTTTTAATTACTTCAATTTTGCCAGAGTCTGTTTGTGCATTGAGACGGTTTTGCAGGAGTAGCAACGTACTTTCAATGCCCTCATGCACATTTGCTGCTTTAAACTCAGCTTCATCCAGACGCGAAAAGTTGCGTAGAGATTGCACGATTCCCCGAATGCGTTCTGTTCCCACTTTTATAGAACTGAGCAGTTTGGGAAAGTCTTGTTGAAGAAATTCTAGGTCAATAGCTTCCACTGCTGTCTGGATTGTTTCTGTGGAATCAGGATATTGTTGTTGGTAAAGGTCGATTAATTGTAATAAATCCTGAGTGTAGTTATTAATATGAGTGAGATTGCCGTGAATAAAGCAAACTGGATTGTTAATTTCGTGAGCCACACCCGCAACCAGATTGCCTAAAGCAGACATTTTCTCACTTTGAATAATTTGCATTTGAGCTTGCTGCAAACCTTGGATAGCTTTCTCCAAATCTTGGGCTTGCTGCCGTAGCTGTGCTTCTGACTCTAGTAAAGCGGCTTGGGCTTGCTTTCGCTGCGCCACTTCTTGTTCAAGTTTTTGATAAGCTTCTACTCTTGTAGCCGCCTGTTGAATTGTCTGGGCAAGGAATTGGATTTCGTTATTTGGCAATCCACTGGGCATAACAAAATGGTCAATGCTGTGACTATCAGTAACGGCTTTATTCAAACGTTGGAGTGGATGTAAGACAAATCGCTGAATTATTATTGTCATCAGCACTAAAATTGCTGACATCCCAATGAGTAGGATAATGGTAGAGGTATAGAGGGTGTGCCAAGCTTGCTGTTGTAGTTCTTTGACATCCAGAATAGCGATCGCTAACCCGCGTCGGTTTGCCTGACCAAACAGTGTGCTACTAAAGGGCAAAATTTCAACTAATGCTGGCTTACCATCTATCGTGATTCTGAAACTCCCTTCTAAAGCTGCTTGAGAAGTCTGTTTGAGCATAGGAGCCAATTCTGGGTGAATTGAAGCATAAGGTGGGTTTTGTAGTTCTGCTCCACTCCTTGCTATGGTTTGTCCATTTGGACTGACGATCGCGACTTCTATCACTGTTGGCAGTGTGGCATAGTTTTGTACCACTCGCTTGATAATGCTCGTATTTCCCAGTTCGATTAATCCTTCTGTGGAAAACCCAACTCCCTGGGTAATCGATTGAGCACGTTGTTCTAGTTCCTGCTCCAGCTTTGATTGAATCAAGAAGTAGTTTAATCCCAATGTAGTTAAGCCAACTGTTGCTAAAGAAATTCCAAAACCCATCAGTAGTTGGTGGGATAAGTGATTTTTAGATGGCTGGCTCATAACTTCCATCCTGTCATAGCTTCATTGACAAGTGCGGTATTAATATCTACATCTTGCCGAATCACTCGACCATGACGCGGATCTGCTTGCAGCAGTCGTACAATTTCTACCTTTGCCTCATTAAGACGACCGTCTGCGGCAAACATCCGTTTATTTAAAGTAATATCCCCTTTTTTTAACCCAGCATAATCACTGGCAAAAGACTTACCATTTTGCCCTAGTTTTTCTGCTACAGTGTTAAACACTTTTGTCGGCTGCGTTTCAACAGCGTGCATCACATCAAACCAAGCTAGTATAAATTGCTTGAGCTCTGCTTTTTTTGTTTTGACTAAACTGTCACTAGACATCAAGATATCAATCACCAGACTGTCCACTTGCTTTGTGGTGTGAATCACATTCCCCTTAATACTCTTGGCAGTCTCTCCTAACATCGGTTCCCACAGCACAGCAGCATCAATTTCACCTTTTCTGATTTTCTCAGATGCTACATCATTGGAGAAATCTCGAATCTCAACTTCAGAAGGCTTGATTTGATGGGCTTTCAAGGCTTCCAGCAAAATTAAATGGTTGACAGTTCCTAGCTTTGCCCCAACTTTTTTACCGCGCAAATCTGCAACGGATTTAATTTTTGGATGGGCAACAATTCCGTCTGCTCCTGCAGAGATATTGGTTGTCATTAATACCACTGGCTGATCATTGCCGGGATCAACTTGCATCACATCCCAGAAAGAAACAAATGCTGCATCTAGTCCACCTCGGAGTACAGCCCGACTGGAATCTTGCTGGTTATCAAATTGCACCAACTCAACTTCTAGCCCTCGCTGTTTGAAGATTTCAGAGGGTTGAGCATAGCGTACAATATCAAACCCTGCCCAGCTGGTAATTCCCACCCGAAGCGGTTTAAAAGATTGGTTTTGTCCAAGACTACAGCCACTGTTCACAAAGGTAAGGCAAACGGTGATTAAAAACAAACACAACAAGGTAGGCTTGATACCTAACCTCAGCTTTTGCTCCCACCAGATACCCAATTTGCCAATAATCTGAGCAACTTTCATGACCTACAAATCCTAACTCTGGGAAAAGTGTACTTAAAACCAATGATTCCCAAAAAGTTAGTAGGCATAACGTTTCTGACTTTTCCCGTTAAGTCTGGAAACACACTTCAATCAAACAGGTGACAAGCCCGATGAAGGTCAGTGATCGCCTTCACTCGACCACAAAAATTTGACGAACTTAGATAAAGGCGATCGCGGAATATAAGTATGGTCAATCATCTTTTTTCCTATCTATAGGAATTCACTTTGATTGGGGGCTAAAATCAGCGAATGGCGAGATAAAAACTTAGAAATATTTTGGTTACCATCTTATTCTCCCCAATTAAATCTTATAGAAATTCTTTGGCGATTTATGAAATATGAATGGATCGAAATAGATGCTTATCTAAGTTGGCATAATCTAGTTAGCTATGTCGAAAAAGTCATCCGAAATTTTGGACAAGAATATACAATTAATTTTGCGTAAGTACTTAAATCAAGATTGTGAAATTGACTTTGAACTAACAAAGACTGTTGGAATAGCCATCACCATTAACATGACTAAGTTAGCAACCCAAAACAACATAACAATGCCAAACCCCACTAATGTCAAATAGGAAAATGTTAACTGTGTGAATCCGTCTATTAGTTGCCATAACCGAAAAGCTGTGTAGACAAAACCAATGGGTACAACAACACTTGGCACTAACCACTTACTAAAGGCGCGTTCGCTAATGAGTTGCACTACGACTATCAACAGGTAACTCCCCCAGAATACCCATGAAGATGTTTGTCTCCAATCTAGAGCTAACAAGCACATCGGTAACAAAACTCCAGCAATCAAGGCTAACTTGACCCACCATCGCAGAAATTGCCATTGTTTCTCACTAAATCCAATTTCTGTTGTAAATGGTAAACGTCGAGCTTTCACGCCAAAACCATAGCCAAGCGCTAGACTTGTTGTAATTAGAATAAACAGTGCCAAAATTAATTCATTATTAACTGTCATTGGCTCTAAAGTACCAAATCTTATACCCTTAGTTTAATCTGCTTCTCACATCCTCTCGGCCTACAACAGAAATAGAAACTTCTGAAGTATACAGGCTTACAAAATCAGAGAATTATACTGAAGCAATATCTTAATGAATTAAGTGTCTTTTTTCTGTTTCATGCAACATAGCCGCTCCTGACTCTTGTACAGACGCGATTGATTGCGTCTGTTGCAACTCAGAAATCAGAATTTCACTCAATGACTGGTTTTCTGGCTAATTTAATTAGTTTTCGCTTAGTTTTACTTTCCAGGCGCTTTTTTTGAGAACTGCGAGTTGGTTTAGTTGGTCGGCGTTTTCTCTTGATGACAACGACGCTGTTAATCAGTTCTTGAAGTCTTTGTAGAGCCTCTTCCCGGTTTTGCTCTTGGCTGCGGTGTTCTTGAGCTTTGATGACAACAACTCCCTCTTGGTTAATGCGTTTGTCGTTTAGCTTGAGTAGTTGCTCTTTATAGTAAGTCGGTAATGATGAAGCCTCAATATCAAAGCGTAAGTGAATAGCCGTAGAAACCTTGTTAACGTTTTGACCACCTGCTCCTTGTGAGCGAATCGCGCTAATTTCGATTTCGCTATCCGGGATGATGATATTGTGAGAAATTTGTAGCATAACTTAATATACAGCATCCAAATTGCGTAGGGTTAGCCTGTTGTAGACATCGCCCTACACTGATTCATCCATCCTCTTGGTTACAGAATAACTTACGCGGGAGAGCGATCGCCTAAATCTTCTAGCTGATTTAAATATTTAAATCGCGCAAAGCCAGACGAATTTGTTCTACACGCCTGCGGTTGACACCCAAATCTGAATCGCCCAAGCGAGATGCTGAACGCACATGGATTACTGATTCATTGGGAGGTAGATAAAACTCTACATCATCAACAAATTTAAAAATGCGGCTTTTAGAAAGAGCATGGATGTAATTGTTTGTTTGTTCGACAATTTCTGTGCGGGGAACAACGCCCAGAACTTTTATCAAAGTTTCTCGTACTTGATCGCGGTTGAGATGATAGGGAATTGGGTCAATGGCGTGTTTTGCATCAGCATCTTGGCTGACAACACAGTTAGGGGAAGTCGGACAAGAACTTAGATGACCATTATTCACTCCCAAACCGGAAACAGCAGCCCAAGAAGCGGTAGGAAGGATAAAACTCATCATCAGAGTTAGGAATATTGCCAAAGTAATACTCCACAAGCGTTGCGGCGTGAAAGCTGTTAGGAGACGATGCATGATGAATTTATTCCTCAAAGATTGAATAGCACTCAATTATTGTCGGTCATTTAGTGCGATCGCCTTGTAGAGACGCGATTAATCGCGTCTCTGATTAATCGCGTCTCTGATTAATCGCGTCTCTGATTAATCGCGTCTCTGATTAATCGCGTCTCTGATTAATCGCGTCTCTGATTAATCGCGTCTCTACAACCAGGGGAGAAGATTCTAAATTCTTATCGCTTTTAAAATTCGATAATTTCAGTTCTGAAATACCGTAATTATAGTGTTGCTTATTCTGGTTTACCGTACCTGAAAATTCGAGTATGCCGTACTTATTTAAGCTGTTTTATTGAGTGCGGTAATCATCAAAGATTGAGTGGTAAAAACCGAATTTACACTTGTAGTTGCTATTCATAATATGAATATGTAAGCGAAAAGCGAAACGCAAAATAAACAAATAAAGACAAAGTTTCAAGAGGAAAAGTTATGACATTAGTTCGTTGGAATCCTTGGAGAGAAATTGACACCCTACAACGTCAACTCAATGACCTTTTTGAAGATACCAGAGTTCCATCTGCTTTGTTTGAAAGAGGCGGAGTCAGAGTTCCCGCCGCTGAGTTACAAGAAACTGAAACTGCTATTCTGCTGAAGCTAGAAATTCCAGGTATGGAAGCCAAAGACCTGGATGTGCAAGTAACAGAGAAAGCTGTTTACGTTAGCGCTGAACGCAAGCAAGAAACAAAAACTGAAGAAAAAGGTACTACTAAGAGCGAATTTTACTACGGTAAATTTCAACGTGTAATTCCTCTACCTGCAAGAGTAGAAAACACTAGCGTCACCGCAGATTACAAAGATGGCATTTTGAATTTGACACTGCCCAAAGTAGAAGCAGAAAAAAATAAAGTCGTCAAAATTAATTTGGATCAAGCATCTGCGTAAATCTATTTCCAACGAATGCACAATTGTAATGTTTTTGCGCGTTTAGTGATGTAATTTAAATCCCAGCTCAGTTGTATTTAGACAACTGAGCTTTTTTTATAGCCGATGTTTTGGGTTTGTTAATTGTCATTTGTCATTTGTCATTTGTTGTTTGTCTGATACCCATTACCAATCCCCAATCCCCCAATGTCTAACTTGTTGCCGATGACAAGCAGGGCTGAAAATTGTTGCAATAAGTCAGTCGGTGGAAAGAAACGAAATTATGTTACGAAACATAAATAGGCTTAAAATCCTTACAAATGACAATTTACTAAGGACAAATGACAGCCAAAGCCAGTTATCTATAACTTACGCCGACTACTAAAAGCTAGTTTTGCCAAGCAGTAATCATGACAAACCGCGTTTTAATTTTGGGAGGAAGGGGGAGGATTGGTAGCAGTGTTGCTCAAGATATCGCCACCCACACCCAAGCAAAAATTACAGTTACCGGACGTTCCCCAGGAAATGAAGGGGATGTTGACGCGAGGTGGCTAACTACCAAACTGGACTGGAATCTGGGAACAGATGTAGAGTTTTTGGTGTTGGACTTAGCGGAAGTTGATAGACTGCAAGAAGCGATCGCTAATTCCAATTTGGTTATCCACTGTGCTGGCCCCTTTCACTACCGAGATACTCAAGTTCTAGAAATTTGTATTGAAAACGGTGTCAACTATTTAGATGTCAGCGACCATCGGTCTTATACTAGTAAAGCTTTGAAGTTAAACGAACGGGCTGCTGCTGCTAATGTCACGGCAATTATTAATACGGGGATTTTTCCTGGTATTTCTAACAGCATGGTGCGTCAATGTGTGGAGCAATTTGATAAACCAGAAAAAATTCACTTAAGTTATTTAGTATCCGGTTCTGGCGGTGCTGGTATCACTGTAATGCGAACAACTTTTTTGGGGTTACAGTATCCGTTTGAAGCTTGGATTGATGGCAATTGGCAATTAGTTAAACCATACAGTGAAAGAGAAATTGTTAATTTTGCATCCCCCTATGGAAGTACTGGCGTTTACTGGTTTGATATGCCAGAAACTTTTACGATGCCCCATTCTTTCCCCTCAGTAAAAACTGTAATTACAAAATTTGGTTCAGTACCTGATTTTTATAATCACATGACTTGGATAGCGGCGCATATTTTCCCTAAATGGTTAATGCAGCGTCCAGCCATGATTGAATTTCTCTCTCATGTCAGTCATTTTATGACAGATGTGACGAATCCTTTCACCGGAATTGGTGTAGCAGTCCGTGCAGAAGTTACAGGTCAAAAAGATGGTAAAACAGCCGTTTATTGTGCCGATTTATTGCATGAAAATACTGCCTTAGCTTCTGGTTGTGGTACAGGTAGTATCGCTCAATTGCTCCTAGAAGGCAAACTGAAAAAACCAGGAGTTGCACCTGTAGAAGAAGCATTGCCTACAGATTTATTTATGGAAACTATGAAAAGTCGAGGGATTGAGATTCATCATAATTGGTAGGGATTGGGGAACTCGGGGCCCCCTCTGGGGATAAGGGGTAATTGGTAATTGGTAATTGGTAATTGGTAATTGGTAATTGGTTATCAGACAAATAACAAATGACAAATGACAAATGACGAATGACAAACACCAAAATATCTTTAATCTTTGACTTCCAAAAGCTGTTTAATTCTTGTTGTTAATTGATTGAGTTGGATGGGTTTGGGGATATAGTCGTTTGCGCCGACTGCTAAACATTTTTCTCTATCACCTGGCATGGCTAAGGCTGTGAGGGCAATGATGGGAATATTTACGAAGTTTTGCTCTAATCGAATCTGCTTGATTGCTTCTATCCCATCCATTCCCGTCATTTGAATATCCATCAAAATTAAGTCGGGAAGTTGGGTTTTGGTGAGGGCGATCGCTTCTTGGCCATTTTTGGCCAAGATGATCTCGAAGCCTTTTGCCTCTAAATAACTAGTGATTGTCAAAACATTAGCTTCGTTATCTTCTGCTAGTAAAATTAGGGGTGAATTTGTGACTGTTTCGTGGAAGATGTAGTTTAGCTCAGGTGATGGGTTCGCTGGCTCAAAAGCAGGTTCACAATTGCCACAGGGTAAATCAACCGTAAAGCAACTTCCTACACCCAGTTCACTACTCACCCCTACTTTACCGCCATGTAATTCTACAATCCGCTTGGTGAGAGCTAGCCCTAATCCTGTACCAGCGTATTGACGGTTTAAAGCACCATCAATTTGGATGAAGGGTTTAAAAAGTTTGTTGAGATTTTCTGGGGCAATCCCAATACCTGTATCAATTACGGCAATGCGAATGAAACCTGCCGGGGATGTCTTTTCTACTTCTAAAGTATGACAGCTAACTTCTAAAGTGATTCGCCCGTATTCTGGTGTGAATTTCACAGCATTATTGAGGAGGTTAATCAAAACTTGGCGGATGCGTCGTTCATCAAGTAAAAGTCTTGGTAGCTGTGGGGCAATTTTCACTTCCAGCTGAATGCGTTTTTGGTAAGCTTGCTGTTTAATAAACGCTAAACTGGATTCGCAAAGCTGATCGATAGGTATGGGAGTGTAGCCTAATTCCAGCTGCCCTGCTTCTATTTTAGATAAATCCAGGATGTCGTTAATTAATTCCAATAGATGATTACCACTGCGCTCAATGGTTTGCAAACTCTGTCTTTGCTTCTCATTAATTGCTCCAAATATCTCGTCCTGCAACACTTCCGACATACCCAAAATGGCATTTAGCGGGGTGCGTAGTTCATGACTCATGTTGGCGAGAAATTCATCTTTCAGGCGGGTAGCACGGGCGAGTTCGGCATTGGAAGCAGCAAGTTGTTCATTTGTTAAGTGCAGTTGAGCTTCTGCTAGTTTGCGTGTAGTAACATCGCGATCCATGCCCCGATAGCCGCGAAATTCTTTATTTTCATCAAAAATAGGAACTGCGCTCGTTTCTAAAGTAACTAGTCGTCCATCTTTATGAAGGTTAGTATTTTCAAGGCATTGAAAGGGAGCTTGAACTGAGATAAATTTCATAAACTCCTGCAATACTCTTGCGGCTTCTTGTTGTGGCATTAAATCAAATGGACTTTTGCCAATAATTTCTTCTGGAGAATATCCTAAAACATTGATGATTTGTGGACTAGCATAGGTGTAAACGCCAAATTCATTAATTTCCCACACCCAATCGCTAGATGTTTCTACAAGGTTACGGAAGCGTTCTTTGCTGTGCTGCAGATCCAATTCTAATTGTTTGATAGCAGTAATATCTCTGGCTGTTCCTACTAGAGCATAAACTTCACCATTGTCATGCTTTAGTGGTACTTTAATCGTATCAAAAGTAATGGTATTACCTGAGAAATGCAGAGTTTCTTGGATGCGTAATGATGCTCCCAATTCAAAAACTTGCTGATTTTGCAGGGCGAAATATTCTGCATCTTGGTTCGGAAAAAGTTCAAAAATAGTTTTTCCTTCTATTTGCTCGCGAGGTTGCTGAAATACTTTTTGAGCATAGCTATCGTTACAGTAAATAGTTCGCATATCCTGACGAGCTATCACAAATAAATAGTCGGGAATCGTATCAATAACGCCTCGTAATTCCGCTGTGCGCTTAGTAACTTCTTCCTCTAAAGTTTGATTTTGTTTTTCTAAAATTTCTAAGAGGCGATCGCGCTCTTGTTGTGTTTGTTTGCGCTCTGTAATATCTTCCCCGATGGCACCAATACGATAAGTTTTCCCAGTTGGATCTTTGATAGGGAAGCATCTGCCCCATATCCACCGAATTGAGCCATCAGGTCGAATAATCCTGTACTCTTCACTAAAGAATCCCTTGCCACTTGCGGCTTCATAAGCAACAGCAATACGCGGCACATCATCTGGGTGCATAGCAGCCATCCATGAGTTAGGATTTTTATACAAGCTTTCTATAGTTTGTCCCCAGACTTGTTCATAAGTAGGGTTAGCATAAAGTAACTCTCCCGAGTCAACTTGACGGAGTAACATTACTTGTCTGCTATTTTCGGCAAACTGGCGAAATTTCTCTTCACTATCCCTAAGTGCATTCTCAGATTTTTTGCGTTCGGTGATGTTTTGCGCCATGAAGATACCCGCAATTACATTACCTTGTTCATCTCGCACCGGTAGATGATGTGTGAGGTACAATTTATCTTCATAAGGAAGCTCTGCAATTACAGCTTCCCCAGCTAGCGCCTGTTTCATCAGCGGGACGGTTATTTCACATACTTCTGGCGGAAAGATTTCCCAAATTGTTTTTCCTTCCATTTCTGCTTTGTTCAAACCTACACCAGCAAGTTCTAAGCCTCCAACCAGAAGGTAGCGCAATTCATGGTCAAATAGCACTACTGCACCATTAGGAAAGTTATCTACTAGGGTGCGATAAAGTTGTTGGCTGCGCCGCAAAGCTGCTTCTGCTTGTTTGCTAGGACTGATATTAGTGATTGTGCCAACATAACCAATCACCTTTCCTTCGGGATCTGTTTCGGGTACAGCTTGCCCAAATACCCAAGTTTCAGCGCCATCTGGTTGCACAAATCGATATTCTAAACACAACCGTTCGCCTGTTTGGATAAGACGATGCCATTGCGACTCAACTAAATTTCTATCTTCTGGGTGGAGAACTACTTGCCATCCGCACCCTAACGCTTCTTCATAAGTCAAGCTTGTTTCTTGACACCAGCGTTCATTGACATACAAAAAATTTCCTTGAGCATCTGCACGGTAAATGCCAACGGGAGCTGATGCTGCTAGAGTTGCATAACGTCGTTCGCTTTCCTGTAATGCCTGTTCAATTTCCTTACGTTCTGTCATGTCTTCATAGCTGGCTACAACGCCAATAATCTCACCCTCAGCGTTGTGTAATGGTATTTTATTAGTGTGTAGCCATCTGTTAGTATTGCCAATTTTGGTAAATGGTTCTTCAATACTAAATTTGGCTTGACCAGATTCCATAACGATGCGATCGTCTGCCTGATACAGTGGTGCTTGCTCTCGCCACACCATATCAAAGTCTGTTTTGCCAATAATTTCTTGAATAGATGAATGTCCACTATCTAAAAGTAATTGGCGGTTGCAACCCAAGTAACGGCAGTTTCTATCTTTCCAAAAGATAGCTATAGGCAGGCTATCCATGACAACCTGCAAGAGAATTTGGCTTTCTTGAAGTGCCTTTTGTGCCTTTTTGTGTTCGTTAATATCTCGCCCTTCTGGAATCAGCATGACTACTTTTCCTGATTCATCTTTCACGGGACGAATCGAAAAGTCTAAAGTAAGTATTTGCTCGTCTGCATTCAAAATTTCTACTTCGTAGCGGATAAATTCACCTTGAGCTGCACGGGCGATCGCTTGTTTTAATTTGTCTTGAACTGTGGGAGAAAATGTCCACCACTCGGTTTCCCAAAACGGTCGATTGATGACATCTTCTAATTGCAATCGCCGAAAATCTAAAGCTGTTTGGTTTACCTCGAGTATAATTCCCTCGGTTGTTAACAACCCTGCCAATTGAAAACTGTGATTGAAAATAGCCCGAAATCTCTGTTCGCTCGCTTGCAGTTGCTCTGTTCGTTCTTGTACCTTCTGTTCTAAAGATTTGTTGAGATTTTGCAGTTTTTCACACAGTTCTGCTTGTTGAATGGCTACAGCCAGCTGCACAGCAAGTTGCTGAAGTAAGTCAAGTTCATTTGTTTGCCACTCACGAGTATTGCTGCACTGGTGAGCAATTAGTAACCCCCAAAGTTGATTTGTCGCAGATCCCTGGCTGTTTGCTTCTGTGTTCAACAAAATTGGTACAACCAGAATAGCCTTAACTTCTAGTTGCTCTAGTAATTCGATATGGCAAGCTGTGAGTCCAGTATGATAAATATTAGAAATTGCTTTGATTTCGCCATCACAATAGACTAGTCTCTGATTTTCTCGAAAGCAAGCGTCGTTAATTTGATAGTTGAGAGAACTTCTCCACTGAGGTAGTACTGACTCGGCAGAAATTTTGCCATTCATCTCATGGTCAAACTGGTACACAATCGCCCGATCTGCATTGAGAAATTGCCGCACCTCTTGAATGGCTGTTGCTAAAATTTCCTCTAAACGTAAAAATTGACGAATGCGGAGTAGCATTTGTGCTAACAACAGTTGTTGTTGCTCCTGCATCCGAATCTGCCGCTTCAGTTGAGTTTTTTCTAAAACAGTATGAATAGCACGGCAGAATCCAGTTTGGGTAAGTTTGTCTTTGATTAAATAATCGGAAGCACCAGCTTTGATAGCTTGAATTGCGATCGCAGTATCCCCCAGCCCCGTTAACATAATCACTGGCAGTTGAAAACTGTCAAATTCCAACCGCAACTGGTCGAGAAATTTTAAGCTATCTATCTCTAGTAACTGAGAATCTAAAAGTATGAGGTCTGGCTTGTTTTGTACCAGGTATGTCCATGCTTCTAATTCTGTCTCCACCTCAACTACATTATAGGTAGCACTTCTATCTTGATTTAAATAACGGCGGTATAATGTCCGTTCTTCGGCTGAATCCTCCAGAATTAAAATTGAGTAATGAGATATTGGCATATATGATTTTATTTGTGTAATTATACGTAATTGTTATTACTTACAACACTCGAAAAAAAGGTGAAAATCTGTAAGTTCATCTATAATGAAAGTATGCTTGCAAAGCAGAGTTCATAAAAATGCTGACATTATTTTTAGTTAAAAATATAACAGGTAACCAATAAATATATTCCATATTATTGAGAATAAAAACTATACTGAATAAATTTATAGTTACTTAATCCTGAGAACTAGTGCTGTAAAGTTGTTACAAAGTGTAACCTAAAATGTGTAGTTTAAAATTTCAGCATTGGGACTGACTTGTGCCTCATGCCTCTGCCTTGATTGATAAGGCTAAAATACTTACCCCACAAGCTTTACACATTAATTCTTAATCTCCTCGGTGCAAGCGGACAACACATTTGTGGCAACTAAACGTTAGCGCCTGAAGATTGTAACCGTTTTTAGGCAATGCTATTTCCCAATATTAGGCGATCGCACAGCGTCTCTAATCATGAAATGCTATGACTAAAAGCCACAAGTCTTTTTACCTGTACCAGCCACTGCTATATCTAGCGCAATACTACTCAGTTAAGGGTTTTAAACTCAAAATTGGTTGTGGGAAAAGGCTAAAGGCTATTTATAAAGGAAGGCACCATTTTTCTCGGTGCCGTACTCTCGCTGTTAACACACCCTACATCTGTTAATCTGTCTTTTGAGGCAAAAAATAAATAATAGCTATTTCTTAGGCAAGAAGTTTTTTAACAATATTGTGATGAATATATAACTTCAGACATCTGCCTTAAATTAATATTCTCAAACTCTCTCTAGAGAAAGAACTCTTGAGACATTTTATTCTCTAAATTGATGTTAGTAAATGCATAGTTTTAAATCACCGCAATAGTTATGACTAATGAACCAAACGAGCAGATTAAACAACCAGTAAGCGAAGATTGGCATGCCCAAGACGAGCCTAATGTAAAAGAAAGAAACTTAACAGCCAATCCTGGAGATAGAATTGCCGACGAACCTCAGTCAGTGGAAGAGAAGGCTCAACAAGTTGCTGTAGACTCACCAGACATTACAGGCGATCACATTACAGTTCCTACTTACTTCGTTGTCGATGAACCAAATGGTGAAAAGAAAGCACTTCACCATGTTAAAGACGCTGAAGAAATTTCTGATGTAATTCGACAAGCAAGAGTTGACGAAAACGGCAATCGTATTTGGTGGTAGTAATTAAATTTACGCTTTGCTAAATAACGGTCAAAAATTACAGCTTTTTTCCGCTTAATAAACTAAACAGGTAGGGGCGTGCAACTGTACGCCCCTACCCAAGTATTTTTTAGCAAAAGTTTATAAATCTGTACGTATGGGTGGGTAATTATTTATTACTGACTTCCGTTTTGAACCAACATCTAAAGCTAATAATCATATTTTTCACAATCAAGGCAGTATATATAAAAGGCGGAAGTTAAATGATGGGCAGGAATTTGATATAGCGAAAATATTTTATCAGCCAGATGAGCTACAAAAGCATCTGGAAAAAGTTGATTTTATCGCTGATGTTGATATTACTAAGCATTATTTTATCGGCGTTGCATAAATGCGGGATGATTGGGGGTAAACTTTCCATCCATCGGTAACATAAAAGTAGCATTGCCAGCGGCAAACAATATCCCCTAAAGGTTTAAATGTTTAAGCTTCCCTTTTGGTATCGTAGGATTCAAACGGAGAATAGTTAAAGATGGTGGCATGATTTTGAGTCACAAATTAGGAATTATCAATTTGGGAATATCGTCTGGAGAATGAGCAATCCAATCAGCACCGTGAGTTTTCAATTCTTCCTCAGTTCCGTAGCCATAGGTAACGCCGATGGTTTTAACTTGATTTTTCTTGGCTCCGATCATGTCATGTTTGCGTTAGCGTTCGCGCAGCGTCTCGTTCGCGGTAGCGTTGCGTAGCAAAGAGAAGCTTAACGAAGTTATCGCCTACCATAAAAACGGTAGAGGGTGAAAGATTCTCTTCCCGTAAAACATGCCCTATTAAGTCGCCTTTAACACTACGGGTTCCATCCAGTTCGCTACCGTAAATCCCATTAAATAGAGGCGATAAGCCAAAATGTTCAATAATACGGATGGTATAAATGTAAGGTTTAGAAGTAGCGATAAAGGTTTTGTAACCATAAGCCTTCGTTGTTCACATTTCATCTTATCTGCGAACCCACACCCACACCACACTACCTAAAAATAATTAATTATCACTTTTATAATATCTAAAAATAGTTAATTAGCAATTCAATTAAAAAGAAATAGTATTGTACAGAACTTAAATTCAATGCTTCCAATCTGTGGAGATATTTTGGATTCAAAGACTTGTAAATAAGTGCGATCGCTAGGCTTTCTTAGGGTGCGTTACTTCGTGAACGTACCATCTAATTCCTAGCTTTTCATTCAGTAAATCATTGAAAACTAAGGAGAAAATTTGATATGGATCTTGTACAACAAGTTATTGCATTGACAAACACTGAACGTGCTAAACATGGTTTACGAGCATTGCAATGGAATGAGCAACTGTTCAAAGCGGCACAAGGACATTCTCAAAACATGGCACACGGCGATTTCTTCGAGCATGGTGATCCCGTTAAACGTGCCAAAGACCAAGGATATCCATCTTCCTTTGTTGGAGAGAATATTGCAGCAGGCAGACCTACGCCAGAAGCTGTAATGCAACAGTGGCTGAATAGCCCAGGACACCGCGCTAATATTCTTAATTCAGACTATACAGAAATTGGTGTCGGTCATTGCTATCTAGAGAACGATCCAGGTCGATATCAATACAAACATTATTGGACGCAAGTCTTTGGAAAACGCTAACCCAGACGAGCACACAGCAAACCATTTAAATGCAAATTGCACGCCCATAAGAGCTAACAAACATATCTGATATTACACAATATGTTGCTCATCTCAGACTCGTAATCTGCTTCTTTCAATTAGCAGAAAAGACGCAAGCAATTCTCAAAATACTTCTGTTCAGATACTTATCTAAAATCAAGGAGAAAACAATGGCAGCTATCGTTCTATTTACAGACAGAGACTTTCAAGGAGGCTCTGGAACATTCACGACTTCAGTACCAAATCTGGTAAATTTCAACCTCAACGATACGATTTCATCTTTTAAGATTCTAGACGGACGTTGGGAATTCTATAGAGATGTCGATTTTCAAAACTCCTATGGTGTTGTTTTAGAACCAGGGGAATATTCTTGGGTCGAAGATGTCGGCATTACGAATGATAACATGTCTTCTTTAAGACCTGTTTAGCAGGCAAATAAATGTAGAAATAGCTGCTTTCAATGGCAGTTAAGCTGCAACGCATCTAATTTGTATATATTGTGCGGGCATCTTGCCTGCACAACAATTATCTTGCGTTTTTGGTTTATATAATTTAGCTGCACATCAGCTTATTGAGTGCGATCGCAATACAAGCGTAGCAATGTCCTGTAGGTTGGGTGGAGGCTTTGCGTAACCCAACCTATAAGATTCGGAAAATAAAGATTATTTAAATCACAAAAATATATAAATTCAACGATTAAGAGAAGCTTCAAACAATTTATAACATTTGGGTTACAACAGCAAATCTAGATTTTTCATATCGCTGCAAATATCTCTTGTGTGTTTTTGCCCAGCTTACAAAACTGAAGAAATTTGCATCAAACTGATTAGCACTTATCAAAATTATATCGGTTCATAAGTCAGGCAGCAGCTTGACATTACACCAACCCTTCAATGCTCTATGAACAGACAAGCAATCCCATTTTCCAAGCCCCTATCCTGGCGCGATCGCATTAGTCAATTTTTTCGGTTTAAACAGTTGGGAACGAACTTCCGCACAGAATTACTAGCTGGTTTTACTATCTTTATGACCACGGCTCCGATTCTGGTCGTGAATGCTCATATTTTAGGAAATGCGATATTTCTACAGCAGGCTGGAGATTTATTTGAGCAAATTTTGGTGGCACTTGCCCTTTGTGCTGCGGTATCTAGCTTCCTAATTGGACTACTAACTAATTATCCTTTTGTCCTGGGATCGGCGACTGGAGCCGCCGCACTATTTACTTTCTCTATCGTGCTAGGCATGGGAATGAATTGGCGATTGGCACTAACTGCTGTCCTAGTTGAGGGAATTCTCTTCACAGCGTTGTCTGTCAGTCCACTCCGTCGCCAACTGTATAATGCCATTCCCAATTCGCTAAAACAGGCGATGGTGATTGGCTTGGGTCTGTTTCTCTCATATATTGCGCTGTCGGGAAAAGTAGCTTCTCTTCAGGTCGGTGCAGGGATTATCATCGCCAATACTGCCACGCTGACTAGTCTAGGAACACTAAAGCAGCCTGCTACACTGATTGCAATTTTTGGGATTTTATTGACGACACTGCTCACGGTGCGGAAGGTCAAAGGCGCATTCCTATTTGTGATTTTTAGCACTGCTGCGCTCGGTTGGCTGACAGGAGTTGCACCCCTTCCTAAAGGCATTCTTGCCCTGCCCCAGTTGCCTCAAGACTTGATTGGACAAGCGATCGTTGGAGTACAATATCTCACCTGGTCGCAACTGGGAAATTTTGTGGCAGTCGTTTTTGTGCTGCTATTTATGTCCCTATCCGATGCGATGAGTTTCAATGTGTTAGGGCGACAAATCGACTGCATTCAGCCCGACGGTGAACTATGCCGCTCCAAACAAGCCTTATTATCCAACGCACTCGGAACCGTTTTTGGTGCGATCGTGGGTAGTACTCCTGTCATGCCTTATCTAGTAGCTGCTTCTGGCATCTTTGAAGGCGGGCGTAGTGGATTCGTCGCGATCGTGGTTGGGTTACTATTTCTCCTTTCGACGTTGTTCACGCCCCTATTTGCCGCGATTCCTGCGTTTGCTACTGCTCCTATTCCGCTAATGATTGGTGTCTTAATGATGAGTGGTGTGCGTTTGATCAATTGGAATGATTTAGCAGAAGCAATTCCGGCATTCCTAGTCATTTTAATTACACCCCTGACTTTTTCGATCGCCGATGGCATGGCAGCAGGCTTTATTGCTCACGCGGTTGCAACCGTTGCTCAGAGAAATCGGCAAGGGATGCGATCTAGTCTAGTTCTGGCAGGTATTGCTGTAGCTTACTTCACGCTGATCACGATGCAGGCTTAGTCTCAGTAAGATTGCTAGAAGATCTCAAAGCTCGTGAGGTAATTTACAATTACGAAATTTCCGATCCTAAATAGTCCGATTTATACCCCAAAACCTATGTAGTTGCACACCCTGCTATAGAAGTGTTTGTAGACCTTCAATCAGAATTTCCTGATACCAAAGTGATTTACAAGCCATTGCCAATGAGAATAAACGGTGCCCAGTAAAAAGGGTGACTGAGGTGATGCCTTACCTGTGGTGATAAATTATCGTTGATGCCTCTTTGCTGACCTATGGTTGCATAGTTTCCAGTAATTAGAGCAATTTGCGCTTGACGCAGAGCTTCGGCTTTCGTTATCTTTCCTTGTGCTATTTTAGTATAAAAAGCATTCATTAAAGCTTGCGTACCGCCATCATCTACCGACCATAAAGAAGCGATCGCAGCTCTAGCACCGGTTTGTTGCATTTGGTAGCCAAAACCGAGAATTTCCCTACCGTCGCCTAACCTATCTCCTAATCCAGTTTCACAAGCTGAAAGTACGACTAGATCGACATTCGGTAACCGCCAATTTTGGATATCTCGTAGTGTAGCGCGATCGCCATTACCAAATAAAATAAATGATTCTTCTGGTTGTCCATTGGTAAATGCGGCGTGAGTAGCCAGATGTACGACGGAGTAATCATTCATCTGCAATACAATATCTTGATTGAATTGCTCATCTAAGAGTTTTTTGGTGCGAGGAACAGTTAGCGCCAGATTTTCTACTTCCACACCTGCAAAGGGTAAGCCAGAGAATTTAAACCGCCGAGTTCCTACCTCAAAGCTATAGTTTCCTTGGGTAAAGGCGGCTGCTAACACATTTAACTGATTCTGCGGTTTGGTGTTGAGGTCAGTTAAGCTCACAGCAGTGATATTATTAATGCTGAAACGCTCGACTAACCATTGTTGACCATCATACAAGGCAGCTAGGGGAATATAACGCAGCTGTCCGTCTGGGGCGTAGATGATGGTTTTAGTTTTAGCTTGAGCTAAATCATTTTCTAGGGGTTTGATTAGCCAATTATAAAGCTGTTGAGCCGGAACTTTCACCCCGGGGGTACGTTTTGGTAATGCCGAACGAAATTCCGCGATCGCGCGGTTGAGTTCTGCTTGTTTAACAGCAACGGTGCGGCGCAGTGGCGGTGCATAAGGGGTGACTAAAATCAGTTCTAAGCGATCGCTCAACACCAAAGGATAGATAATCGCAGCATCTTGCTGAAGTTTTTTCAGGTTATCCTGTAAGGCTGTAGCAGAGGACTCTAAGTTAAAACCCTGTCCTTGGGTGGTTTGCTGAAGTTGCCCGATCCATTCTCGCACTTTAGGGCTTTCGAGGAAAGCGTTAAACTGTTTGGCAATCTCCTGCTGAGTTTTTCTCAATGCGATGATACGCTGGGTTTGGGCTGGTGTGCGCTTAGTAACTGGAATACTTTCGAGTTGGGCGAGTTCTTTACCTAGTGCGATCGCTTGATCAATTTCTGTCGTCATCCCCTGGCGTATTTGCTGTTCTTGAGGACGTTCAGCAATACCAGTCGCAGTATTATCACTCCCCCGAACATTGCGGAGATAGTCTTCAATTTCCTGAACTTTGAGTAAATCTAGCACCCGTTGCGCTTCCAAGACTCGATTTTGTTGCAGCAGGATATCGGCTAGGTGACGATAATCTTGAGCAATAATTTCGGTGTAAGATTGCTGTTGTTCTTTGGAAAGTTCCCTAATATTTTGGCGAATCGCTTCTCTGGCATTAACTGATTGTTTAAAGAAAATAATTGCTAATTCAGGTTGGTTTTGTTTTTCTAGTAAATAACCGATAGTATTCAGAATCTCTCCTTCACCTTCTTTATTGCCAATTGACTGAGCAATTACCAAACTTTGCTGTAAGAAGTTCCAGGCTAATTGATATTCTCCTTGCTCAAAGTAAACCTTGCCGATAGCGTGGAGAGTTACACCTTCTGAATATCTGGCATTAAATTGTTGGTAAATAGCTAAAGCTGACTGCAAAAAATCTAATGCTAATTGATATTTTCCTTGCTTGAAGTAAACCAGCCCAATACTATATAATGTCGTTCCTTCTAGATTTTTTTGTTCTTTTTGATCATCAACCTTTTTAATAACTGTTAAAGCTTGGCGATGTAAATCCAATGCTAATTCGTACTTTCCTTGCCTGGAGTGAATATTCCCTATAGCATTGATAGCTCTGGCTTCACCCGCAATGTCTCCAATACGATTACCGTCGATTTCTAGTAATACGGGTTTTCTGGCAGTTTTTAAGGCTTCTTGATAGGATTTTAAAGCTAGTTCGTATTGTCCTAGTACCTCATAAATCCGTCCCATATTGAACTCGACTCCTACCCAATGCCCTAAAATTTCGTAGCGAATTGGTAAGGCTTGTTGATAGTAATCTAAAGCTAATTTATATTCTCCCAAACTGCTGTAAATTATAGCCATTTGGTTGAGCGTTTTCCATACTGTTTCTTGATGACCAAGTTTTTTGGCAATTTCTAAGACTTGGCGGAAATTCTCTAAAGCTGCTTGATATTGACCTTGCTGGGAAAATTGACTACCTTGCTGATAGTAAATTCTCCCCATAAAGTTGAGGCTTGATTTTTCTCCAGATTTATCGCCTATTTCTCTGTAAATAGACAAAGCTTGCTGGTAGTATTCTAATGCTTGCCGATCATCTTTTTGGCGGTCGTAAACTTGTCCTATTTCATAGAAAGTCTTCGCAATACCTGCTTTATCTTCTAGCTGTTGATAAACCGATAAAGCTGTCTCTAATGTTTTAATGGCTCTGGCATACTTCTTGTCTCTAGATTGCCCTCTACCTTCTTTAAATATTTGATCTGCTTTGATTTTTTCTCGTGTTTGAGCAAAGAAAATCACTCCTCCTTCCGGTTTAAAAGTAGTAATTTGACCAGAATCAAAACGAATTTTTACACTTTCATAATTAACAGCACCACTGAGGGGAAGTTTACTGAGGAGAGTTGCTTTGTTATCAGTCAGTTTCTCAATTTCTTGTTTAATCGCCAACCCTTGCTGATAGGACTCTAAAGCTGCTTGATTTTGTCCTGACTTTTCATAAACTAGTCCCATTTGAGTGAGAATTACTGCTTCCCAAGGACTGTTTTTTTGTTGGCGGACAATTGCCAAAGCTTGCTGGTAAGATTGCAAGGCAAATTGATATTGTTGTTTGAGATATTCTCCTTGGGAAGTGTAACTATTTCCCGCCGCAAACAGAACGACTGCTTCACCCTCTAGCCGATTTATTTGCACAATGGGTTTTTTAGTTTCATCTTTGCCAACTTCGGTAATCAAAATTGCTTTCTTACCAGTGATTTCTTCCTCACTACGGTTGCTAATTTCTTGTTTAAATGCAACTGCTTGCTGTCGATGTTCCTGCGCCGCTTGAGGTTGTCCTAGCTTTTCGTAAATTGTGCCAATACTGTTGAGGAGTGCTTCTGGATTTGGCTTTGCATAAGCTATTCTAAACCGACGAAAATATTCTTCTTGCCCATATCGACGAATCAGATATTCTTCAGAAAAATAGTAGCCTTGATTTTTAGGGTCACGAGCGATCGCCAATGCTTGTTGATAAGCTTGTAAGGCAGCTGGGTACTGTCCTAAATTTTCGTAAGCCTTGCCAATCTGCGTTAGGAGAATAGGTATTTGACTAGCAATACGGTTACCGCTATTTTCCTTATTAGCAATTGCCAGAGATTCCTGGTACGCCTGTAAAGCAGCTTGGTGTTGTCCTAGTGCTGCGTAAACTTCCCCTATACTTCTTTTAATTCTCTGTTCCTGCTGATAGTAAGTTCCCTCTATTGTTAATCTCCGCCAGCGCGATTCTTTACTTTCCTGGCTTTCCATCTCTGCGCGGATCATGTTTAAAGCTTCGCTGTAGGAATTCAATGCAGCTTGGTGTTGTCCTAGCGCTGCGTAAATATCCCCCATATTCGCGAGGGTGTCTTCTTCCTCATTTTCTGTAAACCCTGCCCATCCAGGCAACCCTGCAATTACCTCTAGTTTTTTTTGCCCAAAAGTAGTAAAAGTAGTAGCGATCGCACCTGTTACCTTGTTCTCCTGTATCGTTATCCCTGAGCTATTATTCGCCAGAGTAGTAATAGGAGTAGTAATCGGTTCTCCCTCTCCTATCTTAATTACACCCTTGGTGATTCCTTCTTCCAACCCCATTCCTTCTGGGTTTTGAAAATTAACATCGGTGCCATAAGCTACTCGAATAGTATGGGGTATTGGCTGTTTTGCTGCACGTTCATCTACTTCTCTTCTAATTGCCAAGCTTTGCTTGTAACTATCTAAAGCTGCGGGAAATTGTGCCAAAGTTTCATAAATTGTCCCCATTTGATTGAGAATTACCCATTCCCAAGGGCGATTCTGTTGTTGGCGAACAATTGCCAAGGCTTGCTGATAAGATTCTAAGGCGGCTTGGTATCGTCGGTTATTTGCATGAGCTTCGCCATTTCTGTAATGGATTAGTGCTTCTCCATCCAGCAGAGTGATCAAAGTCGGTCTTTTTTTGGGCGTGCTGTAGGTAACAAGAGTTGCCACTTTGACAATCTCTGTGGGAAAATTCACACCCATACCCATTTCCTGCCTAATCGTCAAAGCTTGCTCTTGATATTCCTGAGCGGTTTGAGGATAGCCCAGGCTACTGTAGATAGAGCCAATACTATCGAGGATTTTTTCTTCGAGAAAGCGATCGCCTATCTGTCGCGCTATCGGTAAAGCTTGTTTATAATACTCCAGAGCAGTTTCCGGACGTTTACGCCCTTTATTGTTGTAAACAAACCCCATTCTATAGAGAATTTTAGCTTGCAAAGGGCGATCGCTAATCTCACGGGTAATGGCTAAAGCTTGCTCATACAAATCCAGTGAAATCGGTCTAGATTCCCTTTGCGGATCGAATCCCCAGTTGTAATCTTTGCCCAGATTGAAGATAACAGCTGCTTCCCCAGAGTGGTTACCCACTTCACGCATCTTAACTAAGGCTTGCTCGTAAAATTTTAGGGCTTCTTCCTGCTTATTTAAAGCACCGTAACTCATGCCAATACCGTTAAGACTCCAGCCAACGCCCCCACGGTTGCCAACAGATCCCATAATAGCTAATGCTTGCTGGTAATACTTAAGAACATCGTTATACGATTTGATTTCTTCCGGCTTCTTAATTGCCTGGTAGTACAGCTTTAATTGGATATAACTCAAGTAAGTATTTCCCAATCCAATTAAGGTTAGAGCTTCCCCTGCTCTATCTTTCACCTCGCGCCGCATTAATAAAGCTTGCTCATAGAATTTCAGGGCATTTTCATACTTTCCTTGGGTTTCGTAAACTGCGGCAATATCATGCAAAGATGCAGCTTCTTCAGCACGGTTGCCCAATTCACGTATAATCGCCAAAGCTTGTTCGTGATACTTCAGCGCAGTTTGAGTTTCACCCTGATGGCGATTAACTTCCCCCAGATGATTGAGCGCTAATGCTTCCCCTAAGCGATGTTTTTGGTTGCGGAAAATAGTTAAAGCTGACTGCAAACTTTCTTGGGCTTTTTGATATTGACTCAGCCTGGTGTAAACTTCTCCTAGCTTGTTGAGGGTTTCGGCTACACGAGTATTATCTCCAATTGCCCGATAAATATTTAATGCTTGTTGAAAAGACTGTAATGCATCTGGGAATTGGCTAGTCTCAAGCTGTTTATTCCCTTGCTCGAAAAATTTCTCTGCTTTAGCTTTGGAGGGATTTGGGGTTTGAGCTAATACTTGGCGATTTACTGCTAATTGCTCTTTTAAAACTTGTTCTTGAGCAACACAAAAGCTTACCAATCCATTACCAATTGCAAAGGTGGTTAAGAAAGTAGCAAGCGTAATTAGCTGAACTCTTTGGAATGGCATCTAAAAACTACCCATTTTTTTGCAGCAGAAATTTATTTTTCTGTTAACATTAGCTAGAAATGCCCCTGTTTTAATGTTCTAAAACTTCCTTGAGTTTTGAATCAATGTTAGGTTAACATTGCCTTTCAAATTACACTGAGAAAAGTTCAATCTAGATACATAATTTTACATAAGTAATTATAGCGATCGCTAAATAATAAAACTTCAGGACTGACGCAACTTGCACAGTGATCCTCTGGCATAAGAGTCAAGGGGAGCCAGCGCCGTGGGCGGGTTTCCCGACTTGAGGCGACTGGCGTTCAAAAATTGAGGTTTTTTGGATTCTTGACATTTGAACGCCAGTTCACTCAACGGAGGGAACCTCCGCACGTGACTGGCTCCCCTAGACAAACCTCAACGAAAAGTTTTTTTGGTTGAGAAAGAATTCGCTAGAAGCGAATCAGAGTAAGAGTTTGAATGAATATTCTGGTGCATTCAAGCATTTCTTGTATGGAGTTAAGTGCATAAATTCATAAAGACTACCCCATTTACTTAAATGAAAGAGATAAAACCCCGGTACCGTTCTCAATCTGTGAGCAAGGAGCCAAAACAAGTTGGTCATAGACTTTTTTAGAACATCACTTATCGCTTTCAATTTAATGAATTAAAAATACAGGTGATTAATTATGAATACACTGCAGTCTATAGGCAAAGGCTGGCAAGAACTTGAGGAAAAAGTCGATAGTTTTGTAGAAGCCTTAATTACGAAAAATAATTTACCTGGAATGACTATTGCTGTTACCAAACAAGGGAGACTTCTGCTCTCGAAAGGCTACGGTTATGCGCTTGTAGAAGGAACAAGAAAGTTACCGATGAAACCTTGCCTTCGCAGTAGAATCGGCAGTGTAACCAAGGCTGTCGTCACCGGGCCATCGGCCTTCCAGTTGATGAAATCCAAAAACATCGATCCCAAGTCAACTAAGCTTTATGGCCCGAAAGGATTATTTGGTGGCATTTTTGATGCAGACATCGATATTGGCATCAAAGCTCATGCTCCCAAATCAGCCAAATGGAAGGAATGGTACGAAAAAATTACTATTCAAAATCTGCTAGATCATAGAGCTGGTTTTAGCAGAAGCGGGGATGTGGAAGGTGCGGCTAAGATGTTTGATGTGCCGCAAGATCAGCTGACCTATGAACAAGCACATCGTCACTTTCTGCGTACCCGTGAACTGCTTTATGAGCCTGGAACAACTCCCCCTGATGGTCTAGATCCATACTCTAATCATGGCTTTGGCTTGTGGACTTTGCTCATAGAGAAGATATCGGGGAAATCCTATTTGGACTATGTTCGAGAAGACTTTCTCCAGCCGATGAAACTACACAATTCTGTGCAGCCAGAAAGAGCAAATCCAGATTCCTGTGATGCTTGGAATCATCAATACGATGCTGACCAAAAGCTGGAAGTATTTCCCTTTGAGGAACATGGTCTAGGCTTGGCTGCTGGGGGATTTAGAGCCTCGGCGCAGGATCTTCTTCGCTTGACGGCCTTACTCGATAAAAAGTACACCACAGCAGAGCTTGATAGCATGGGTTGGGGTAAGACATCAAAGGGCAAACTACAACACAACGGTTTGATTGGCGGTGGAACGGCGTTTGTGGCGATGTTCCCTAATGGCTATATATCTAGTACCAATGTGGATCTGAGCGAGGTTCACGTTGCCGTTGTTACCAATATCCGCACCAGCACTGGCGATTTAAGCAATCTGGCAGACAAAATCGTCCTCGCAGTACCTGTTTCTGATGTACCTGCAACCTTCGATTTGTGGAAACAGCCCAATTCCAAATGTTCCTGCGAATACGTTCGACTTGGGGTAGCAGCAAACCAGTATCAGCAGGTTTTTAACGAAGCCACTAAATCAGGCTATCGGCTCGAATGGATTGATGGTTATACCGATGACGGAAAAGTATACTTCAATGTGATCTTCCGCACCAACGACCCTGCGATCGCTTGGGTAAGTCATCACAACATGACAGGTACGACCTATCAACAAAATTCCGACAAGTACCGCGATCAGGGTTTTTCGTTGGCACACGTGGATTCTTACGGGGTCGGTAATGAAGTCCGTTATGCGGCTATCTGGACTAAATCAGGTGAGGCTTTTACCGCTTATCACGGCAAGACCCCAGCCGATCATCAGCAAGCATTCGATTCACTAACCAGCAATGGATGGAGACCCAAGGTCATATCCGTAGCTTCAGTGCAAGGTAAACTGTTTTATACTGCTCTGTATACTAAGACAGCGATCGGCAACTTTGAAGCCCGCTCATTTCTCACCCCCGCAGAATACCAGACCAAATTTGATGACAACAGTACTAACGGGCGATATCTCCACTACCTGAACACCTATGTTCACGAAGGGAAACTCCGCTTCAGTGCCATTTGGGCTTCTCTACCCAAAGTGTCCGGTTTTAAAGCCAACCACGGACTAACTGATAGTAAATTCCAAAGTATTTGGGAAGATATGCTCAGTGCCGGTTTGAGTACACAGGCGATCGCTGGCTATGAAGATGCTGGCAATGTCAGATTTGCTGCCTACTGGACTAAGTAGATAATTCAAGTTCTTGCGATCGCTTGTTAGGAATCCAAGCGATCGCTAATCTCGTGATGCTTGCTCCCTGCTCCCCTGCTTTTTCAAGTCAGCCGCAAGGGCAAAACAACCTAAATCCCAGACTGTACACGCCACAGGCTCGTATAAATTCCATCAAGGGCGATTAATTCTTTATGTGTACCCTGCTCTACAATTTGACCCCGATCTATCACATATATGCAATGACTATGGCGAATTGTCGAAAGTCGGTGAGCGATCGCAATTGTTGTCCGATTGACTGTAATCTTTTCTAAAGAACGTTGAATTGCTGCTTCCGTTTCATTATCTACCGCAGATGTCGCCTCATCTAAAATCAAAATTGGCGGATTTTTCAAAACTGCTCTAGCGATCGCAATCCGTTGGCGTTGTCCCCCAGATAACTTTTGACCTCGTTCCCCAACTATCGTTTCATAACCTTGGGGAAGCTGCATAATAAAATCATGGGCTTCAGCTACTTTTGCTGCATCAATAATGGCTGCATCAGTCGCATCAAAAGTACCGTAGGCAATATTTTCTGCCACCGTACCATGAAATAAAAACACATCTTGACTAACTAAGCCAATACTATGACGCAAATCATACAAATTTAACTTTTGAATATCAACTCCATCAATTGTAATTGCACCACTAGAAACATCATAAAAACGCAATAATAATTTCACTAAAGTGCTTTTACCCGAACCCGTCGAGCCAACAATAGCAATAGTTGTTCCAGCAGGAATATGTAACGATAAATTCTTAACTATGGCTGCACTGTTACGATAGTTAAAAGTAACATTTTTAAATTCAACTTCACCCCGCACTTGTTCCACTACTAAAGGCACATCTCCCGTAGTAATTTGGATAGGAGTATCTAACAAATCCATCACCCGCCGAGTAGAAGCCATTGCTCTTTGATAGTGGTCAAAAGTTTCCCCTAAAAACACCAATGGCCACAATAATCTTTGCACAAGCACCAGTAAAACACTGTAATTACCTATAGATATTTTTCCTGCGTATGCAGCCATTCCCCCCAAAAATAATAAAGCCGTAAACCCTGCTAAAACCAACATTCTGATTAAGGGAACAAAAGCCGCGGAAAGTTTAATTGCTTTGGTATTACTTTTTCTATAGGCTTCACTTTCTTCCGCTAATCTGGCATTTTCATAATTTTCTGCTGTGAAACTTTTAATTGTGGTAATTCCACTAATATTATTAGCCAGCCTTGAGTTGAGAAAACTAACTTTTTCTCTAACATCAGCATAACGGGGTTCAAGACGTTTTTGATATACCAATGAACCCCAAAGAATAAAAGGCATAGGTAACATTGCTGCCAGAGTAATGTTAACTGGCAAAATAAAAAATGCACCAATCATCAAAATTATCAAGGAAGTTGTCACTTGAATAACTTCATTTGCGCCCCCATTTAAAAAGTCTTCAAGTTGGTTAATGTCATCGCTGAGAATTGACATCAAACCACCTGTACTGCTGTCCTCAAAATAAGCTGATTCTAATTGTTGTAAATGATTGTAAGCATCTAAGCGTAAATTATGCTGGATATTTTGCGCCACATTGCGCCAAAGGCGATCGTAAGCATACTGAGAAAGGGATTCAAATACCCAAATAATAACAGTGATTAACGACAGTAGAGCAAATTGCCATACTACTTCTTTAATACCAAACTGAGCAATAACAGAATTTTGTTGTTGGACTAATATATCTACAGCAATACCAACTAACCAAGGTGGTGCTATATCTAAAATAGTATTAATTACAGAATAGGTAGATGCTTGATAAATTTGCCCACGATATTTGTGTCCATAGTTAAGTAACCGTTGAAGTGGAGAGCTTTTGTGAGATGAAAAAGAAAGTTCTACTGTCATTGCTATGGTTACAATTTGGGATTTGATGTTTTTAGGTAGCAGATACGATGTCTCACGACAAGTCGCTTCTCTACGAGACGCTACGCGAACGCGCCAACGCCTTCAACCAAAATATATAAAGTTTACTACTTTTTGATCTGTGACTTCTATCCGAAAACGGCAAATTTCTATCCCAAAAAGGTAATTTATAGATAACTGTGGCAATCTATACAATAGATACTGAAAAATAATAATATTAGGTGCTTTGAGAATGTTTTATGCAAAGAGATTGCAGATAAAGTACGCAAATTTGAAATTGATGGGATAGTTTTCCCACCAGAAGAACAATGGCCAAATTTACAGATAAACAAGGTGTGATTAAGGTTAAATTTATGGTTGGTTGGCTAGAAATTTAAATAAGTCATCAATTACTGCATCAACCGCAAGTAAATTACCTGCTCTCCAAGTCATAGATATTTGGATAGGTCATCAATTATTCTATTCGCTCCCATCGCCCCCCCGACACTCCAATTTACCTTGTATACTTGCTTATTTTGAACAGCTTTCAGTTTTGACCAAATTGGCTTTTGTAAGAAAGCTAAAAAGTCAGGATTTGTTGATTTAAAATCTTGACTCAAGTGTTCTGTCATAATAAATAATATATCTGCATCATATTTGGGTAAAACTTCAATACTTAAAGTTAAATCTAGTTGTTTTTGATTTTTCTGAACTAGTGGTAACCCAACGTCACTCAGAATTTGCCCATAAGTAAGAAAATCTGGTCTGTAGCTATAAAAAATATCCGCCGCACCCGCAAGATGAATTACAGATATTGTTTTTGACTGTAATTGTTTTCCTAATTGCTGTCGTAATTTTTCAATGCGATTTTGATACTGATTCAAGAGTTCTTCGGCGCGATCGCTCTTTCCCAAAACCTGGGCTACATATCGTAGTCTTGCTTTAAAATCGTACATGGTGGGAAAATCGATCAATACAGTAGGCGCAATGCTAGAAAGCAATTCATAAGAACCTTTAAGCCATGTTAACCCCAAAATTAAATCTGGTTTTAAACTGAGAATTTTTTCTAGGGAAGGCTGAGTTCCAATGTTTCCCACCACTGGAACGTCAGCAAGTAAATCACTGGGTATACCTCGAAATTTTTCCTCACATTCCTGACAATACGCCACACCAACTGGCTTTATCCCTAACGCCAGTACAGAATCGAGAACTATATTTTCTTCTAATACAACAACTCGCTGCGGTTTCAGGGGAACTTTAACTTCACCTAAAATATTACTAACGGTTTTTGTGGCTATTTGGTTGTTTACTGTCTGGGGTATGTTGTGGTTACAAGCTGCGATCGCTACAACCAGAAATATTGTCAGTAGGAATAGTAAAAATTTGGAATTACGCATTAAAAATCCCAAGAAATTGTACCTGAGATGGTGAATGGATCGCCTCGCAACACGAAATCTCTATTGGTAACAGAGACAAAATAGTCTGTATCAAATATATTTTTCATATTCAATGCAAATCTGAGCCTATCTCGGCGGTAAAAAATGCTCGCATCGGTGCGGAGATAACTAGGTACTTCAAATGAATTGTCTAAATCTCCGGCGCGATCGCCAATATAAAATAGTCCTAAACCAAATCCCAATCCTCTTAAATCCCCTGATGATATTTCGTAAGTTGTCCAAAGATTAAAACTATTTTCGGGGGTATTAGTCAAGCGATTCCCAGAAGCAAAATTATTATCTGCAATAATTTTCGCATCTGTGTAAGCATAGCCAGCAAAAATTTTCCATCCTGGTAATATTTCCCCAGCAATGTCAAATTCAATTCCTTGACTACGTTGTTCACCCGTTTGAATAGAAAAGCGGGAATTATTGGGATCTGTAGTTAACAGGTTGGAACGTGTCAAACTATAAAGGGAAAGGGTGCTGGAAAGTCGCTCATTCCAATCGGCTTTGATACCAACTTCATACTGAGTACCCCGTTCGGGTTGAAATAGAATCCCATCCGCCGATCTACCTTCTGTGGGGTTAAAAGACTGACTGTAACTAGCGTACAATGAAATGGCGGAAATGGGTTTATAGACAATACCCACACGAGGTGTAAAGGCATCACCCGCTTGAATATCAGTGGTATTATTTAAAAAATTTTGGTTTTCCTGTGTAAATAAATCAAACCTACCACCTAATAAAAGCTGGAAGTTGTCAGCAAATTTAATCTGGTCTTGAATATAGATACCTAGAGTATCTGTTAAACGAGAACCATCTTCATAGATTGCATCAATCCGACCTACAATTGGCTGACGATAGACAGGATTATAAATATCAAGTGGAGTTAATTCTGCTAAATCAATGCCGAAATTGTTAAAGTTATCAAATCGGCTCATATTGACACCAAACAATAACTGATGTTCAATTGATCCAGTGAAAAAACGTCCTGATATATCTGTTGTCAGGTTATAGATATTAGAGTCACTTTCGGAACTATAAGTGCTACGATTAGCTGTGCGACCATCAGCGTCAAGACCAAGAAAAAACGCTTGATTGTTATCAGCATTATGCTCAAAGGTGACGCGAAAATCATTTCGTAATGACCAATTTTCGCTAAATTTATGCTCTAAGCGATACCCTAACCGGGTGGTTTCGATTTGAGTATCGCCTTCTGGTTCATACACTGTGCGATTGCGGGGAATGCGACTACCATCTGGCCCAGGTAGCACTGTACCAACGGCTGGTAAGACAACAACTGTCCGAGAATCGATGGTTTTCTGGGAATATTCACCCTCAAAAGTCAAGGTTGTATTTTTGCCGAGCGCTGCACTAATTACAGGTGCTACAAAGAATGATCTATTACCAATAAAATCAATGTAACTGCCAGAATTTTGGTAGGCAAGATTGAGCCGATACAGAAGTGTTTTGGAATCATTTAAAGGCCCGGAAAAATCAATACCACCTCGATATAAGTCATAGTTTCCCACTGTGGCTTCTATATTATAAAAGGGGTTAGCTAGGGGCTGTTTAGTGACTATATTTACTGTGCCACCTGGGTTGCCTAAACCATATAATACGGAAGCTGGGCCTTTGAGAACTTCTACCCTTTCCACATTGTATAAATCTCTAGTTTCCGTCAATGTGCGATCGGGTAACCCATTATTTAAGACGTTACCACTAAAAATCTCAAAGCCTCGAATTGTAAAAGAATCTGCTCTGTCCCCAGATCCCCTGGTGGGATTCACACCACTAACATTTCTCAACGCATCACCTAAACGAGTGGCTCGTTGCTCTTGGAGAACTTGTTGGGGAACAACCTGAATTGATTGAGGAATATCCCTTAGTGGTGTATCCGTTCTAGTTCCTACCGATGCTGCTGGTACTCGATATTGATCTTGTTCTCCCGTCACCACCAACTCAATTGGTTCATCCGGCTGTGCTGCTGGTTGCTCTGGGATTGGTGGTGTTTCTGGTTGTTGCGTTGTGACTTTTGCAGATATCACAGCCAAAATTAAGCCTTCATCTCCATCAAATAACTCCACCTCAGGTAAAACTGTTTCTCCTACCACCGTCACCCGCACAGTATTACTGTCAATATTTGTCGCATTTATCTCTGTAATTCCCGATATTGGTTTTTCAGATTTAAACGTGAAAGCATCGCCATTGGCTAGTTGTAATTGTCCGCCAGTGATATCGACAATAAAATTATTACCTGTACTGCGATTTGTGACTTGCAGTTTATCCCCTTGGGTTGTCTCTAAAATTACCTCCACACCTTTATCTGTGGGATTGGCTTTTACTCCTGTAATAGCGATTGCCTCCGGCACTGCGCTCCGCGCAATCGCATTTGTATCCGCAGGAGAATTCGTTGGTGTTTGTACCAGCAACTGCGCGCTAGTTGCGTTAAGTTGCTTATTCTCTGACTTTGTATTAGCCGCAGCAGGTTGAGACGCAAGTAATACTAAAGCTACAATCCATAGTTGCCTATGCCATAACCCAAAAGCCACTAAAGATTTTTGCATAACTCCTACACCAATAGATAAAAATTCTCAATTACCTCAGTAGAGTTAGATTACGAGGTTAGCAATAGTTCCGTCTATCTGTAGAGCTGCATTTTTTTGTCACTGAAACGGCTTGTCACGAAAACTTTAAAATTTTGATGATATTAATTCATTTTTTTTACCAAATTGAAACTCTTTCGGTGAAACTCCAAATTTCTGTTTAAAAGCCTTAGCAAAATAACCTAAATGTGAATAGCCGACAGCATTCGCGACTTCTGCAACTTGTATTTTACTACCTGCTAACATGATTTTTGCTTGCTCCATACGGTAATCGTGTAAATAACCAAATACCGTAGTTCCAAACACTTCTCGGAAACAGTAACGCAATTTGCGATCGCCTAAACCAACTAATTGTGCTAACTCCAACAATGATGGTGGATTTTCGGCTCGATGCATGATAATATCTCTGGCATGGTAGGCTTTTTCAATATCTATAGGTCGTAAATTTGCCACTGCTGGCATCGTTGGTTCGTGATGTGAAAACTGATTTAATTGCAGTGCTAATAATTCTAAAACTTTACTTTCTAAATAAATCCGTTTCATCATTCCTTGAAACGGAGGTTTGAGTAGTTGTTGCAACACCATAAACATCGCAGGTGTGATTTCTCCCACGGGATAATGAAATCTAGGGGGCGAATTTTTATTAATTAATGCTTGTAAAGCAGTGGGTAGAGATGCAAAACCTTGACTAAAATTTTTAAATACTTCTATATCTATATGGATAGTAATAAAAAGAATAATCTCTTCCGCCGCAAAATCATGAATTTCATCTACATTAGGCAAATAAAATAAATAGTTTTTACCTACTTGCTCAACATAATCATCAGGAATTTCTTTCATTCCTGGAGTAATTGTTCGACAGTTACCAGAAAGATGAAATTTAGAAATTAATGGATAACGATGACCATGAATACTCCAATATTTTAAGTTTTGATGCTGTTTTGAATCGGCTACAATTAATTTCAATCCTGGACGTAGCTCAACCGTGTAAGTAAATTCAGTAAAAAAATTATTTTCTAACTGGTAAATTTCATCAAAGCCATCATTGTTTAATGAAAGTTTTTTATTATTATTGATACCTTCTTCCCATAATTCGTCATATTCTTTTTCGGTGAATATATACATCTTTAATGATTTAAGAGTTTTACGCTGATTCTATAGTTAAAATTGCCACATACAGTTAGTGACAGAAAATTTTGCCAAACCGCTCTCTCAAACTAGCAACAGCTTGGATAGCCAAATAGTAATTATTATCAATAAATATACGATAATTACCTGAGTAAATCAACAGATCCCTAAATATTCTGCAATATCTACAAAATCAGCACCTCACCCTGAGAGCGATCGCATATTCAACGAGGACGAGAAGTAGAAGCGTGTCAGCTTATTATGCGTCAATTAACTCGACGTGTAGGAGAATTATCGCAGGAAATACGTCAGCGCATTGAATCCCTTTCTTTGGAACAGTTGGAAAATCTGGGAGAGGCTTTGCTTGATTTTACGAGTATGGCTGATTTAGATGCTTGGTTGTCAGGGTTGGGCGATTATGCTCAAAGCAATAAAGAGTTAATTTTGATTAACTGTTTTAGCCAAGGGTAATAGTTGTTCTTGTAAAGATTTAAGCGTAATCTGTGTACCACTAGGTGAAGGTAAACCTAGACAAATATAAGTAGGAATAAAGTAGACTCGGTTTTTTCTACTCGCAGTTAATGACTGAGCGAGAGTGTTGGTATTCCAAGATTTTTGCACAGATTGCAATTGAATTTTAGCAAAACTGTTTGTATTTTCTATTTTGCTTAACTCAACTATGTTATGTCCTTGGATAATGATTAAATCGGCATCAAGTTGAGGTAATATTTCTACCGAAATTGGTTGAGTAATATTTATTGGTTTACTTTGGGAAACAGTAGCCAGTTTAAATCCAATATCCTCTAATAAAGCACCACAAAAATCTAGAGAAGTGACCAGATTGATTGAGGAGTTGAGTTGTTCTGAGGACACCATGAGAACTTTTGGATAGGCTTTAACAACAGGTGCTAATAATTGACGGGTTGCTTCTATTTGCTGATGATGGGCTGCTATGATTTTTTTAGCTTGATGAGTGCGTCCTAATACTTGAGCGATCGCTTGTAGAGAATCTTGCCATTTATCGCTACCAACATACTCAAATAGCAATGTGGGAGCAATTTTTGATAGTTGAGTATATTGTTGCTGATTTCCCCGAATATCCCCCAAAATTAAATCTGGCTGGAGTCGGATAATAGTTTCTAGGGATGGATTGCTACTCATACCCAGGTTAGCAACTGGTTGGGTGATGCGATCGCCTAAATAGGGAATCTGTTCTTGAGGACGATCAAAATCACCACGACGATTGCTAAATACTTCCGCGTAGCCAATCGGCTGTACATCCAATGAAAGTACAATATCTAACATTTTGGGATTGAGAACCACAATCCGTTGTGGCTGTCCACAAATCTGCGTTTCTCCCCCCAGATGTCGCACTGTTTGACAATCACCTTTGGGTGTGCGACGGGAAGATAGTATGTCAGACGGTTGGCGATGACAACCGAAAAGTGAGACTAAAATTAAACAACTTAACAGCAATAATCGCACAATTACCCTCAAGCTAAAAACTCACCGAAATCGAACCCACCACTGTAAATGGTTCTCCGGGAAGACCTGCATTTGTGCGGCTACCAAATCCCCCCCGACTGTTTGTATATTCAACATCAAATAGATTGCGGAAATTAAGAGCAAACTTCCAATTATCTCGGCGGTAAAATAATGCTGCATTGGTGAGGAAATAGCTATCTAGGGTAAAACTATTATTTAAATCTCCCGGACGTTCACCAATATAGTTAATTCCGAGTCCCCCACCCAACCCTTGCAAACTCCCGCTTTGAATTTCGTAGGTTGTCCACAAACTAGCTTTGTGTTCAGGAATTCCTGTCAATCTGTTACCCACAGGAATAGTATTATCTTGAGTGACTTTTGCATCTGTATAGCTATAGGAAGCAATAATATTCCAACCCGGTAAAATTTTGCCTGTCAAGTCGAATTCTACACCTTGGCTGCGCTGTTCACCAGTGGCGATGGAAATACCAAAACCGGGAAAATTGGGATCTTCCGTTGCGACATTCTGCTTGGTAACGTCAAAATAAGCTAACGTCGCCAACAAATTCCCGCCTAATAGTTCTGTTTTTACCCCAACTTCAAATCCTTCTCCCCGTTCAGGTTCTAAGGGGTTGCCATCTGCGTCGATGTCATCCACACTGGGGTTAAATGATCGCGAATAACTGCCGTAAAGGGAAACATTGGGAATTGGTTGATAAACTACACCGATTCTGGGTGTCCAGGCAGAATCATTTTGAGTTGTATCACCACCTGGGTAAAATAAAGCAGGTATATTCTCATTTCTTTGTGCTACTGTTTCATAGCGCAAACCCAACAGTAGATTTAATTGTTCAGAGATTTCAATTTGATCTTGCAGATAAATTCCTAAGCGATCGATTTCCGAATCGCGGTCAAACAGCAACGTATCAAATTCTGGTCGATTTACGCCATAGCTGGGATTGAAAACATTAATGGGGAATGAGGTAAAGTTAGCTAAAGCAAAGCGACTGGTATTAGTGCGACTCAAATCTGCACCAAATAGTAAAGTATGTTTGAGTCCACCAGTGGTAAATTTACCAACAACGTTAGTTTGTAAGGCGTAATTGCGAGAATTGAAATCATCCAAAGCAAAAACTCGCTGAAGGTCGCCAGTTGTTTCATCAAATCCTAGAAAGATGCTGAGTTTATCAGAGAAAACAGTAGAATCTGTGAAGCGAAAAGCATTGCGAATTGACCAGTTATCGCTAAATTTGTGGTCTACAGATAAATTCAGACTCAAGAAATCACGCCTTAGAAAATCATCGGGTTCATTGAAAATGCGATCGCGCGGAGTATCAACAACACCATCCCCAAAAGCAACTTTACCCGAATCCCAAGGCTGTTCGCGGTTAGAGACTTGTAAATCAAAAGCCAACTGAGTGCGTGAAGCGGAGCTATCCCGAAGGGAATCGCTAATTTCCCAAGTTAACGCCGATGCGATAAAAAATTGCTTAAATTCTTGATCAAAATCTCTAAAACCATCTCGCTGAGAATAAACAGCATTCAACCGATATAGTAGCCGTTTATCATCTGTTAAAGGCCCAGAAATATCTATCTGTGGACGAATTAAGCCATCAGAACCAAATTGTAGTTCAGTTTGATAAAAGGGTTCAGATAGAGGTTTTTTAGTAACCACATTAATTAAACCTCCAGGCTGAATCTCGCCATAGAGTATCGATGCTGGCCCTTTTAACACCTCTATTTGTTCAATGTTGGCGACTTCGGGAATCTCCGCAAAATCATATTGACGAAAGCCGTTTTGCAATACAGGTGCTTGGTCAAATCCCCGAATACTATAGTTTAAATCACTGCCAGTATCCGTACCGTTATTGACTACACTACTAGAATTTTGTAAAGCTTCCTCCAAGCGGGTTACTTGCTGTTCTTCTAACACTTGACGAGGAATCACCTGAATCGATTGGGGAATTTTCAAAATCGGTGTATCCGTTCGCGTAGCTGTGGTAGCATTTGGCACTAAATATTCATCTTGTTCTCCCGTCACCAGCAGCTCAATTGGTTCATCCTGTTGCGCTGTTGGTTCTTCCTGTGGTGTTTGGTTAGATGGCTGCAGAGTTGGCTGTGGCTGCATTGCAGTTGTTGTAGATGCTACAGCAAAAATTAAGCCTTCATCCCCATCAAACAACTCAACTGTGGGCAAAACTTTCTCTCCCACCACCATCACGCGCACGTTATTAGCATCTATATTTGTAACATTTATTTCAGTAATTCCCGCAATGGGTTTTTCCGACCGAAATGTGAAAGCTTCTCCTGAAGATAAACGCAATTGAGCATTAGGGATATCTGCAATAAAATTATTAGCTGCACTGCGATTTGTAACTTGCAGTTGTTCCCCTTGGGTTGTTTCTAAAATTACCTCTACACCTTTATCTGTGGAATTTGCTTTGACTCCTGTGATGAGTACAGTTGACCCAGTATTAGGATTTGGTGATTGAGCCAGTAAATTTTTAACGTGAGTGTTACTGTATTTTTCTGATGCTAATATCAATCCTGGTGAGAATACACTACCTACGATCCCGACTATACTCAATATCAACCAAAGATAAATTTTGAGCGTTGGCGATCGCCACTCCCAAAGGGAGTATCGCACAAAGCAATTGCTACTAGAAGCAGAACGCCAACTTTTCATACCACTTCCTACACCACTAAAACAATACCGCTTATTGCATATATTTCTTAATTGCAATAACCCAGAGTTTAGAGGAATCCAATTAGTCGAGTCTATCCCAAAACAGTCTTATAGTCCTGAAACAAGCTTTTTAGCCAAACAACATTCCTGTGGCGTGATCCCAAACTTGCGCTTAAAGGCAGCTGCAAAATGTCCTAAATGACAATAGCCTACAATATTAGCAACTTCAGCCACAGTGAAACTATGATTTTGTAACAGTTGATGCGCTTTTTCCATACGCTGATTTGTCAAATAACCAAACACTGTTGTGCCAAATTGCATCTGAAACCCTCTTTGCAAGGTACTCTCACTCACGCCTACTTGTTGAGCTAACTCTGACAATAATGGTGGATTTTCTAAACTTGCTTGTAAAATTTCTTTGGCGTGATGAATTTTGGCAATAGTTTCTCTTTTTAATCGTGATGGTAATTGCTTTACTGTAGTCTCTTCCAAAAAAGGAGCTAATTGCAAAGCCATCAATTCGATGACTTTACCCTGCAAATACATTCGCTTAGTTATTCCTTGATAGGGACAGTTAATTATTTGCAGCACAACATTTTGAATGGCCGGATTAGTTTTCGGATAAGTTAATGTTTGGCGATCGCTTTCTTTTGCCAAAAATTTTAACTGAGGTAGCATTTCTCCATCCTGTCCTGGAAAGAAAGTCTGCAATAACCCCGGTCGCATTTCTATGTCAATACCCAAAATCCTTTGAGAATGGCGATAGCACACATCAATTTTATCTTGAACGCCACCACCAGAAATAAATGTATATCCTCCCCCAACCTGACCATATTGATCTGTGTACATCCCTACTGCTAAAGCACCAAACTGGAGAGGATGATGATTGACTGGCGTTTTCAGGACAATATCTTGATGATACTTTTTGTCAAAGATACATAACCACATTTCAGGGTAAACTTCTATTGCTCGGTAGTAGCCCTTACCAAGCTGTTTAGGCATTTCATCAAAATATTCATCCGATTCTAATGCTGGACAAGAGGTGCTATTTTCCTTACTTTTCTTCAACAGTTCATTGTAGTCTTTAACTGTTAAGGTGATTTTCATTGTCAGAGATTGTCAATATTAATGAAAATTAATATCAATAATCTTATCATGAAAAGGATGCTTGAGGGCGGAAACGATTGTATAGTCCTTGATCAAAGATTGATACAGACGATATGCGATCGCAATTTTGCAACTATAGTTTGCCACGATATGCTGTAACAGCAGCTACCTTTCCCCAGGCGGAATTTGCACGAAAATAGCAGCTTGTAACACTTCAGGTAATTGTTTCCAAGCTATATTGCCTTTGCGACTTTTGATATACAATTGCATAAATTCTAGTAACGATGCGGCGCTTTCTTCTGGAGACAAATTGACGAAAAGATAGGTGGGTTTGTCTGGGTGGGAAGCAGCTACAACACAGCCGTGATTACAAGCCCATAAACATTCAACGGGTTTAATCTCTAGTTCATTCAGGGACAATTTTTCATCACATAAATTATTTAATTTTTCAAGTAAAATTTCACCATCAAAAGGGGGATTTTCTGGTCGTTCTTGGAAAGAACGATGACAAGATTTACAGACAAATATGTTATATTTCGGCATGATTTTCAAGAAGGTTAAAGATGTATTTATCAAGGTCATCAAGCATTGCATAAGCTGCAAGCATATTTAGTCCGCGCCAAACAGAAAAATCTACTAGATAAACTTGATTTTGCTGCACAGCGTTGATTTTAGACCATAAAGGCTTTTGCTGAAGCTGTTTGATAACTGAGTAATCATCTTTTCGTAGTGGTGCAATAAATAGGATATCGCTGTCAATCTTGGGTAAAAGTTCTTCCGAAAGAGGTAAATCATAATCACCAGATTCGGCAAATATAGGATTTAATACGCCAATATCATTTAAAATTCCCCCTGCAAAAGATTTTTGACGAGTGATCACTAATCTTCCCGCAGCAACATAAGCAAATGATATGCGATTTTTTTGATGATTATTACCAATTGAATACTTTAATTTGTTAACACGTTGATTGTAGTAATTTATTTTTTGAATACCTATTTCTGTTCTGTTTAAAATTCTGGCAGTATCTTGAATATGTTGTTTCCAATTTCCTTTAGTCTCTATCCAAGGTAAAATTACTGTGGGTGCTATTTGCGATAGATATTTATAAATTCCGGCAAATCCTGGATGGGAAATCACAATAATTAAATCGGGATGGAGTAATGCAAGTTTTTCTAAATTAATTTGACCGCTGGAACTACGTAAAATTTCTACTCCATCTGCTTTTCCTTGAAAGTAAGGAAAGTCATCTTCTATTTCAGTTGTAATCCAAGTGGCGATCGGTTTGATGTCTAAAGCTAAAACAGCTGCAAAACTATTGAAATCTAAGGTGACAATTCGTTGCGGATTGAGGGGAATACAAGTTTCTCCTCTGGCGTGTTGTACTACTCGACATTCTAGACTTGGTTGTGGAGAGTGTGAAGTTGCAACTTCATCAGAAACACTTTTGCTACAAGCGCAAACAAGTGTAAACATCGTAATTACTAGACATAGCACAGAGGTGAGACGGTAAAGAAACCTGTTCATGAAAACCTAGACTTTTCAAAACTCCCAAGATATAGTTCCCTGAACTGTAAATGGCGCACCAGGAGAGACGCGCAAGCGGCTAAAAGCATTTTCAAAATAGTCTACGTTAAAGAGGTTTTTGATATTGATTGCTGCACGTAATCTGTCTTTTTTGTAGAAAATAGCAGCATCTGTGGTGAAATAACTAGGTACTTCAAATGTATTTCCAGTGTCGCCGGCGCGATCGCCTACATAAAACAATCCCAAACCAAAGCCGAAACCCTGTAAGTTACCACGTTGAATTTCATAGGTTGTCCATAAGCTAGCAGCATGGGGGGTTGTCCGTTGCACGCGGTTGCCTACGGGAATGCTATTATCTGCGGTGACACGAGCATCGTTATAGGCGTAACTAGCAAACACATTCCATCCTGGTAATATTTCACCTGTAAGACTGAGTTCAATACCTTGGCTGCGTTGTTCTCCTGTTTGTACAGAAAAACCTACATTATTTGGATCTTCAGTTAAAACGTTTGATTGGGTAACGTCATAGAAAGCTAGTGTAGCCGAAAGCCTGTCATGGAAATCTGTTTTTACCCCAACTTCGTACTGTGTCCCCTTTGTCGGCTCAAAGTCACTCCCATCAAAGGCTTGACCAATAGCAGGTTCAAAGGAGCGGCTATAGTTTGCATACAGGGAAATAGCCGGGATTGGCTGATATACAATACCTATACGGGGGCTAAACGCACTACCTGAATGACTAGTTTCTGTTGTGGCGATCAAGTCTCTATTGGTTTGGGTGAAGGTATCAAATCGACCGCTCAGGAGTAATTTTAAATTATCTGCGATCGCCACCTGATCTTGTACTATAAAACCCAGCTCATCTGTGACGGTATTAGTATCAAGCTCAAATGTAACTGCTCCCGGCGCTTGACCGTAAATCGGATTAAATAAGTCAATAGGTGCGCCGGTTCTACTCGTAAATTTTAAGGTGTTGTTCAGCCTTCCTAAATCGATACCAAATAGTAATTGATGTTCGATTGCACCTGTGGCAAACTTGCCGATCACATTTGTTGTGAGTCTATAATCACGATAGCGATCGTTGGAATCGTTAGCTGTTCTCAGTAAGGTGCGATTATCAGCAAGCAGTCTAGTACCAAGGTTAACACCAGTACTATCATAGTTTAGGTATCCATACCGAAAAGTATTATTTAATGACCAATTCTCATTAAATTTATGCTCTAATCTATATCCCAGCCTGGTAGTAGTGACATTCAGTTCACCTTCATTGGTAATGCGACTACGAGGTATCTCCCCATTTGGATTAGAAAAGATGGTTCCAATCGCCGGTAAGCCTAAATTGTAGTTCTCCTGCTCTAGGTACTTATAGGTTCCTTCAATAGTCAGGTTTGTATTTTTGCTCAGTTCTAGACTCAAAACTGGCGCAATTACTAAGTTTCGAGTTTGGCTCAGATCAGTAAAAAACCCTTGTTCTCTGTAAGATGCATTCAGCCGATATAATGCTTTTTTATCATCATCTAGAGGCCCCGATAAATCCACCTCACCACGATAAAAATCAAAACTACCCACAGTTGCTTCAATAAAGTAGTAAGGATCTCGTAAAGGCTGTTTGGTGACAAAGTTAACTGTTCCACCCGGAGAGGTGGAACCAAGTAAAACTGAGTTTGGCCCTAAAAGAATTTCGATATTTTCGATTCCTGTCAAATCAGGCCCCACGTTAGAAGCTAAACCGTTAGTCTCTTTAATTCCATTCACCGTAGGTTGGCTAAAAAAGCCTCGCACTTGCAAGCGCAATGAGTCAAAGTTAGAAGGTGCTGCGTTACGCACACTTGGCGCATTTAGCAACGCACTAGATATATCAGCCCGTTGATCCCGCAACACTTGTTGGGGAATAATCTGAATTGATTGGGGAATATCCCGCAGGGGTGTATCTGTCCGGGTTGCGGTTGAAGCATTGGGTATCCGATATCCGTCTTCTTCTCCTGTAACTACCAACTCGATTGGCTCATCCTGCTGTGCTGTTAGTTGTTCTGATGGTGTTTCACTTGCTGGCTGTTCTGGGGGTTGCTGTGTTGTCGGTGTCGTAGATGCTACTGCAAAAATCAGCCCTTCATCCCCATCAAATAACTCAACTGTGGGCAAAGCTTTCTCACCCACTACAATTACTTGTATATTATTGGCATCAATATTTGTAACTGTGATTTCCGTAATTCCCGCAATTGGCTTTTCCGACCGGAATGTGAAAGCTTCGCCCGAAGGTAAACGCAACTGAGCGTTGGGAACATCTGCAATAAAGTTATTACCTTCACTACGATTTGTGATTTGCAGTTGTTCTCCTTGGGTTGTCTCTAAAATTACCTCTACACCTTTGTCTGTGGGATTGGCTTTGACACTCGTAATTGCAACAACATTAGTTTGTGGTGTCTGTACCAACATCTGAGCGCTGGTAGCAGGAAGTTCAATGTCACTAATTTGGGGAATTGAGGAATTCTTGATTCTTTGTGGGGTTAAAGACGGTACTTCTGGATTTTGGGTCTTATCCTTTGCCCATCCTGGTTGTACTAAAATCATATTAAAGTATCCAGAAAGGCTGATTAGAAACCATAAACTCACATTAGCGGACAAACACCAACGCTTCATCGTTCCTCACACACAATAAAAATATTGAAACCAAGCAACTTATTGCTAATAATTCTTAATAGCAATTAGGGGTAGTATAGGAAAGTCGATTGCCAGGTGTCTATCCAAAAACCGACATTTATCTGCCAAAAACCGTCTTTTTACCTGCCAAACATTGACTAGGTGTGATACCAAATCGTTGTTTAAATGCTGCGGAAAAATGACCTAAATGTCCATAGCCTACTAGATTTGCGACCTCTGCAACTGTGCGTTGGCGTTGCCCGCCGCAGGCATCGCCTTGACGCAATAATTTTTCAGCTTTGTCTAACCGCAACTGTGTCAAATAGCCTACCACTGTTGTCTGGAAGAGTGTTTGAAAACCGCGTTGCAAAGTGCGATCGCTCACTCCCACTATTTGAGCTAATGCTGATAATGATGGTGGATGTTCGATTTGGGCGGTTAAAATTTCTTTGGCGTGATGGATACGGGCAATTGTATCTGGTTTGAGCCTTGGTAAATTGCGAACTGGTTCTTGACTGTCAGCAATTAAGTCTAGATACAAGGCTAATAACTCAAACACCTTGGCTTGTAAATAGAGACGTTTAGCCGCACCACGATAAGGTGGATGGCATAATTCTTGAGCAAGCGATCGCACTTTTGCTGTCACCTTTGGGTAAAAGGCTACCTTCCAATCCTCACCCTTAAATAGTTGCTTGATATTGTCTAGCTGGCGTTGTGCATCATCCAAAAACGATTCCAGCACCTGTGGCTCAATTTCCACATTCACATAACTCAAACGCCCTCCCCCTTGATACTCGCTGACGGCGGGGGAAATTCCACTACCAGAAAAATAACTGCGCGTCCCATCCAAACGCGGGTGAATTCCCTCACAATCAAGGAATCCCGATAACAAAATATTAATTTGAATCAAATGGTCGTGGGCAGGTGTCTTGATGATCAAATCCTGGTGGTATTCGCAATCCGCAAAACCCAACGACACCCCAGGTGATAGTTCTATTTGGCAAGAATAACCCTGACCAGCAACTTGCGGCACCTGCAAAACTTCCTCAAACTCATCAGATCCAAACTTTTGGAGATCGGGGTTGGCAGTCTGCTGCCACATTTCATCCCAGTCCGATTTATTGAGGATCAATGTCATGATAGATCTGTGGACTCAAAAATAATTATTGCTATACATTAGCAATAATTATATCATAATAGCTTGTATATAGAGGTATAGGCTTGAGGCTGATGGTTATAACTGGCATAAATTAATAATCAATATTATTAATAATTTTTCTCATTATTCTCTAACTGTTGATTTTATCGGTACACATTCACGGTGCTGGTCAATTTCCTTTGGGGCGAGCATACAACTAGGCTGTTAATATGTAATAAATGCAACAATGGATACTATTTAGATATAAGTTTAAGGTGTGTTAACAAGGTATTTAAATAAATCATCAATAACTGCATCAGTTCCTAGTAGACTGCTCGCTGCCCATGACATGAAATCAACATAATAAACATGTTTTTTTTGGACAGCTTTTAAGCTTTTCCAAAGAGGTTCTTGTTGTTTTGCGGCTAAAAAATCATTGCCATTTATGGAAAAAGTTGTCACAAATAAAATATCACCATCTGCTTTTTTCAATTCCTCAAAGGAAATAGGCAATGACCCATAGGGTGCATCAACATTTTGTGAGGCTGGACGTTGTAATTGAGCATCGTTAATAATTGAGCCAGCATAAGAGTTTTTGGCATCTATTTCTATTTTGTTGCGCCCGACATAAATGAAGGATATTTGTAAGGATTCAGGTCTAATATTGAGGAAGCAAAGAAGGGCGAGATAGACAATTATCACATTCAGTAATAAGAGCTTGTGCAAAAAAATCAATTACAGATTTACCTTGACGACGACAAGTCTGCACCACAGTCAACAAATTGGCAGTGTGTTGAAACCTTATCCCACAACCGATGTTATACCAATTTGAAAAAAGAATGCGACAGATAAGCTGTTACGCATTTAAATTGTATATTTCGCGCTCAGGTGGTCAAAGGCTAGTTTGGACTGTGGAACGCCAATTGCTACAAGTCGGAAAAAGCGCCCACCGCATTGCCTCCTCTTGACTCTTGACAACCCTAACATCAGAATATTTGATCTAGGCAGGTATAATAGCTCAATGTACAATCATCCTCAATCAGATATTTTTCCCTTTGTTGGGGTTAAAGCAATCACTTAACTAGAGGAGAAAATAGGAGTATAATCCCTTATGAGTTTCTTTATCCTTGAGAACTGGGTGAGTGTTGCTTTGAAAAACTCCTCGGTAATGAATGAGCGATCGCTTACAGGTACAACAATCAATTAAGCCCTTGCTGGTTATTTTGGCGGCAAATTTCACCCTTGTCCCAAACAAATCCGCCAAACCCTGATTATTGCGTTCGGAAAATTTCATTAAGTCTGCAAACCCACACACATTTGTGCTAAAAGACCGTTGGGAATGTCCGTCATTATTGTTTAAAAATCAGTGAAATGGAGAACATCCAGAATTGGAGTTAAGTCCAATTGCTTTACCAGCTACAAGTTAGAAGGGTTAGAAAGAGGGTTTATTGCAAATTTGCGTAAACTCATAAAATTTTTAACCGCATCAACTAAAATTACAATTGTTTTAACCCAAATTCTCAGATGGCTACAATACCTTTGTTTTTAAGAAATACTTGGTACTATGCATTACCGAGTAAACAGCTAAAACCTGGACAAATACTTTCAAAAACCCTCCTAAACGAGCAAATCATTTTTAGTCGCGATCGCTCAGGTGCAGTCTTTGCTAAGACAAGTGAAACGAAAAGTTATCCCATAAAAGAGGCGCAAGGCAATATTTGGATTTATATGTCAAATGATGAGACTTCTTTAGTACTAGAAGACATTCCACGAATCCCTGAATTTGCCGACCAAACTCACCAAGCCGTTGAATCGATCCGCTTTCCTTGTAGTGTCGATCATGCTGTATTCGGATTGATCGATCCTGCTCATATTGCTTTCGTTCATCAGGCGTGGTGGTGGCGTTCTCCACAAACACTCAAGGAGGTAGTCAAAATTTTTGACCCATCTTTGTACGGCTTTACTATGCGGAAGCATCCACTAGAACAACAAACCTTTTTCTATCGGTTACTTGGACGTAATCCACAGATAGAAATCTCATTTCGTTTGCCAGGAATTCGGATTGAGAAAGTGTCTACCGAGAAACATCTAGTCTGTAACCTAACAGTAATTACTCCCATTTCCGAAACTGAAACCGAGGAAACAACTATGTTCTACACAACTTTACCTTGGTTTCCAATTCTTCAACCATTGTTGCTGTGGTTTACGCGGAGTTTTCTCAATCAAGATAGAGAAGTTTTGCTTAAACAACAAATAGGCTTGAAATATAATTCACCCTTAACTTTAGTTGGAGATGCTGATGCTCAAGCCCGTTGGTACTATAGATTGAAAGCAGAATTTGCTCGCGCTCAAATGCAGAGGCGGTCTTTCGTTAATCCACTGAAAGAAAAGACACTTCGATGGCGTAGTTAGCTCGTTAAATCTAACTTTTAAATTAGCACTGTTAGAGCCTATTTTATTAACCCAGATTTTTGCCAAACTAACATCTTTAGGTCGTATTCACCGTTCCTACAGGTGTCGAATCCTCGTAAATTCTGTAAGTATAGAAAGATGGGTTTTGAAAACGGGGGTAGCATCAACTACTGTCTCAACCCTGATTACTTGATACTTAGCGATCGCTTGCACCTAGAGAGAAAAGTCGAGAGGGCATTTTTTGAAGCAGGTAAGGCACTAGTACCGCCGTGAATTCAAAATTCAGACAGAGTAAGCTTTTTGTTGATTTTGTAGAGTTTATTTACGCCGTGCTGTACTAGCAGAATTGCGCGTTCGTCTCTGACGTTACCGGAGGCATCGCAGGCTGTATTATTCAAAAACTAAGACAGAATTTGTTTGGATTTGACTTAGGAAGTGCGCGATGAAGGTAAGTTTTTGCTCCGTGCCAAAACTGCGATCGCTGCCGATAAATCTTAAAGATGAGTTAGCTAATACAAGTAAGCTTGTCATCAAAGGAGATGCAAATTATCGCCGATTATTAGGATCTCATCATTGAGATATAACTGCTAACATTGCAGATATAGTTTGTGATTTACCTGCACCAATGGTAGCTTTACGTACCTTAAAGTCAGAAGTAGCAGCAAGTTTAAAACCGGAAATTGTTGAAGAACTTGCTCCCATCAGATCCCTGTTGGTTAATAAATCGCCAATGGGGTGTGATTCAATTTGTTATTTTTTTGAGGGGATTAAATATTAATCTTTACCTGCATCAGTGCAATTAATGATTAAATCAGTAACAGAGTTGTCAGACTTAAAATAAAGCTATGTATTGATTGCATAGCTTTTTCAGTAGCAAAATTAGGGATTTTATCAAAATGACCAGCGAACAAACAGAAATAGAACAGGCCGCACAGACCGAAGAACAAACACCATCTGGGATATTTCAAGCAATTGGCGTAATTACAGGGGATGTGGCTTTTATCAAAGATGAGGACAGAGATAAATACATTGCAAACATCACCATCGGGCAGTACAAGTACAACCTCTTTCCTCATGGCTCATCATGGAGCAAATTAGCATCTTTTCATGGGCTGCGGAAACAGATAGAATCTACAGGTATTAGTAAACAGAAATTGATTGTTTACCCCAAAATTACACATTACCCAGGCAGGGAGCAGCAACATAAGATAGCATTCCAGCTGGTTGCCTTCGAGAACGATAATGTAGAAAATTCAATCTCACAGGAATTAAACGACCTGGAATTTAAGCTTTCTGGTTTATGGCAATTCATCCCAGTTTGTAGAACACCATGCATTACGATAATGAGGAATTTTAGTGATCAACGCTTGGAGTATATCAAACAAGCTCAGTTAAGCAGCAAGGTCAATTTTATGAAAGCTGCTCATATTCCCTTGATGTGGAAAGATTCACCTGTAAAGCCTTTTAGGTTTAACCCAAAGTTGGAAAAAGAGCAGCAAGGAAAGGCAATGTTTGTCAGTATCAAAGCTAGGTTTATCCCTGGTAAAGATATGTTTGGCTTTGATTCTCTTTTAGGTATGCCACAAGATGAACCGCCAAAGTATTTGAAAGCAGGTAAAAAAGATAAGGCAGAGGTACTGAAGAATAAGTTAGCTTTTAAGCGCCAAAGAACTTCTAACGAACAGATGAAGGGAACTAATCAGCCGAAAGTTGTTCCCAAAAAACTTGACCCCATAGAAACCAGTCCAGCCACAGTCATAGAAAAGCCAAAACTAAAACCTAAAAGCTAGGCTTATTTAGCAACGCATCTCAACAGAATCAATGGGTTTTCAGAGTTTTTGTGAGATGCGTCAATGAGTTCAATCTATTTGAACATAGAATTATGCTTGCTTCATAGAAAAGTATGAATAATTATTAAGTATACATTCTTCGCAATTATTAACCGTCTAAATGCGGGATAATATGCCTTAGCCTTGAGACAAAAGTTCTACCATTGGTGCGTATTTATCAAAGGAAGATTCATTAATGGCTAAAAATTCTTTTTGGAGTCGTCGGGCAATTTTGAAAGGCATGGGTATTGCTAGCATTGTGACTTTAGCTGCTTTCCCTACACTAAGTATCGCCAGAGCAAGCTATGCAAGTATACCTTCAAGAGGACGGACTAAACAAAAAGGAGCAGTAGGCTCATGGTCATTTATTATCAGTTTTGCCAATGGTTCACAAGATAGGTCACTGGGAGCTTTCACGTCTGATGGTATTACCATAATTACAAATGAACGTACTAAATCCACAGGATTTGGAGTTTGGGAAAGTACTGGCTCTAATACATTTACCTATAAATTTCGCGAACCAATATATGAGCCAAACGGTAATTTATTCGGGGAAGTTTATGTTGTCCAAGACGCAGTTTTAAATGAAATAATTGATGAATTTAATAGCACAGGCAAAGGAACTGTATATGATTTAAATGGCAAGATAATTGCCGTTGAAAATACTACAGCCAAAGCAACCCGTATTAGAAACGAAAATTTCTAACTACTTCCAATTTCTTATACAGCAGATTTGATATTTATGAGGTACAGCAACTAATTGAAAAAAGTAATGAGTAATAAGTAAATTTCCTACTCATTACTCATAACTTATTACTCATTTCTCATGATGTACCTCACTTACTTCAAAAGTGCTGTATATGAGAGATGATTTATAAAGTAAACCTTAAATTGTAGGATGCGTTAGCGATAGCGTAACGCATCGAGAAAGATGGTGCGTTACGGCTAATTATTACTCTCTTAAGTTCCGAAATCCTTGCACAGCCGTAACACACCCTACTTAATATTTACTTTATAAATAGCCTCTGAGTTGGAAATTTAGTTAATAGCTGGGAATGTTTAATTATAAAAAAGTCACTTCTGGTTTATTAAATAGTCCACCAATCATCAATGCTTCAGTGAAGATGAGTGGAAAGTTAGTTGCATAAGATTTGCACCTAATGAGCCAACACAAAATCCTATAGAGGATATTTGGTTGTACGCTAAAAACTTGATCAGAGAATTTTACTACTCATGCAAATCATTTAACCAAGTCAAGAGATTATTTGAACTCGTTACCAATCATCAAGTTTTTAATTTTCTGAAAATATTTATGTATGGTTCATTTTTGTCACAACTCATTTAGGATTGCTATAGTATAATTTAAATCTAGACTATACGTAGACGGGAATTAGCGATCGCTGTTAAGCAAAACTTTGCGATTTACTGAACCTACCCATCTATCGCATTCTTTTTTTTAATTGGTATAAGTTGCACAAAGGCTTTTGGGGCAATACTGACATGATTTTATGTACTCGTCAGCAATTATGGCAATTGAGGTTAGTAATTGTATTGGTAATAACTAGTTTTACTACTGGATTGAAGGATTTTGCAAGCGCTCAAATTATACCAGATAGCTCATTAGGTGTAGAAAGTTCCATAGTTACACCAAATGCTACGATTCAAGGATTACCTGCAAACTTAATTGAAGGTGGTGCTAGCAGAGGTACAAACCTATTCCAGAGTTTCTTAAAATTTAATGTTAGTGATGGACAACGAGTCTACTTTGCTAATCCTACAGGTATTGAAAATATCTTCACTCGAATTACAGGTAATGAACCTTCAAAGATTCTTGGGACTTTGGGTGTAGATGGTCAAGCAAATCTATTTTTTCTCAATCCCAATGGTATCATTTTTGGGTCAAATGTGCGCTTAGATATTGCAGGTTCATTTTTGGCAACAACAGCCAATAGTTTTGTATTTGAAAATGGCTTAAAGTTTAGTGCTACCAATCCCGAAGCTGCGCCACTGCTAACAGTTAGCTTGCGTCCAGGGTTACAATTTGGCGCGAATTTATCTGCAACTATTAATAATACTGGAAACTTACAAGTTGGGCAAGATTTGACTCTGGTAGCTGGTAATCTTGACTTACAAGGTCAATTACAAGCAGGCAGAAATTTAACCCTAGAAGCTCAAAATACTATCAAAGTAACAGATATTATTTATAATAATTTACTGGGTTTTGGTGGAGATATAGCTATTACCTCATCTGGTGATATTAATGTAGGTAATATCAAAGTAGATAGTAATTCTAATAATGATGACTATAGTATCATTAGCATCAAGTCTACCAGCGGTTCTGTCTACTTAAATAATTCTAATTTAAATACTAACAATATTGGCTCTGGCTATGCAGGAGATATTGCTATTAGCGCTAGAGGGGAAGTTAAAATTGAGAATAGCAAAATTGCAACTACAGGTAACCTCGGTAAAATATTGATTGGTGCTTCAGAATATGCAGATTTTTCACCGCAAACAGTCAGTATTACAAATACTCGCATCAATAATATTAATTTTGATGATAGTAATGAAGTCGGCAATATTATAGTTAAATCTTTAGGAAATTTATTACTAGATAACAGTAATCTTGAAACTTTAACTAATAGTTCAGCTAAGGGTGGAGATATTAATATTGTAGCTGGCTCAGTATCTTTATTAAATAACAGTTCTCTCTTTACTAATACTCTCGGCAATGGCAAAGCCGGAAGTATAGCTGTGAACTCAACTGCTGGTACAGTCTCATTATCACAAAGTAGTATCAATACTGGCAGCAACAAGCTGACAGTAAATATCCAAAATTTATCTGAGCAATCAGGCGGAGGTGGCGGAGATATTAATATTACTGCTTCTGCTTTATATTTAACAAACAGTTCTTTTCTCAATGCTAGTAGTTTGGGTGTGGGAGATAGCGGCAACGTTAATATTACAGCAGATAAAACAGTAAATTTTACCGACAACTCTATTTTAAATGCGAGAACGTATCTGCGGGGAAATGCAGGTAATGTTAATATTAAATCTCAGGAAATTGCTTTCAGTAAAGAATCTATAATTCAAGCTACAACGTTTGGTAGTGGTAACGCAGGTAATCTCAATATCACCGCTCAATCATTCTCTTTAAGCGATACATCCAGAATAGATGCTCAAACTTTTGGTAGCGGTAATGCTGGTAATATCAATATTAAAACGCAATCTCTAGCTCTTACAGAAGGAGCAAGAATTAATGCCGAAACATTTGCTAGTGGCAATGGTGGCAATATTATTATTAATCCTCTTAACGATGAAAACCAAGCCACTGCTTCTGTTACTATATCCGGTTCAGCACCTGCGATTAAATTTTCTAGTGGTTTGTCTGTGAATACTGAGAGCGAGAAAGCTGATGCTGGATCTGGTGGCAATATTACTATTAAAACTGGAACATTAAATATTAGTGATAGTGGAGTTTTAAGCGCTCCTTCTAAAAGTAGCGGTAACGGTGGCAATATCAATATTAATGTGAATAATCTTCAGCTTACAAGCGGCGGTCAAATTGTCACTAATGCTTATAGAAGTGGACAAGCAGGTAGCGTTAAAATTAATGCAAATAATAATATTACAATTGCTGGGCAAAATTATGAATACGAACAACGACTTAATGCACTGAAAACAAGAATTGATATTTTGAAATCTATTTACGATGCCCTTACTTTTGAAAATGACCCAGGAAGTCAACGGACATTTGACCCTATTAATAACTTAATTAATAATTTGACTGCCTTACTAGCTAACCAAAATTATGCTCAACTATTCAATGAACTGAAACAACGACTTGCAGAATTTAAAAATAGCTACGATTTTTCACTAATTGCCAATAACCCAGAACTTAGCATCTTACTGAAACCAATTAGTAGCTTAATTGATGACTTAAATAACTTTGATGAAATTATCCTTGCGGTTCAAGACCCTGTTTTTGCTCAAAAACTAAATGAACTGCAACAGCAACTCAGTCAATTTCAATATGCTTATAATTTCGTTTTACCGCAAACTGAGGGTGAAATTAGGCGAATACTTGGCCCCATTAATCAATATAGTGGGCTGTTCGCCAATACAGAAGCAAACTCTACTGGCAACGGCGGTACAATCAACATTGACCCGCAGCAAGTGACTATTCAAGATACTGCGAGAATTTCTGTAGATAGCCAGGGTACGGGTGTGGCTGGGAATATTAGCATTACAGCTAATCGGTTGACTCTGGATAATCAAGCCACAATTACAGCCGATACAAATAGCGGTCAAGGCGGTAGTATAAACCTCAACTTGCAAGATTTGCTGCTGTTTCGCCGCCAAAGTGTTGTATCTACTACCGCAGGGAGACAAGGTGCGGGTGGTGACGGAGGTGCGATCGCTATTAATCTAGATCCTAACCAAGGCTTTATCATCTCTCCATCTTCGGAAAATAATGATATCGCTGCCAACGCTTTTTCCGGTAGCGGGGGTACTATCGAAATCAACGCTAAAGGCGTAATTGGATTAGCCACCCTCACCCGACAAGAACTTGAGCAAAAATTAGGTACAACCGACCCAGAGAAACTTAACTCACAATTTTTAGCCAGCAACGATATTACAGCCATTTCCCAAACCAACCCGCAGTTAAACGGTATAGTCAGCATCAGTTCCCCAGATATTGACCCCAGCAAAGGAATAGTTTCCTTACCTACAAATGCTTCTGATCCTTCCCAGCAAATTGCTCAAAGCTGTGGCGCTGTCATTGGAAAAGTAGCTAGTGCATTTACTGATATAGGAAATGGCGGTTTACCTCCTAAACCTGACGAATTGCTCAGTAGTGATACTGTCTGGCAAGATATCCGATTGAGAAATAGTACAACAGAACAGGGAAATATAACTCAGGCTACAGTAAACCCAGTCAAACCAAAGTCAGTATTAATTATGCCTGCGACTGGTTGGGTATTCAACGATAATGGCGAAGTTACACTCATATCTCATACACCTAAATCTTCTGCTTCCTGGCTAAATTATTCTAGCTGCGCTGCTAAAAGATAAAAATTTGTAAGTAAGTCAGTAGAAATAAACCAAACTATGTTGAAACACGTAAACAGGCTGGAAATCCTTACCAATGACAAAGCGCGTCAATCTGTCAATTCCTGAATTACCTTGAGAAACTCGTGCAAGACAGGTGAGGTATCTTCTCGCCGCCAAAGAACTACAATTTCTCTTGTGAGATTTGCGTCTTGGATAGGTTTATAAACAACACCTTTGCGTTGAAGATTTTGGACATTGCTGGGCAAAAGTGCTACTCCCACCCCACCTGCAACTAAACTGAGAACTGTAATCATCCAGGTGGCTTCTTGAACCACATTGGGAAAAAAACCTGCTTGCTGACACAGGTGAATAATCTCAGTATAGGAAGGAACTAATTCTGTAGAAGGTAACACAAAAGGTTCATTTGCTAAGTCTTGCAGAGGAATTTGTGACTGAGAAGCTAGGGGATGTGTTTTTGGTAATGCAATCACCAAAGACTCGCGCGCAATTGGTAAATAACACAAGCCAGTATTCTGTTGATAGGAATTGAGTAAGCGATCAAAAGCGATATCCAGACGACGATTGTGTAGTTCTTGAATTTGCTGTGCAGCTGTGAGTTCGCGCAGTACTAGCTTGACATTGGGAAAACGATCGCGGAATATTCGCAGCATATCAGGAAGCAAGCTATTGGCAATAGAACTATTTGTACCTACTATCAACTCTCCAATTTCACCGCGGCTGGCGCGTTGTGTTTGAATAATTGCATGTTCGACTTGAGTTAAAACTAACCTTGCTTCTGCTAAAAATACTTGTCCCGCAGATGTTAGCTGCAGGGGACGCTTTTTGCGATTAAAGAGTTTTACGCCAATTTCCGCTTCTAGTGCGCTAATCTGCTGACTAAGGGGAGGTTGTGCAATATGCAAACGCTGCGCTGCATAGCTAAAGTTCTTTTCTTCAGCCACAGCAATAAAGTACCGCAAATGTCGAAGTTCCATTGCTTGCCAGAACTACTATATTTTTAAAATATACTTTAGTTGTTAAAAAAGTATCTTCAATATAGTTGCTTTCGTTTATAGTCACAAACAAGGGCTATTGTGCAAAATTAAAATCAGGCTATCAGGGTGACCGCTATAAATATGAGTCAGATCAAACGTGTTGTGATTGTCGGTGGAACCCACGGAAATGAAATAACAGGAATTTATTTAGTGAAAAAATTTGAGCGATCGCCTAATTTGATTCAGCGCTCAAGTTTTGAAACCCTGACACTGATTGCTAATCCTAAAGCCTATGCAATTGGGAAACGCTATACTGATACCGACCTCAATCGCTGTTTTCTCTCCCAAGATTTAGAAAACCCTAGTTTGTCTAGTTATGAAGCCCAACGAGCTAAGGTAATTCATCAAACCTTTGGCGCTAAAGGTAGCCAGCCAGCAGATTTCGTCATAGATTTACACAGTTCTACGGCCAATATGGGACTGTCTATTATTTTAGGTAATGAGAATTTATTAAATATTCAATTAGCAGCTTACCTGACATCGATAAGCCCCAAAGTTAAAGTACTTTATTCAACAACTAAAAATCAAGAAAGGTCTCATCTCGATTCAATTTGTCAATTTGGCTGTACGCTTGAGGTTGGTGCAGTTGCTCAATGTGTTTTGGATGCCGCTTTATTCCAGGAAACGGAAGCAATTATTCACATAATTTTAGATTATTTGGAAGCCTACAATCAAAGAATGCCACTGCCTGGAAATAATACGCTGACAGCTTATCATAACATCGAGACAATAGACTATCCCAGAAATGAATTGGGAGAAATTCAGGCAATGATTCACCCAAGATTGCAATTTAGAGATTATCAACCACTTCATCCTGGCGAGCCGATTTTTTTAACATTTGATGGACAAGAAATTCCCTATGAAGGCGATTCAATTGTCTATCCAGTTTTTATTAATGAAGCAGCTTATTACGAAAAGGGGATTGCAATGTGTGTGACTGAAAAAAGGGATTTAGAAATAAAAAATTATGAATCACCTTGGTAATTAGGGGAATATACTAAGTAGCTTGGTGTTAAAAATTATCGCTATGGCAAGGCAGGAGGCAGAAGGCAGTTCGCGCAAGCGTTGCCGAAGGCTAGGCAGTAGAGAAAAGAATTCTAGCTTTGTTTACCTTCCTTAACTTAGTTTTGTTTTTTCTCACCAACTTACTTATGCTGAATACAGCTTATAAGGAAACGTCCTAACTGCAATCAAAGAGCCCAGATTCCGTCCCCTACTTGTAGAAAGCGCAAAAATCTACCTAATGAGGAATTCTCGTGTCCAGTAAATTGCGTTAAATTGCACAAAATGAACTAATTTGTCGCTGCAAGTAGATGGATACCAATTCTGGGCCCCAACCGCCCTTCCACGAAACCAATGAAAACACCCCAGAAATTGGCGGTGGGTTGCCTGTAATTGAGTATTGGGCAAAGCACACACTGTCACCAGAAGGGCCACATCTTTGGAAAACCCTGTTTCACAAGAGCGCTTGCCTGTCCTGCTCCTGGGGGACTGGTGGACAAAAAGGTGGATTCACCAATGAAGCGGGTGAGAAACTGCAACGCTGCATGAAAAGTGTAGAAGCAATTTCAGCCGAAATCCAACCTCCGGTTCCAGTCCACTTCTTTGATTCCCACACAATTACTGACCTACAACAGTTATCCTCTCTAGAAGCGGATCGGTTGGGAAGACTCAGCTTCCCGGTGATTCGACGTGCAGGTAGTGACCATTATGAGCGCATTTCTTGGGAAGAGATTTATGCGATCGCCACGGCTGCGTTTCAGAAACCACCAGAGCGAGTTGCATCCTACAGTTCCGGGCGCGGCTCCAACGAAGCGGCATTTTTACTACAACTGCTGCTGCGAACCCTGGGTTCCAATAATTTGGCAGATTGTTCAGATCTGTGCCATGCTCCTTCCACAACTGCACTCAAAGAGATGTTTGGCACAAACACCTCTATCGTCAGCCTAGAAAGCTTGAAGCAGGCAGATTGTGTGGTATTAGCAGGGGCAAATTCCGCTTACAACCATCCACGTTTGATGAATGAATTGATCAAACTGCGAGACAAGGGTGGCAAAGTGATTGTGATTAATCCGGTGATGGAAATTGGATTGGTGAAATTTGGCTCTCCGGCATTCCCAGTTAAATCTCTAATTCCTGGTTCTGAGATTGCTTCATTATATCTTCAGCCGATTCCGGGTAGTGATGTAGCGCTGTTTGTGGGCATTCAAAAAGCGTTAATTGAACAGGGGTTTGTGCAGCACGACTTTTTGCGAGCATATACCCAAGGGTGGGAAGCAGTATTAGAACAGGCGCGATCGCTTGACTGGGAAATGATCACGACTACCTGCGGCGTATCCAAAGCAGAAATTGCAGCAGCAGCAACGATTATCGGCACATCAAAAGCTGTGGTCTTTGGTTGGGCAATGGGCATTACCCAACATACAAATGGTGTCGATAATGTCTACAGCATCGCCAATACAGCATTAATTAGCGGACAGATTGGCAGAATGGGAGCCGGAGTTATGCCTGTGCGGGGACATTCCAACGTCCAGGGCTTTGGCTCAATGGGTGTAACTGTGAAGCTCAAAGAAGAAATCAAGCAAGCGTTAGAGAAGTTGTTAGGGCGATCGCTAAATTTACCCAAAGGTTACCATACTCGTGACCTCATCGAAGCAGCCCAAGCAGGCAAAGTGGATAGTCTCATCTGTGTAGGTGGTAATATCTATGGTGCTAATCCTGACTCAGCACAGGCAAAACGGGCATTGGGTAAAATCGATACCATCATCTATCTCGCTACTAAACCCAATATTGGGCATTTTCACGGATTGGCGAAAACGAACACAATCATTATTCCTGTCCTCAACCGATTTGAAAACCCCCACAAAACCACCGTTGAATCCGGTAACAACTTTGTGCGCCTCAATGATGAAGGCAAAACTCACCTAAAGAATGCAGATTTAATTTCCGAAGTCGAGTTTTTAACTGAACTGGCCCATCGCTTGCTGGGTAATTATCCCGTCGAATGGCGCAAACTGCAAGATACTCGCTACGTGCGGCAACTGATTGCCACAACCATTCCCGGCTATGAAAAAATTGCGACTATTGATGACACCAGCGAAGAGTTTATCATCTCCGGGCGCATCGTCACCGAACCCCATTTTAAAACGCCGTCAGGCAAGGCAAAAATGTTGACTACGCCACTGCCGAATCTGGCTTTACCTCAACCTCAAGACTTTGACATTGATAAAAGCGCAAATAGTCTCGTGCTGGCATTAATGACCGGACGCAGCTATTCCCAACATAACACGGTGGTTTACAAAATTGATGATCAGTACCGGGGAATGCCCCATCGCCACTGCATTTTGATGAATCGCGTGGATGCAGAAAAGATTGGGTTAGCCCAACATGATCTCGTCACAGTACAAGGCGATGCCGACAAACTAGAGAACATAGAAGTGATTTACGGTGCTGTGCGAGAAGGTGCAGCGTTGATGTTTTATCCGGAAGTGAATGTCATTTTTAAAGCCAGAACAGAAACACGTTGCGGTACACCTGCTTACAAACGGGTGCCAGTGGTAGTGTATAGAAAATAGCGATCGCCACATTGATCTGCTTGGAGATCCAGTATTAAGTTGGTAATCCGCTTTACTCTTGTTGTACTAAAACCATAGGCAACCGATTTAATCGGCTCTCTAATACCAAAGGAACTTTATCTGGAAATTGAGTAATTTGTGATAACCACCAAGTACTATCCGTAATCCGGGAGTGTATGTCCTGCTGTCCTGAGTCTTAGTTGTTTCAATCCCCTTGCCGGGATTCACTAAGTTTCAACTTGCCAAACATCAAGCGAACAACATAACTATATAGCTGGTTGTATTGGTTACTTATTGTATTGAAAAGATTAGCGGTTATGCTTGGTACACTTACGACACAACCCAAAAAATCAATGTTTTTCTAGGATGCAAAAGAGTGCTTTGGGAAGGGGATCGAGTATGCCATGATAGACCGTTTGTTTAGCCAAACGCAGATTAAATTGTTCTTTAAATATCTGCTGAATTTCGTCTGGCGTAAAGCGGTAAGGGCCTTGTTCTCTTGTTTCCTCTTGAGAAAAGCATTTCAGTAACAGGTAGCCTTTAGGCTTTAATAAGTTTGCGACTGTTTGCACGTAAGTACCATAGCTTTGGGGTGGCAGAACATGGAAGCATCCTCTGTCGAGAATCAAATCAAAAGATTGTTCCAAATGACTGTTGAGAATATCATCTTGCCGAAACGAAATTTCTAAACCCTTCTGGTTTGCTTTTGCTGCTGCTTGATTAATGGCTGCTTCTGATAAATCTGTTGCTACCACGTTGAATCCTCGTTCAGCTAGGGCGATCGCTTGGGTTCCTGGCCCTGTTCCTAAATCCAGCACCGAGCCATTGCTCAGTTCAAGGGTGAGGAGGGCTGATTCCACATCTGGATCTAAGCTTGGGTTGAACCAGGGCATGGTTTCAACGGCTTGTTCTTGATAGAGCGCTTCCCAATTGGGAAATTCTCGTTGAGTCATTGTTAGTTACCCTTTTAAAGAAGATTAAAAAGCCTTGATTTGATAATTACAGAAGCATTGAATCTCTGTAATTATCCCGCAATTCCCCATCATCGCCAAGTTTGCGACTGTAGCGTGGGTACTATGAGCGGAGGTCTAGATGGTAGTTTTCTCAATTGAGATCAGGGTGTGTTAGGCGCTGATTTTCAATATGATTTGTCACGAAAAAACTATCTTAGCGCCTAACCCACCGCCGCGTGGATGGTGCGTTACGGCTAAATTTCATTGTTTCTAAGCCCCAAATCCTTTCATAGCCGTAACACACCCTACTGGCGTGGCAAGCCTGAAATGTTGCAATAAAATAAGGTTCGTAGTTGCGCTTTAGCGCTAATTAGACTATGAGCTCTGAAGCGCAACTACAAACTTAATGCACTACTTTAGCCTTGCCACGCTACTACTTAAGATTTACTTTATAAATGGTCTCTTATGGTTGAGTAGTAGTACAAAACCAACTATTTGCTAGTTTTTATTGAGAAGATGCAGTCACACAAGTATTGTAAAAGTTGCTGGATTATGAAGCGGGTGGCACTAATGTAATAGTGGTATAAATCACAATCTGGATGTTAGTAATCAGTGCAATTATTTTGGCTACTTAATTCTGAATACTGTAACGATTGCTAAAAAAAACTCATTGAATTTGATGATATTAGTCCATATAGCCAGTGGGCATTTGTGTTTCCACAGCTTTATCTGAAATTGGACGGCTACCATCTATTTCTAGAGTATCTCGAACTTGAAAATTCTTCTTAGCAATCGGACGTTGACCGTCTATATCGAGAATTTCTTCTACCTCTAAATCATTAGGATCAATTGGACGGTTGCCGTCTACTGTTAACATCTCATGCTCTTGAAAATCACTCTTAGCAATCGGGCGTTGCCCATCTATATCAATTGTTTTATCAGAATAATTTTCAGCCTTGACAATTGGACGCTGCCCATCTATATCAATTGTTTCTTTAATTTCAATATTACTGGGTTCAACTGGGCGCTGCCCATCTACATCAATTATTTTAGGTGTTTGTGTCAGGTCGCTAGATGATGATTCTGAAGGCATAAATTTTAGTATCTTTTAATTGAAAGATATGTTTTTCAAAAAACTTTATTGAGATGATTAATTACTTTAGTGAATTAAAATTTAAAAATCTTCTACCATCACATATAAGATATTTCTAACTTGAGATTGATTAAATATCTTTCTAAAAGTGCATTTCTAGGAAAAATTCAGCACCTAGGAGCGGAGCCAGAGACGCTCCGCCTCCGGTCAGAAGTCAGAATTTAAAGGTAATCTAGTAGAATGTCTTGGGATTTTCGACATCGTAAATTTACCCGAAAGCCAGTGCCACAACAAATTTAACCACAGCAAAATAACTGTGACCCATCTTACCCAGATTTTTGCATTCCCAAAATTTAAGTTAACAGTGACAAAACAGGGTTAACCTGGCTAAGGATATGCTTTTTAGCCGATGAAGATACCCAACGAAGGTGAAAAAATGGTAGATATTCGAGCCGAAATAGTCAGGCTAGACCCTCAAGTTGTTGTACTAATTGGTCAGCGTTTATGAGTAACACTATTTCACATGAACAAGAGCTAGATTTTCATTTATCTATTCAAGAGAATCTAAAACAGCTCTCCGTTCAATTGGGGTCTCCTTTGGACGAAACATCAGTCATGCAAATATATCAAAATGCATCCGAACTACTGAGCCACCTTTCCCCATCACCCCTGACTTTTGCCCGTGTTGCAGGAACACTACTGGTTTACCAACTCCAAAACACAGAACCCGAAGAGATAAAGTGGTTCAATACCCAAGTAAAACAATGTTTGGACGAAGAAGAAGTTGAGGAGTTGATTGAATCCATCTATCGCACTGATACTTTGTAATTGCTCCGCGCCATTGCAGCGGTTAAGCTACAAAAAATCCGGAAATAGACACCAAAGGGTCTAGCTGAAACTGATTAGACAGAAAATCGATGACTGTTGTTCAAGATTTTATTAGTTCTGTGCATGGTATTTGACCGTAAACTGGGGGTGAGTGCGTAGCCGCAAGGCGGCTTGTCATAGACATCGCTGTTACTCAAGGATGAGGGGGCGTAGAGATGGAAACCGCAGATTTAATTGTGATTGGTAGCGGACAAGGTGGCATTCCTTTCGCCGCAGATTTTGCCAAAGCCGGACAAAAAGTTGTACTTTTTGAGCGAGATGCGTTAGGCGGTAGTTGCATTAACTATGGGTGTACTCCTTCTAAAGCATTTTTAGCAGCTGCCCATGCCGCAGGCCGCGCCCGTCAGGCTGCCAAACTGGGGATTCACACTCAGGTTCAGGTTGACTTTCCTATAGTGATGGAGCGAGTTAGAGGTATTCGCGATCGCTTTAATCAAGGGGTTCGTCAGCGTTTAGAAAATGCTGGAGTGCAAATAGTTGGCGCTGAAGCTTCGTTCACTGGAGAAGGCATCGTCACAGGCAAAGATGTTACTGTTCAAGCACCACTAGTTGTCATCAATACTGGTACATCTTCAGCGATCCCAGATATACCTGGTTTAGCCGGAACTCCCTATCTCACTAATCGCAACTTCTTTGATTTAAAGGAACTACCGAAGCGATTACTAGTGATTGGTGCAGGTTATATTGGGCTGGAATTGGGGCAAGGGTTAGCTCGTTTAGGCAGTGAAACTCATCTAATTGTGCGAGGCGATCGCGTGTTGGCACAAGAAGAACCAGATGTTAGTCAAACCTTAGCACAAGCATTACAGCAAGATGGGATTTATCTGCACTTTCAGGTCAATGTAGAACGAGTTGACTACAACAATAATATATTTACGCTCACCTTGAGTAACGGCGAAACCCTTGAGGGTGAGGCTTTAATGGTGGTGATTGGGCGCAAACCCAACACGGATGCATTGAATGTTGCAGCCGCAGGGGTAGAACTGGATAAAAAAGGCTTTATCAAAATCAACGATCAATTTCAAACAACCACTAAAGGAATTTACGCCATCGGAGATGCTGCTGGACAACCAGCCTTTACCCATGTTTCTTGGGAAGATTACCGTCGCTTGAAAGCCATTTTATGCGGGGAACAACGCACCCGAAGCGATCGCGTTCTCGGTTATGCGGTGTACACGGAACCACAAGTTGGACGGGTGGGGATGACGTTAGAGCAAGCACAGAAGCAGGGTATTAACGCCCGTGCTGTCACCCTACCAATAGATCAGATTGCCCGTGGGATTGAATGGGGACATGACTTGGGGTTTTACCGCATGGTAATTGATCGCGACACCAACAAAATCTTAGGCGCAACCCTGGTTGGCTATGAAACAGCAGAATTGGTGCATGTATTTTTATCCCTGATGGCAGCGGATGCAACTTGGCAGATGTTAGAACAATCGGTGCATATCCACCCGACTTACGGTGAAGGATTACCCAGTCTGGCAAGACTTCTGATTGAAGATGATATGCCACTTTGCCCAAACCTTTATCCCAATTTGTAACTAGATATTTATGAAGCGAAGGATAGATTGAGGCAACATTTTTAGTTCACATTTGAATTTTGAATTGTTAAGCCTCCAGGGTTCTTTCTTGGTTCTACCCATTAATATTTAGATGTATTCGCCCTGCTGAGACGATGAGTATAACCGATTGTTTCAAATCATAACGTTGTTTATATTTCTCTTCGATTATATTTCTCATCGAGCATCCCAATAATTGCACATGTGCTATTTGTTGGCTATACCAGCACTACATCAAAAAATCCATACCACAAAATTTGACGGGAGATACTATGAGCAGCGAAAGCGGATGCCCGTTTACGGGCGGAGGCCAGAAATTTCAGGCTCGTCATGTGCCGTCGAACCGAGACTGGTGGCCAAATTATTTAAATCTGAGCATCCTCCACCAGCACTCACCCCAGTCTAATCCTATGGGTGAGGCGTTCAACTACGCTCATGAGTTTCAGAGTCTCGACTTAAATGCTGTGAGGCAAGATATCTATCAGCTGATGACCACTTCTCAAGACTGGTGGCCAGCTGATTACGGTCATTATGGGCCGCTCTTTATCCGGATGGCTTGGCACAGCGCAGGCACATATCGGATTGGCGACGGTCGCGGCGGCGCGGGATCGGGTAGCCAGCGGTTTGAACCACTCAACAGTTGGCCCGACAATGCCAACCTCGACAAAGCGCGGATGTTGCTTTGGCCGATCAAGCAAAAATATGGCAAGAAAATCTCCTGGGCCGACCTCATGGTCTTCGCTGGCAACTGCGCCCTGGAGTCGATGGGCTTCAAGACGCTCGGCTTTGCTGGCGGGCGCGTGGATGTCTGGCAGCCAGAAGAAGATATTTACTGGGGTTCTGAGAAAACCTGGCTTGGCGACGAGCGTTATAGCGGCGATCGCGTGCTACTGAATCCCCTTGCTGCCGTTCAGATGGGTCTAATCTACGTGAATCCGGAAGGGCCAAACGGCGAGCCTGATCCGGTTGGCTCAGGGCGCGATATTCGCGAGACCTTTGGGCGAATGGCGATGAATGATGCAGAAACGGTGGCGCTTGTTGCCGGCGGACATACCTTTGGTAAATGTCATGGTGCAGGGGAGGCGACGCACGTAGGTCATGAGCCTGGGGGTGCCACGATTGTGGAGCAGGGTCTCGGCTGGAAGAGCACTTTCAATACAGGTGTCGGCATCGATGCGATCACCAGCGGTATCGAAGGCGCATGGACTCCCACGCCGACCCAGTGGGACAATAGCTATCTCGAAACCCTATTCAAATATGACTGGGAACTGGTGAAAAGTCCTGCTGGCGCACATCAGTGGACACCTAAAAATGGTGCTGGTGCGGATACGGTGCCTGACGCGCACGATCCATCAAAACGGCACGCCCCTATGATGACCACGGCGGACATGGCCATGAAGGTAGATCCTATCTACGAGCCGATTTCGCGGCACTATTACGAGCATCCGGATGAGTTCGCCGACGCATTTGCCAAGGCGTGGTTCAAGCTGACGCATCGCGACATGGGGCCGCGATCGCGCTATCTCGGCCCTGAGGTTCCAGATGAAGAGTTTTTGTGGCAAGATCCCATCCCCCCAGTCACCCATGAATTGATTGATGAGCAGGACATCGCCGCTCTCAAAGGCAAAATTCTGGCCTCGGGACTGTCTGTTTCCCAACTCGTTTCGACGGCTTGGGCCTCTGCGTCAACGTTCCGCTGCTCCGATATGCGTGGTGGAGCGAATGGGGCGCGCATTCGTCTCGCGCCGCAGAAAGATTGGGAAGTTAACCAGCCGACTCAACTGGCAACAGTGCTGCAAACCCTAGAGGCAATCCAACAGGAATTTAACAGATCGCAGTCTGGCGGGAAGCAGGTTTCGCTGGCTGACTTAATCGTTCTGGGTGGATGTGCAGGCATCGAACAAGCGGCGAAAAATGCTGGTCACAACGTGACGGTTCCCTTCCAGCCAGGGCGCACAGATGCGTTGCAAGAGAAAACGGATGTCGAGTCCTTCGCTGTGCTGGAGCCAACCGCAGACGGGTTCCGCAACTACACCAGCGGCAAACACAGTGAATCGCTTGAGGAGTTGCTGGTTGATCGGGCACAGTTACTGAGCCTGTCAGCCCCGCAGATGACGGTTCTCGTGGGTGGCTTACGCGTCTTGGGTGCGAACTATGGAGCGTCTAAACACGGTGTCTTCACCCATCGACCCGAGACGTTGACCAATGACTTCTTCGTGAATCTGCTCGACCTGGGTACAACGTGGAAGGCGACCTCTGAAGATGAATATGAGTTTGAGGGGAGCGATCGCAAAACCGGCTCACTCAAGTGGACTGGTACCCGTGTTGACCTCATCTTCGGCTCAAACTCTCAGCTACGAGCGATCGCGGAAGTCTACGGAGCTGAGGACTCGCAGCCGAAATTTGTGCATGACTTTGTGGCAGCGTGGGACAAGGTGATGAACCTTGATCGCTATGACCTCAAATAGTCGAGAGCGAGAAGGTTTTCGAGGTTTCCTCCGCGTAACTTCGCTTATTTGGCGATTGGTGGTCGAGGCGGGAGGAAAACAGCAGAAATCCTGAACTTGGGTGGAAGCTAGACACAAATATGAGGACGGTATTTCAACATAAGTTGAAACGCCGCCCTCAAAGAGTGCATGAATAATATCTAATATTAAACGCACAGAGGCTCACATTTTTTATGAAAAAATTGGGTACACCAATACTCAACAGTCGATGATATTTTATAAAAAAATGCCAGTTTTGAGTGTGGAATGTGCGATCGCTTCTCTCATAATAGAGGCGATCGCATCGGCTGATGGGTTTAGAAAGTAAAGGTAGTACGCACTACTCCCACATATATATTTGGGTTACTGCTGTTACCTTCAGGATTAAAGATGGATATCAATCCTGGGGTAATAGCAATGTTGTCATTCACCTTATATCTATAGAATGCTTCTAAATGATAGGTGACATCATCATCTCGGCGGCGATTAGCACCACTGACAAATTGATTGCTAGCAACATAAGGTGGCGCACCAAACACAAGACCAGCAAAATTTCCTTTCTTACCCAAATCAGGAAAGCCTAACTGAACTGCCCAGTTCCAAATCTCTGCATTACTCCTAGCAACGGCTGTATTCTCAGCTTGGGCATTGGTGTAGCCACCCCAAGCTGTGAGGGTAAACTTCGGACTGAATTTATAATTGGCACTCACACTATAGTTATTCACAGAAGTTCGCGCACCATTGAATGGGTTATTAGCAAAACCAGTGCCAGTACTACCGGAGACTCCACTACCATCGGTGTAATAAGCATTGACATAAGTAAAAGCCAAACTTAATGGAGAGATGGGCTGAAAAGTAACTTGACCTAATGCAGAGTAAGCACCATTAAAAAGGCCTCTACCGTTATTGGGATCGTTACCAACACCAGATGGTACAACATAGCCAGCAGTGAGAGTTAAAGCATTGTTGAACTTGTGATTAACGATAATACCCGGCCCTTCTGCTGCCCGATAAATTGGGTTATAACGTCCAAAGCGAGATAACGCACCTGAACCACTAGAATCAAAGTTGCGGCTGAGAGCAGGTACTTCATCAATATATTCCAACCCTTCGGTGGCGATGTTAGCTATCGTAGAGTTCCCTATGGGGAAACGGTAATACAGCGCTGAGATGCTGACATTGTTGGATTCATTGCCATCAAACCCTAAACGAGTTTGGTTAGTACCAGTCACACCTGTATTAAATGAAGTGATGTTTCTACCTTGTAACCTCACTCTGAGGCGGTCTTTACCAGTAAAACTAGCATCAAAGTTTAACCGGACGCGATCAGCAAAAATCGCGTTTTCATTAAGTCCTTGTCTGGTAGTACCAGCATTTTGAGCATCGGTATTGATGGCTCGATCGGAGCCAAACACACTAGCCAAAGCGAAAATTGCTTCTCCTCGCAGTGTCGTAGTTGTGGAGAATTGCTGTGATTCTAAAGTCGCGGTACGAGCTTCTAGAGCATCAACTCGACCGCGCACAGTTTGCAGTTCGGCTGCATATTCTTCCTGTAGCTTTTGCAATGTTGCTAGGTCTTCTTTGTTGACTAAATCAGCTGTACTTGTGGCTATTAGTTGATTTATCTGATCCAAACAAGCATTTAAACCCGCCGCAAACTCATAACGAGTCAAAGCACGATTACCCCGATAAGTTTGGTTAGGATAGCCTGCAATACAGCCGTATCGCTCAACCAAAGATTGTAATGCGCCAAAAGCCCAATCTGTAGGCTGAACATCAGAAAGCTGGGAAACTGAAGTTACTTGCCCTATATTCTCAGCACTATTTAAACTAGATGCTTGATTTACAGGTACTTCATACCCCATTGCTGGTACTGCAACTATCACTACGCCCAAAATCGTTGGGCTAAATAACAAAGAATTCAGCCAAAATGGTTGCACGAATATAACCTCACACCTGGTAGTAATTAGTGAAAAATCAAAATTTTTCTAATATGCAATTGTCTGCTAATTAGAAATTTACAAATGTTCCTAAGTGGCTCTTGCTTACTAATTTAATTTTTATTCAAAAATTAAATGTTAGGCAGTAAAGAAGTCAATCTTTGCTGGACAGGTATGCAAAAAATAACTTTAACAGTATCAAAGCATAATTATGTCTCACAATCTAGATACTGTTTCCAAATCAAAATATTTTTAATTTATTTACCTGTCCTTAATTAAACAGATATTCTTTTTTAATGTTCATCTGTTTTTTGCTTCAGAAATATTCCATAGAAGATGCGTTATGCCTTTATCCTAATTTTTAATTTTACTTCTCAAATGAGATTTTGATTAAAAGTTAGCCTTCTATTAATTGAGATTTAACCAAAAAATGCATATTAATCAAATGTTAGTAAGTAGCCGTCATGAACTGGGTACACCAGAACACATGAAAAATTTATTAATCCCCCTTGCTCCCTGCTCCCCTGCTTTTTCAAGTCAGGTATTATATTGATATATATTCATGATTGGCTCATTCATTAGACTGATAATTCAGCAAGTAAATCAGAAATTATCCTTGGCTTAATTATTCCTTAAACTAGGAAGATTATTAAATCTAAGTAAGAGACATTTAACTGTCAAAACATGACCAGTACAGTAGCAATCGAAGTTAGTAAGCTCTCGAAGAGTTTCAAGGGTAAAATCGCCCTAAAAAACGTATGCTGCACAATTGATGAGGGAGAAATGGTTGCCCTTATAGGTGCATCTGGCTCAGGCAAATCGACACTCTTAAGGCACATCAATGGCTTACATATTGGGGATTTGGGAACAGTTTATACTTTTGGAACTGTTCTACAAAGTAAGGGCAAATTACACTCAAAAATTAGGTTGCTACGCAGCCAGATTGGCTGTATATTCCAACAATTTAATTTGGTAAATAGGCTAACAGTTATCGAAAATGTTCTTGTTGGTAACTTAGCCAATTTATCTTTTTTACGCTCAGCACTACATTTATTTACTAAAGAAGAAAAATATCAAGCTCTCACAGCATTAGAGCGAGTAGGTATTTTAGAACAAGCTTACAAACGCGCATCAATGCTTTCTGGAGGACAACAGCAACGAGTGGCGATCGCACGTTGTTTAGTACAAGGTGCAAAAATCTTACTTGCAGACGAACCAATCGCCTCTCTCGATCCCGAATCGGCGCGGAAAGTCATGGAATTACTGGTGCAATTGAATCGCCAAAGCGGAATTACCGTAGTTGTTTCCCTACACCAGATTCAGATGGTGCGACGGTACTTTAAGCGTGCGATCGCCTTAAGAGATGGCGAAGTCATGTTTGATGGTACAACTGTAGAATTAGATGACAACAAACTCAACGAAATTTACGGCGCAGCTACAGAAGAATTAGTCATGCGAGGACATGGCGAACTGCTCGTATAATTCTTACCTGTTTTCCCATAACTGAATACTTGAAAATCATGACTCCGGAATAAAAATTCTGGATCTTTACAGCTTTTAGTCTCAAAAATCTCATTGGCTGAGGAGTTAATGATGAAAAGAAGATTATTTATTGAACGCTCTGCTTTATTTGGTGCATCGTTAGTAGGAACTCAAACTATTTCTGCTATTACCAACAACTGGAATGAACCAGTACAAGCTGCATCAATTAAAGAACTAAACTTTGGGATTATTTCTACTGAATCTCAAGCTAATCAAAGACCTTTGTGGGAACCTTTTATTGCAGCTTTATCAAAATCAATAGGAATTCCTGTGAGAGCTTTTTATGCTACTCAATATGCAGGTGTAATTGAAGCCATGCGTTTTGGTAGAGTACATCTAGCTTGGTATGGAGGTAAATCCTATATTGAGGCTGCAAAAATTGCTAATGCAGAAGCCTTCGCCCAAACTGTATCTACTGATGGTAAAAAAGGCTATTATTCTCACCTAATCACTAATAAAAATAATGCCATCGCAGCCGCGGCTAAAAAACAAGGCGGTGACAAATATGTGCTTCAGAATGCAGCTAGACTAACTTTCGCATTCAACGATCCCAATTCTACATCGGGATTTTTAGTACCAAGTTACTATATTTTTGCTAAAAGCAAAGTTGACCCCAAAAAAGCATTTAAACGTTTAGTTTTTTCTGGTAGTCATGAAGCCACAGCCTTAGCAGTTGCGAATAACCAAGTAGATGTAGCTACAAATAATAATGAGTCCTTAGAGAGATTAGAAAAAACTAATTCTGCAGCACGTAAAAAGATTGAAATTATCTGGACATCACCAATTATACCTAGTGACCCCATTGCTTATCGTAAGGACTTACCAGAAGATATCAAGAAAAAGGTACGTAATTTCTTCTACAGCTTTAAAGATAAAAAGATCTTAGAACCTTTACAATGGTCAGCTTTAGTTCCAGCTAATGATAAAACCTGGAATCCCATTCGCGAGTTAGATATTGCTAAACAGGTTTTGGAGTTGCAGTCTAAGCCTACTATTAGTAGCGCAGAACAACAAAAATTGAACAATTTAAATAATCAATTACGCGCACTTCAAAGACGTTAATTTTAGGTTTTTGACTGATGGCTCATGGCTGACGACTGTTAATGGTCAACAAGCAAAATGATTACCATATCGTGTCAGATGTTGGATAGAAGTGTCCAAAAAATTACCTTTTAATTAGATACCCAAGCTAAAGACATGAACAGAAGATTATTTATTCAGCAGGCTTCCTTGTTTACTATAACTTTGGCAAGCGCCAAAATACTTTCAGCTTGTAGTTCTAATGCGGAGAATAGTAATTCAACAATTAAAGAAATTAACTTTGGTGTATTGTCTACAGAATCCCAATCGAATCAAAAACCAATTTGGGAACCCTTTGCTGCTGCGATGTCTAAGGAAATTGGTATTCCTATTAAACCCTTTTATGTCACACAATATGCAGCAGTTATAGAAGCCATGCGCTTTGGTAAAGTTCAAGCAGCTTGGTTAGGTGGTAAATCTTATATTGAAGCTGCAAAAGTTGCTGATGCAGAAGCTTTTGCGCAGGTTGTGAGTAAAGATGGTACCAGAGGTTACTATTCTCATTTAATTGCTAATAGAGATAATCCTATCAGTGCGGAAGCTAAAGCAGTAGGTGGTGATCAATATGTGATTAAAAATGCTGCCAATCTTACCTTTGCTTTTAATGAGCCTAATTCTACCTCTGGCTTTTTAGTTCCTAGCTACTATATTTTTTCTAAAAATAATGTAGATCCGAAAACAGCTTTTAAACGCTTGGTATTTGCAGGTAATCATGAAGCTTGTGCCTTGGCGGTAGCGAATAAACAAGTAGATGTAGCTACTGTCAGTAATGAGGCATTAAATCGTTTGGAAAAAACCAATCCTACAGCTAGACAAAAGATTGAAATTATTTGGCAATCACCTCTAATTCCCAGCGATCCGATTGTTTATCGTCAAGATATACCAGCAGATATTAAGCAGAAGTTGCAAAACTTTTTCTATAACTATAAAGACGCTAAAATTTTAGAACCGTTTGGAATTTCTGGTTTTGTTAAGGCTGAAGATAAAACTTGGCATACAATTCGAGAGCTAGAGATTGCGAAAAAGATTCAAGAGACTCAAGCTAAAGATAATCTAAGCGACAAGGAAAAACAACAAAAACTAGCAGAACTTAATCAGCAACTCAAAGAGATGCAATTAAATTAAAGGTTTGACTGTTGACTGCAATACTAGATATTTTCATCAGTGGAATTAGGATTGTCACAGATAGAAAAGTAGTTTGTAGGCTGTGTTAGCGACAGCGTAACGCACCAGCCTCATACTACAAATATCTTTTTTCAAAAACAGATTTTTATAAGTGTATTAGGTAAAAAAAGTGCGATCGCCAAATCATAGAATTACTAACATATCTCCTGCAGTAGTAGAAATGTTAGAGAAAGAAGCAAAGCTGATTACTGCTAAAAAAGTTCTGTTTTTATTCCTAATTACTGCCGTATTGATTTTTGCTTATATTCAAAGCGAGTTAAATTTCCCTGTACTTCTGCAACGGGGGGATAGTATGGCGGAATATATACGTTCATATTTTCCTCCAGACTTTAGTGATTGGGGGTATTATTTATCCGAAACATTGATTACTATATCGATGGGAATTTGGGGAACTTTAATGGCCGCGATCGCAGCTGTTCCTCTCTCAATTTTAGCATCTAATAATATGTGTCCTGTGTGGATTGTCCAACCCACACGCCGTATTTTAGATGCTATGCGTGCTATTAACGAAATCGTCTTTGCACTAATATTTGTAGTTGCTGTAGGCTTAGGCCCATTTGCTGGAGTTTTGGCTTTATTTGTTCATACTACAGGCACTTTAGGTAAGCTATTTTCGGAAGCAGTAGAATCAATTGAACCTGGCCCAGTTGAAGGGATTAGATCCACAGGTGCAAGTCAAATTCAAGAAGTAATTTATGGCGTAATTCCCCAAGTTATGCCTTTGTGGACTTCTTTCACTCTCTACAGATTTGAGGCAAATGTGCGTTCTGCTTCTGTGTTAGGAATTGTCGGTGCTGGTGGTATTGGGGTTTCGCTATATCAAAGTTTTGGCGCATTTGAATATCAAAAAGTTTGTGCAATTCTGATTATTTTAATTGTTGCTACTGGCACTATTGACGTAGTCTCTGCAAAAATTAGGGAATGGTTGGTTTAGTTGATGGTTGACAGTTGACGGTTGACGGTTGACAGTTAACTGCTAAACTAACTCAAAAATGTCTTTATCGTCATCAGTCATCAGTCATCAGCCATCAGTCATCAGTCAACAAATAAATCATTTTCAAAAAACAATTCCATGCGATCGCCTCTTAGTCTAGTTACACCATATTCAATTACATTACCTGTTTGATCAACATTTACTGATTCAGCTAAAAGAATGGGTTGATTAAGTGGTAGTTGTAACCATTTAGCATCTTGCGGCTGAACTAAACGAGCAGAAACGCAGGTACTTCTACGAATATGATCGCATCCATATATCTGTTGTAAAAGCTGAGAAATTGATTGTTGTTCTTGCAAAATTTTGATATTTTTTGGCTCTAAAAAATCAGGAAATCGCTTCAGTGGAAAATATCCCGTTCCTACACTAATGGGTTCTTCATCTGCAAAACCTAAACGTTCAATTAACGCTACAGGTTCACCATAAGTAATCTCTAATCCTTTGGCGATCGCATTATCTGCAGGTACTTCTAATACACGCAATAATTGAAACCTCGCTTGCCAACCCTGGGTTTTTAAAGTTTGGTTATAACGCACACGCTTACCAATGGCGTAGCGGATAGTTTTAGCGGCGACAAAAGTCCCTCTTCCTCTATCAACTCGTAATAATCCCTCATTTTTCAGGAGTGCGATCGCTTGTCTAATTGTATGGCGATTGACTGCAAACTGTTCCGCTAACTTGGTTTCTGTTGGTAGCTGTTCACCAACTTGATAAACCCCTTGATGAATATTTTGTCTGATTTGGTCAGCAATTTGAATATATACAGGCATTATTTTTTTGTTGATGGTTGACTGTTGACTGTTGACTGTTGACTGTTAACGGTGAACTGTCAACGAATTTTTCCTAATTAGATTGTCAAGTTGTCGGAATTGCGTTAATGTACTTTCATCTAGATGTCTAGACAAGTTAAGAATAGTTTAAAACAAAATACCTTAAACCAACCCTATGCCTACTGTGACAGAGCGACAAGCATGGATGGCAACGTTAGCGAAGGCTGAGTTAGAGCTATTAGAAAAATTGGTAAATAACTTGGGTAATTTGCCCAAATATAGCTTTTTACGCTCTCCAGAAATTGGACTGGCGATGGTGCGGGGACGTGCTGGCGGTACAGGGGAGGCGTTTAATTTAGGCGAAATCACCATGACTCGCTGCGTTGTGCAGTTAGAGAATGAAGGAGGAAATGAAGCGATCGCGGGATTTGGATATGTCGCCGGGCGATCGCACCGTCATGCAGAATTAGCGGCTTTATGTGATGCATTACTACAAACTCCACATTGGCGCGATCGCATTCAAGCTGAAGTCATTCAACCCTTGCAAATAGAAAGCCAAAAGCAGCAGGAACTTCAACAACGCCAAACAGAAGCGACAAAGGTTAATTTCTTCACAATGGTTAGAGGGGAAGGGTGATGAGGGGGATGAGGGAGACTGAGAAAAGCAAGGGAGCAGGGTGCAGGGTGCAGGGGGAGAAATAATTAATGACAAACACCAAACCCCCAACACCAAACCCCCAATTACCAATTACCAAGTACCCAATGACAAATGACTAAAGTTACACAATTACCAGGGTTACAAGATTCGATTCATGATGCACAAAGGACGTTTCGGGCGTTATTGGATGCTCATGCACGACCAGGGATAGCTTATCAGATAACAGCGCAAATGAGCGTACCTGCAGGTTTAACAGCTGCTTGTGGGGCTGCTTGTTTAACTTTGTTGGATTTGGATGTTGTGGTTTGGTTACAGCCGAGTTTTGATGCTCAAGTTAAAGCTTGGTTGTTGTTTCATTGTGGTTGTCGCTTTACCAAGTATTCAGAGGAAGCTGACTTTGCTTTAATTCAAGATTTAACAGCGTTACCAGAATTATCGATTTTTAATTGGGGGACTGCTGAAAAACCAGAAACTTCAACAACATTATTAGTACAGGTAGAAAGTTTTGAAATGGGAAAATCTGTCATTTTGACAGGGCCAGGAATTTTAGAAGAATGTGTTATTGCACCTACAATTCCCCATGATTTTTGGGATTTCTGGAGAAAGAATCACCAAGCCTATCCGCAAGGTGTAGACGTATTTTTATTTACAAAAAATGCAGTAATAGGATTACCTAGAACTAGTGTTATATTACATTAATTTTGCTGGGTTGCTAGATCCCCGACTTATTAAAGAAGTCGGGGATCTGACCACCACCAACTTCTCACAAATAATGAGATGAAGCACTAGTAATTCAAAATAAAAGAAATGTGATCTGCTCTTTAGAAACTGGAAATAAAGCAACCTCTTGAAATTATTACAAATGACAAATGACAGCCCTTACAAGTTATTTTTAATTGCGCCTACCTACTTATGAATATTGATATTCGTATTGCTAAGCGTGAGGATTTACCTCTATTAAATCAGTTATATGCTGACATGGATGGTCAACCACCCATACCCAAAGATGATTTAGAAAAAATATTTGCAGAAATCACACAAGTTCCTAATTATCACATTTATATTGCTTATTTAAATCAGCAACCTGTAGGGACTTTTAGCCTTCTTTATGCACCAACAATGATGCATCGGGGATATCACAAATTTGCAGTCCTAGATTCAGTGACAGTTATTTCCCAAATGAGAGGAAAGGGAATTGGTAGCGAAATGGTAAAAGCAGCGCTCAAACTGAGTGCTGAAGCTGGATGTTATAAAATGACACTCTCTTCTAATTTAAAACGCGATCGCGCTCATCAATTCTATCAATCACTAGGTTTCGAGCAACATGGTTGGAGCTTTAAATGCATACTCCAACCAACCCAAGATTTCGCATAATCCCCAGTCAACAGTCATCAGTCAACCATCAACAAAAAGTATATGCCATACGTTGCAGTCAAAGGTGGAGAACAAGCAATTCAAAATGCAGAAGCGCTTCTGAAAAATAGGCGCAGAGGCGATCCGAAAATTCCTGAATTAACTGTAGACCAGATTGAACAACAGTTAACTCTAGCAGTAGAAAGGGTAATGTGTGAAGGTAGTTTATATGACCGAGAGTTAGCATCTCTAGCTATTAAACAATCGTGGGGTGATTTAGTCGAAGCAGTTTTCTTATTACGCGCCTATCGGACAACACTCCCCCGTTTTTACTACAGCCAACCCTTAGACACCAGCAAAATGCAGATTCAACGCCGCATTTCTGCCATTTTTAAAGATGTCCCAGGAGGGCAAAAGTTAGGCCCTACTTTTGACTATATTCACCGTCTACTAGATTTTAAATTAATAGCAGAAGGACAAGCACCAACAGCACCAGAAGCAGAAGCCATTACAGAACCCATTCCGCGTGTAATTGACACCCTAGATCAAGAAGGCTTGATGCAAGCAGAGGAGAGCAGAGGAGCAGAGAAAGAATTTTTTAATCCCCAGTCAACAGTCAACAGTCAACAGCCATTTGATATAACTCGCCAACCATTAACCTTTCCAGCTGGACGAGATGCGAGACTGCAAAATCTAGCGCGTGCAGATGAGGGTTTTTTGCTATCTCTGGCTTATTCTACACAACGGGGTTATGGCAGAAACCATCCGTTTGCGGGTGAGATTCGCATGGGGGAAGTAGAGGTGGTGATTTGTCCTGAAGAATTGGGATTTGAAATTGCGATCGCAGATATTACTGTCACCGAAGTGCAAATGGTAAATCAATTTAAAGGTAGTAAAGAATTACCTGCACAATTTACCCGTGGTTATGGACTTACCTTTGGTTATAACGAACGTAAAGCTATGTCAATGGCGTTGGTAGATAGAGCAATGCGCGCTGAAGAATTAGGAGAAACAATTCAAGGGCCAGCGCAAAATGTTGAATTTGTGCTTTTACACTCAGATAATGTGGAAGCTCAAGGTTTTGTACAACATCTTAAACTTCCACACTATATTGACTTTCAAGCAGAGTTAAATTTAGTGAGAAAAATTCGACAGCAACAAGTAAATAATCAATCTGAATATTTAACAGTTATGCCTGAAGAATCACAGGTTTCAGAAAGTCAGGAATTAAACAAGGAAACTTTTCCTGCTAGTAAAGTTTAGGTATTTTATTAATCAGTCACAAATTGGTGTAAGTCAGTGACAACAACACAACCTATTCAAACATTGTCGAAAATAAATAATACAAAAATTGCGATTCAAGGAGTAGATGTCTTAACTCCTGATGATTGGGTAAAAGATGCCACTGTTTTAATTGAGGATGGGCAATTTATCAGTATTGATCAGGCAATAAGCCCTAATGGATTTTATCTGGTCAATGCTCAAGGTCTCCAGATGTTACCAGGGATTATTGATTTACATGGCGATGCTTTTGAGAGGATGATTTGTCCTCGTCCGGGAGTTAATTTTCCTCTACCAATAGCGATCGCAGATAATGACCGTAACCTCTTAGCATCCGGTATCACTACTTTTTACTGCTCAATTACAGACTCTTACGAACCAGGGTTACGCAGTCGCGATTCTGCTCGTGCTTTAATTGACTTCATTTTAGGAGTAGGTAAACAAGTTTTACACTGCAATCATCGCATTCATATTAGACACGAAGAAGCAAATATAGCCGGACATCAAGAGTTATGTGATTGGATGATATCTGGTAAAGTGCATCTTTTATCTATCAACGATCACTTACCACCCCCAGGTAATCAAAAGAGATTTAGCCGCTATATCAATAGTGTGAAGCAGAGATCATCCATGTCTCTTGAAGAGATTGAAGAATTAATCAATCAGGTGACAGCAAAACGACATGAAGGCGACGCGCAAATACAAGAACTGGTGGAATTAGCTCATAAATATAGGATTCCGCTTGCGTCCCATGATGATGATAGCCTCGAAAAAGTCTTACTTAGTCAACAGCGCGGAGTTGCGATCGCAGAATTTCCCGCGACTGTAGATTTAGCAGCAAAGTGTCGTGAATATGGTGCAGCTGTCCTCATGGGTGCGCCTAACTTAGTGCGTGGTGGTTCGCACTTAGGTTTAATGAGTGTAGCCGAGGCGGTGAAAAATAACGTTATTGATTGTCTTTGCTCAGATTATCATTATCCTTCTCTGTTTTACGCCCCTTTCAAGCTCCAAGAATTAGGTTTAATGTCCTTTGAACAAGCATGGTCATTAGTTTCCAGCCTACCAGCAAAAGCTGCGGGAATTAGCGATCGCAAAGGTAAAATCGCCCCAGGTTTAGATGCAGATTTCCTCTTAATATCTCCTAATAATTCCTTACCATCTGCGATTACTGCCATTTCATCTGTATACGTAGCCGGACAAGAAGTTGCCCGCTACCAAATCCAATAAACACCCAGTCAACAGTCAACCATCAACCGTCAACATTCATCTATGAACCCTAGCATCGAAAACATCATTAACCTATTCACCGAAAAAGGTTCGCAATTGTATGGTGCGGAAGCTGTCAGCCAGCTAGAACACGCCTTGCAATGTGCTAGCCTCGCTGAAAAATCAGGTCAAAGCCATGAATTAATTACCGCTTGTTTACTCCATGATTTAGGACATTTAATCCATGACTTAGGTGACAATCCCGCCAGCCAAGGTATAGATGATCATCACGAACATCGCGCCATACCTTTACTAGGAAAAATGTTTAGTCCAGCAGTCACAGAACCAATTAGGCTTCATGTCACGGCTAAACGTTATCTTTGCTCAATCAATCCTGAATACTGGGATAGTCTCTCAGCTGCTTCCAAACGCAGCTTAGAACTGCAAGGAGGCATATTTTCCCCAGAACAAGCAGAGCAATTTATTCAACAACCCTACGCTGAAGATGCAGTACAGCTAAGAATTTACGACGACAAAGCCAAAATCCAAAATCTACCCACACCCGATTTAAACCACTTCACCCAATTTGCGATCGCCTCTTTACTATCCCCTATCCAATGACTATTTCTCCCAATCCCCAGTCCCCAGTCCCCATTACCCCTTATCCCCAGAGGGGGCCCCGAGTTCCCCAATCCCCCGAACCAGGCTTCAACTTCGCCTACCTAGACGAACAAACAAAGCGTTCCATTCGCCGTGCTTTGCTGAAAGCTGTGGCGATTCCAGGACATCAAATACCCTTTTCTTCCAGAGAAATGCCTATGTCTTACGGCTGGGGTACTGGGGGAATTCAGGTAACGGCTGCTGTAATTGGTCAAACTGATGTCCTGAAAGTCATCGATCAAGGTGCAGATGACACCACAAACGCTGTTAATATTCGTCGCTTTTTCAAAAAAGTTTGCGGTGTAGAAACAACAGAACACACCCAAGAAGCTACTCTGATTCAGACTCGCCATCGCATACCCGAAACACCACTCAAAGACGGACAGATTTTAGTTTACCAAGTACCAATTCCCGAACCTTTGCGCTGGCTAGAACCCTCATCTGTAGAAACAGGCAAAATGCAAGCCTTGGAGGAATATGGGGCGATGTACGTCAAACTTTACGAAGACATCACCACACATGGACACATTGCCACATCCTACGATTATCCCGTAATGGTACATGACCGTTATTTGATGAGTCCTAGCCCCATTCCCCGCTTTGATAATCCCAAAATGAATATGAGTCCCGCATTGCAATTATTTGGCGCAGGGAGAGAAAAACGCATATATGCAATTCCACCTTATACCAAAGTTAAAAGCCTAGATTTTGAAGACCATCCCTTCACTGTAGAAAAATGGGATAAAGCCTGTGAGTTATGCGGTTCCACAGAAAGCTATTTAGATGAAGTCGTGATTGATGATCAAGGCGGGCGAATGTGGATTTGTTCAGATACGGATTTTTGTAATAAAAGAAGTGTTGACGGTTGATGGTTGACTGATGACTGATGACGGTTGACTGATGACTAATAACAAATGACCAATGACAAATGACTAAACCTCTTTTACAAGTTCATCATCTGAGTAAATCTTATGGTGCGATTAAGGCTTGCGATCGCATCTCGTTTAATCTTTATCCCGGCCAAGTTCTTGGGATTGTGGGTGAATCGGGTTCGGGTAAGTCTACTTTGCTGAGTGCGATCGCTAATCACATCACTGTTGACCAAGGTAATGTTACTTATAACAACCGTAATGATGAAGACATAGAAGTTTTTCAACTTGCGGAAGCTAAACGACGGTTATTAATGCGAACTGAATGGGGTTTTGTTCAGCAAAATCCTCGTGATGGGTTGCGAATGCGGGTGAGTGCGGGAGCCAATATCGGTGAACGTCTTCTAGATGTAGGAGTGCGACACTACGGTAATATTCGGGATGAAGCCGCACACTGGCTACGACAAGTAGAAATTGACTCAGCAAGGATAGATGATTTACCAGTGCAATTTTCTGGAGGGATGCAACAAAGATTACAACTAGCCCGTGTGTTGGTGACACGTCCTCGGTTGATTTTGATGGATGAACCGACAGGTGGGTTGGATGTTTCGGTACAAGCGAGGTTATTGGATTTATTGCGATCGCTTGTCCGCAATTTTCGTCTTAGCGTCATTATAGTGACTCACGATATCGGCGTAGTCAGGCTACTAGCGCATAGATTACTAGTTATGCAACAAGGACAAGTTGTGGAATCAGGCTTAACCGATCAAGTACTTGACGATCCACAACATCCTTACACCCAGCTACTAGTCAGCGCAGCTTTAACACCATGATTTGTTGACGGTTGACTGATGACGGTTGACTGTTCTTTATTGGCACTTCTTAACCATGCAATCATTAACTCTTAATCATAGTTCCGTAAAATTTCCTAGCCAAGCACTTTTGCAAGTAGAAAACTTACGCAAAAGTTTTACTTTGCATCAGCAAGGAGGAATGCAACTTTCTGTTTTAGAAGGAGTTTCTTTGACAGTTAATGCGGGAGAATGTATCGCTCTTTCTGGAGCATCTGGTACTGGGAAATCTACATTTATGCGCTGTTTATATGCAAATTATCGCGTTGATAGTGGTTCAGTTTGGGTGAAACATGAAGAATCCTGGCTTGATTTATGTCAACTTGCACCCCACGAGATTTTAGCAGTTCGCCAGAAAACTATGGGATATGTCAGCCAATTTTTAAGAGTAATTCCTAGAGTACCAGCCGTAGATGTAGCTGCCGAACCACTATTAGAATTAGGCATAAATATAGATATTGCATATAACAAAGTTAAAAACTTATTTAGTCGCCTCAACCTTGCAGAAAGATTATGGCAGCTTTCCCCTACAACTTTTTCTGGTGGTGAAAAACAACGGGTAAATATTGCCAGAGCATTAGTAGTTGATTATCCAATTCTACTACTAGATGAACCAACCTCAGCCCTAGATGCTAGCAATCGTCAGGTAGTGATTGAACTATTACAAGAACGCAAAAATCAAGGCTGTTCATTAATTGGAATTTTTCATGATGAAGAAGTGCGATCGCAACTCTGCACCCGCGAATTAATTTTTAATAGTTGACGGTTGACGGTTGACGGTTGACAGTTAACAGTTGACGGTTGACAGTTAACAGTTGATTTCTTAACTATCCCAACAAAGCATTTACCATTCCCAGTCACCAGTCACCAGTCATCAGTCACCAGTCATCAGTCATCAGTTACCAGTCACCAGTCATCAGTCATCAGTCAACAAATTATTATGAACGAGCAGATTTACACTAACTATCGTCTGCAACTACCAAATCAAGAAATACTAGGTACTTTAGTAGTCAGAGATGGATTGATTGCTGATATTCAACCAGGGGTTGTGAGTCAGGGACAAAATGGTGAGGGAGATTATCTTTTACCAGGATTGATTGAGTTACACACCGACAATCTAGAACGCTGTATGTCTCCTCGTCCTGGTATTCGCTGGCCTTTAGAAGCCGCAGCAGTTTATCACGATCGCGATTTAGCCAGCGCTGGAGTCACAACAGTATGTGATGCGATCGCAATTGGTGATGTAGCAGCTGGTTCTCCGCGCTTAATTAACTATGCACCGATGATTGATGTTGTTTCTCAAGGACAAGCAGCCGGACGCTTTTGTGTGGAACATCGCCTACATTTACGTTGTGAATTAGCTTATGAACAAGTTTATGAAATTACAGCACAATATATCAATCATCCTCTGTTATCGATGATTTCACTAATGGATCACACCCCAGGACAACGCCAGTTTATTCGGTTGGATAAATTTAAAGAATATTACATGGGTAAACATGGTGTGACTGCTGACCAAATGGACGATTTTATTTCAACTCGTCAGCAAAAACAAGAAATATATGCACAAAAAAACCGGACAGCCTTAGTAGAACTTGCTCAAACTCAAGGTATTTCCTTAGCGAGTCATGATGATGCTACCGTAGAACACGTTAAGGAAGCGGTGCAAGATGGTGCAGTATTAGCTGAATTTCCCACTACCTTAGAAGCAGCTAAAGCAGCGCACAGTTTAGGATTACAAGTGTTAATGGGTGCGCCAAATTTAGTTTTGGGTGGTTCTCATTCTGGTAATGTTTCTGCAATGGAATTGGTATTGCAAAATCTAGTGGATGTGATTTCCTCTGATTACGTTCCCCAAAGCTTATTACAATCAATTTTTATGATTGCACAGAAAACAGAAAAACCAATTTACGAAGCAATGCAATTATTTACCAGTAACCCAGCCCAAGCCATTAATGTATTTAGCGATCGCGGTAGTCTAGAAATCGGCAAAAGAGCAGATTTTATCACTGTTCATGATGATGGTATCGTACCTCGTTTAACTGCAACTATCTGCCGAGGCGATCGCGTTGCTTAAATTTACGCAAGTTAAAAAATAGCATTGCTAATTGCTATATTCGGTATTAAAGCCGCCATTGCCATTGTTTGATTTCAGGGATTGTTGTCAAGGGCGATCGCTCATTGGGAAAGTGTGTTAAGCATTGCCGTAACGCCCTTGTTTCTATATCTATAGATAGACAATTTAGCCTATCTACTTAATGCTTAGAGCGTCTGAATGCGGATCTCCGTGATGAACCAAGCACTATTAGTGAAAATGTTGCAGCTCACATCATTTAGAAATGCCCAGAGTCGTTGCTCCGTGCCTACGTAGACAAAAACGCTTTGTCCGGCAAACAGTGAGACATTGTCAATATATTTGATATAGGTGCGCTTAGACCCTGCTGGAACTGGATAAACTGTTCCCGGCGATTTTTCTCCATCACCAGATCCCCGCAGACCTGGTACAAAGTAGTCATCACGGATCTCTACGCCTAAATCGGGATCTGACCAGTTCCAGAGTAGACCTGTTGATAAAACTTCGCGGGTTTCGGCTTCGTATTCTGACCAACCGAATTCATCTTTCGTGGAGATGCGGTGCTGACAGAGTGAGCATTCCATATCAATCTCAATCCGGAGAATACCGTTTTGCGGGGTGGTGTAACCCAGCAAAAAGCCATTACCCCGAATCATTTGCAGAATATCTACATTGCTAGCACTTTTGTTTTGTGCCCAGACACAACTACCTGTCCGACCGATTTCCGGCCAAAGGTAACTTTGGTCGCGTCTGACCTTCCCGGAACCCGATGCATAACTAAACGCATTGCGATCCCACCAGCCATACCCCGGACGATATACGGCCAAGGCACTAGCCGCAGGGGCAGGCATAATAGGTGCTTGAACTGTATCAACTACATCAGGAGTAATTTCAACTAATTTTGAGAGCGGTGGGTCGATAATTCTTTTGAATTCCTCGATCGTCTCAGCATTGAGTTTCTTCAGGGCATCTAGCTTCTGCGTGGGGACATTCGGAACTGCGGTGAATCTCTCCATCTGAGCCGTCAGTTGCTGTAATGGAGCATCGCCGGGTGCGGACGGATCTTGATCAGGAAGGTCGGGTTGTCGATGCTTCATCATGAATTCTTGCAACCGCTGGCTGTCTTCTACCCCCAGAAGTTCACTCCGTAATTTCAGATAGGTTGATTTGAGATCTTCAAGAGCGCGTTGGATCGCTGCATTTTTTCTCTGTCTGCGGGTATCGGTGTTTACTAGAGCCCGTTCTACTTGTTCCATTTGGATACCTTGCGGTAGTTGTTGTGGATCGACAAAATACCGTCTCTGTTTAACTGATTGCATCGCGTTAGTTTGAGATGTGGGTAGGGCTGGTTGAGTCATAGAATTCTCCATGTTGATGAATATGTTGCTTTTGTGTTGTCAGAACCGATGCTGATGATCTTGTGAATGTATTGTTGTAACAGTTGCAGCAAGTATTTCTGAACCATCACGACTGACACCTCGCGCGCGAAAGGGCGATCGCTCATGAGGAAACTGCGTTCAGCATTGCCCTAACGCCCCTGTTTTTATATCTGTCGTGTTACAAAGATTGAAGAGCGCACTCTACTCTACTAAGTAATCGCACAGAATTATTTACACATGAGGTTCTAGTCTGGATAAGGGTTTCATGTCTTAATTTTGTTTAACTACTGAATTTTTCTCCTTTTCTGTTTTTTTGCAACAAAGCTGTTTGAGATATCAACAACTTTAGCGATGGTATTGAGTAAGGTAAATGTGGATAATTTAAGGAGTTTGGATTACAAAATTGAATGACAAAAAATATTAAGTAAGGTTACGTAAGAAAATTTAATGACAGTCATCTTTGGGAAACTAAGCAAGGTGCAGATTTCAGCAATTTAAATATTGTTTGGTAAAAAATCTGGAAAGTGAAAAATTCAGGCTGTATCTCAAATCATAAATAGTTGTGATTCAGACCTGAGCAATGGACTTTGAAACAGCATTCAAAATATTAGATGCAGCAGTTGTTGCCCAGACTAAAAGACATTTGAAAGATATTGAAGTGGCAATACTCCGCTATTCTTGGCAAGGAAAGAAATATGATGAGATTGCCCAAACTCATGGTTACACTACAGAATACCTACAGCATGATGTTGGCCCTAAGCTATGGCAGATGTTGTCAGAAGCAATTGGGGAAAAGGTTAGTAAAAAGAATTTTCAGGCAGCATTAGAGCGTCAGCGGCTTTCACGTACTGCTGCTTCACCAAAGCAGTTAGAGGCAATTTTTCACTCTCACAAGCTGATGTCAGATTCACCATTAAAAATGGAGAAGATGACAGCAAATAACTCAGTTTCTCCAACAAATAAAGAAGTCTTACTAACTGTTAACACAAATGAACGCACTCAACTAAATGCAGAACCAGAATTTCCTGTAGGACAAGTTCCTCTGGCTTCTAATTTTTATGTTGAACGTCCGCCAACTGAAGAGCGCTGTTATCACGAGATTTTGCAGCCAGGTTCTTTAATTCGCATCAAAGCACCTGGACAGATGGGCAAAACTTCGCTCATGGCAAGAATTCTCGATGAAGCCAGAAAGAATGATTGCCAGACAGTATCGTTGAGCTTCCATTTAGCAGATAAAGCAGTTTTTACTAGCTTAGATACATTTTTACGCTGGTTTTGTGAAAGTGTAGGTAGGAAGTTAAAGCGGCTTCAGCAGTTAGATGATTATTGGAGTATTTATGGTAGTAAAGATAAAACTACCGCTTATTTTGAAGAGTGTATATTAGAAGAAATCGACACTCCATTAGTAGTGAGTTTAGATGGAGTCGATCGCATTTTTCCCTACCCTGACATTGCCGAAGACTTTTTTAGCTTGTTACGCGCTTGGTATGAGTATGCCAAATATGGCGATCGCAGCAGCGAACTCTGGAAAAAACTTCGGCTAGTTTTGGTACATTCTAAAGAGGTTTATATTCCGCTAAATATCAATCAATCTCCGTTTAATGTCGGCTTGAGCGTTGAATTACAAGAGTTTAGCCCCGAACAAGTCCAAATTTTAGTTGAGCGTCATCAGGGGCTAAATTGGACTGATACTCAAGTTAAACAACTGATGGACATGGTAGGAGGACATCCCTATTTAGTCAGGTTAGCTCTTTATCACGTCCAACACCAAGACATCACGCTTGAACAATTGTTACAAACAGCCCCAACAGAAGCGGGAATTTACAGCGATCATCTTCGAGGACATTTGTGCAATCTCGAACCTCATCCCAATTTAGCAACAGCTTTTACCCAAGTTGTGAACAGTTTAGTACCCATAGAAGTAGACTCGGAATCAGCGTTTAAACTACACAGTATGGGACTAGTTGTATATTGTAATGAAAACAAAATAATGCCACGTTGCGATTTGTACCGCCAATATTTTCAAAATCGCCTTAGTTATTAGAGAAGATGGAGAGTGTAGGGAGATGAGGGGACAAGGAGACAAGGGGAAATAACAAACATCAAACACCAATGACAAATGACTATTGAATGTACAAATATCAAGTAGGAGGAAGTCTACAAATTGATGCTCCCAGTTATGTGCAGCGCCAAGCCGATCGCAATTTTTATGATGCGCTCAAGGCTGGGGAATTTTGTTATGTTTTTAACTCGCGACAGATGGGTAAGTCTAGCTTGCGAGTGCAAACAATGCGTAAGCTGCAAGCAGAAGGTATTGCTTGTGGTGTTATCGATATTACAGCGATTGGGAGTCAAGATATTACTCCTTCTGAGTGGTATTTGGGAGTACTGCGGAGGCTGGCGCGTAGCTTCATCCCTAAATTCAAAGTATTAAATTGGTGGAGCGATCGCACTGGACTGGCACCTGTACAATGCTTGAGTGAGTTTATTGAGTCAGTGTTGCTGGTAGAAGTGTCTGAAAATATTGTAATTTTTGTAGATGAAATAGATAGCATTCTCAAATTAAACTTCAAGGATGATTTTTTAGCTTTAATTCGGTCTTGCTATAACAAACGAGCCGATAATCCAGATTACCAGCGCTTAACTTTTGCATTGCTAGGGGTAACGACTCCCTATGATTTAATTCAAGATAAACACCGAACACCTTTTAATATTGGTCGAGCAATTGAACTCAACGGTTTTCAATTATCGGAAGCTCAAACATTGGCTGAGGGATTAATAGGTAAATTTGCTAATCCGCAGATAGTTTTACAAGAAATATTAGCTTGGAGTGGCGGTCAACCTTTTCTAACTCAGAAGCTTTGTCAGTTAGTTATCAACTCTGGCTCTATTATTCCCCGTGATGACGAAGCAGAGTATGTTGAGCAAGTGGTGCGATCGCAAGTAATTGCAAATTGGGAATCTCAAGATGAACCGGAGCATCTGAGAACAATTCGCGATCGCCTTTTTTGTCGATGCATCGATGCAAATGGCGTTTTGAAAAACGAACAGCGCATTCAGAAGTTGCTGAAGGTTTATCAGCAAATTTTAAAAATAGGTCAAATCACAGCAAATAACAGTCCTGAGCAAATGGAATTGCGGCTATCAGGATTAGTAGTCAAGCAACAGGGTTTTTTAAAAGTTTATAACCGCATATATGCTGCTGTTTTTAATCAAAATTGGCTTGATAAAGCCTTATTGGGCTTAAAATTAGTTGAAGCATCACCTCTACCAAGGAAGCACCGTTTTCAAACTGTGCTGATATTAAGTGTAATTGTCACAGCCTTAGTAATAGGAGTACGGCATTTAGGACTATTACAAACTGCGGAGTTAAAGGTTTTTGATCAACTGCTGAGGTTGCGTCCTAGCGAACAACCAGATTCTCGCCTTTTAGTAGTTGCGATCACGGAAGATGATTTTCAGCTACCAGAACAGCAAGATAGAAAAGGCTCGCTATCAGACCGCGCACTCGCTTTACTTGTGCAGAAACTCGAAAAATTCCAACCACGAGCCATTGGCTTAGATATTTATCGTGATTTCCCGGTAGATTCCAAGGAAGCATCTCTAGCTGCTTGGATGCGGCGCAGCGACAACTTCATTGCTATTTGCAAAGTCAGCGAACCTCAGATTAACGAACTAGGTGTTTCTCCTCCCCCAGAAATTCCTCTAGAACGTCAAGGTTTTAGTGATTTTGTCAAAGACAGCGATGGTATTCTCCGCCGCCATCTGATTGCGATGAAACCAGGCGAATCATCCCCTTGTACTACGCCTTACGCCTTCAGTGCTCAATTGGCATTTCGTTACTTACAAGCAGAGGGTATCTCTGCGAATTACACCAAAAACAAGGAGTTGCAAATTGGCAAAGTTGTATTTAAGCGTTTGCGCTCGCACATGGGTGGTTATCAACAATTGGATGACCAAGGCTATCAAGTCTTGTTGAATTACCGTTCGTTTAATTCTCCTTTAAAGGCTATAGAGCAAGTTACGTTAAAAGATGTGCTTAGTGGTGCGATCGCTCCTCATAAAGTGAAGAATCGTGTCGTACTCATCGGCATTACTAACCAAAGTGCTGGTGATTATTTTCCTACACCTTACTCTAATAACCAAAAGCAAGAAATGCCAGGAGTTATTGTTCATGCTCAAATGGTGAGTCAAATTCTCAGTGCTGTTTTAGATGGGCGAACCCTGTTGTGGGTTTGGCCTGTTTGGGGTGAGGTTTTATGGATATTTTATTGGTCTATTTTTGGAGGAATATTAGCATGGCGCATTCGTAATTTATTGCTTTTAGGAGTAGTGGGAATTGTTGTAATAGTGGTGATATCTGCAATAAGTTTTGTTGTGCTTTTGAAAGGTATTTGGATACCGCTAATTCCTGCTGCTGTACCTTTTATAAGTAGTAGTAGTGTAGTAGTAATTGGGAAATTAACCGCCGATGGAAGAGGATAAACGCCGATAAAGAAACGCTATAGATTAATTTACCTTTATTAATTATGAATTACAAATCAAGAATTAGTATCAAACTTGCTGGCGCGAGTGCTTTAATATCATTTTGCTTCACAATAGTACCAACACAACTAGTAACATCTCAGATTGCTGGAACGGAGATTTTTAACGCACCACCTCCACCACCTGATATTAATGCACCCGGTAATCGTACAGCAGGAGGAAAGCGCGGCTGTACGATTATGCAACAACAGATTGCTACATCTCAAGAAAAGCTGCTCACAGCTTTAGTTCCGGTTTCTCAGTCTCCTAATGCAGAATTAGTTTTTGGATTAACAACTATCTCTCATCCCACTTTCTGGTTTTACGTTCCTGCTACAAACACAGCTATGGCAGAGTTCGTGCTACAGAATGAAGCAGGACAAACTGTATACCAAAGTCCTGTTTTATTATCTGGGACACCAGGGGTTGTTAGCCTCTCTTTGCCATCAACAGCTACTGCGTTAAAAATTGGCGATCGCTATCATTGGTATTTTAATATTTACTGCAATCCGCAACAACCACCTGTTTTTGTTGATGGTTGGATTAAAAGAATCGAACCCAACACTGCTTTGAAAAGTCAGTTAGAAAAAGCGACACCAAAGCAGCGCGTTACTCTTTATGCTAATCATGGTATTTGGTACGATTTAGTAACTGCTTTAGCCGAACTTCGTCGCCTAGATCCAAAACGTAATGATTGGGCTAATATCTTGCAATCTGTTGGTTTAAATGACATTGCTTCAGAACCGATAGTAGATTGCTGTCGTTAGTTATAACCTAATACGCTTGGGTTAAGCTCATTAGCGATTGATTTGTCACTTATTAAAAAAGCCAGATCAATTGGGGGATTCTCCCCCAAACCCCCGATTGGGTGACGGTTGCGTCCCCCAAACCCCCTCCAAAATTATTGTTCTGTTTTTTTGTTGAGTAAGAGGCTATTTATAAAGTAAATATTAAGTAGGGGAGCCACTGCGTTGCGCGGGTTCCCCGCGTTGTAGCAAGTGGCATTGTGTTACTGCTGTGCAAGGATTTCGGACTTAGAGACAATGAAATTTAGCCGTAACGCACCATCTTTATCGATGCGTTAAGCTATCGCTAACGCATCCTACAATTTAAGGTTTACTTTATAAATTATCTCTAACTAATACAGCACGGCATAAATAAACAATAAAGGTATAGCTAGCTTAAAAATTAAACGCAGCAGATTGCAAGCTTGGTAGTTACAGATTATTGTAGGGTCACCTATATAGTGAATTTTAATAATTCACAAGATAGTTAAAAATATTGGTTCATTAAAGGTGCAACAAATAATAAGTAATATATGCAAAAATAATGGGTATTCACCAAAGGTAGGTAATCAAAATAGGTGTATTAATAAAGGAAAGGGGAAAGGATAAAACTTTTAGAATTTACCTTTTCCCCTACAAGAATTTATATAGTTCAATTTAATCAAGCTGGCTTAATTAGATATTTGAATCTATATATAATTCATTCCTTACCAATCCTGTTTTTATTTTTTATCTAATTGTCAAATTATGCTCTCAATTTTTTTCCTGAAACTGTCTATTTTTAAATTTAGTAACCAAATTAGATATCACAGTGATTTTAAGTTGCTACTTAGTAGTAAAAAAATTTACTGTGAACAGTGAGTTAATGTGGAATTTTGAATTTTTGATTGCCAAGTAAATCTTCTATATTCTCCTCATAATTTTATATAGTTAAAATACCTCAGCCAGCTTATCTCTTCTTAGATTGTGAAGAATTTCGGTGCGGAGGCATATCTGCTTGTAATTCTTGTCTACCATTGGTGACAATTCGCAACATATCTTTAAGATCCTGCTCAATGCCTTCTAGGACACTATCAGCATATTGATCGGCCCCATTTTCAATTTCTTGAGCTTGGGCGATCGCAGTTTGTCGCATTTCCTCTAACTCTTGCATACAAGCACGCTGTTTTTGCTCAATTTCAGCCAATGTCTCTTGCATTAGAGCATCACATTCTTGTTGTACTTGCCTTCTTAGCTGTTCAGCTTCTCGCTCTGCCTGCCTGATAATATCGCTTTCAGCTAAAATTTGTGCCCGTTTAGCTTGGGCGGCTTCAACAACTTGCTGTCCGTACTCTTCTGCTTCTAGAAGAATTTCCTCTTTTTGGTCGAGGAGCATTGCTGCTTCTTGAAAGACAGCGGGTAAAGAAACCCTGATGAAATCTAACTGTTCTAGCAGCTTTTCCTCGTCTACTAAGGTGCGTCCAGTTAGGGGAATTCGCAAGCTAGAAAGAATAATTTCCTCTAGTCGATTGAGTTCCTGCAGAATATCTATATTTCCCGCTCCTTCGGTATATTCTTGAGGGGCGTGATTGTTTCCGTTGTGATTGGGTTCAACATTTGAGAGTTGTGGTTGTAGCATTGGTATATTTCTAGGGCAATGTGTGGGGGAACGAGATGATCGACAGAGCCACCAAACCTTGCAATCTCTTTTACCACACTACTACTTAAAAAACTATACTCATTTGAGGTTGCCAGAAAAACAGTCTCTATCTGAGTTGATAGTGTTTTATTAGTATGAGCCATCTGAAGTTCAATTTCAAAGTCTGAAACAGCTCGCAAACCCCGTAATAACACTTGAGCTTGGCGCATTTGGACGTAATTGACCGTTAAACCATCAAAGCTGTCTACATCTACATTGGGTAAATGTTGCGTAGATAGCCGAATTTGTTCTAGCCTTTGCTGCACGCTAAACAGTGGTGTTTTATTGGGGTTACGCAGAACAGCTACAATTACCAGATCAAACAGCCGACTACCGCGCTGAATGATGTCCAGATGTCCCAATGTGATGGGGTCAAAGCTACCAGGGTAAATAGCAATCACAATCTTAGATACATCAAAGTTATGTAGGTGATTATATCGGAACCTGCTTCCAAACTTTTGAGTATGATAAAACTACTAGTTTTTAAAAGAAGTTATTGCTACTCAGTACTTACTATAAACTACCTATATCAGCATAAGAGGAAACTTTTGTTTTATTTATATAAATACGCTGTGATTGTTAAAATTATTTGCATAATGAGGAAATAGGCAATAAGGAATAAAAGTATACTGAGTTTTTGCAAAAATCAAATATTAGCGATATGTGCTTTAATATTTTGTCAAACTCGCTTTTCCCAGTGTTTCTTTATAACAAAAGTGAGATGCATATTTAACCTAAATAAGTATCTTTTAGCTCTTTAGTATTTTTGGACACACTAAATATTTACCTTAAATAGTTCTAATGAAGGATTTTAATATTAATAGACAAAAGGTATAAATGAAATATAGAAATATGAGATTTTTTGTTTGGTTGTTTTATTTTCCAATACCTAAACTAACTTTAATAATTATTTTATTTTTTCCTTATCTAAACTTTGTTTTAAACAAAAATATATATAATACTTTTCAAAGTAACTAGTAAAAATTTACGTTTATTGAATTAAATTTTTCACATTCAAAAGATTATAGGGATGAAACTAATGACAGATATTAACAGAGAAGAATTGCGGAAATTTATTTATCCTCAAAGTCGTTATTACGGTTCTTTTAAACCGGAAACTTTAGTATTTAATACTAACTTGCAAGAATTTGCTCAAAGAGTTGGCTATATCAGTGTTTTAGAAACATCAGGGAAACTATCAGGAGAAGAAGCCTACAGTCAGATTAAATTACTGTGGAAGCAGTTAAAGCACAGCAAAAAAGAATTGGGTATTGGTGAACAAAAATCAGATGCTAGTTAATTAAAACTCTCAGATAATGAGCATTAAATTTGCATAATTAAGGTGGGTAATATGCCTGATTATGCAAATTTTGCTGATACATTCCCTGCTTTTTTCATAAATGAGTTTAGGAGGCAGTTCGGTGGACGGGGTTCCCTGCAACCGTGCAACTTTCGTCAGCAAATGTGGACTGTAAACCCTTTTAACAGATGGGAGAAAGTGTATTTTATACCTTATAGCTTCTGCTTTTTTTAGTGATTTTCGGATAATTCCTATTACAGTTCTGGTAGTAAAGAATTCTCCAATTACTAAATTAATAGCTGCAAATTGAACGCATAACATTTAAATTAATTAAAATTTTTGATGATGATGTGTTTTTTGGGATCAAAACAAATGATACCCTCTTTTCTTAATTTACTCATCAATCTTGTAATTGTGACCCGGTTAGCACAGCAAGCGCTAGCAATATCTTCATGAGTCAAACGAACTTTCAGACGAGTTCCTTCAAAAACAGGTTCGCCAATTTCTTGTTTAAGAAATTGTAAAAAATAATGCAAGCGTTCTGGAACCTGCCGCCTTCCAGAAATAGCTAAAAAAGATTCTGTCTGCTGCAAGCGTTGATTGATTTTTGGTAAAATTGTGGAAGTAAGAGTAGAAGAAGTTGGTATCTCAGTCATATATATTGACACCAACTCGACATTAGATAAGGCGATCGCTTGGTAAATATTTAAAGAGGTCATACTAGAGCCAAAAACCATTCCTGGCCCTGCTAAACCTATGAGGACTTCTTCACCAGTGTCGCAGAAAGTACTAAGTTTAACCCAACCCTGATTCACATAAAAAATTTCTAGGGGGTTGAGTGTTATGTTCTCTCCTTTTGAATATTTAGACAATTGCCGATTCTGAAGAATACTATTGATGCTATTGTCTTCTGATGATTGCCATTGGGGGCGCTCAGTGATATTACGTATTAACCAGTGGAAAGATACGACTTTACCATCTTGATTCCGGACAACTGCTACAGTTAAAGCAGCATTTAAAGTTTTACCATGACGTTGCTGTAAACTTACTAGTACAGTTCGGCGGAAATGAGCCAAGTATTAGACAGCCAACACTTTACCTTTATATGTCCACTTAAAAGGTTTAGCCATTGTTGTATTGAAATAGTCGATAA
>NZ_JACJPX010000150.1 GCF_014696315.1 Calothrix membranacea FACHB-236
TTAGTACTGTTACTTCTTTTACAAGACATTGAACGTCTGAGAGACTTGGCACTTAGTCATGGAATTGACATTCAAATTTCCAGGTGCAAGATATAAGTTACACTAATTTAAGATTAGGAATGTTTTTAGAAGTAGCAACTACTATTGGAGCTATTATAGGCGCTATAATTGCCACGAAAGTTTCTGTGAAAGCTTTAACAATTTTCCTAGCAATTATCTTACTTTATTCTGCTAGGAATATTACTGATGATTGCTACGCCAATTATACGAGTAATAATCTCATTTTTTGCTTTCCTGTTACGGAGAATCTGGAGCTTTGCGCTTATTACACTCTTGGTTCTTACTAGTTTGATTTATAGCCTTATAGGTGGCTATTACTAAAGTGATTAAATCTTGAGTTTCCGTTTTAACCTCATATGTATTAGCAAGTAATTTTATTATTTTAAATAATCTTTGAGAGACATCAATAATCCGTAAGGGCACAAAAATTTTGTGCCTATATTAATGTATCGAATTCTTTTATCAATTTATTTCTAGTCTAGAGTACCCTTTGATCTATCCATATATATGTATTTTATAATGCCTACTGATGAAGATATCTTGTGTGTAACCTTAAAAGTGAATTAGAGATGATTTATAAAGTAAACCTTAAATTGTAGGGTGCGTGAGTATTTATATATAGGCGATTGAAGATTACAAGATACAGTTAGTTTGACATTGTTTTAAAAGCATCCTACACACTTAACTTACTGAGTTAACTGACATAGCATAGCAGTATGAGTTGAATTTCAACTTAGAAAATGGCTATAGCTAGAAGTTGCTATTTTTTTATGATTTATTATTTTAACATTGAAAGCGCTAAATAGACAACAAAAAATTTTGGTATGGGCTGTTAAAAACTTACTATGTTTAGTTTTACTTTAAGTAGTGCAGAGCATGATTTTGGTGAGATATTTTGCATTGTTCTTTCTACTATTAGCAGCATTATTATCAGCACTTAGGCAAATGAGTCTGGCGCTAGATGAGGGAAATCTTGAACGTTTTACTCTTTGGACAAGTATAGCTTCTTTCATTGCAGGTTTACCAATTATGTTGTGGTAAATTTCAAGCAAGCACATAATATCTTAAAGCTATAGGTTGAAGAGTATTATTTAAACTATTTTTTGCCTGGAGATTATTGCTAGGTTAGATGTATTAATAAATAGTTAAAAGTGCAAATAAAGTATAAAGTTTAAATTAGTAAATAGGGAAGTTGCGGAGTAAATTTACCAACGAGAAAATTTGAGGAATAATTTCGAGTCAGAGACCATTTATAAAGTAAATCTAGAGTGAAAAACCAGGGTTTGATTTTTTGATAGGGTGTTGGGTGGATAATCCAGGCTTGCCGATTGTCATTAAAAAGCTAGCTGTGAAGTTTCCGCAGTGGAGATTGGTAAGTAGTAGAAGAGCATCAAACCGTCAGATCTATGTGTTTGATTCCTTGACGCAACCGCATCTGTCGCATGAGCCAAGAATACCGAAGGATATGGCGTAGTAAACCAATTAGCTTAATTAATGTCCATCGCAGAACTGGGTTTTTACCTAGTAGTTCAGCTTGAGCTGCTTCTTGAGCTTGAAGTCGCTGCACAAGGACAATCTCTGGCTCTCTTTGTGCTTGAATCTGCGGTAAGATAGCATCAAGATTTGTCTGCTCTAGCTTTGCCGATCGCAAGACTGGAACTAAATGATTGGCAGCAACAATCACATCTCGCAATGCCATATTGATACCTTGAGCGCGAATCGGTGACATTGGATGAGCCGCATCTCCCAAAAGCAATAATCCTGGTTTATACCAGCGCGGACAGCGCCCCACCACCACAGACAACAATACAGGTCGCTCAATGGTTTGTACATTTTGCTGCAAATGCTTGGCTACAAAGGGAGGTGACGCTGACACCAACATCGAAGGCCAATCTACTTCTCGCCAATTATTAGCAAGTTTCTCATTCAGCGACCAGCCCAATTGCAAATTGCCTTCTGCCCCCTCAAACAAACCAAATGCGCGATCGCCTTCAAGAATCGAATAAAATATATTTTCGCGCTGAAAATCTGGACTATTTGCTAATTTGAACCACAAAACATCAAAAGTTTTGTCATAATGCTGCAAATCTAAATTTGCTCGTTGCCGAACAATAGAATTACGCCCATCTGCACCGATAACTAAATCTGCATTAATACAGCGTTCATCATTGAGTTTTATACCACTAACTCGTTGCTCCTCCCACAGCAAGTCTTTGACAGCTACACTCTGGATGAACTCAAAATTAGCATAGGTGCTAGCTTCTGCAATTAAGGCTTCTAGTAAAGCAGGTTGTGAGACCAGTGTTGTGGGTTTACCACCAATTTCAAATGGTTCCTCTACTCGAAATAGCAACTGATTGTCCAGGAAAAATTCCCAAGCATCTAAAGCATGATGGGGGATGCGTTTCAAAATGGGTAACAATCCCATTTGTTCGAGCGCATCTAATCCACTCGGCATCAAGCCTTCACCACGAAAAACTCGGTGAAAGTTGCGAGAGGCTTCAATTAATTTCACCGTAATGCCACGTTTGGCAAACAACAGCGCCAGCGTTGCACCAGTAGGCCCTGCCCCAACAATGACAACTTGAGACATCACTTTTTGCGATAGCTGAATAATCTTAAGATTAGTACACTACTGCCAGTAACAAGGTAACAAAGATTATCTATGTGCGATCGCTACCCAACAAAAACATAGCTTTAAGTAATTTGCTGCGCCAAGTTTTTATCCCTCAATTCTGTACGTGAGTTCATCCGCACAGCACGGAACATACCAAATCGGCACAGCCCAGTACCAAATGCCAAACGCATCAGCAATAACGTTGGCACTTCGCGCACAGACTTGACAAAACCAGACACCCCAAACCGTACCAATCCCTCCGGTCGAACTATCCCTTGCCAGATTGAGTCTAACCAAGAAGGAAGCGTTTGTTTTGTCCAGTCTGCTGTAATTACCTCCCCCTCAACTAATTTCGTCTCTGCTAACAGCTCGCTAAAGCCTTCTATGCTGGCAAAAGCCGGATGAGACCACTGCTCGAGGAGTTGTTTCATTACTGGTTTCTCCCAAAAATTTAGCGGTTGCTTGCGGTCATCCCTCTGATTCCAGTCAGCTACAACCAATACACCACCAGGCTTTAGCACTCGCATTAATTCGCGAGCAAAAATTCCTTTATCAGGCATATGGGGGCCTGCTTCAATTGACCAGACTACATCAAAGCTGCCATCTGGAAAAGACAATGCCATTGCATCATCGACCGCAAACTGGGCGTTTATTCCTTGGGGCGTTAACTCCTGGGCGCGTTTCACTTGCTGGGGACTGATTGTAATTCCTGTGACAGCAAACCCATAATCTCGCGCTAAAATTCGACTACTGCCGCCAATACCACAGCCAACATCTAAGACAGTAGTACCAGGAGGTAATTTATCTAAACCACCCCATTTCACCATTTCATGTACAAAGTTAGATTTAGCCGCCAAAAAATCCTTGTTTCGTGGTGGCGAACCGTAATGACCGAGGTGAATGTGTTCTCCCCAATAAAACTCTAAGATGCCGTCAGTAGTCCATTGATCGTAGGAATTAGCAACTGTGGCCGCAGATTGATACTTGCGCGCAGTCAGGAAATAAACTACAATTCCTAACGCTAAGATTAAAAGAACACCAATTACAAAATAGAGTAAGTTTGACATTTTTTTTGAACGCTCCCTATACATTTAATGTAGCTGGTATATTGCCCAAAATATCGATTTTAAAAGTTAATTTGAGAGTTTATTTAAAAAGTAATTGGCTGTAATTTTAGGGACTTATTTATCCCCACAACTACCTTTGAACCAAGAGTCAAAAAAGTCACAAAGTTCCTACTGACAAGGTTAGCCACTGCATTGGGCGGGTTTCTCGAATGTTCACCAGAGGCGTTATTGAAGGGTAGAAAGTGGCGTATATTTAGGGAAATTTAAAATATTTTACTACCAACAATAAGACTTTTAAAATCCTATTATACTGTTTCCTAATCTGCTCAGATACAAATTTATCGACAGTTAATTTTTTATTCCCATATCTTATTTAGTTGCAAACTGCTGTATCTGCGGTTAATGGCACTTTAGGCGCGATCGCACAAAATTAGGCTGGCATCATGAATTGGTGGCTGAAACCATTGAAAATTCGTTCTCCATTGAGCGAAATCATCTCATGATTCAACAACGCTGCTTTTTCAAGGTTCTTTTTATGGTAAATAAGTATAAGTACTTATAGTAAAACAGACAGAAATTATGACATCTGTTTTTTTTGGCTTGGCTTGGGCTTTTTACGGATTTCTTCTAGGAGGTCTAACTCCTATATTATTTTATTTCTTACTATACACATTTTTATCTTTTGTTATCCCAGATTCTGGAGTATATAAATACACTAATAAATACGTAGAGCCTATAAAAGTGATACAGATATGTGCATTATTAGGTACTATATTCGGATTTTTCTTTGGTTTAACTTACTAATTCACTGTTTCTGGAAGATAAAAGTCACCTGCTTTTAAGCTCAACAGTTGATTGTTGCTATGCATCAATCCCATGAACGGAAAGAAGTTTTCTCAGTGAGCTTCTAACACTTTTGGCATAGCTAATTGACCAGGATTGGGGAAATCTGACGCTATTTAGGTGGTTTCCTAGGTTGTGTCAAATAATACTTTACTATCGCCTCAGTCCAGAAATTATTGCGGAACACACCAAAGAAGCGATCGCACTCATCAACCCAAGTATCCAAAAAATTTGTAGTATGCTCTTGACACCTTGTAGTATTTGTAATATAAATGAATTATAGATACTACATACTCTCTAAAAAGCAAAACTAAAACCTCTTTTCATGGCGATTGGCGTTAGACGGGTCTGAAACCAACAAATAAATAGTTAGTTACAGGGTTCGTGTACGTTTGCTGCTGTTGAGGAGTAAGGGAAAGCTTTGCCTACAATTCCCAAAGCTTCCACTTGCTTTAAATTTGATTGAATTTGCGATCGCTTTAATTAGAGCATTGCAAACATACTTTCCTTGGGTCTGCAGCTCTAACGGTAGAGTTCCTGGATGTCACTTGTGCCCTAACAGAAAAAGCTTACATACTAGCTCAATAGTAGAGCGATCGTTTGCAAACCGATAAGTTGCAGGTGCGATTCCTGCGTGTGTTACTACAGCTTTTTCAACTCGCATGAGGTGTGAGTGCAACTCTCACAGGGAGGGTATCGGTTCAATCCCGATCAGATCCACTTAAATAATTTGTAATTGGCAATTTGTAATTCGTAATTAAAAGGGAGGTGATGAAAATGGTACACATTAGATTTGAAGGGCATTCTGTTGATGTGACAGAAACACAGCTAGGAATTAACACCGGGATGAATGATGTTGCAGTCAAGGAACAAGTGGCTCGTCATTTGGATGTAAATTGCGATCGCCTGGAAGCTTACATAATTGATCGCCGTCCTAGTGGTGATTTAATTATTCGTCCTGAAGCAGTTTATGGGTAAAGGAGGAAGAAAAAAGAGGTAAAAATCTCACTTTTTGCCTAAATTTGATATTAATCCGCGCCCTAACTTGTGAAGCATACACACATGATCCGGAAACGGATTACAGGTTCAATTCCTGTCACTCCCGCTTATGGGAGTGTAGCCAAAATGGTAAAGGCAACTGTGAAAAACTGCTTTGCTAACTTGTGCGGAATTCTAATTATTCCAATTGTATTAATAACTTACCTGAACTCAATCACATATATGGAGGTGAATTCAATGATGTCCGCTAACTTATGTACCCTAACAACTCAACCTGTAAAACTATCTTTCAACAACATAAGTTATGAGCGAACATCGTTTGAGCGAAATCGTGATTGAGCGTCCTCGCTGTGGCAGAAGAATTCCTCTAAAAAAGCAAACAGGCTATAAAAAGCAACTATACAAACTCACTCAGGATGCAATTGAGGATGGATTATTTAATCCCTACTTAATTAAAGCCAGACGTAAATCAAAATATCTTTCCGATCATCTTGGCCCTCTACGTCGGCTTTTACGCTCCAAAGTCGGAGAGCCTTGGAATGATGTTTACAGCGAACTCTGTCAGCGATTAGACCACAATACAATGGCAGGACAGCACGTAATTGGTCATATATGGGATTACGTTGAACGCTATGTAGAAATTATTGATGGAGCCTTTTATGGAAAACCTTATCACGGGTACAGATTTCCTTTAGATGGAACTTATCGCAAATCCTTCTATGTCCATCCAGAAACAGGCATTCTTTGTGCTGCCAAGCAAGTATCTCGAAAGCAGAAGAAGCAGCAGCAAGAAACGGAAGTTGTGATCATTGATCATTATCACCAATACCACAAAATCAATGATATTTGGTATCTAATTACCTTTGAAGATTTTCCCCCACCACCCAATTATTATGTAGAAGATCTTCTCAAAGGTGTAATTAATATTTCTCGTGCCACTACTTATAAAGGTCACAGAATTTACGCTGTCAAAAAACAACAATGTAACAAAAAAGAAATTCGATTGATTGAAAATCAAATTTCTCAAAAATAAAATTTTCACTTCGTGCCCTAACCGAAAAAGCTTACATACTAGCCGAATTGGAACAGGCACTTGACTTAGGATCAAGCTATTACAGGTTCAAATCCTGTGTGTGAACAAACAGCTTTTTCAACTTGCACGAAGTGTTTTTATTTATTATCAATTATGAGTTAACTGCAACTCATTGGAGGTTGCCATGTCTGTTAAAACCCTAGAAATTTTAGAACAAATCAAATCTCTAAATCTCAATGAAACTGCTCAACTAGTCAAGCATATTGAAGCAACCTTCAATGTTGATATATCTACACCAAAGCTGATTCAAATTGAACGAAGAGATGAATATGAGGTTCAATTACAAGTTCAGACGGAATTTGATGTGTTATTGGTATCGGTTCCGCCAGAGAAAAAGATTGCCTTACTCAAGGTCATTCGGACAGTAACTGGCTTGGGATTGAAGGAAGCGAAAGACTTTGTAGACTCTCTTCCTAAAGTGGTGCAAACAGGATTAAACCAAGAAGCAGCCCAAATCCTCAAGCAACAGTTAAGTAAGTCGGCGGAAAAATTTATAGTTATGTAACAAAAAGTTAAGGAGAATGGTTTGAGTAAAATTTAATACGTTCTGTCTTGTAGTTTCCTCGCTTTC
>NZ_JACJPX010000151.1 GCF_014696315.1 Calothrix membranacea FACHB-236
CTACGAATACGAAGCGATCGCGCTTCAACCAGTCGTCTAGAACGTCAAACCACCCTCTACTGGGGGCGCGCCCAACTGCGATGGTCATGAGAATAAATCTCCAAAAAGTTTATAAGTACGGGTTTTTACTTCTGTATTATAGATCGCTATGATTTAGCTCTCTATGAACAGATAGCGAACTGGCTTTTGTATCCAGTTTACAATTTTTTACTGTCTCTAATCATATTAGGTGCAAATCTCTAATATTTCCAGGTAAATTTTAATTTTTTTTAAGATTTGTATATATTTATGGAGAAGGGACATGGGACATTGGGTAATAGGTAATTAGAATTTATCTTTATATTCTTTCCCCTTGTCTCCCTTACCCCCTGCTCCCTGCCCCTTTTACTTCCCCGCGCTACACCAGTAATTAAGCAGCTAGCGCTAGAATGAGTGCTACAGTTAAATTCATTAAAGCTAAATGTTTACGATCGACCTAACCGTCAGAAATACGGCTTACCCAGTATCGGTACAACGTAAGTCAGCAGAGGATGCTGAGGCTGTCTACCAACTAATTTTGGCAGCGATGCGGTCTGGTAACCCTGACATTGTGGAACTCAAGTGTGAAGGCAAGACAGAGAAAAAAATTGCTGTTCGTGCTAGTGAAATTTCTGGGGTACAGATTATGCAAAAAGATGGTGTCACTACTAGTAGTGGTAGACCACCTGGATTTGTCTCCCTTACTGCTGAGTAAGCAGGTTATCTAAATGGCGGAAGCGGGAATTAAAGTTAAGGATTTACACTTTAGTTGGCCAAGTGGACAGACAGCCATTAAATCTTGCTCTCTAGAAGTACCTAGAGGCGAATTTTGGATGCTTTTGGGTACAAATGGTAGTGGTAAATCAACGCTACTGAGATTGTTAGCAGGATTATTAGCTCCCACATCAGGAGAGATTGGAGTTTTGCATCCCGTTGGCTTTGTGTTTCAAAATCCCGATCATCAATTAGTAATGCCAACAGTTGGTGCAGACGTGGCTTTTGGACTAGTCGAAGAAAAATTGCCCCCTGCTGCAGTTAGAGCCAGAGTAGAGGAGGCTTTAGGGGCTGTGAATTTACACACCCTACAACGCCGTCCTATATATGCTTTGAGTGGCGGACAGAAACAGCGAGTGGCAATTGCTGGTGCGATCGCACGTCGCTGTGAAATCTTACTATTAGATGAACCCACTGCTCTACTAGATCCAGATAGCCAACTCGATTTAGTGGCTGGTGTCCGTAACCTTGTCAAAAGTCGTGGTATTACAGCGCTGTGGGTAACCCATCGCTTAGATGAGTTGAACTATTGTGACGGTGCTTTTCTATTAGAAAATGGCTCCCTTGTAGATCAAGGTGAACCCCTGCGCCTCAAACAGCGTTTGATGGAAGTACACAAAGAAGTGTCATAAAATCACAATTTCTTTGCTAGTTCTTTGTCCGCAGATCACAATTCAACAAAATAACTTCAACAACTGCAACGCGCCTGTCAAAGGCGCGTTTGCAATTTTTAGCTGTATTTTTAAACAACTTTTGTGTTCTGTAACATAGTGTGACAAGCGGTGCTTCAATTACTATATAAAGTTATGAACGAATCTTGTCAACTCTAGATAATTGTGATTAAAAACCATGCCCCGTTCCTTATCCCAAGCCGTTTTGTTAGTAGACGGCTACAACATAATTGGCGCTTGGCCTTGTTTGAAAAAAACTCGTGATAATTCAGGACTTGAGGCTGCACGAGTTGAATTAGTGGAAACGATGACTAGTTATAGTTCGTTTCAAGGTTACGATACTCAAATCGTTTTTGATGCCCAATATCAAAATACCTGTAGTAACAAAGAAGTTGTTACAGAGCTATTATCAGTTCATTACACTGATTTTGGGCAAACAGCAGATACCTATATTGAAAAACTCTGTGCGTCTTTACGCTACCAAATAATTCAGTCGCGAATTTCTCGCGTGATTGTCGCCACATCAGATCGGGCGCAGCAACTGATGGTACAGGGGTATGGTGCTGAATGGTTGTCTGCACAACAACTATGTGGCGAAGTCGAAACTACTGTTTGTCGGATGCGACATAAGTACCAGTCACGCAAACAATCTAAGAGCAGATTTTTAGCTAATGCTATCGATGCTAAGTCTCGGCAGCGGTTGGTGGAACTGCGAATGGGATTGAAGTAGCTCGATATTGGAGTCTGTTAAATCTCTGCTTTAAATCCAGAGCCTATTTGGACTGCAAAAATTACCCAGTTTTAGGCATTTTAAAAAAAATTGGCCCAGGTACTTGCCAAATATTATTTTTACCCTTAAGATTAAAAACTGTGAGCAATCCTCAGTAGCTCAGTGGTAGAGCGATCGACTGTTAATCGATTGGTCGCTGGTTCGAATCCAGCCTGGGGAGTTAAAAAAGGATAAAAGGTGAAGGATGAAGGATGAAAAGATAAATTTCAAACTTCAGGCTTCAGAATACCAAAATCTATGGACTCTTGATCCAGGAATAACATTTCTGAATCATGGGTCTTTTGGTGCTTGTCCGAAAGTGGTGCTAGGGGTTCAGCAAAAATTGCGATCGCAGCTGGAACAAGAGCCAATCAAATTTTTTGGTAGAGAGTGGGAACCCCTGATAGATAATGCTAGAAGCAAACTAGCAGAGTTTGTGGGTGCGGATAGCGAGGATGTGGTATTTGTCAATAATGCGACGACTGGTGTAAATGCAGTATTGCGTTCCCTGACCTTCACTGCTGACGATGAAATTTTGACAACCAACCACGAATATAATGCTTGCCGCAACGCCTTAGATTTTATTGCTAGTCGCACTGGAGCGCGGATAGTCATTGCTAAAATTCCGTTTCCGATTGAGTCGCCACAGCAGTTAATAGGGACGGTAATGGAGCGAGTTTCGCCAAAAACAAAATTAGCCCTGATAGATCATGTAACCAGCCAGACAGGCTTAATTTTCCCGATTCAGCAATTAATTAAGGAATTGCAACAGCGAGGCGTAGATACACTCATAGATGGTGCCCATGCTCCGGGAATGATAGCGCTGAATTTGCGAGAGATTGGGACAACTTATTACACAGGCAATTGCCATAAATGGCTATGTGCGCCCAAGGGAGCCGCATTTTTGTACGTGCAACGAGATAAACAGTCAGAAATTCGTCCTCTGACAATTAGTCACGGTGCTAATTCACCCAGAACGGATAAATCGAGATTTCAACTAGAATTCGATTGGACAGGTACAGACGATCCTACAGCTTATATGTGCGTTCCAGAAGCGATCGCCTTTATGGGTTCCTTGCTTCCTGGCGGTTGGGATGAGCTGAGGCAGCGAAATCATCAGCTAGTGCTAGAAGCTAGACAGCTACTTTGCCAATCCCTAGGAGTTTTACCACCTTGTCCTGAGTCAATGATTGGGTCGATGGCAGTTGTACCCATGCCAACTGCATGGGAAAATCAGCATTTTATGTCTGTACATGATGAATTATTTGATAAATTTGGTATTCAAGTACAGGTAGTACCCTGGCAGGAATCACCACGTCTGCTGCTGCGGATATCGGCACAAATTTACAATAAGCTTGAGCAGTATGCATACTTGGCAAAAGCGCTGAGTCAGCTCGTGCCTGGTTAAGGATTAAAGGGGATTGGGGAACTCGGGGCCCCCTCTGGGGATAAGGGGTAATGGGGACTAGGGATTGGGGAAAGGGGAAGAACAAACAGCAAATGACAAATAACGAATGACAAATGACAAACCCCTATTACCAATTACCCATTACCCCATGCCCAATGCCTAATGCCCCATGCCCCATGCCCTAAAAATTTTCCAAAGTATTCAATACTTCAGTAGCTGACTGATATCTTTGGGTAAAGTCGAGGTGTACCATTTTATCTAAGACTTTAGCAAAGGTTTCGGTAGTTTCTGCTAGCTCCCACCAATATTGCCAAGTCTGATCGTCTGTGTCAGATTCTACAGGAATAATAACTGCGCCTGTATTGATATCTCTGCGGAAGGCTTTGGGGTATACTCCTGTGAAAGCTTGGATAGCAATCATTCCTAAAGCAAAAATATCGCTGTTGAGTGTGGGTTGACCACTCAATTGCTCAGTAGCAGCATAGCCTGGTGTACCGATGGCAATTGTTTGGTTGTCTTCTTCTTGCGGTTGTACTTGCTTGACTGCACCGAAGTCTATTACAACAATGCGTCCATCTGATTCTCGTCTAATTAAATTACTAGGTTTGAGATCTCGATGAATCACACCATAGCTGTGAATAAAAATTAAGACTTGCAAAACATCCTTGAGAATATCTATAACTTCACCTTGTTGCAGGCGTTTATCTGAATTGATTTCTTCAGAAAGAGGATGCCCAGATATAAATTCTTGTACTAAATAAAATTGCTTATTTTCTTCAAAAAACGCCAGTAAAGATGGTATCTGCGGGTGGTTACCCACAATTTCTAAAATTTTGGCCTCTGTTTTAAATAAGCGTCTGAGAATATCTAAATATTCAGTATCTTGGCTAGCCGGACGCAACTGTTTAACTACACATTGAGGATGTCCAGGGCGTTGGCTATCTTCCGCTAAGTAAGTATAGCTAAAGCCACCAGAACCTAAATTACTGGTAATTCTATAGCGCTTGTTGAGTATGGTGTCTGCTTGTAGTTCTTGAGTAATGGGAGAGAACGTATGCGTGATGGCGGCTACTGTGGTAGCGTCGCTACTCCTGCTAACAAAGTTTTGCAGTTGAGCAATCAATTCTTTTTGCTCTTGGACTTTTTGCATCATTACTGCTTGTTCTTGCTTGCTTTGGTAGGCTGTATAAGCTAGTACGCCTCCGCTTGCAAGTAATAACCCCAAGACTGGAGAAACTACAGGAAACCATCCAGCTTGGGTAAAAATCACAAAGCTGCTACCAAATAACACTACAATGCTTGTGGCTTCTGCGATTCCTAAGCCGAGTGGATGTTGAATGCGCCAAGCAATTAATCCCCCTACTAACGTCCATCCCCAAATCCACAATACTTCTCCCCATTCTGGTAAAAACCAAAATAGCGGCTGCTTATTGAGGACTACACTAAGAATTTGGCTGATGCTGTGGGCATGAAGCTCAATTCCAGGAATTTTGCCAGAACGATCTGATTTCCCTGTACTATAAGGCGTATTAAAAAAATCATTGAGACTAGATGCCGTAGAACCAATTAAAACGATGCGGTCTTTGACTAATTCTGGTTTTACTTGGTCGGAAAGTAGTTCGGTAATTGTCACCTGCTGAGCAATTTGGCGGGGAGAACGATAATTGAGCAGGATTTGATAGCCTGTGGTATCGGCGTGCTGATAAGCGCCATCATGAGGTTGGAGAGGTTTTAAGATAATATTACGCAGTTGCAGTTGTTTGTTAGAGGTCAATTGTGGTTGAATGCCTCCTACTGCTAAATATTTGAGTGCTAACTGCCAGCTAAAGGAAAAAACAGCTTGGCATGACTCTTTAGGATCTGTACCTACGGATAAAAGATTGCGGCGAATTATGCCATCAGTGTCTTCTACAACATCGCTGAATCCTAATCTTCCGGCTTCTATGCCTTGAGGTGGTGCTGTTCCCGAATTTCCTGGGTTGGCTTTTTCGGAATGTTTACATACAGGAGTGATAATATCGCTATCTTGTAGGCGCTTTAGCAATTTTTCATGTCCTGGTTGTACTGGCAAGTCACGAAAAATATCTAGACCGATGGCGCGGGGTTCATATGCTTCTAGTTTGCCTAAAGCCCGGTCTAGGACTTCACCAGGAAGGGGCCAATTCCATTTTTTCAGGTCTTGTTCTGTGACTGCAACAATTAACAACCTGGGATCTGCACCAGGATCAGCGCGCATTTGGATCATGCGATCATACACTTTTAGTTCTAGTGGTTCTATAACTCCCAGTTTCTGAATACCTAGCATCAAAACAGTAATACAAGCACTGGTAATAATAGCTGGCTGTATGAATAAAGTTTTTAAATCTGCAAACATAATTACTAAATGAAAGTATTTTCAAAAATAAGTATGTTTTATAGTAAATTTTTCATGTCTCAGTTATTCAAGACAATTTACAAGTTGTAAGAAAGTAAAAATACTTTGTGCTGACGAATGCAGCACTGGAGTCTTAGTATAGTAACCCATGAAAAGTTTTGGCAGTGATGCCGTACTCTAGCTGCTAACGCATCCTACGTGAACGAATTTATTTAGATGTTTCACATTTAAATTGCATATTTCGGACAGGCTAGATACCAATTCCGCAATATTTATAGACATTTGAAATCTGCAAAATAGAATTAGCCGTAACGCACGATCAATACGGCGGTGCGTTAGGCGCTAGGATAGTTCTTTCGTGATAAATCATATTGCAAATCAGCGCCTAACACACCCTACAGTAATTTTATTTTTACTATAATTTTCTCTTTACCTTTAACTATGCATCAAAGTTCTGGTCGTTGGCGTTTAGGGCTGGCTTTATCGCTCATAACGGTGACTTATATCTTGCACCTCTGGGGATAAACCACTAATTAAGCAATAGGAGTGTAAAAAAGTGACTCCAGAAGTGAGAAGGGTTATTAAGTAGAAAAAAGAAGC
>NZ_JACJPX010000152.1 GCF_014696315.1 Calothrix membranacea FACHB-236
GATTGGGTGACGGTTGCGTCCCCCAAACCCCCTCCAAAATTATTGTTCGGTTTTTTTGTTGAGTAACTAGTTTTTTGGTTTTGTTATCAATTGCCAGAATTACACAGTTAACAAATTAAGGTAAAACAACAGATCTGTGCTTACCATTGTTGTTTGCACCTTTCAAAGCTGTAACTGTACCCTCTGATGAAGAATCAGAAGATTTCTTAGAACGGCGTGATGAACTCTTGCGTACCTTACCTCCTGCCTGGGTATATTGCACGCTATCTTTGCCATAATTAGTAGCCACACTCATTAACATCTTTTCGGAATAGCTACTTAATTCTTCTTCCATTTGAGCGATACGATCTGCCATTTCATCTAAAGTAGAGAGTAAATTATTGTAGTTTGATAGCTCAGTTTGCAAACTTTGAATATGGCTGTCGTATTCTGTTAAATTCAATCCCTTACCAAAGTCTAATGTCGGGCTAATCCAGCGCATTCCGGCAATTCGCCGTAAAGCTTTTTCGAGAGTAGGTGAACCGCGTTTTTGTCTGGCCATAATATGCACTCCTGAAGAGAATCAAAGGATTACTGCGTATAATCTAGCCAATACAACAATAAATTTATATGAGAAATAATTCGGAAAAATAATTGCAAATAAACAAGAATTTGAGTATTTTTACTTGTTTATACTGAAGTTTTTAAAAGAAGCGTCTTCAACATCGAGTTGATCGCCTTCAACATCGAGTTGAGCGTCTTCAATATCGAGTTGAGCGCCTTCAATATCGAGTTGAGCGTCTTCAATATCGAGTTGAGCGTCTTCAATATCGAGTTGATCGCCTTCAACATCGAGTTGATCGCCTTCAATATCGAGTTGAGCGTCTTCAACATCGAGTTGAGCGTCTTCAACATCGAGTTGAACGTCTTCAACATCGAGTTGAACGTCTTCAATATCGAGTTAACAGATCACGATAGGGGCACTGCTCATACGTGTCAACTTAATGTGAAACCCGCTTTTTAGCAAGGTTTTTGCCCTCACCCCCAACCCCTCTCCCACCAGGAGCTACGGTGTACACACAAGTACTATCTGTAAGGGTTTCAGGCGTTATATACCCCTTAAATTGTCATTACGAGCGCAGCGAAGTAATCACATAATCCCGTGGTTTTTGCGATTGCTACCCTACGGGAAGCCACTTCGTGTCTACGTCGTTCCTCCTCGCTGCGGAAGCCTGTCCGCAGCGAGCGCACAACCATTAGCTAGATGACGAAACCAAGCACTAGGGGGAATTTTAAGACTTGTGTGTACACCGTAGCCCACCAGGAGAGGGGAGCAAGAGATTTAATTCCCCTTCTCCTGCGGGAGAAGGGGTTAGGGGATGAGGGCGTGGGTTTTTGTACAACACTCGCCCTATATAGCTTTTAGCTTAAGTTGACACCAATGGGCACTGCCTTGCCCTCTAGAATATATCGATGTGTCGCTAACACCCAATGACTACTGACCTGTTTGGCTGTCTCCCGAAGACGAGGAACCGTTAGAGTTAGTGTTTGACTGACCTGCTCCGTTAAGTGGAGAATTGTTAAGAGTATCGCTGCTGTTATCTTGATTAGAAGAGTTACCAGATGGACTTTGACCGCTGGGAGCCGATGGCGATGGTGATGCAGATGGCGATGCTGAGGGGACTCTTTCAGCAGCAGGTCGTTGAGAGGGAACAGTAATATTAATATTCGGTTGTGAAGGCGCAGATGGAGAAGCAGAAGGCTGTTGAGGAATAATCACCGGTACTTCTCTGGTTCTTTCAATGATTGTGGTTCGTTGTTGAGGAGATTGGCTAGCAGCAGGAGAAGGGCTAGCACTAGATGGTACAGGAACTAATACAGGCGTAGTAGTATTCACAGGTTCATTGTTGCGCTGGTTAAAGTACCAAAGCGCTGCTGCACCTAAGGTAACTAATGAAGTCAGGATGACACCCAACAATAAACCATTAGCAGTATTGCTACTATCACGCTCTACTAAATTAGCTTCTTGATATCTGCGTTCAGCGTTGCGCCCAGTAACATAACCCGTTCCATAGGAATTATGATTACCTGGGTTGTTAACTGTTTCCGTAGTTCTCTGCACGTGAGTACGAGTCTCACCGTTACCATCTGTATAGGATTCTTGCCTATTTTCACTGTGATAACTTTCGCGATCGCTGGGATTATTCATAATCTTGTATTCCACTCCTCGACTAGAAAATATTGACCAACAAAATTTTTCATTCACCCAAACTTTTCATTTATTTGAAAAATTTGATTTGTGAAACTATGTTTTATTTATTACTTAACCTTCGATATGATTCAGAATAACCTCTGTAATCATTGGGTTGGCTCTACCGCTAGTAGGGAGTTTTTCCTCCATCCAAAGGGGGAATATTGTTACTATTGAGAAAACTATTAGCTTATTAACAGGTTAGTAATCTAATAGAGCAATTCTATTTCAGTTGTGAAAAATATCAGTTTTGGCTTCTAAATGTTGACTTTTAGCTGTTAACGGTTAACAGTCAGCAGCCCTAAATGTAAGATTTCATCAATCATTTAGAATTGCTATATATTTCCTAATTCATGAAATCTTTAAAGTTAATCTCTTTTTATAAAGCAACAATATTGATAACTCCAAAATCGAAAATATAAATTACAAAATATTGGCATGAGCCTTCTATAAAAATGATCTCTCGCTTTAATAACAGATATTAAGCGAATGAGGCGGAAATATAGTAAATATGACCATAAAACTTTTGAAATGATGTGTATTTTATCTCTAAAACCAGTTGAGCTTGAATAAGCTTTTAATTTTTTTGCACCATCTTTTTACTAGCGGTCTAGAATGTGATGTCTGGGTTGATGGGGTTGACCATCTTGAGTATTCTGATTTGTAAGAGGTTTTGGGTATTCTCAAATCTAATTCCAGCTGCGCGGCTTTATTTAGATCTGAGGTAGCTCTATATTCAAATCCCAGTTGAGAGCAAACTAGTCCACGGTACTTGTATGCTTGAATATAACGAGGATTAAGGCGAATTGCTCTTGTAAAATCTGCGATCGCTTCTTCATACCGCCCTTGACTGGCATTCTCCACTCCCAAATAGTAGAAGGTTTCAGCATTCCAGCTATTAGTAGATACTTGGGTAGATTTTTTTGGCGAAGATGGCTGTTCAACAGTCCTAGCTAACCCTTCAGACTTGATCAGGTTATAAGCTGCATTAATTTGTTTAATTTTTGCTTCTGCTTCCCGTTTCTGCTTTTCATCCCCAAAGCGATCGGGATGCCAAGTTTTTACCAGTTGACGGTAAGCTTGCTTCACCTGCGCTTGTGATGCACCAGGTTTTAGCCCCAAAACTTCAAAAGGATAATTGATATCGAGGTGTAGATTATCTCGCTGCTTGTCGTTAGACATCGAAAAAACCGCAGAAATAGTTAACCATGTAACTCTATGCTAACGATTTCTAAAAATTTCTTGGGTTTTACTTTCATCAGTGAACAATTGGCGATCGCTTATTACTAGACACCATGCTGCCAAATTTTAATTGTCATGTCTCGGCTACCACTAGTAAGAGTTTTGCCATCAAGACTGAAAGATACAGAATTAACCCAGTCTGAGTGACTGCCCAGAGTATAAAGTTGTTCTCCAGTTTTAACCTGCCACATCTTGATCGTATAGTCTGCGCTACCGCTAGCTAAATACTCACCATCAGGACTGAAAGCAACAGACCAAACATAGCTGTGATGACCTGCTAAGGTGTGAATTAGCTTACCTGTACTGATATTCCATAGCTTGATAGTTTGATCGTAGCTGCCACTTGCAAGAATTTGTTCATCCGGGCTGATAGCAACGCAAGTTACCCAACTTAAATGCCCAATGAACGTATGTAACAGCTTCTTACTTTTCAAACTCCATAGTTTGATAGTGCGATCGGCACTCCCACTAACTAAAATTTGTTGCTTTGGAAATATAGTAAGAGCATGAATCACATCAGAATGTCCTTTAATAACATGCAATAATTGCCCCATAGCTATATGTGAAATTTTGATAGCAGTATCTTGACCACCACTGAATAGAGTTTGCCCATCAGAACTTATGGCAACAGAAAAAATAGGAGTTGAATGTACTTTGAGAGTGCTGACTAATTTACCAGTAAATACTTGCCAAATCATCATCGTACCGTCATCACTACCACTCACTAGAGTTTGACTATCTGGGCTATAAGCAAGGCATCTGACCCACTTGCTATGACCAGTGAGTGTATGTACTAACTTTCCAGTCTTAAGGTGCCAAATTTTAATAGTATTGTCACTACTACCGCTAGCAATAGTTTGTCCATCTGGACTGATTTTAGTGATCAAAACCCAATTTAAATGGGTCAATGTATGTATACATTCCCAAGGCGAAGATGGAATTTGTGAGTCATTTTTAGGTGGTTTTGAGGTTGAGGACGCAGGATGATTCTGCGTTAGTTTTTGTTTAAGTTCCAGTTGTGCTGCATTTCTAAAATCAGATTTTGCTCGATGTTCATAGCCTAATTTTGAGCAAGCTAGCCCACGATATTTATAAGCTTGGTAATAGTTAGGATTAAGGCGAATTGCTTGAGTAAATTCCTCAATGGCTTCACTATATTTTCCTTGTTGGGCTTTATCTATACCTCGCTTGTAGAAAGTCTCGGCATTAGATGTGTTAGTATCAATCTTTGTTTGGCGAGATTGAGAAGATTTATTTGTCCCCTGTTCTTGATCGGACTTTAACCTATCGTAAGCTTGATTAATTTCTTTAATTTTTTCTTCTGCTTCCAGCTTTTGCTGAGGCTCAAGAAAACCATCCGGATGCCAAATCTTAGCTAGACGACGATAAGCTTGCTTTATTTCCTGTGGTGATGCATTGGGTTTCAACTCCAGGATTTCATAGGCATGATTAATCTCAAGACGCATACTGTGAAATAGCTAACACATTGAAACTATGCTTAGTATTCCCAGAAATTTCCTCGACACCACCCAAACACCCCATTCTGGTTATCACTGGGATGGTAGTAGCCGCCGCTTTTTTGAAGGCTGGTATTATCGGGTTACCTTACCAGACTCTGGTGAAACCTTTGCTTTCATGTACTCGATTGAAGACCCCATCGGTAATCAGCCTCACAGTGGTGGTGCAGCGCAAATTCTGGGGCCACAAGATGAGTATCTTTGCCGAACTTTTCCTGATGTTAAAAAATTTTGGGCTAGTCGGGATGTTTTAGGCTTAGGCCATTGGGGGAAAACAGATTTACCCACCCAAAGCTTCTACCTCCTCCCAGAAGAGTTTGAACGCCATGTTCAACAAGGTTATCAAGCTACGGCTACTTTAAATCAAGGCATAATTAGCGACCCGGCTACGGGGAATTATTGCCGTTGGCAATACGAAATTAAGCCAGTATATGCTTGGGGTAATCATGGTAGTCTGCAACAGTCAACTGCTGGCTGGCTATCATTTTTGCAGATTTTTGAACCCGGATGGCAAATTTTAATGGCTCATGGTTTAGCTAGCGGTTGGATTGATTGGAATGGCAAAATCTATGAATTTACCAACGCCCCAGCCTATGGAGAGAAAAATTGGGGTGGTGCTTTTCCGCAAAAATGGTTTTGGCTAAATTGTAATAGCTTCGACAACGAACCCGACTTAGCATTAACCGCAGGCGGTGGACGGCGAGGTGTGCTGTGGTGGATGGAATCTGTAGCTATGATTGGTTTGCATTATCAGGGTAAATTTTATGAATTTGTACCTTGGAACTCTAAGGTTCAATGGAATATTCAACCTTGGGGTAGATGGGAAATGCAAGCGCAAAACGCAGATTATGAAATTGAGTTAATTGGGACTACAGATTTACCTGGTACACCTTTACGAGCGCCGACAGCAAACGGTTTAATTTACTGTTGTCGAGATACTATGAACGGAAAACTAGATTTACAGTTGCGCGATCGCAGTGATGGAAAACCTCGAATTATCCTTAAAGCACAAAGTTCTCTATGTGGTTTAGAAACCGGTGGCAGTTCTTGGGATGATAGTTGGCAGTCTAGTTAAAACTACTGCTATCATAATATATGCTTCGTGATTGGGGCTGTAGCTCAGTTGGATAGAGCGAGCGCCTCCTAAGCGCTAGGCCGTGCGTTCGAGACGCACCAGTCCCGTAACCAGCTAAAATCCCTGAAACTCTTTAAAAATAGATGTTTCAGGGACTTATTATTTTATAACCTTAGCTAAAATATAGTACTTGTTTACTATTTTGTCCTGGTTAGGCAAGCTCAAATGAATATCAACAATTACCTATTAGAAGTTATACCAAATCAAATAATTTTTGCGACATATTAATATATTCTAGAGGGCATGGCAGTGCCATGCCCCTACAATCTGTCGCATTCTTTTTTCAAATTGGTATTATTTATAAAGAAATACAGTTCAGTTAAGAAAATTAATTGATCACAAAACCAAAAAACTAGTTACTCAACAAAAAAACAGAACAATAATTTTGGAGGGGGTTTGGGGGACGC
>NZ_JACJPX010000153.1 GCF_014696315.1 Calothrix membranacea FACHB-236
GGGTTTCCTGTTCGCGCTCTTGCTTTTCTACTCATGATGTATCACTTAGAACATCAGAATTGATATTCTAAGATTACATCTTATGCTTCCTTTTAGCTTAAGTTGACACCAATGGTGCATCAGGCGCATTGTTTGGACTTGCTGCCGGTGGATTAGCTACAGCAGCATTACCAGTATTAGGTGTTGCAGGTATTATTGGAGGAACAGCCTTTGCAATCAAACACTTTTTTGGAGATGATTAAGGCATTGAGCCGAGATGCGACCAAAAACCTGCAATATGACCTGAAAAGGCTTAATTTTACGTTGTAAATGGCGTTTGAGTAGCATCCATGCAAGAACTTACGCTAAGCCCAAAAAGCAGACACAGCAAGCCTTCTAGGAACCGTAAAACATTGCCTAGTTTATGTTCTTTTAGGCAAAGTCAAATAACTTTTGAACGAAATAATCAGGGTTGTAGCTTCTACGGGAGGTGCTGCCTAGGTTCTGTTTTAGGAAAAGTTGGTCTTAGCGTAAGTTTCTGTACGATTGCTACTAGAACCCCTAAATAACGGCTTTTTTCACTGGAAAGTAATAAGTTATCAAAACCAGACATGGCAAGGGTTTCCAGACCATCTTGCAGAAAATTACTCAAATCTCGGCTCCATACCTAGATAGCGATCTCTCCTCAGCCCCATATCGCTTGAGAGGGCGTAATTTTGCGATTTAAGCCGCTTATAGTATGTTTGCTGTGGGATTGTGCCTTAAACGCACTATATAGTCCTTAAATTTCCGTAGAATAAATAGTTAGACCGACACGTTTGTCTATATGGCCACATCAGGTAAAATTATGTTTTCAGAATTTTTAGAAAAGCTTCTTAAAATGGTTTTTGGGGAAGTTTATTATGACGCTTTGAGGGAACGTGTCAAGAAAAATGATGACAGAAATATTTTTTCAGCATCAGATTTAGCAAATAAATATCCTGATTTTAAAGATAAAGTTATTGAAAAGGCTAAGAGCAAGATTAAAAAACAATCTGAAGGTCTTGATCAAAAATATGAAGAGTCAATTACTAAAAAATTTATGAATTTTGATCAAGGATTAAAGCTTGTCAAAGGACTAGTGGATGGTGTTGTTAACTGTGGGTTTGGTAATACAAGTATAACTGAAACAATTTTAAAGGCCTTTACTTCTGCTGTATGTACTGACGGATTTTTATTGTTCAAAGAATACCATAACAGTCACAAGTCTCTAGAGTTATACGAAGTAGAAGAGAGCAAAAATTCGGACTCATTCAGGTTATTTTATCTTTATTTAGAAGTGGAGGCAGAAAAAATTGAGAACTTTTTGTACAATGAGAGCAATACCACTCTTAAAGCAAAATATAAAGTCATTAAATTTTCAAATCTTCAAGCCCTATTTGAGTGGGCTTCAGATCAGTAGAGCTATAGGTTGCCCTTGGTTGCATGAACCTTCTATTTACGCCCTTTTATGTCTTGATTGAGACTTCAAATTCCGTAAAAACTTTGGCTTGCTCTAAGACCAGTTCCATAGCTAGTGCCTCCATATCGGGGGGATAACCATATTGACGGAGCAGCCTTTTAACTGCAACTTTCATTCGGGAACGGACACTTTCTTTAAGATTCCAGTCAATAGAGGCATTTTTGCGAATGCGATCTACTAGCACGATCGCTAATTCTCGCAGTTTATCAACACCCATCACATCCTGGGCGCTTTGGTTTTGTGACAGCGCATCATAAAAGGCCAGTTCATAGGGTTCTAGTCCCAGTTCTTCACCCCTGGCGTTGGCAGCTTTCGTATCTTTTGCCAGTTCCAGCAGTTCTTCTAAAACATCCGTAACGCTGATGACTTGGTTGCGATAGCGGCGTAGGGCATCTTCTAACATTTCTGAGAGTTTACGACTTTGGACAATATTTGTCCGACTGCGGGTTTTCACTTCATCCTTGAGTAGTTTTTGCAGCAGTTCTACCGCGAGGTTTTGGTGTTCCATGCCCCGCACTTCTGCCATAAATTCATCGGAGATGATAGAGATGTCAGGATTTTTAATCCCTGCTTCATCAAAGATGTTAATCACTGCATCGGATACCAAGGCTTGATCTACAACTTGACGGATGGCAGTTTCGATGTCTTGGTTGCTGAGTCCACCACCATCACCACCGCTTTCTAGTTTTCTGAGGCTGGCTTGGATGGCTTGGAAAAATGAGATGGTTTCTGATGCGGCGATCGCTTGGGGGTGGGGAACAGCGAGAGAATGGGCTTTGGATAGGGCGATAACTTCACTGAGAAATCTATCTTTGATGTTTGGTGCAGCTACATAGTTAGTGGCATTTTTGAGGATATTCAATTTTTCGCCAGTGTCAGCCTCAAAATAATGCTGATAGGTAAAGCCTGACATGATTTGCTCGACAATTTCCAATTTGGCTAGGAGTAGTCCCACTGCCACATCTTGATTGAGGGTAAGGTCGCCTTTACCGCCACTTTGAGAATAGAAGGATAGGGCTTTTTTGAGTTCGGTGGCTAGTCCCAGATAGTCTACAATCAAACCGCCTGTTTTTTCAAAATAGACGCGGTTAATTCTGGCGATCGCTTGCAGAATTTGATCTAGTAGCATCAGCTATTTTTATCCAAGGAATATTACCGTTTTCAAAAAATACTGGACTTGAAATTGGTCTTGGAGAAGAACCTCTAAAAACAGTGCAAAATTTTTCCAACTTTCCAACACGCCAACCTTCGGGAATCTTGCCTAACTCTGAGGGAATCATCGTACCACCAGATGATTTATAGGGCTTCCCGTCTGCGTTGGGGAACTCGAAATCTATAAACCAATGCTTAAATAGAGTTTGTGCGATCGCCTCTAAAGTCTCATTCTGCCGCCTCAGATTTTCTATTTTATAAGAGAAGTTAAAGTATAGTTCTCCTATAAATTCTTGAGATTTTCTTTCAGGCAGAGGGATTAAAAGTTTATTAAAATCAGTTTTTTTGAAGTGTGGAATTACAGCATCAACATTAAGATATTTTATTCGTCTTTGTACTGTTTTTGAACGTAAAGCAGCAAATAGATAAAGTGGATCTATCTTCTTTTTATCCGCTCTAACAGCTACCATATCTTGCGCTATACAGAAATCAACATTTTCAGGAACAAGGCAAACTTCACCATTATTACTTCCTTTGTTGGTTAAAATGATATCGCCTGATTTTGGATGCGATCTAAACCAGTTATCAAAAATTTGTTGCGATACATATCTAAGATTTATTTTTTGTGGATAAAGATGATCATTACTAATGCAATTAGTAGCAATTAAAGCTACCCCTGTTTCAGCAATTGGAACAGTTTTTCCTCTATTATCAACGACAAATTCTAAAGAATCTGCTAATGATATTTCATTTATTTTAGAAAGTTCCCAATTAATCATAACTTAATATCTACTTTCACTAACTACTCTTAAAATTACAAAACAAAAAAAGCTCCCCCATCATTTACATCCAAAAGCCGCTTTAACTGCTGCATCAAAACCTCCAACTCTGGCAAATAAAGCTGATATTTCGACACCAAAAGCTAATTAGAAATATTAGCTACTCAACTAAAATAAAAGTGCCAGACAGTGTTTAGCATTTTTAATCGTTAGTAGTTAAATCATCCATAACTCAACTTTCACCACTATTAACAAACCAATTTTCAACCATTAAATCATTAAAAAACTCAAAGTCAGAAACATTATTAGTTACCAAAATTAAATTATTACTATAAGCAATACTCGCAATTTGACCATCAATAAAAGCTGGAGTTTTGCCCATCTTAGATAATCTAGTCCTTTCTTGAGCGTGCCACTGTGCAGCTTTTAAATCATAATTTAGTATTGTCATTTTTAAAGGTATTTGATTAATATATTCCAGCAATAATCGACGTTTTTGTGACTCTACCAAACGTAAACAACCAAATAAAAGTTCGTGCATTACAACTGAACCAGTCGCAGTCTCTAGTTGATGCTCAGTAAGTTTTCTGACTACATTAATATTAGGACTTTGACGAGTGGCTTCTGAAATAATATTTGTGTCTAATAAATACTTGATACTCAAAACTCAACATCCCTACCGACAGAGCGATCGCGCAGATCCGCAAAATCTGCATCATCAAAAGTAATATTCTCTTGCTGCATCTTTTCTCTAAATTGTAAAGTCATATCCCAAAAACCTTCAGAGCTTGTTGGTTCTTCCTCTTTTTCTGCTACATCCTCAAGGATAGATGTGATTTCTTCTTCCAAAGTCCGTTGATGACTCTGAGCCAGACGTTTTAGTTTTTCTATAACAATGGGATTAAGCTGTTTCAAGATAACTTGAGTCATATTCATCTCCTTAAAAATCAACCAACTCATCACTAACGATAAATCCCACCTTTAACAATTGCTTTTTAATCTCCTCATCCAACAATTGCCCCTCTCGCATTTGCTCACCTAATGCCATTGTAAGCTCACTCATTTTCTCCTCAAAGCTCACCCCATCCTCAACTTCATCAGGAATACCCACATATCGCCCTGGTGTCAACACAAAATTATGCTTCTCAATTTCAGCGATTGATGCAGATTTACAAAAGCCCTTGATATCGCGGTAACTGCCCCCCGACTTCTTCCACTCATGGTAAGTATCAGCAATCTTGCTAATCTCAGCTTCCGTGAAAGCCCTACTACTGCGATTTACCATATAACCCAACTCTGAGGCATCAATAAACAATACCTCACCGTGTCTATCCCTGTTTTTATTCCCGTTTTTATTCCGACTAAGAAACCACAAACAAGCAGGAATACCCGTATTGTAAAAAAGCTGGGTTGGCAACATCACAATACAATCCAGCAAATCCTTCAAGACTAAAGCTTTACGAATATCTCCCTCACTGCTTGTATTTGACGACAGCGAACCATTCGACAACACAAAACCCGCCGAACCTGTCGGTGCTAAGTGGTAAATAAAATGCGATACCCAAGCAAAATTGGCATTCCCAACTGGAGGTACAAGGTCTTTATCCAGCCAGCGTCCATCATTTCGCAATAACTCGCCGCCCCAATCACTATCATTAAAAGGAGGATTAGCAATGACAAAATCCGCTTTTAAGTCTTTGTGAGCATCATTAAGAAACGAACCTTCAGGATTCCACTTAATATTTGAGCCATCAATCCCCCTAATCGCCAAATTCATCCGGCACAATTTATAGGTTGTCTCGTTACTTTCTTGCCCATAAATTGAGATATCATCCAAACGCCCTTGGTGATTTTTGACAAACTTCTCACTTTGGACAAACATTCCCCCTGAACCACAGCAAGGGTCAAATACACGCCCATTGTAGGGTTCTAACATCTCAACTAAAAGTTTCACAATGCTTTCAGGTGTATAGAACTGTCCCCCCTTCTTACCTTCAGCTAGAGCAAATTGTCCCAAAAAATATTCATAGACTCGCCCTAAAATATCCCGCGACTGTGCCGCAGCATCCCCTAACGTAATTGATCCAATTAAGTCAATTAATCCACCCAAAGATTTCTGGTCTAATTTCTGCTGTCCATACACCTTGGGTAAAATCCCTTTTAACCGTTTGGCGTTTTCCAGCTCGATTGCTTCCATAGCAAAATCAACGGTTTTACCAATGTCGGGTTGCTTCGCTTGTCCTTGAAGATATGTCCACCGCGCCTCAACTGGCACAAAAAACACGTTCTCTGCTGAATACTCATCCCGATCCTCTGGATCTGCTCCTGCGTAATCCCCCTCACCTGCAAGCAGCTTTTGATGCAACTCTTCAAAGGCATCAGAGATATATTTCAGAAAAATTAAACCTAAAACAATGTGCTTGTACTCAGCAGCATCAATATTTTTTCGCAGCTTATCCGCCGCTTTCCATAGTTTCTGCTCAAATGACTCTGAGTTATTCTGCTTTGCTGCTTTTTCTGCCATCTTACCCTTAATCTTTAGAAATAAATCTCAACCAGTTAAATTTATCGTTTTCGTTCATTATCAGTAAATCACAAACTTTGGGAAATGAGGTAAAAATAAGGGGGTTCATACCACATCGACAAATTTTATAAAGTCTACTGCGGAAATTACCGTCTGATATCATGTCCGTTCAAATGCCCGTCATTGCGAACGAAGTGAAGCAATCGCAGAGTCTTTGTGATTGCTTTGCTCCACTTCGTTCT
>NZ_JACJPX010000154.1 GCF_014696315.1 Calothrix membranacea FACHB-236
ATGAGGAAGCAGGGGGAGCAGGGGGAGCAGGGGGAGCAGGGGGAGCAGGGGGGACAAGGAGACAAGGAGCAATTACTATTACTCATTACTCATTACTCATTACCCATTACTCATTACTCATTACCCATTACTCATTACTCATTACTCATTACCCATCACCCATTACCCATTACCCATCACCCATTACTCATTACCCAATGCCCAATGCCCAATGCCCCATGCCCAATGCCCATTTCCTAACTAAAACTCTTCAACCGATTATTCGCATTGTTGCGTTCGGATTCGATTTGTTGGACTAAGCTGGCTGGGAGTTGGGATTTTTTGCTTAAGGCGGTGTCAAAATTAGCGATCGCTTCTTTGATCAAGTCTCGACTATTTTCTTTTTTACCTTGTTCGTGGAGGATTTGGGCTTTGAGATAATATAACTCTGGGTTCTCCGATGTGGTTTTTAAAGCACGATTGGCGTAATCTAGGGCTTGGGAGTAATTTTTTAAATCTCGATAGCCAAGGGCAATCCCCCGATCTGCAAGATATTTAGGCGCAGCATTGTTTTCTAGCCGTTGAATCGCTTCGTCTGGGTTAGAAAAAGGCAGATTAACAGCTAGTAGCAAATCCATATAGCCTCTAATGAGGTTTACTTCTGGATCGTTGGCAGAAATTTCTTCCGCTTTATCTAAATATTGATAAACTTGCCGCAAGCGACTTAAAGCTTGTGCTGCACCACCTGCACCTTCACGGGTAATAATCACTGCTCCCTCTAGGAAATTTCCTACGGCTATGTATAAATTACCACGTAGGGGGTCTTTCTCTATCAACTTTTGTCCGGTTTCGAGGGTTTTTTTGCTGTATGTGTCTAATGAAGTTAAATCTTTGTTGGCATAGGCTAAAGATGCCTTCATTGCATAGGCTAGTGGTTCATTGGGTTCACTGGATATTGCTTGCTGGAGGTAACTTTCTGCTTGTTGATAGTTGCCTTTTTGAAAAACTGCTTTAAAAGCGGCTTCGGTTTTATCCCCAATTGCATGAGGTTTGTCAGGACGGAAAGGATCGCCAGCCAGCGTTGGACTCATTCCCAAATTGAATGCGATCGCAGCAGCAAAAGTTGTCTGAGCAAGCTTAGTGACTCTAGCAAACACAATTGCTTGAGGAGCAGAAAACCATTTATTCATTGTATCCCTCAGAATAATTGCGGTTGAAATAGTTGTTTATGTTACCTAAAATGCAAAAAAATGATTAATCTGTACTTAGGTTTATTGTTGCCGACATTTTCTATATAGTTCGACCTCTCTAATTTTTGCAGGTTCCTATAATGCTTGTAGCCATTCTTCAGGGGGAAGTTTGCCACAATGGAGAAAAATAGGAGGTTGGCTTTTGTTTTAGTGTTAAAACTTGGGCTAGACAGACTTGTAGCTCAAAGTTACAAGTAGATGACTCTAGCGGTTAGATTAGGGTTTTTAGGCAGGTTATGCGTTATGAATGTTTTTGGAAATTTTTAATTGCTCTGCGTGTAGTTAAGCGTCATTGATTCAGTTATTCGCCAACTTTTTGGTAATCTTAACAAATGCTCTATCTTAGAAATCTGGTTTATCACCCAACAGCCAGCCCAACAGCGATTCTCAAAGGAATTAACTTGGAATTAGCACCGCAACAGCTAGGTTTGATTATTGGCCCTAGCGGTTCTGGTAAAAGTACCTTATTAGAAATTTTATCTGGACTAGCCGAACCCACTTCTGGTGCAGTGTTCTGGCGCGAACAAGAACTGATTTCTGAACAGCTACAACAATTAGCTGGGTTAGTATTTCAGTTCCCAGAACGACACTTTTGCGGCGGTACAATTTTAGAAGAATTACGCTTAGGGCATCCAGAACTAGGGTCAGAGCGAGTTAGGCAAGCATTAAGCGAAGTAGGATTAGAGCATTTATCACTGTCAGCATCACCCCATGCATTAAGCGGTGGACAACAGCGACGTTTAGCTTTGGCGGTGCAGTTAATTCGCCAACCCAATTTATTATTATTAGACGAGCCAACAGCCGGGTTAGACTGGTCAATGCGTCGGCAGTTAGTCAGTTTATTGGCGAAGCTGAAGAAAGATTGGACATTGTTTGTCGTTACACACGACGCTGGCGATATGTTAGCGATCGCAGATTCTTGTTGGACACTCAACCACGGTGAACTTAAATCTGTCGATCCCGAAGTATTGAAAGCTAAAGTTCAAGAACCCCAGCCGGCGGTGTGATTGGGGATTGGGGACTGGGGACTGGGGATTGGGGACAAGGGGACAAGGGGACAAGGAGAAATAACTATACCAATTACCCATTACCCAATGACAAATGACAAATGACAAATGACAAATGACTAACTTATTGCCTGAAATGGCAGAAATCTGGCAAAAAACTCTCAATTGGCAACCAAATACTCAACAGCAGTTACAATTCCAGCAGCTTTATGAATTAATTCTGGAAGGTAACGGTCAGTTAAATTTAACTCGCATTACTGAACCTGAAGAGTTTTGGGAGAAGCATCTGTGGGATTCGTTGCGGGGAATTGCGCCACAGCAGCAATTTATTGATTCTTTAGAAACGGGTGCATCTGTAATTGATATTGGTACGGGTGCAGGTTTTCCTGGGATTCCTATAGCGATCGCATCTGCTAATTGTAAAATTACACTTCTCGATTCAACCCGCAAAAAAGTTAATTTTCTCGAAACAATCGTGACTGCACTTGGTTTGAGTAATGGTAAAACTCTCGTTGGTAGAGTTGAAGAAATCGGCCAGCAACGTCAGCACCGACAAAGTTATGATGTGGCGACAATCCGCGCTGTGGGGACGGCCTCTGTCTGTGCGGAATATGCTTTACCATTGCTGAAGGTTGAGGGTTTAGCAGTTATTTACCGAGGTAATTGGACTGAAGAGGAAACTACAGCTTTGCAAAATGCTGTCGATCAGTTGGGTGGAGTAATTGAAGCGATAGAACAATTTACTACTCCTCTGAGTGAGAGTATTCGTCACTGTTTATACTTGCGGAAGGTTGCAGCTACACCAGCTAACTTTCCCCGTGCTGTAGGTGTACCTACTCAAAAGCCGCTTTAATACTGTTATTGCTTGTTACCTGTTCCCTGTTCCCTATCTAGACTAGAACCAGAACTAATGGATAATTCCCAAAACGAACTCACCTTGATTCACAGCTTGATTTGTCGAGACATCATAAACTAAGCCATCTTCAGATGCACAGACATCAATCACTTTGGGTAGCTGATTTTCCTTATTAAAACTGAGAATTTGATAGAGTTTGTCACCTGCTTTAACTTTTGTACCTAACGCGACTCTAGATTGAATCATTCCACCTGCGATCGCATAATATTTCTGCCGATTGCTACTCTTAGCAAAATACATTTCAGGAGATTTAGTATATGGTAGATTTTGTAATACCTTTTTCTGGACTAGATAATTTTTCACACCTGCTACGCCTTTAGCAACCGAATCAGGATTAATCTGCATACCTGCGCCTAATTCTAATGTCCAAGCTTCGATATCAAATTTAATTTCTCTACCCAATTGGCGAAAACAATCTTCTAAAGCCAACCAAGGTTTAATAAATGCTTCATCAAAAGCATCACCATCATATTTATCGAGCAGAATCCCAAAGTCCAGCAAGAAATATTTGGCGCTTTCCTCGCGATCACGGAAATAATAAATATAGTCTAAACCTTGATTGGTAGAACTGTGCAAATCAATTAAGTAGTCAGCATCCAGACTCAGAGATTGGAGTTGATAACGAAATATTTCGGTATAAGGTACGCTCTGGTGAGAATTGATTGCACCTAAATTTTGAGCAAAAGCTTTTTTGATATTATTTAAATAAGTCTGCCGAATATTTTCTGATTTCTCATTAATCTGAGATTTAGCAAAAGCTAATAAAGCACTATTTTGTTTTTCAAAATCCCAAAAGATGCGATTCCAATCTTTAGCTTCATAGGTACAATAACGACCTGGAGAAAAATGTTGAGCGCGTTCATTTGTACCCATAGGATTACACATAGGTAGCAGCCAAATTTCTCCTATTAAATCATCACGTTCAACTGATAATAAAAACTCAATTAATTGATGAATAACAGCATTACCAGAGATTTCTGCACCGTGAAGATTGGATTGGATATAAACCTTTTTACCAGCTTGAGAACCAATGAATTTGTACAGTTGTAAATACAGGCGATCGCCTGAAGCCATTTGTCGTAAAAATATAGTTTCAATCTCAGGTAGCATAATAATTTCAGCATTGTGTATGGACTGATATGTCCAGCAAAATTATACCAACTCAGAGTTAAACATCTGCACTCCGCGTTCATCCCAGCAGAGACAAGTACCACCCCCTTTACTCGCAGCGCCATATTTATTAGTGTTTTGTGAGTAAGTGAGGTGGGACGCTTCATCATGCTCAACTCGTAAGATTTATGGCTTTAGTATTCCCAAACACATCAAAAAATTTTAAAATACGGGAATTTGGATGATAAATTCTGTTCCTTTTCCTAAGGCTGAGTCACATTTCAACTTTCCACCGTGGATTTCTTCGACAATTTGTCGGGCGATCGCTAATCCTAATCCTGTTCCTTTACCAACTGATTTAGTGGTAAATAAATGGTCAAAAATCTTGTTTTTTACAGATGCATTCATACCTTTACCGTTATCAGTAATAGTAATTTTAACGCAATTATTTTCTATTAAAGTTTTAATCTTAATTTGATTGGGATTGGCTTGAATTTCCTCAAAACTACGTCCCTTATTGGATTCATCTAATGCATCAATAGCATTTGCCAAAATATTCATAAATACCTGATTTAATTGCCCAGGAAAGTAAGCAATTGGCGGTAAAATGCCGTACTCAGTAATAACTTCAATGGCTGGACGTTTTTCGTTAGCTTTGAGTCGATATTTTAATATTAATAATGTGCTATCTATACCTTCATTAATGTCAGCAAATACTTTAGATTCGTTGTCAGTTCTAGAAAAATTACAAAGATTATTGCTAATCATTTGAATGCGCTTCGTTGCTGCTTGCATTGACTGTAAAATTTTGGGTAAATCATCGCATAAATACTCTAAGTCAATCTTTGCTGCATGGTTAATAATTTTAGGGTTCAAATTTTTATACTCTTGTTGATAAAGAGATAAATGTTCTAATAAATCCTGAAGAAATTCATTTGCATTCGTTAAACTACCGTTGAGAAAGCCAAGAGGATTGTTGATTTCATGGGCGACTCCAGCCACCATATTGCCTAAGGCTGACATTTTTTCTGACTGGATTAATTGCAACTGAGAATGCTTGAGTTTTTCTAAAGCTAATTGCCATTCATGGGTGCGTTCGGCAATTGGGAGCATCCACTTTTGGCAGAAACACTCAAATAGCAAGTAAACCATTCAGATAAGCACAACGAACAGAAAGAATTTGGTTGACACTCTCAACATTCCACT
>NZ_JACJPX010000155.1 GCF_014696315.1 Calothrix membranacea FACHB-236
TATTGCTTGGCAGCCGTCGGCTGGCACAAACTCACACCCCCCTACAACGATTATCATTCTTATTCGGTTTCATATTTAATTCTATGAAAGTCCTGTGTAGTGCAGTGTTGAGGAATTCCAGCTTGATTCTCGCTCTTTAATATTTAGATGCGTTTGCCCTAATTCAATCCCCAATCACTCGTTTTATTCCCTACTGGGTTTGCTAGCAGTAGCTCGAAAAAACCAAAGGCAACTGTCAAAAATGTGACTACAGCTGAACCTACTAGGTTGTACCAACCAACATCAAAGAAGCCAGAACGGATGGCGGGAAGAGTCAAAAACTTGAAAATTGGTCTTTCGATGGGAAAAATAGCCCCTGCAATATCAAAAAAGATACCAATGATAAACAAACCCAATGTGAAATGGACTAATTGTGGATGCAGGGGAACTTCGTAGGGTAGTCCGTTACCGTTTAACCTCAATCCTAAAGAGTCAAGGAATTGCGAAGTCATGGCGAAACTCCCTGCTGCATGGCTTGCACCACAGGTTCAACGTGCAACCCGTAGACCCAAAATAATTTGCTTCCCAGATATACTTGCAAGAAAACTAGACAAACCAAAAATGTTGCTACACCCAGGTAAGCAGGGGGAACTTTCAGAGGGTTTTGATTGCGAATGATCAAACGCCAGCCTGTAATTGCTGCTACCAGCGCCGCCAACGACCAACCCATAACGGTGTGAAAATTCAGTGTGGACTGGACTGCTGGATATACTTGCGCTAAACCAGCTTCCAACTGTCCAAAAATGACCGCTACAAAAATTGCGATCGCTGCCACAAACATATTCCAAAAACCGACCTCCAGCAAACGTGTATTTCGGGTGAAATAACCCACCACATCGCAAAAGAAGGAGAAAAACACCATTGCGATGACGAAATGCACAACAATCGGGTGTAAGGGGTCGGGATATGGGAGATTTTGGCTATTCAGAGCTATATCAAGCATCCCTTTCTCCTTGTAGTAACCAGACTTTGTCAGATCAAGCAATTTGCCATCTTTCCCAAATTCAATTGATTTTGGGATGTTATTTGCTATTTTTTACTTTAAAAATTGCTCTCCAAAAGACCATTCTTAGTAAATATTGCCTGAGAAATAAGACAAAAACACTATCTTCAGGATGATTTCCGAGCTATACAGAGTATTGATTTTTGTTACATCTATTTTTGAAAAACTCTATTTATTCTCACAAAAATTAATAAATAAAAATTTCATAAAATCTATGTTTTTCTTAATAGCTGCCTCTGGACTGCTCACTACTCGCATATAAATTACATCAACATTGGCGATGCAATTTTGTTTACATTTCCCTCCTTTCCCTAGTTATTAAAAAACAACTGAGCTTTACTTTATGTCTTAACAATTTCATTGAATAATGAAAATTAAATGAAATTTTTCTCAACCTGGGGATAGAAGTGTTGATTCTGTCATCGGTTGGAGGCAATTGCCACAGTAAACCTCTAAAGTAATGCCAGAATCAACAATAACAGTCATACAATTTTAGATTTTGGATTTTTGGTTGATTGCACAGATCAATCTGGGAGATTGTACCATCAATGAATTATTGGTCAAAAATTAAATACATCTTTATGTTATTTTAGGCACATTTAGGCAGTTATTTGCCCGATGTATATACTTAATAACTCGGATTTTTGACTCAGTAGATATCAACAAAAGAAGTAATAGCAAGCGCGATTTTTTAGCATTGGCGAATCAAACGCTTTATATTTTAAGGAAACACTATGAGCTATTCCCCTTACCTGCTCAAAGGTCAAAAAGCACTTGTAACGGGTGCTAGTTCTGGCATCGGTGAAGCTATAGCTCGTTATTTAGCTTTATCAGGCGCAGCAGTAGCGATTAACTACCATTCTGACGCTGAAGAAGCCGAAAAAATTGTTGATGATATTCAAGCCAACAATGGCGAAGCTTTTGCCATTCAAGCAAATGTTAGTCAAGAAGACCAAGTCAAGGAGATGTTTGGGCAAACACTCCAGAAATTTGGAACTATTGACATATTAGTAAACAATGCAGGTATTCAAAAAGACTCGGCTTTTGTAGATATGAGCCTTGACCATTGGAATGCAGTGATTGGGGTAAATCTCACAGGACAATTCTTATGTGCGAGAGAAGCAGCAAAGGAGTTTTTACGCCGAGGTGTACAACCTGATATTTCTTGTGCGGCGGGCAAAATTATTTGCATCAGTTCAGTACATGAGGTCATTCCTTGGGCGGGTCATGTTAATTATGCTGCTAGTAAAGGCGGTATTAACATGATGATGCAAAGTATTGCCCAAGAGCTAGCCCCCCATAAAATTCGTGTTAATAGTATTGCTCCTGGTGCAATTAAGACTCCCATCAATAAATCTGCTTGGGATACCCCACAAGCTGAAGCAAAATTACTAAAATTAATTCCTGCCAAACGAGTGGGGGAAGTAGAAGACATTGCCAAAGCCGCAGTGTGGCTGGCTTCTGATGATTCTGATTATGTTAACGGTACAACCCTATTTGTAGACGGTGGCATGACTTTGTATCCAGGTTTTACGGAGAATGGCTAGGAAAGGGATTGGGGATTGGGGACTGGGGATTGGGGACTGGGGACAAGGGGAAATAACCAACACCAAACACCAATTACCCAACACCCAATGCCCAATGCCCAATGCCCAATGCCCCATGCCCTACATAACTATGCCAACAAAAGTTACTGTTAACCCTGGTGTAATCACCATTAATGATGGTTCCTCATTTCTGGTAACAGCTAGTGATGGTTCTATCGACGATAATCAAGCACAAGGTTTTTTTGTGCGTGATACACGCCTAATTTCTTACTACGAAATTTCTATCAATCGCTACCGACTGGTGTTGTTAGCGGCTAGTAATATCAATTATCATAGTGCCTTATATCAATTCACCAATCCGCAGATCCCTACTGTTAGAGGGGATTTACCTGCTGATAGTTTGTTGATTACTATCCGGCGGAATATTACTGGCGGGATGCATGAAGATATTGATATTGTTAGCTATCACTCACAACCAGTTGAATTTCAACTGATGCTAGCGATTCGTTCTGACTTTGCAGATATCTTTGAGGTGAGAGCAAAGAATATCATTACGCGGGGTAATAGTGAAACAATCTGGAAAGATGGTGTACTGACTACCAAGTACCGTAACAGTTCTTTTCTCAGAGGCATAGTGACTGCGCCTGTTGGTTCTACTTCCGAAGCCAGCTATGCTAACGGTCGTTTGATGTTTAATATTGTCATTCCTCCGGGTAAAAGCTGGCACACTTGTCTCAATTTCACAGCCTTAGCTAATGGTGATGTCATAAAACCTCAGCAAAGTTGTGCTGAGTCTCACAAGAGTGAAGCCGGAAAAGTCAGTGATGAATTTCTCACTAATGCCACAGAGTTGCACTCTTCTAATGCTGAGATTAGGGCATTTTATCAACAGGCGCTTGTTGATATGGCAGCGTTACGCATTCAAGTGAAAGATAATGGACATCAATTTTGGATGCCGGCGGCGGGTATTCCTTGGTTTATGGCTGTTTTTGGTCGTGATTCCATAATAGCCAGCTTACAGACGATGACAGTCTACCACGAATTTGCCCGTGGTACGTTGTTAAGGTTGGCTCAGTTACAAGCAACTGAGTTAGATGATTGGCACGATGCTCAACCAGGGAAAATGCTGCATGAATTGCGGCGTGACGAATTAACGAAACTCAATCAACTCCCCTACAATCCTTATTACGGAACAGTCGATACTACTATTCTCTGGATTGTTACTCTAGCTGAAACTTATAGCTGGAATGCTGATTTGAGTATGCTAAATGAATGTCGATCGCCTCTAGAAAAAGCGCTAAGTTGGATTGATCAATACGGCGATTTTGACAACGACGGTTTTGTTGAGTATTTAACTCGTTCTAGTCACGGATTACGCAATCAAGCCTGGAAAGATTCGGGTAAATCCATAGTTTACCCCAATGGTAAGTTAGTGGAACCGCCGATTGCTTTGTGTGAGGTGCAAGGTTACGTCTACGATGCTTGGCTAAAAGCAGCTTTTATTTATGAGGTGTGGGGAGAAGCAGCACAAGCCAAAAAACTACGTCAAAAAGCACAGGAACTTTATGAACGTTTTAACGATCGCTTTTGGATGGAGGATGAAGGCTTTTATTGTTTGGGTTTAGATAACAACAAACAACAAATTAAGTCTGTTGCCTCAAATCCTGGTCAATTACTCTGGTCTGGGATTGTACCTCAAGAGCGATCGCAAAAAGTAAAAGAGCGACTTTTTCAAACAGATATGTGGTGTGGTTGGGGTGTACGGACTCTTTCGGCAAAGAATCAAGGGTATAACCCGATTAGTTATCAAAGAGGTAGTGTTTGGCCCCACGACAACTCGATAATTGCATCTGGCTTAAAGCGCTACGGCTATCATCAGGAAGCTAACCGCATTGCTGAGGGAATTTTTGCTGCTGCGAGTTACTTTCAAGCTGGACGGATGCCGGAACTATTTGCCGGAATTGAACGCCGCGAGGATAATTTTCCCGTTCCTTATTTAGATGCCAACATACCCCAAGCTTGGGCAGCCGGTGCAATTTTCTTACTCATTCGTTCCATTTTGGGACTCGAAGCCAATGCACCACAACGACAGTTAAAGGTACAGCCTCATTTACCAAAGTGCTTACCAGATTTAGAACTAACAAATCTCTCCGTCGGAGATGCCAAAGTATCATTACGCTTTTGGCGCGAAGGAGAACAAACCCACTGGAAAGTTACCCATCTAGACGGCGACTTACAAGTGCTAAGTGCAGAGTATTGAGTAAACATCCCAATCCCCAGTCCCCAGTCCCCAATCCCCAATCCCCAGTCCCCAGTCCCCAATCCCCAGTCCCCAG
>NZ_JACJPX010000156.1 GCF_014696315.1 Calothrix membranacea FACHB-236
ATCCGTTCTTGTTTCTCTTGGCTCATAGTCTGCGATCGCACAAGGTTATTTCCTTCTACATTTTCTCAGAAATGGTAAATCTTCCAAAACTGGATGCTCCAAAGATGACTTCCCCGGAACTTGGATTAATAGGGGTGCTTTGCTGATTCAGTTAGAGCGTTATGAAGAAGCAGTAACTAGTTGCAATAAAGCTTTGGCAATTAAAGATGATTTCCCAGAAGCATTGTTCAATCGAGGCACTGCGCTAAGTAACTTAGGGCGTTACGAGGAAGCATTAGCTAGCTATGACAAAGCCATAGCAATTCAAAATGATGACCCGAAAGCATGGTTATATCGAGGCAATTTACTGGGGAACTTAGAGCGTCACGAGGAAGCATTAGCTAGCTATGACAAAGCCTTAGCAATTCAAAATGATGACCCGGAAGCATGGTCAAATCGAGGCTATTTGCTGAAAGTATTAAAGCGTTATGAAGAAGCATTAACTAGCTATAAGAAGGCTTTAAGTATTCAATCAAATGAACCAGATTATTTCAATAATCTGAGCTTAACCTTTAGTTTATTAGGCTGTGAGGAAGAAGCTTTGGCAAATATCAATGAAGCTTTAAAACTTCAACCAGAGTATCCTCTATGGTGGGCTAATCAGGGTATTGTACTAGCTCGTGCCGGGCGCTACCAAGAAGCACTGGCTAGTTGTGACAAATCGCTAGAACTACAACCTAATGATGAGAGTGGTCATTATGGCAAAGCTTGCTGTTACGCTTTGCAAGGAAACATTGAGCTAACAATTGAAAACTTGCAACAAGCAATAAATCTCAATCCTTCCCGATGTCGTAGAGAAGCAAAAACTAATCATGATTTTGACAGCATCAGAAATGATGAAGGGTTTAAAGCATTAATGCAAGGCTAAACAAGACCCTAGAATCATACACACAAAGCAGTTTATATCCCTGTATACCATAAAACACCTAGACTGTGAACCTGCACCTGACCAAAGGTCAAAGAAAAAGACTGACAGCGGTCTGGGTGTTTATGCAGTAAGTAGCCTAACTCTGTTGCTGGGTAATGTGTGGTGGCGATCGTTAGCAGCATTCACTTTTAAAAGCTTTAGTATAGGGATATTTATTGATGAATAGCCTTTGAAATTAGTAGTTGCATTGATTTTTTACAATATGTGACAAAAGTAATATTGTTCACAAATTAGCTACATAAAAGGAAATCTTTATCTTGTTCTTAGTGTTATTTTGCTATAACTATACTTGTTACTATTAATACAACAAGCACAGATTCCAAACTAATATTAAATGTTGAGGCATCTACCTATGAAATATTTTCTCTTAATTTTCTTAGTTTTGATGGGTGCGATCGCTGGAACTAAAAATGCCTATGCTCAACAACAAAATTTAATGCCGACAATGATTGAGCCTGGGAATTTTACTGTTGAGTCGATGACAGATGTACCCAATCAAGCTGTCAATCTGATCACAGAAGCAGCAACAATTAACAATAAATGGGAGAATGTGATTATTCAACCAACTAATAATTTTATTCCCAGTAATAATAGAAGAATTTCTAGAATAGAAGAGCAAGGATGCCAAAAGGTAAATCCTTTAGATTTCTTGAAAGATCCAGCGGCTGCTTTTGAAAAATGTCAGCAGCCAAATAATAATCCCACACCCACCAATAGCAGCGAACCTATAGAATATTTGAAAGTGCCGAAACTTGATTCTGGCTTGAGTGTAACTGTGACGCAGTTTTAATAATTCGTAATTCGTAATACCCTGCGGGTTCGCTGAAAGCGTTATCGAAGAGTAGCGCAAAGCGCTACGTAATTCGTAATTATTTTTTGAGGAATGGTTAAGTAAAATTTGCTGCCTATATACCCGATTTTTTGGAAAAGTCGGGTATCTGAATTTTGCTAAACACAGCCTGGTCTTAGTTTAAGAATTCACAGGTGAAAGCATTGCTAACAAACCTAACATTTCTGATGCTAGTGAAGCTTCGGAAACCGTATCTAAATTGGTGAAAATTTGAATCTCTGCTGCAGGGTTGATTGTGCCAATAATACTGCTTTCGTTAATTTGCAGTTGACGAGTTGTGGTTTGGGTAATATTTCCGCGCATAGCTACTACATTCAGCGTCAACTCAATAGGAATTTGGTCATTAGGTACTGGTAATGGTACAGTAACAATCTTTTGGCTGGTAGTTTCAAAAGTCGTACTTAGTGATGGCACACCTTGTAAATAAGGCGATTTAAATGTCAAAGTTACTATTACTCTTTGCTCAGTTGTACTATTACTAGGAATAACATTACCTTGCTCATCTAGCAGCATCATCACAATGTCATAGTTGCGTATCCAAGCTGTAGGCTTAATAATATCAGCAAAGCTATTGCTAGCAAAAGATAAATTACCTCTATCGGGAATTAAAGGCCAATCAAGTACCCGAAAATTTACCTTCGCATTCCAATTTATTTCTACAGAATTAACATTATCAGTAATAACTTGAATTGGTAACTGTCCACCTTCAGAAGTGAAAATATTTTTTCCTGGTGTACCACCACTATTAGGTTGCCATTCAACTACAACACTTTCAATTGTCGGGTGTCCAGCAATAATTAGCTTTGCTTCTAAAGAAATTTTAGGGTTTTGAATACTGACGACTTCAGGGCCAGAGTTTGCTAGCAGTGCGCCTAAAGATATGCTGGAATTACCCTGTTTGACATCAACTCGGTTGTTTAACTGCGCGTAGTAATTTGCAGTAATATTACAAACACCAGGAATAGTATTACCTCGGCGTTGTTCCAGCGCATCTTTCCATACTTGCACCCCCAATTCCGATAATTCAATTAAAAATGTCACGATTCCGACATCATTGCTTACCGTAAATTGAGGCGATCGCACTATATGATTTGCTGGTAAATTCAGTTCAGCTTGCAAATTTCGCAGATTCAGGGGTTGAAACTGCCAAGCAGAACGAATTATTTTAATTTTCTCGGGAATAGCTTGTAATTCTACCTGTGGTAAAGGTTTAACAATAATTGGTGGTGTTTCACCAGGCGGAAATTTACCAGGAGGTTTTGGTCTAGGAAAAGGTACAGGATCGGGTTTATTACCTCCTGGATAATAACCTGCTTTTGCTAGCGCTTGCGTCCAGTTTTGGCGATATAGTTCTAGGGTATTAATATCAGCTTGAGCATAGGCGCTGACATTTAAAATAGCAGTTCCTCCGGTAATTTTAATAGTTCCGTTTTGGTTTACTTGTTGTACAACCAAAGAAGCATTTAACAATCTAGGAGTAGCAAGACTGAAGAAAACCCGACTTTCTTCGCTATCGGGAAACAGCCAAAAATCCCCCACCGCTACAGGTTTACCTAAAATTGGTACAGGGTCAATTTCTACATATAATTGCTTGGCAGAAATTTTCTTCCGGTAATATTCCTGATTAATTGGACGCAACCTCACTGCTGAATCTTCAGCCACAGGTGCAACTGCAAAATCATCAATAACTGGTGATAATCTTTCTGTAATAACAACATTATCAATAGGACGAGCAATTGCAATACCCTCTTGTAAATGCGATACATTTACTTCACCAATTGGGCGAGTGATGATAGGAGTATTGATAATTGGTTTGACCGCAGACAGATTGGTGATGCGAGTTTCATCTTTTAGCATATATTTTAAGTAATTAGTTAAGAGTTGCAGAGACGCGATTAATCGCGTCTGTACAAGAGACATCTCCGATAACTATCAAAGCCTTGCTGTGACTAGCTTTTAGGCTGCAAATGCAAGCATTGCCAATCAGCTAGTCTATACGAAAAAATAAGGGCTTG
>NZ_JACJPX010000157.1 GCF_014696315.1 Calothrix membranacea FACHB-236
TCAGTTACTAATAAGTTTGGCAATTCGGTACTGTAATAGTTATATAACTCGGCTATTCGATTCTCTTTTGGCTTTGGTTTATCGGTGGTTAAAGGTTGAGCTTTATTTTGAGCGATTGCATCCACTGTTGTTTGAGATGAAAGCTGTTGCTCCTTTTGAGCAATTGCCGCTCGCAGGTCGTCTAATGTGGTTCTTCCTTGTTCTAACTGCTGCTGATACACAGACAGTTGTTCTATTAATTGTGGTAAAGTTTCCACCAAGGTTGACTCAGCTGCTGACTGTTCAATAAAATCAGCGATCGCATCCACAGCTTTTTGTGATGAAAGTCGTTGTTCCTTAGGAGTAATCAGCGCTCGCAGGTCACCTAATGTAGTTCTTCCTTCTTCTAGCTGCTGCTGATACACAGACAGTTGTTCTATAACTTGTGGTAACGCAAGAGCCAAGGTAGACTCAACTGCTGACTGTTTTATAAAATCAGCGATGGCGTTCCGCCCACCGTAGGTGATCGCATTTATGAGTTCAAGGTTGTCAACTGCTCGCCCGACACGATTGTTCAACAGATACTCAATCCGCTCGTCATCGCGTTGAGGCTGATAGTCAATAGATTTATGTTTTTGCAGTCCAGGAAAGGTATAGGCAGGCCCCAAAGATGTACCGCTAAATTTCTGCTCATTCCACGAATAAGAGATGCCTTTACTTTTGCCATTGCGTGTTACACCGTGGCGCACTTCTACACCTTTTAGCTGCAATCGTTCCACCAGTTGGGGCATGGTCGGTTTGTCTACTGTGACGCGGTCGATTAGTTCAATTAGTTGGGTTTTAATTGGCTGTTGTGGCGGCGTGTTTCTCTCACCCTGCTCGTACTCCAGTTGCTCTCTTTCCAATCGGCGCTGTTGTCCTATGCTTGGGGCGCGGTTAAGTTTTTCTTTACTACTAATAGTCGGCTGTAAACCATATTCTCGCTCTAGCTGGCGAATGATTTTTTCTGAACGTACATACTCCCAGCTATCACTCGTAATCTTGCCGTCATCCAAACTGATTCTACTAGCGCAAATGTGTATATGATCATGGTCGCAGTCACTGTGGCGATAGATGGCATATTGGTTAGATATGTAACCCATTGCTTCCATATATTTCTCTGCTATCTCGCACCAAGTATCATTGTTTAGCTGTTCGCCTGGGCTTAGTGAAAGTGAAACATGGTGAACTACTTTAAGAGCTTCTGGATTGAGTTGTCGAGATAGTCGAAATTCTCTAGACAGTTCTCTAGCATTTCTCCCGAACATATTACCGCCGATTAAAGATGAATCTTCTCGATTTTCTAAATATTCCAAAAGTCCACGGAAGCTTTTACCTTTGGTTTGGTTGCCAATCATTTTTACTCCCACTCCTCGTTATCTTCATCGTCAATGTCATCGTCATCAGTGACTTCAGTTTCAATAGAAGATAATTCCCGACCAATTTGTTGTAGAAGATTTCGCAATTCTTCTAGTTGGGATGGATTTGCTGGTGGTCGCACTCCCATTTTTAGGGCGGCGTTTGTTGCTCTAGTGAGTTGATTAATGTTGTTGCCGATGCGGACTAATTCTCTATATGTGAAGAGGGTTATTTTGCTCAGTCGCCTTGGCAGTGGTTTTAATAAAACACTACGTCTTGTAAACTCAGCTATTGATAGTCCAGCGTCTTGTGCTTTTTGCTTAATCATCTCGTGTTCGATTGCATTAACACGAGCTTCTAATGTCTTGTTACGCAGCAGGTTTTTTGACAGTTTTGGGCGCATAACTGCAACACAGTTTGAGGGGGTTTCCAAAGTGGGGATACTTCCCCCTTTGGCAAGCCTGTTGTCCGAGCGGAGCGAGGTTTGCCGCAGGCAAAAGACACGGCTTGCTTCTAGCCCATTTTCGGGGGAGAGCAGAGGAGGAGTGTAGCCGGATTGGGGCAGCAACACGAGAGATTTCGAGTAATATCACGCTACGGCACTTACCGCTATTGAGCATTGGTTTTTACCAATAGCTGAACACGGAATTTTCACCGCTTTTAGAATTAAATTTCGCTACTCCTTGAAAATAGTAGATTAAATGATAAATAGCAATAATCGTCAATTTAATTTAATGGATATGGGTAGATAGAAAAATCACAAGCGGACTTTACAAGCAAGCCGGATTGAGGCAATTAATCTTTTTCAAATGAAGTTTATAGATTTTCTCTCTTCATTACATTACGGACTCAAGCCCGACCATAAAACGAAGAGCGCATCAGCTACAGCATCATGGATTTGTGCTTCTTTAGGTACTCCAATACTTTCGTACAATGCAATGTTATGTAAGTGTGAAAGTAAAACATTAATAGCAACGGCAATTTTATCTTTGCTCACTCGACCTAACTTGGACTCAGCCATCAGATAATCCATCAGCTTTTGACTAAGTTGTACGGCAGGTACACTATGTCGTGCAAGAAAAGTTTGCATGGTGAACGATGGGTGGCTGATGAGTTTAAGAAGGCAGAAGTACGTTAGCGCAGCGTTAGCGACGCAGGAGCGTCAGGCAGAGGGCAGAAGGGAATCCCCATAAATAAATTCAGGGGATTTAATAAGGACGCTGTATTTCTCGCGCTTCACGTCTCAAAACACATCTTTTTTTTGCTTTACATAAATAAATAATGGTGCTTTAAACCCTTGTGGCAGATGGCAAAATTGTATTTCTTCCTTCTGCCTTCTGCCTCCTGCCCTCTGCCTTTCTTGGTCAAAAATATTGGCATTACCTCGCGGAAGTATTCAATAATTTTCCGACTTACATACTCAAGGTTTTTGACTACATCCCCCAAACCTGGTTGAATATCAAAAATCAAGTCAAGTTGGGCTTCTCTTCACTTCATGGCTGCAAAAAACAAGTCTTCCTTTGTACCAAAACGTTGATAGATAACAGCTTCAGAAATACCTGCTTTTTTGGCGATGTCTCGTGTAGAAGCGTTCACACCGCTGTACTACAGCATTTAACAGCACTTGCTACATTACTAGTACAGTGAAATGCAGTATTGGCAATGCTTGAGTAAAGTATTCCACTGCATATACACATTGCATACACCTTGAAAAACCGTGGGGGCAACGTATGGATGAAGCTGATAGCAAGAGCGTACAAGTCACAGCCTATTTACCAAAGGATGTGCATGAGCAACTCAAGAAGTGGATGGGTGACAATTACCAACGCTCTGTCTCCTCTGCTGTCTCGCTGATTGTCGAACACTTCCTACAAAAAGATGGTCGCCCATTGGGAAATACTGACCTTAGCCCCAGGGTGGCAGCACTAGAGCTTGAGAATATTCCGCCGAGGCTTACTCTGCTAGAACAGCAAATGCAGCAGCTAAGGGAAGCCCTCATCGCAGCTGGAGCTATTAGCCTCGCTAGTGGAGTTGAGGAGCATCTGGCAGAGAACACCAGCATTGAGGGTGGTCAGTTTATCTACTCTGTTAAGGAAGCCAGGGAAGGGTTGAGTAAAACGGAAATTATGCGCCGTCTAGACATGACCGCTACTACTTTAAAGCGGCTGGCTGAAACCGAGAGGCTCTCTGAGGAGAAATATTTGGTGAAAGTCACAGGTTGGCAGTTAGGTTCTGGCGAGCGTCCGAAATTTTTCCCGCCGCAGTCCAATACTCAAGGGCAGGGTTAGTGAAAAAAGCTTTTCTCAGTATGGCTAATTTTAAGTAATAAAAATATTCAGTGTGCTATGTCAGTTTTATGTGAAATCTATGGTAAATCCAGGGGATTTTCATGTTCAATCTATGTCAATTCCATGTGAAATTCATGGTC
>NZ_JACJPX010000158.1 GCF_014696315.1 Calothrix membranacea FACHB-236
TTTCGTATAGACTAGCTGATTGGCAATGCTTGCATTTGCAGCCTAAAAGCTAGTCACAGCAAGGCTTTGATAGTTATCGGAGATGTCTATTGGGTTGGTTATAAAGTACACATGACCGAGATTTGCGACTCAGATAGTCCCCGTTTCATTACCAACGTCCACACAACACTATCCACCATTACCGACGAGCAAGCAGTGGAACCAATCCACTCAAGACTTGAAGAAAAAGATTTACTGCCAGACGAGCATCTACTGGATGCTGGGTATCCCACTGCGGAAAATTTAGTAAATAGTTTGACTCAGTATAATATTGAAATTATTGGCCCGGTGCGCTCAGATCCCAGTTGGCAAACCAAGGCTCAACAAGGATTTGATAGATCTAACTTTCAAATAGACTGGGATAACGAGAAAGTTACCTGTCCCCAAGGACACCAAAGTACTAAATGGTTACTAGGACAAGACGTTAGTGGGAAGCCTGTGATTCGTGTGAGGTTTAATGGCGTAACATGCAGAAATTGTCCGGTTCGTTCATCTTGCACTAAGTCAAAAACCGAACCACGGGAGTTGACTTTTCTTCCACAAGTGCAACATATAGCACTCCAAGCTCGACGACAAACTCAACAAACACATGAGTGGAAAGCTACTTATAATCAACGTGCTGGTATCGAGTCAACACACTCACAAGGTATACGTCGCTCTAACCTACGTCAATCTCGCTACATCGGTTTAAAGAAAACTCATTTGATGCAGGTTTTCATTGCTTGTGCGCTTAATTTAGTACGGTTGGATGCTTGGCTAAATGGCATACCTCTTGCTCAGACTCGCTCGTCTCGTTTCAAACAATTGCAACCACAAGGTGCTTAAAGAATAAGTTCAAATAACTTTGCCATGTAATACACGGTTGACAACTCCTAAAAAGATTTTTAAAATACCGTGTATTACATGGTAGACAGTTCCTATGAAAAAGATGAAAAGGGATATTCAGGGGAAGTTTGCGATTAAAAGCTCGGACTACCGCGAGGTGCGTTCTTTACGACTAACAGATGATACCTGGAAGGGGTTAGGCATCGCCTCTGAATGCTTGGGATTAACCAGGGCTGACTATCTAGAGGAAATAGTTAGAAGTAACCTGACTCCATGTATTACACGGGAGAATTCAAACATTTCTACTTCTACTACTTCTAATACACATAATCTTTCTGAACCATTACCGAGTATTACACGGTATGAGCAGGAGATGGAGAAGCTCCGAACCCAAGTACAGAATCTTCAAAAAGAAAATTTAGAGCTTAAGAAACGATCAGCCATTAACTTTGTGCATGACATTGTAGATTTTGAAGCAATACGCGATCGCATTTTATTTGAACTAAAGCTAGGGCGACAGGCTTCAGGATATAAAACAGCCCAAAAAGCGCTCAATCAATTCATTGCAGAACTAAAACTCCTGGCTGAAAGCTTTATTTGACCGACTTAAACCCAAATTTCTCCAAAATGGTTGATTTTTTCATCTTTACAATGTTAAGCAATATTTCGCCAACAGTGTCTTCGCTACTTTTACCCCGTCTAGACGGCGCATAATTTCCGTTTTACTCAACCCCTCCCTAGCTTCCTTAACAGAGTAGATAAACTGACCACCCTCAATGCTGGTGTTCTCTGCCAGATGCTCCTCAACCCCACTCGCCAGGCTAATAGCTCCAGCTGCGATGAGGGCTTCCCTTAGCTGCTGCATCTGCTGTTCTAGCATTGCCAACCTAGACGGGAGATTCTGTTGCTCTAGTGCTGCCATTCTGGGGACAAGGTCGGTATTTCCCAACGGGCGACCGTCTTTTTGCAGGAAGTGTTCGACAATCAGCGAGACAGCAGAGGAGACAGAGCGTTGGTAATTGTCACCCATCCACTTCTTGAGTTGCTCATGCACATCCTTGGGTAAATAGGTCGTGACTTGTACGCTTTTTTGATCCGCTTCTTCCATACATTGTCCCTACTGTTAAACAACGTGTAAGCAATGTACTTTAACCGTAGATTGCTTGATTGAAGCATTGTAAATACTGCATCTAGCATTATTAATACTGTGTTTAGTGCTGCTAAATACTGTTAAGCAGCATTATTTAATACTGTTATTTAAGGCACTCAAAATTTAATTGCAGTGCTGTTTATTGTCGTCTTTAATTTAGATCAGTCCCCGGTTACTAGAATTTTTGCGCTATAGCATACAAGACTTCTACTTCTAGTGCATGAACGTTATTAGTCTGCAAATATTCTAAATTTGCTTGTTTAACACGTTCTCTTGCCATAGGCTCAAGTTGGTCGATTGTACCTCTGAATCCTCCACCCAAAACCATTGTCCACCAATCTTCAGGAGAAGCCAGTTCATGAGTTATAGTTGCTGCAAAAACCTCAACCTGTGTCGCGCCACCTGCTTCTAATAGTGCTTGCAGTGAAACCGGATCTGCAATCCTATCCCACGGTGTAAAACTTCGATATAAATCCGGGCGTTCAGTCTTAATCGCATCCCAGAATATTTGATTACCAGGTTCAAAAACCTTCTTTCCCCAAGAGGTAATCGCTAGTTTTCCGCCAGGGCGAACCATACGCCAAAGTTCTTTTACTGCTCCCACCATATCAGGAACAAAGAAAATCCCGAAAACACAAACAACCGCATCAAAGCTTTCAGATTTCAAACCTAAATTTTCAAAATCCCCGTATCGAAATTCAATATTTTCCAGACCTTGAAGTTGTGATTTCTGACGCGCCAGTTCTAGCAAAGATGAGGCAATATCTATAAATAAAACTCGACCATTAGAGCCTACACGTACTGCTGCGGAAATTGCAGAAGCACCAGTTCCACAACAAACATCTAAAACTAAATCACCCCGACGCAGTGAGAGATGCTCAATAGTTTTTTGACCAAAACGATTCCAGAAAGATAAAGCCGGAGCGTCAAAATAATCAGATGCGGTGTTAAAAATTGTTTTTGTCTTTTCTAGTGCCTCTTCTCTATTAATCATTAATTACACCTACTCATTGTCTGAAATAGTTAGCCGTTTATATTTCATCATCACTGTAAATTTTTGGCACAAAAGCTAAACCGTTTGGTTGGCTAGTTAATTCTGATTTATTCTCTGGCTCCTTAGCAGCCGCTTTCCTGCGCTTAGTAGTTTTAGTTGTGGAATTAGAAGATTGTTTACTTGTATCCGGTAATGAACTAGACGACCCATCACTAGACGAATTATCACCATGAGAAATCTCTTGTGAGGTTGATTGCTCAGATGAAGAAGAGTTTAATTCCTCTCCTGTAACAAGAGAATTATCACTAGATGTATTAGCATCCGTTGTCAAAGCTCTCTTGTGAAAACTCTTAATCCCACTGGGTGCTAGTTCCACCCCATGTCCCTGGAATACAAGAGCAACGTCCTCATAAGAGTAGCCAGCATCCAACATATCCTGGATAGGTTTAGCCAAACTTTTGACCAACTCCTGAAGACTAATAGTTTTAGGAGTAGCCGCTTTTTGTTTAAGACTAGCTTGGATATCTTCTACTTTGGATAAAGGAACAGTTTTAGGTTTACGGGGCATAGTTAGGTGAATAAGGGTGTGGGGTTTTGGGTGTAGGGTGTAGGAAATTTCTCTCAATGAATTCTTGGAATTGAACCATGTAGGTAGCGGAATAGGATGTACAACAAGATGATTTTCTGCTCTTTTTTCTATACCCTATACCCTACCCCCGACACCCTAAGCCCTAGTTTTGGTAGTAACAAATTATCTCATTGTAAAAAA
>NZ_JACJPX010000159.1 GCF_014696315.1 Calothrix membranacea FACHB-236
CGTCCCATTTTGCACATATCTCGGTGGGTACCCGTTTAAGCCTTAACGTGTAATGCAGCATGAATCACAAGAAAAAAACAAGCTAAATATAAATTTTTTACTTTAATTACGGAATTTAGAGCAAAAATCATGTGTTAATAAGTCAAATAAAATGCCGCTAAACAAGGTAGCACATGGAACCATTAACTGCTGGTGCAATTGCCACTCTCGCTTTCACAAAAGCTTTTGAAACGACAATCGAAAAATTTACCGAAGCAGCTATTGCTAAAATCGACGTATTAAGGAAAAAGATTTGGCAAAAGTTACGGGGCAATCCGAACGCTGAAAAAGCTTTAACTGCTGTTGAACAAGGCAACAAGGTAGAGTTGGATAGAGTAGCAGGCTATTTGCAATATGTGATGCTTGAGGATCAGGAGTTTGCTGCTGAAGTACAAGCCCTTGCTCAAGAAATCAACGCAGGTAAGCTTCAAGACAACAGCCACATGACCCAGTACAACTCTGATAATGCTAGAGGCTGGCAAACTAAAGTTGAGGGTGGAACTGCTTACATTGGTGAGAATCATTTCCACGGTCAATAGTCTACCCCCTGAGTCCAGTAATTTATAATGGCTGACTTTGCTGAACAATTGGAATTGCTACTTACCGAGGTAGCTAAAAAGCTAAAAGATGAGCCGCAAGCAAATTCAAAGCAGCTTGTCGCTTATTTTAAAGCTGTTTTGTTAGAGAATTCTGAACTTGCGAGTGCAGCAAGCCGCATGATTCAGATCAATCAAGATAATGCTAAAAGCTTTCAAACTCTAGTGGAGGGTGGGATTGCACAGGTTGGGGTTCACTATCATGTCGATAAAGATACACTCAAAGACGTTCTAAATACTTTCATCCAAGAACAGAAACCCAAGCTTGTTGGCATCCCTCAAAATCTCCCCCGCATTTGCATACAAAAATTTGTTGGTCGGGAGAAAGAATTAGAAACCTTACACCAAAAATTACAAGAGAAAAACCAAGTTGCTATTTGCGCGATCGCTGGTATGGGAGGTGTTGGGAAAACGGAATTAGCATTGCAATATGCTCATTACCATTGTCAACAAAACACTTATCTTGGAGGTATTTGTTGGCTGCAAGGGCGAGATGTTGATGTAGGGACACAGATTGTGGCGTTTGCAAGAACACAGTTAGGCTTGCAGCTACCAGATGTTACCGACTTAAAGAATCAATTGTCCTACTGCTGGCGACACTGGCAAGAAGGAGAGGTACTACTGGTACTTGATGATGTCAACCATTTTCAAAAGGTGGAGCCGTATTTGCCACCCCAATCATCTCGATTTAAGGTGTTAATCACAACGAGGCTACAATTAGTAGAACTTCCCCAGCCATTAACCCTTGACGTACTAGAAGAAGAAGCCGCACTTGATTTGTTACAGGAGTGTATCGGGAAAGAAAAAATTTTACAAGAACTGGCGAATGCCAAAAAGCTCTGTCAAAGGTTAGGAAATTTACCCTTAGCGCTACAATTGGTTGGACGATACGTTAAGAAACAAAAGCTGTCTCTAGAACAAATGCTAGAGCGGCTAGAAGGAAAAGGTTTGAGACACAAATCTTTGGATAAAGATGATAATGACCGTACTTTTACACTTAATATCAAACGGGGAGTTGCTGCTGCCTTTGAATTGAGTTGGGACGAGTTAACTAACGAAGGCAAGCAGTTAGGCTATTTACTAAGTTTATTTGCGTTGGCCCCTATTCCTTGGTTCCTTGTGGAAAGCGTGAAGACGGGGCAAGATACCGAAGATTTGGGAGATGGCAGGGTAAACCTAGAAGAATTCCATTTTCTACAGGGGGATCAAACCTATCATCTACATCAACTTATTCGAGAATTTTTTCAAGAAAAATTGAAAAAGTTAAAGTTAGTGCAGCCGGAACAGGTAAATGAACTTCAGCATTCATTTTGTCAGGCAATGATAGCAGTTGCTCAAAAAGTTTCTGAGTCACCCACTCAGCATGATATTCAAGCGATAGCTCCTGCTATACCTCATGTAACCGAAATTGTGAAAAACAGAACCATACTTATAAGTAATACTTTTTTAAGTGATGAAGATTTTTGTTTGATTTTTGTGGGTATAGGCAGATTTTATACAGCCCAAGGTTTATATAAAGAAGCAGCACTGTGTTATCAAAATTATCTATCAAATGCAATAGAACGCTTTGGAGAAGATAGTTTAGAGGTAGCTTCTAGTCAAAATAGCCTAGCTAATGTATATAAAGATTTAGGTCATTATGATGATGCCAAAATATATTATCAGCAAGCTTTAAATTTAACTATAAATCGATTAGGAGATAATCATCTTGATGTAGCCACAATAATGAATAATTTGGCGTTACTTTACTCTCAGCAAAACAACAATACTCAGCAAGAAATATACAATCTAAGTGTTTATAGACAAACAGAAGAACGTTACTTGGAAGCTAGAAAGCTTTTCCGTAAAGCTTTAAAAATCAGAAGACTTCATTTAAGCGAAAATCATCCACTTGTGGCTCAAAGCTTGAACCATTTAGGTACGTTATATGCAGGACTAGCGCACTATTCTTTCCGATATTATAGTTACACAACAAAAGCTGAACGACTCTTACAGAGAGCTTTTGAAATTAGAAGGAACACTATAAATACAGAACATCCTGATATTGCAGAAAGCTTAAATAATCTTGCCTGTCTTTATACAAAAATGTATCGATATAGTGAAGCAGAAAGTTTATTTTTTCAATCATTAGCGCTAAACCAAAGTTTGTTAGGAGAAACACATCCAGTTGTTGCTCTTGGGCTATGGAACTTAGGTGAACTTTACGTTGCTCAACATCAATACAATGGAGCTAGAGACTTATTTCAAAAATCTTTAGAAATACTTCAAAACTGTTTAGGTAATGACCATCCACTTGTAATTTCCGCTTGTCAGCTACTTGAAGATTTACGTTATAGAATGTAATCAGATGAATCTATAGCTTTGTATTAAGCTATCATTCAAAATACTAATTTTTAGTATTAATTTAATAACATGCTTTTGAATGGTAACTTCGTGAGAAAATTAGTGGTTACATTGCCATCAAAAAAATAACTCTTTATTTAATAATTATTGCTATTATATTAAATAACATCAAAAATTGTAATTATTCTTATAGGGTACCCACCGAGATATGTGCAAAATGGGACA
>NZ_JACJPX010000016.1 GCF_014696315.1 Calothrix membranacea FACHB-236
TGATGCTATCGGGGTCATGTTGAAACTGCTGGAATACTTGTGCAATATAGATTTTCCCAGTTTCTGACTCCGATTTTCTCATTCTTTGTGAGAAATCCGGGTAATGACTGTTGAAGATATGACAGCAAAAGATTACATTCAAAGCGATCCCTTGATATAGATCACCTTTCCTTTTGACTTGAATAGCTTTTTTAATTTACTTTAATTATTTGAAATATTAATTTATAGCTAACTAATGAGCATGGAAGTTAGATTGATTTCCATGCTCATTATTTTTGCACTATCATTTTTTCACAGGGTAGAATAAATAAACTATCTTACCCTCAGGCTCACTAGATATACCTTCTTTATATGCCAGCATTTTTTTTCTGACCAATGTCATGGCATGAACTAGTGTTGCATAAGCAGATAGGCGAAGTTTTTGTGCAAGACGTTTGGGTGTAATTCCTGGGTATTCAGTGACTACTTCCACAATCTTCAAAGCAATCTCTGTCAAAGATGTAGATGGTCTATCTTTTAGCTTTCAGTAGTCTGCTTTGTTAATGGATGATGGTAATACTATTCCATTTTCTTGTTGTCCCTGAACTGTATTCGTTGCTTTTTCACGTAAACACTTACGGAATTCAACAACATTTTTCATGATTTCTCCACATTCAGTTTTCACGGGATAATATCCGTGAATATTTTTTATCTGCAAACTTTCCATTTGCATAACATGGGCAAATGATAATGTAGCCTGTTCAGTACTTTCTAAATGATCAACAATTAAATCTGTTTTTGATAGTCCTAACTCTTGTCTTAGTTCTTTTGGACATTTATCCAACAGTATTCTGTAATCTTGCGTGGTTATATGACCTTGTGATATAGGTTGTACTCCATGTTCTTTTAATACTCGTTTTCTATTACTGTAAGAGTTTTTATGTCTTTTACGGGTTTCAGCTTTAAGTAAGTTAACTTGAGTTCTTTGGGCTTTTAATAAATCTTTTAATTGTTTTTCACAATTCAGAAAATACTTTCTAACCTCTTTACCTTTGGCTGTTCCAGCTAACATTGCAAAAGATTTAAAACAGTCAACAGTCAAAAATATTTCTTGTCTATTATTTGGCTGAAACCCTGATGCAGTCACGTCTCCCGTTTTAGCGGGAGCTTCTATAATGTAATCAGAACTAAGTTCAAAATTAGACACTAAACAAGTTTTTGCATGTTCTTTTCGACTATAACCCAACCATTGCCATGCATCATCTAAACTAACAGGAAACTCTTTATCAGAATTGAGCATTGAAAAGACTAAATCTAATGAAAGTTCAGACATATTAAACCTCTGATTTTTTCTAATTTTTGATTTTACTTTTGTCATGTTGTGATCAGTTGAGTACTTTGTAGATGAAAAACAAATATCCCTAATATAGTAATAGAAAGCTGCAATCCAAAAACAAATAGTTGTTTTCAGTTATAATTTCTATCTATTAATAGTTGAAAGCCGTATGGAAATGACAGCATCTCCTTTTTTAGCGTTGCCTTCAGCACTTTTAGGATGCTTATTTGTCTACTTAGTATCAATCTATGAATTAGACTTTTGGCGGGTTATAGCCATTAATTGGCATTACGATTTGTGTTGAAGAAGTAGCCTAAAAGCTTTCCATCAATTTGATTTTACTTCTCCAATATTTAATGCAAATATCCGTTATTTACTGATAGCGATTCAAAATTATTGTTAGGAAAATTACCTTTAACCACATTATTTGAGGCAAAACAACCTCTACCTACTTTTAGCCATTTTCCTTTATTTGCACCAATACGTAATTGAGCAGACATAGAAGCCTTTGCCCGTTCAAACTCATTCTCAGACTTCGTATCATAAGCAATTTTTGTAACATCTTCATTAGACATCTGTTTTGAGGCATCATTTAAAATACTCTCTATAATGTCTAACATTGGCATTCCTTGGTATTCTGGACGCAGCATGGACATAGGATCTCGCTGATTCAAGTCGTTTTGAAGAGATTTATCAGCTTCGTCTCTAGAGAAATCGTTGTCTTCGTCGTCAAATGCGTCCTGACTTTCGTTATAGCCAAATTGCTGATTAAAATTTACTTTTAGATATTTAAGGATATTTTCACAATACCCTATGTCAGCTTGCAATTGTTTGATAATCTCTTTAAGCTCATCGAAATCTGGGTGTTGTAATATTAAATTTTTGGTTGCATCAAGCTTTTTCTGCTGCTGTGTTTTTTTGCTAGTCAACCATTCAAAATGTTCTTGATGTAATCGAGAAGAAACATCTTGGTTCATACGGGTACTCCATTTTTTTATCTAGAAATTGACCCATTAACCATTAGATGCTCTATAATGTCTATAGTAAGACAAGAGCATCTTACCTCTTGTATCCAAGAAGTAGTTGCGCCTGTAGAGTAGCTTAAATCCAAAAAACCCGCCTGCAAGCAGGTATTTTGAATCAAAGCTTTACACAGGACTAATAAGTTGTCAGAAGTAGTAGTTGCACCTTACCTTTACATTGTGGATGGGGCAGCTACTTCTTCATATTGAAGATCATACAGCAAACAAAAAAAAAGATCGAGGAAAAAAGAAAAACAGTTTTTTTAAACAGATATACTTTTAAAAAAAATACATAAGCAGTAGCGAGAGTTCTATTATCGTCTTTACCTATTTTTCTACCTTATTTTTTTGAACGCAAGTACTTGTAAGTCCATCTTGAGGAAAACTCCTCAAACAAAACCCACTGACCAGTATTGTCTTGAACCCAATAACAACCATCATCGTCCTTTCGACTACCAATCACGATTCCTTGCTCTCGCGCCAAGTCATACCATTGAGCAAACAGATCTGCTGGATGAATTTCACTAATGGGTTGATTAGGTTGCCATGCGTTATCAATTGCATTAGCTAACCAACCACCTGCATTTCTAATGACTTGATGTTGCATCTGCTCTTTGAGTGCTGCGATCGCAGTTAACACAGTCTCTTCATCGGAACTGCGTATCTTAGAAGCAAGAGTATTGGTAAGGTTGATACTCAGATCGCTTAACTCTTTTCTAACTTTGTCACTAATCTCGCCTTGTGACCCTTTATTAAGGGGTGTTACTTTGCTTTTTAAGTTTCTGTCATCACCGCAAACTACTTCTTGTGCCGATATAGGTTGTGAAACTTTTACTCCCTGCTTTATCCTTTCAATTTCAGCATTAGCATCAGCAAGTAATTTTTTCAGACGATCGATTTCTCTTTGCTGTGCTTCGTTCGCATCTGCCAACACTCTTTGTCTACCATGAATTGCTGCCAGATGTTCTCTCAAACCCCGATTTTCTGCCTCAACATGTTGAAGTCTCTGTTTTAGAGCTTGATACTTGGCATCTTTGGATGCTTCTGTTGCTTTTTGCTGTGTTGGGACTAGTTTCTGTTTTCTACTTCCTTGTTGCCTAAGATGCTCAATCCGAGACTTGATTTCAGGTTCCTTGTACAACCAAGCAGTAGAAACCTCTGCTACTTCAGCAACAGTTTTAAAGTTTACCGCACGTCCTTCTTTGATCAGTTGTTTAATAGCTTCTTCCGTTCTGTCGAAAGCTTCCTGCCTCTTTTTCTGTGCATTTTGGCGAAGACCTTCAGTGTTTCGTTCATGCATCATCTTCCTTAACCTCCAGTGATGCAATGATACGTTCCAAATTCTCTTGGACTTTTTCGTTCATTTCAACTTGCCGTTGCCAACCATTTGCCTTAGCAGTTTCAATAATTCGCTTAGTTTGCTCCAATTGTTTTTTGTGATCATCAAGAAAAACGGTTGTTGTGCGGAAGTGTGTACACGTCAAGCAAGCATTGGCATGAGGGCAGGAACCAGCAATCACAGGGAGGGCACAAGTGCCATTAGGCAAAGCCTGAGTGAGAATATTCTTTTTAATCCATTGCAGATCGGCACTGTTAGATTGTGTATCTTCTGACTCAACCACCCGTCCTATAACGTCAACAACTTTGCCTTTAAATTTGGCAAACTCTTCTTTGAGAGTCTGGTCGTGAATATAAGCGTAACGTGTTGTCATTTCAGGTGATTGATGCCCCAAATACCTCTGAATTATATGATGAGGCACACCATTGTTAGCCATCCTTGTGCCGACGGTGTGACGAAATTGATGCGCTTGAAATCGCCAAAGTTTACCGTTGATATCACAAATATTTTTGTCGAAAGCTAATTTATTTAACGCATCAGTAAATGGCTTTTGTTTCATAGGATTCCCTTTTCCATAAGATTTAGGAGTGGGGAATAAATAAGGAAAGTCAAAACCCCATTCTTCCAAAATAATATTTTGTTGTTCTTGAATTACTAATGCACACTCTTTAGAAATAGGAATTATATGTTCCTTTTTCATTTTAGATTGGTAGTAAAGCAAGAACCAATCACCATGAATATCTTGATTTAAGCAGTTAAAAGGCAGTTGGCAAAGCTCACCAATTCGCATTCCACATTCTTGGAGAACCAATGTCATTCGCATAATATGAGGAGGTAAATCTTCAATATGTTTATTTAATTGAGACATTACTTCTTCCGGTATATATCTTGGTAAACCCTTAGAAATGCGCGGAAAATCCTCATTATAAATTAATCTTTTGTCAGGAACGTTCGCCCATCCTTCTCTGGCGCATAACTCTAAAAAAGTTCTTAAACATCCAATTTGCCTATGTCTGGTGCCTGAAGCTAATCCTGTTGCTGGTAATTGGGTAATGTATTCAAGAATTATTGGTCTATCAATATCTTCAGGTTTTAGTGAAGGGTGATAATGAGAGATAAATGCTGAAAAATCTTTCAAAGTACTAATTCTATTTATGCATTCACCTTGAGATAATATAGACAGAGTATAGCGAATAAACTTTTTAGTAGCTTGTAACAACCAAGGTTGAGTAATGTGTTCAAAATTCAAGTTATATCCTGACTTAGTTTTGTCAATTTCAATGCCTAATTTACGTAAATCCCAAACTGTCTTGTCATACTCATCTCTATCATCATAAAAATCAGCTATTACTTTATAAATTTGCCGAAGAAGAATAATAGTTGGATCTTGTACTAAGACATTTTTTAACTTCTGATCCCTACCAAGTCTTTCAGAAGTATATTCTCTCAATAGCTGCCTATCTACTAGATAAGAACGTAAAGATAGAATCCAATACTCTAAGTTTTTATCAATCAACGACTTCTCATTTTTAATAACTTCATTTAACCAACTAGTAATTTTTTTAATCCTACTTCCTTGTATCCAAAAGCTACTAGTAGACCATGAATTATTTTCTAATTTTTGCCAACATGCGTATTTTAATTCTGTATTTATTGATGAATAAATACAATTAAAAAAAACATATTTACTTCGATTTGATACTGCCTTTTTATCGATTAAAGGACACTCAGCAACATCCCATTTGTCTTTTGTCCAAAAACCTATTACTTGGTTCTCCAAAGCTTGTAATTTAGATGGAGACCATTGAATATTTAGTGCTTCCATAATTTATTTTTTGCGTTTATCTAGATAATCCTGATAAGCTTCTTTCATATCCTCATCGTTCAAATGAGTATAGGTATTCAGTACAGTTTGTACCTGTGCATGTCCCAATCTCTTTTGAACATGAGCAGCATCCCAACCATTACGAATTAATTCCGTAGCATGAGTATGTCTTAAAATATGAGGATGTACATCAATTCCTGTTTTTTGGCTCAACCTGCGAAATAAATCTGCTATTGCGCTATATTTCATAGGTTGCCCTATGACTCCATCCCAGAGGTTGACAAAGACATAATCACTCTCAATTTCATCAAATTCTTTAAGTAAATAATCGGTATATAAACCCATTAGTTCTTTAGAAATATGGATATTATATGTTTCCCTAGTTTTTGCTCTTGCTCCATTGGCATTATCATATCTAGGAACTATACAAATTACGTTATCCCATGAATGAATATCTTCATGCCTTAATCCTAATGCTTGTCCAATTCGCATACCACTTTCATAAAGTAGAGCGACTAAAAACTTATCTCTAATTCGATCACAAGCATTAATTAACTGTTTTACTTGCTCTTGAGTTATGGTTTTAGGAATACGCTTTGGTTCTTTAAGCTTGATTAATTTAGTTCTAATTGGTTTACTTTTATTTATGTGATGTAAAAAGCTTTTATATCGTCTACTATGTTGGATCTGAGAATTATAAATTGGAATCTCTTGAACAATACCTAATCTTTCTTGGTAATCATATAACATACAAACTGAGGTGATAATTGCATTGATAGTTGCCTCAGTACGTTTTGCTTGTTGCTGTTGTAGAGATATAACTTCTGGTTGGGGATTTCGTAAGTAAGCTAAAAAATCTGCTAAATCAGATATTCTAATTTTTGTCCAGTCTCTACTGGTATCTCTAAGATATTCCCAATACAGTTTAAGGTGATAAGCATAAGACCTCACTGTGTTTGGTGAACGCTCAATACTTTCTAGATAACTTATAAACTGTTCTATTGGACGAATTGGCAAATAATCATCACCTAACACCGTCCACGATATGCGATCGCTGTTGGGAAGATGCACCTTTTGGACTTTCACAGTTTGTACTTTGTAGATTTTATTTACATTGTAGAAAAGCTTGCTTTAGGAATTCTATAACGTACAGATACAGAAGTCAAGTTGTTGTTGTTTACTTTAAAGAATTGTTTTTAATAGCTATAGTTTTGATGTATTTGGCGATTACAGTAATCCTAGCAGTTTAGGCAATGCCAATAATTTCTTAAAAATTGAGAGTCCAGAACTAGCAGCTTTATTTACAGAAGAGTTTAACACCATGTGGGGGGATGGCCCAGGAGGCAAGCCAGATAGCCGATTTGGTTTGCAAAAACCAGTGCGATCGCCAAAAACCATCACTTTAGGTGAAACTAAAATTACTGTACAGTTTTCGCCTACCTCACCCACTCAACCTTGGAGCCAAAGTACCAATGGTTTAATAGGTAATACCTTAGAATCGGCTACTAAATATGTGGATATGGCATTGTTTGTGTTTTCTGAACAAAAACTAGCGAATATTCTCGAAAATCGTCATCAAGAAAATGTCAATATTCGAGCTTTAATCGAGCCACAATTTGCCTATCGTTCTTACAGCGAAGGTTTAGACATGATGGGATTGGCTTTGGCTGAAGAATGTAAATATGAAGTAGATAACCGTCCGTGGAAAAATCATCTTACTAGCGTTGGTGTACCTACATTAGCTAAAGGCGATTTATTACATCACAAATTTGCTGTAATTGATGGTAACAAAGTAATTACAGGTTCTCATAACTGGTCAGAAGCCGCTAATAATGGTAACGATGAAACCCTATTAGTAATTGAAAATCCTAAAGTTGCTGCCCATTATGTACGTGAATTTGCTCGACTTTATACAAAGGTAAAACTCGGTTTACCACCTACAATTCAACAAAGAATTGCTTCCGAGTCTAAACAATGTCCGCAAATTAAATCTCCAACATCCAGTACAAGTCAAATATCTCCTAAAATTAATCTCAACACAGCTAGTCTAGAAGAATTAGCAACTCTACCTGGAGTTGGTAAAAAATTAGCACAACGAATAATTCTCGCTCGTCAACAGCAAAAGTTTACATCCTTAAAGGATTTAGAAAAAGTTCCAGGTGTTAGCGGAAAAATGATAGATAAATGGCAAGACAGTATCACTTTATAAAAAAGATATTTGCCATTATTACTAATATCAACTTTTTATAGATTGATAATTTTGCACGCACTAATTAGGTAATTTAAATACTTATTAATTTACATATAATCTATCATAAAATATACGTATGTCTTACACTAAAAACTTCAGTTTATAGCTTACGGACTCCGTCCTCAAGCATCCCACAAATACTGTAGATTTTTCAACAATAAGCTTTGCTTTCTATATATTATAGGGTTAATTTGAAAATCGTCTGACTCAGCCAAAAGTATAGTATTTGTATATCTCTGTTAGCAGAGGAAATGTGATTGTTCAGTTTTTAACATAAATCCCAAGTAAACATGACTAAGGTAGGTTTATGGCTGATCAGCAGATAGACGAACTACCACAAGATATCAGAGAACAACTTCCTGAACACGCTCAACAGATTTTCTTTACAGCCTCAATGCTGCTCAAAAAGACGGTATGAGCGAAAATGCAGCGCGTGAAGTTGCTTGGAATAGTGTAAAGAATGAATACCAACCAGGTAACGGAGGCTAATGGCAGAGAAAACCAGAAGATCCTCCTATACACAATAAGGCTATCACCACTGGAGGTAACTAATTGCCTTTTTGCTAAAAATTAAATTGATTAAATTCCTGGCGGTTTGTCTAACTCACAAACCGTCTTTTGCCAATTCCATAGCAACTGGTAAACCAAGTACCTCTCTAGAAATTTTTAGTACCATGTTGGGACGGAAAGGCTTGGTTATATATAAATCTGCACCAACATCAATACCTTGTTGTTTATCAAATTCCTGCCCATTTGCAGTAAGCATCACAATGTAAATATCTGGTATTGCTAGTTTATTCTTAACAGTATTACAAACTTCTAAACCATCCATTTTTGGCATAATTATATCCAAAAAGACTAGTTTTGGCTTTTCTGATTGAATAATTTCTAATGCTTCTTCACCATTTTTAGCCGTCAATAATTCTACTTCTTCATCTTCTAGGCTCTCAAGAACTTCCTCCATCAGCAAACGCATACTAGCGTCATCATCAACAATTAATAGCTTCTTGTTCATATAAAATAAATTCTTCCTGATAACTTCTTCATACAAGAACCAATAAATATTTAGCTGATTGTTGGGTAATTATTTTTTATCGAGTTGAATAATTAAATAATCAGTTTCAACCATCATCCTCCTTTGATTACTTGTTAGCAATATTTTAATTTTGGCGTTACTTACAAAACTGCCAATAACATTGTATACCTCTGTATGTAAGATGTCTGTCAGTATTTTTAAGGTCTAGGAGTTTTTATTTACTACTAAAACTTCTATTTTACAGCCTACGATATCTAGCCATATCCTAAAAACTATTGCGCTATTAAGTACATTATTACTTCACTAATAGAAAAGATATTTTATTAGCAATGTGGAAACCATGTAGAAAGGAAATGTTTGCACTAGGGTATTTTTAAGTAGAGAATAAAGAAAAATTGATAATGCCATAATTTAATTTAAGGATAATCGCCACTTGATGAAAAATCATTAATAAATAATGGAGCAAAAATTCCTATTTATTACCTTTTTTATTAACTTAAGTTAGCTAATAAAATATTCATAAACTGATTGTTAGATTTTAGTCAGTAGAACTTTCACCATTGTGCATCACCGGAATTTCAATGCTGAAGGTAGTGCCTTCTCCCATCTGAGATAGACAACGCAAGAAACCACCATGTTTTTCGATAATTTGGTAGCTGATAGATAGACCTAATCCAGTACCCTTACCAATAGGTTTAGTAGTAAAAAACGGCTCAAATAATCGCTCTTGAATATTTTCTGGAATACCTGGGCCATTATCAGCAATTTGAATTTTTAGCCAATTAGAGTTAACTATCTCAGTAGAAATGCGAATTTGGTAATTCTCAGGTGTTTTCGCTGCCATAGCTGGCCATGGACAACTGATCATTGACTCCTCTAAAGCATCGATCGCATTCGCAATTAAATTCATAAATACTTGGTTTAGCTGATTGGCATAGCCTTCAACTAAGGGAATATCACCGTACTCTTTGATGATTTCAATGCCTAAGTTTTTTTCTCTGGGCTTGAATCGGCCTTGCAAGATGAGCAAAGTACTGTCGATCCCTTCATGAATGTCAACTGGCTTCATCTCCACCTGATCTAAGCGGGAGAAGTTTCTTAAAGTCAAAGAAAGTTGGCGCATTCGCCCAACTCCTACAATCATGGAGGACAACATTTTCGTCAAATCTTCGATGAGAAACTCTAAATCGGCATTTTCAATGACAGCTTGAATTTCTGGTACTGGCTTGGGATAGTGATGTTGATAAAGTTGCAATAAATTTAAAATTTCTTGCGTAGATTCTTGAATATGGCTGAGGTTACCACTGACATAGTTAATTGGGTTATTCATGTCATGAGCAACTTCTGTAACTAAATTACCTAGAGAAGACATTTTCTCACTCTGAATCAGCTTTCTCTGTGTTTGCTGAAGTTCAAACAGAGTTAGCTGGAGTTGCTGCGCCTGTTCTTGGGCGACTTGTGCCGCACTACAGCTTTGCTCATAAAGCAGCGCTTTTTCAATTGCACCTGCTGCTTGCAATGCCAAAATACTGAGCAGTTTCCCATCTTTAGTAGAGTAAGTTGTGGGAGTCTGATTACACATGACTATTGCCCCAGTTAGCTGCTTTTTAGACAATAGGGGGACGCAAATCAGAGAGCTAACCTTAGGTTCCATCTCCACAAATCTAGGATCTGCAAACAAATTGTTGACTATCTCACCTTGACGCGATCGCAGAATTGTACCGATGATTCCTTGACCTAGTTTGAGGGGTTCTGACCATGAGCTAAGTTCGCCATATTCCCAGAGAATTTTTAGCCAACCAGTTTTTTCATCCAACCATAAAATTGCACCACAGGTCGAAGGAATACATTTTCTCGCTTCTTCAATCACCAGGCGGGCAATTTCTTGCACATCTAAGCTGGCGGTAACTTGTGTAGAAAGATCTTGAAATAAGTCTATTTCTTGATACTTTTCTAACAATTCCTTAGCTAATGACTTTTTCTCGGATTGCTGTTGTGCTAGGTAGGAAATGAGGGTAGCAATACTAGCGCTTTTTTGGTCACCAACTACCCAACCAATCACTTCTTCTAGCAGTAGCACTGGGTATCTAGATACGCTGACATCACTTTTAATACCGATTATTGGTGTGCCATTGATATCTTCAATGCAGATAGTAGCGCCCATCTCCCTTTCCAGGTGATTGAGGATGGCCAGAAATTCTTTTTGGGTGACTAACTTACGGAAATTGATTGGAGTCATCTAAATGTGGCACTACCATTTCACAGTATTGCTGTTTTTCAACTCAGCTGGAAACATTACCAGGTGATATTAGTAAATTGAGCAGCCTTTGTTGGCCTAAGTTTATTGTTCCCATGCAATAGGCGGAAATAAATCATTACACTGAATGTTAGTTGCCCAATTGGGATGGATATTCCCTAATAACAAATGACTCACCGAACTAATAGAATTGTGATCCTGGGTGGAGGCTTTGGTGGTCTCTATACTGCCTTACGCTTGAGCCAGTTACCTTGGGAGTCTACGCAAAAACCCGAAATTGTCCTGGTAGATCAAAGCGATCGCTTCCTGTTTTCTCCCCTACTCTACGAATTGCTGACTGGCGAACTCCAAACTTGGGAAATTGCCCCACCGTTTGCAGAATTATTACAAGGCACAGGTGTACGTTTTTATCAAGCTGTGGTGTCTGGGATTGATATCGACCAGCAACAAGTACATTTACAAGATGGCCCAGAAATTTCTTATGACAGATTAGTGCTGGCGCTGGGTGGAGAAACACCGCTGGATTTGGTTACCGGTGCAACATCCTATGCATTTCCCTTCCGCACTATAACTGATGTTTATCGGCTCGAAGAACGCTTGCGAATTTTAGAAGAATCCGATGCTGATAAGATTCGAGTCGCCATTGTTGGCGCAGGTTACAGCGGTGTAGAGTTAGCCTGTAAGTTAGCTGACAGATTAGGAGAAAGAGGACGTTTCCGGCTGATAGAACTCAGCGACCAAATTTTGCGAACTTCCCCAGATTTTAACCGCGAGGCCGCAAAGAAAGCCTTGGAAGCGAGGGGTGTATTTATTGATTTAGAAACCAATGTTGATTCTATTGCCCAAGATACTATTTCCCTAGAGTATAAAAATCAAGTTGATACAATACCCGTAGATTTGGTGATTTGGACTGTTGGAACGCGAGTGGCTCCTGTAGTCAGATCCCTACCTCTCAAGCAAAATCAACGTGGTCAAATCACAGCTACAACCACTCTGCAAGTTCTAGACCACCCAGAAATTTTTGCTTTGGGAGATTTAGTAGATTGTGTTGATGCTCAAGGTCAGCAAGTCCCTGCTACGGCACAAGCGGCTTTTCAACAAGCTGATTATACCGCTTGGAATATCTGGGCTTCTCTGACAAATCGCCCCTTGCTTCCCTTCCAATATCAAAAGCTAGGAGAAATGCTGGCGCTGGGAGTAGACAATGCTAGCCTCACTGGTTTAGGAATCAAACTAGACGGGCCATTGGCATATTTAGCACGTCGTCTTGCCTATCTTTATCGGTTACCCACTTTCGATCATCAACTCAGAGTTGGTTTTAATTGGCTAGTACGTCCTATTATAGAAACGCTTTCTAAGTAGCAAATAGTGCGTAAATATAACTATGCACTGAAGCTCTATCAGGCATAATCTCAAATCCAGGACTCAAAAGCATAACAGTTTGATGGAACGACCGAAAGTTATTTTTTTAGATGCTGTAGGCACACTCATCGGGGTCAAAGGTAGTGTGGGCGAAGTTTATAGTAAGCTAGCCCAGGAATTTGATGTGGAAGTTTCCGCTGATACATTAAATAAAACATTTATCGAAAGCTTTAAAGCCGCACCACCACCGATATTTCCTGATGCAGACACCCAAGATATTCTCCAGCGCGAATTTGATTGGTGGCGAATAATTTCCCTCAATACTTTTGAAAGCGCAGGTGTTCTCAAGCAATTTTCTGACTTTTCGGCTTTTTTTAGTGAACTTTATATCCACTTTGGTACTGCTGAACCGTGGTTTGTCTATCCTGATGTTCTTCCGGCTTTGATTAACTGGCGACGGATGGGAATCGAATTAGGAGTATTGTCTAATTTCGATTCCCGCATTTATTCAGTTCTGCAAAGTTTAGGACTCAGGGACTTTTTTGCGTCCATCACGATTTCTACTGAAGCACGCGCCGCTAAACCCGATCCGCAAATTTTCGCTATAGCCTTAGAAAAACATAAGTGTCCACCAGAGGCGGCATGGCACATAGGCGACAGCCCAGAAGAAGACTATCAAGGTGCTAAAGCTGCTGGCTTGAGAGGCATTTTGATCAACCGCGAGCAAAAGTCAGGACTCAATATTTAGGAGTTCTGAGTCAAAAGTCAAGAGTCAAAAGTCAAATAAATTTCTGAATTTTGAATTGCTTGTCCCCTTTTCTGCCTTAACTTCCCCAGCTTTAAAAGTAATGGGATATTTTTTATTTGAAAGTCCTTGACCCTCCTATTTTACCTACGGTGTACACACAAGTACTATCTGTAAGGGTTTCAGGCGTTATATACCCCTTAAATTGTCATTACGAGCGCAGCGAAGTAATCACATAATCCCGTGGTTTTTGCGATTGCTACCCTACGGGAAGCCACTTCGTGTCTACGTCGTTCCTCCTCGCTGCGGAAGCCTGTCCGCAGCGAGCGCATAACCATTAGCTAGATGACGAAACCAAGCACTAGGGGGAATTTTAAGACTTGTGTGTACACCGTAGCCTATTTTACGGAGGGCTATTTTTGTGTGATTTTATTGTTGACTGTATAGTCAGTCATAAAATATATTGAAGATAGTGGTGGCGATCGCATTCACTAAAAAAACGCCATCACCTTATATATGGCTGCAATTGGCGGCTACAGGAGGATGTGCAAATGGATCTACATTACGAAATCCAAGGAAAGGGCGATGCGATCGCTCTCATTCATAGTGGTGGTGCAGATTTACGTGATTGGCTATTTATTGCCCCAGAGTTAGCGAAGAAATATCAGGTAATCACCTTTGATGGACGCGGTGCAGGAAAGTCACCACCACCACTGGAACCCGCAAATTATGTTGAAGATTTAAGAAAACTCCTCGATCATCTCGGTATTTATCAAGTTACTCTCGTAGGGCATTCCATTGGTGGTGAAATTGCCACTGATTTCGCCTTAACCTATCCTCAGAGAGTCTCCAAACTGGTGTTAGTAGCTCCGGGATTAACAGGCTTTGAATTCTCGCCCCAAATGCAGCAGTGGTTTGACGAAGTTAGATCTGCGGCTCCAGATGTTGAGAAAATGGTCAACCTAAATTTGGAACACTCAATCTACCAAACCACCGTAGCCAGTCCCCAGCGCGATTTGCTCTATCAAATGTTCAAGCACAACATAGAGCGCTACTTTGAGTGGCAAAGCTTCGAGCAAGTCTGGCCCCAGCCACCTGCGATCGCCAGATTGCACGAACTCAAAACCAAGACCTTATTTATGATTGGCACAAAGGACAGTGAAGACCTCTTCCGCATAGTAGAGTTGTTTAAACAGGTTCCTGACATTCGCTTTGCAGAGATTGAAGGCGCGGATCATCTACCGACGCTGACACATCCAGCAGAGGTAACTAACCTGATTAGCGATTTTTTGAACGAGTAATAATCAAAGATGCCCCGCACCCCAGCAGAAAATGAACGTATCCGTCAGGCTACCAAGGAGCAAATCTTAAAAGCGGCGATGGAGCTTTTTTTCAGCAAAGGCTATCATGCCACCTCAATTGATGATGTTGCGAAAACGGCGAAGATATCCAAGGGACTTCTTTATCATTATTTCAAAGGCAAAGAAGATTTAATTGCAGCACTGGTTGATATACGACTCCAAGATTTATTGTTTGTCATGGAAGCCGCGGCTGCAAAACCGACACCTGCCGAACAAATCCGGCACATTGCCGAAGGTGCTTTAGAAGATGTCCGCCGAAAACCTGAAGTTTTCCGTTTTTACCTCAACCTGTTTACCCAACCCAGACTCGATCCAGTGGTAGCTAAATATAGCCAAAGGTTAATGGATGAGCAAGAAAAGCAGTTTGAGGTGCAAACTGAAATGTTCACAAAGCTGGGGGTAGCAAATCCACGCAAGCGATCCATCTATTTTTCCTCAACCTTACAAGGCATCATGCTGATGTTTTCTACCTATCCCAATACTTTTCCTTTGGATGAGGTGAAGGCGCAAGTAATCGAGGAGTTTTGCAACCCGTGAAAATACTCAGTAAGATGAAAATAGTCAAAACACAGAAAAACTGAGACAGTATTATTTGTGCTAGTAATACGAGTTTAAAAAGAGAATGCAACAAATACATGAGTAGGGGCGCAAAGCCTTGTGCTTTTACAGATTATTGATGTGTTGACAAGATTTTTCAATCTCCATAATTCGCAACCAAACTTTATCCTGAAATTGGGCAATGAAAGGAAAAAAGACAAGGCGGAATTTCTTGCTAACGACTGTTGCTGTAGCTAGCGGCATTGTACAAGCTGATGCGTTGACTCCTAACATATCTCAAACACCATCAGCGAAAATGCCAGAACGCCTTCTAGGAAACACAGGCGTGAAAGTCCCCATTCTTGGATTGGGGGGTGCAGGTACAAATACACCACTAGACAAAAGCGATCGCGAACGGGAAGCTGTGGCGATTATTGAAAAAGCGATCGAACTCGGCATTCGTTACTTTGATACAGCCAGTAGCTACGGTGCTAGTGAAATTCATTTGGGTAGAGTGCTACCAAGTCACCGCGCAAAAGTTTTTTTAGCAAGTAAAACTGATAAAAGGGATAGAGATGGAGCCTGGCGAGAATTAGAAAGTTCGCTAAAACGCCTGAATACTAATTATCTGGATTTATGGCAGCTGCATCATGTTTCTTTTGCCGATGAACTTGACACAATATTTAGTAAATCGGGTGCGAGTAAAGCTTTAGAAGAAGCAATGCAGCAAAAAATTGTGCGGTTTGTCGGTATTACCGGACACCATGATACACAGATTATTGCGGAAGGATTACGTCGTTTTCCATTTCACACAACACTGATCCCAGTAAATGCAGTAGAAAATCATCATCCACAATCATTTATTCCAGCAATTCTGCCATTAGCAAAACAAAAAAATATAGGTGTAATTGCCATGAAAGTTCCTGCTTATGGCAAGTTATTTCAAGCAGGTGGTTTAAAAAATATCAATCAAGCTTTAGGATATACTTTGTCTCAGCCAGGTGTTCACTGTTGTGTAATTCCAGCTGATAGCGTGCAACAGTTAGAAGAAAATATTCAGGCAGCACGTTCTTTTCAACCTTTAAATAATCAAAAATTAGCAGAAATTGAGCAACTTACTGCCCAAATCTGGCAAGAAAGTACATTTTATCGCTCTTGGCATTAGGATAAAAGCTTCACTTAATCCATACAGAAATGGAGATTTCCAATCCAAAATCTAAAATCCAAAATTCAAAATTTTATGAGCTATATCAGGAAAATCACTAAAAACGCCATCAATTCCTAAGCTAAAAAATAGCTCATATTCTTGTTTTGGATTACCTTGAAAGTCTAGAGGTAAAAATACATCTTCATTCCGAAAAGTCCAAACATGAACCAGCAAAGAAGCTGCATGAGCATCTTTCGCTAAGGATGTAGGTGGCAATAATGTACCTGTGCTATCTCTAGGAACAAGGAGATTTTTATGAATTCCTATCGCCTGTGCATATTCAGCGATTTCCCTTAAACCTGAAGCTGTAATTAAATCGCTATATGTGCGCTCATCATCACTAACTATAAAATCATAAGGTTTACCCGTATTATTAACTAATTGCACTAAAGGTAAATCAGTTTTTGTTGATAAATATTTGAGGTTGCTGACTTCAAAAGACTGAATAAAAACTGGTGCATTTGCGCCTTGATAACCGTTAGCTGCTAAAGTTGCCAGTAGGGGTTTTTCTAGGGATAAACTAATCGATTGAAAATAGGTTGGGTGCTTAGTTTCTGGATAAATGCCAATAGTCCGATTAACTGCAATACTTTTAGCTTGAGCTAAATCAATGATTTCTTGCAGTGTAGGTATTTCAAATAAACCATCATATTTTATATTTTGCGATCGCACTTCGGGAATTCGCTCTTTTGCCCGTAGTGTTTTGAGTTCGGCTAGGGTAAAGTCTTCGGTAAACCAGCCTGTTTTGCTTTCCCCATCAATTATTTTAGTAGTTTGGCGTTGAGCAAATTCTGCATGGCTAGCAACATCAGTCGTTTCTGAAATTTCATTTTCGTGACGCGCAATTAATATCCCATCTTTAGTAGCAACTAAATCAGGTTCAATATAGTCAGCCCCTAAATCAATTGCTAATTCATAAGCCGCTAATGTATGTTCGGGACGATAGCCGCTAGCCCCTCTATGTGCGATGATAATCGGTTTAGTATTTCGCAAAATAATAGCTATATTATTATCTTCTTAACTCTATAGCATTCCTATTTAATTGGTGAAAGTTAAAGTCAATAAGTAAGTTCTTCTTCGCTGTGTCTTTTATGGTTTCTGGGCTTTTTCTTGCAGGAGCGATCGCCAATCAGCAATAGCCTTTTCTGTCCACAACCAATTTTGACTTAATTTATTTACTTGGAAATTTATCGGATCATCCTTAATCACCATTTGGCGCAGTTTTAGCGCTTCATTCATATATTGATACTGTTTCTCATTTGATTGATTATATGCAGATTTATAAAGTCCTAGAGCCAATCCAGCATAAGAAGTCAAAGCCTCTTTAGGAGCGGCACTTTTAGTAGTTGTTTGTTGTTTGAGAGCTAAATTTAAAGCCTTAAACCAAGAATCATTAGCTCGATTTAAGTTTTCTTCGGCGTAATAGGCAAATCCCAAAGCATTATTATATACAAATGAATCTGGGTCTGCTTTTACAGCACTTTCCCAATAACGGCGGGCATCATCAATACTATATTTTTTATCTTTTAACTGCACAGACTGCCAAGCTAATCTTCCTTTAAAAAAGTTTACAGATGGATTATCAGCTTGCTTTGCTGGTACAAGATTTAACGCTGCTTGCGCGGGAGGAAGCGCGCCACGGTTAAGTAATTCTTCTACAGCCTCTAGCCCTGCTTGTAAGTCGCCTTGGCTCAATTTTTCCGTAGCGGTAGCAGTCACAATTCCAGTTGCAGCTGTCTTTAAATCTACAGGAGGTTGGGCTGTGATTGACTGGGTAGGAATTGGTGGTATGGGAGGTAATTTTGTAGCTTGATGATTTTGCCACCAATTGACACCCACAAAAACTGCGATCGCGCTTGCTCCTACGATTCCTACAATCGGCCAAATCTGGCGACGCTGGCGGCGTTTTGGCGAATATGGTTGTGAGCGTCCATAAGAATTATTATTCCAATTACCATCAAAACTCGTAGATGATTCATTTGATGTTTCCGGTTCTTCTTCCCAAAAGCTGGCTTCTTGATCTGACGTAGTCAATTCTTGAGAAAATTGTCTTCCCCGCAGGCTATTGTCATTCAACTGGGGCACAAGTTCCGCCATCATGGAAGATGATTGCTCAGAAGTTCCTTTCTGGGTATCTAGTTGGCGAAACAAATCTGAAACTAGCGCAGAATCTTCTGCGTAGCTTGGGTCATCATCGTACTCTATTTCATCAACTAGATCGCCCCAAGTATCTTCACCAAGCCAGTCTAGCCCTGAAGAGTCACGAGCTAAACCAGAAGGGATCATATCCTCCATTAAAGACATATCAGTTTCATCTGCAACATCAGAGTACATTGCTGCAGGATTTGCCCTTAAAGCTGGATTATACTCATTGAGTGCTTCCGCACTCTCAGGAATTTCTGGGCTGAGAAAACCATCAAATTCTGGCTGGAGATATAAAATTGGTAACGCCCAGTACATGTGGTGAGAACCGTAGGCAGATATTAGCCCTTGGCGTACCCGACTCACGCACAAATCTACAGGATATCCTTGATTGAGGTTGCGGTAAAACAATTGTGTCAAAGTCAGCGCTACTTCATCAGGAATACGTTCTGACATTGCTAAGACGCTTCTAATTCCGCGTTTAACTAGGCTTTCTGTGAGATTACGTTCTCCAGTTTCTTCAGTAGTATCGCTGTTAGCGCTGTATGCTCCCAAACAGGAGTTAAATACTGCCATTTGGATATTATTATTGACGAGCAAACCTGCGAGATCGTCACCACTTAAGGTTTCCGTCAAGCCAGTTCTGCTACTAACTAAATAAATTTCACCACCGTTAGCTCCAAGGTTGCTATGACCGGAGTAGTGTAGAACATGATATCGCCCTTGTTCTAGGGCTTGCGTTAATTCTTCGCGCCCTGGTTGGTCTAGTAAGGTAAGTTCAATATCGGGCAGATAATTACCACCTTCCGTAGGGCGTGGTATATGACGGTGCAGTTCAGCTTGTAATTTAATAGCCTCATGCTTGAGCAAATCTAGGCGGACTTTATCTGTAGGTGAGGCAATCACCATTAATACTTTGATACCACCTTCTTCTAAGGGTTGTGGTATGTTTTTTGATGGCAACCGAGATGCTGGCAGAGTTCCACTTTGGTAGCGAGAAAAAGCGACATAGGGCCCGGTGGCGAGAGGGCGATCGCTTGCGTGCATGACTTCCCAAGGTAGCCGCGCTAACCTAGTATCTTTCAACCCCAAACGTAGACGCAACACCTGCTGGTGATTTTGGGCGATACCTTGTGCTGTAATCCAACTATCTCTGAGAGTGCCTTGAAACAGTGCATTATATAGTTGCTGACCCAACGCTACTAAATTGACTGAGTTTCTGGCAATGTCGCTTTCAATTCCGCCAAAGGCGATCGCATCTCCTTGCAACACTGACATCAACGGATCGTTCATCAAATGCCCAGCAGCGGCTAACCAATCAGCTACAGGCCAAGTCACCAATTCTTCTGCTAATGGCACCCCAGGCGCGACTTGTTCCGTCCGCACCAAGTAGTCATTTTGCCCTACTGGGGTTACGGAAATGTGAAATTCCTGGGTCACAACTTCTCCTCTTCGCCTCCTAAATCAGGTTTGAAACGCGAAAGTTTCAAGTCGATTTTTCGCTTCTTCTGATACCTTAGATGCATCTTCCCACTGAATGTTTCTGAATGCTCGTTATTTTGCTTTTTTCAGGGACTTCTAGAAAACAAATTATCCAATTTACTCAGATAATTTTTGTCTTTCTCTCCTCTATCCTCTGCCAAGACGGCGATAAGATATTTTTTCAGTTGGCAGTCCCTTAGGCTTTTACAACTTTATCCGGATTAGTTGACATCTGGGTAGAACAGTTTATTGGTAGATGCACCTTGATCTTCGACTCCCCTAATTGGCGAATGCCCATTAGGGGATTTTTTTATGTTGGTGAATCAACTTAACTTATTCCGACACAAGCATTCTTTACTGGAGAAGGTGGTAAATCAAACCACTTTTCTGTGGTTCGTTGACTAGCATCCTCTGGGTTGGTTTTGACACACAACTAAAATACACATTTTAGTAAATTTATCCGGAGCTTGACGGTTCGCCTAAGAACAATTAAGTGGTAGATGCACCCTGATAACTAACTCCCCTGGTAGGCTAATGTTTACCAGGGTTTTTTTTCGGCTTTGCAAATCACAATAAAGTTAATACATAGTGAATTTGATCCGGATGAGGCTTGTTATCTAGAGAACAATTAAATGGTAGATGCACCCTGATAACTAACTCCCCTGGTAGGCTAACACTTACTGGGGTTTTTTTTGAAAAAATAGACCGCCACTATTGTGACAATTTCATCCGGAGCTTACTTATTTCTTCTAGAACAATTAAGTGGTAGATGCACCCTGATAACTAACTCCCCTGGTAGGCTAACACTTACTGGGGGTTTTTTTTGAAAAAATAGACCGCCACTATTGTGACAATTTCATCCGGAGCTTACTTATTTCTTCTAGAACAATTAAATGGTAGATGCACCCTGATAACTAACTCCCCTAGCTGGTTGGTACCCACTAGGGGATTTTTTTGTTGTAAACACTAATACACCTCTAGGAAAAATTGATCCGGATAAGGGTAGCTGCACTCAGAAGATTTAAATGGTAGATGCACCCTGATAATCCACTCCCCTAGTTGGCTGCCACCACTGGGGGTTTTTTGTGTTTAGGTAATAGCCACCCACAAAGTTAAAAATTGATCCGGATAAGGGTAGCTGCACAAGAAGAGTTAAGTGGTAGATGCACCCTGATAACTCACTCCCCTGATTATTAAAATCGGCGGGGGTTTTTTATTTTTTAGCCATAATTAGCGATCGCGTCAAAATTGATCCGGATAAGGGTAGCTGCACAAGAAGAATTAAATGGTAGATGCACCCTGATAACTCACTCCCCTGATTATTAAAATCGGTGGAGTTTTTTATTTTTTAGCCATAATTCCAAATTGATCCGGATACAGGTATTAGCACAAGAAGAGTTAAATGGTAGATGCACCCTGATAACTCACTCCCCTGATTATTAAAATCGGTGGAGTTTTTTATTTTTTAGCCATAATTAGCGATCGCGTCACAAATTGATCCGGATACAGGTAGCTGCACTCAGAAGATTTAAATGGTAGATGCACCCTGATAACTAACTCCCCTGGTAGGCTAATGCTTACTGGGGTTTTTATTTTTCAACAAGCGATCATGTCAAAAATTTATCCGGAGCATCGCAATGTCTTCTAGAACAATTAAATGGTAGATGCACCCTGATAACTAACTCCCCTGGTAGGCTCAAACCTACTAGGGTTTTTTATTATTGAAAAAACAACAATCTCCCTTTATCAAAATTTCTCCGGAAGATTGCATTTTAATTTAGAACAATAAATTGGTAGATGCACCCTGATAACTAACTCCCCTGGTAGGCTCATTCATACTAGGGGTTTTTTGAGGAGATAATTTGCCTCTAGCTGCCCACTGATAATTGATGAGGCATATATTCTAGCACAAAAAATGCGCTGTGAAATTAAATTTCTGATATTGTGTCTTAGCGATCGCTTATCTTGCTGTCACCGTTAATTACATCTATCTTATCATTATTTTTCGATACTCGTTATGCCTTTCCCTGACTAAATTTCTACCTTTTTAGGGGTTATTAGGCTGGTACATATTGTTATTCCACAATATATCTGCCAAATTGGCATAATTTTTAATTATTTTTCTATAATTTAGCTTGAGTAAGGCTAGTATTTATTACTATTTGCCGCACCATGCTGCTAAGATTCAACATTTTCTGCTAAAATGATTTGCCTATATCCAAATAGTCGCACAGTCAAATGAATTTAGCAGTAATTAAGTTCTCTTCGGAAGAATGCGGCATTTGCCACAAAATGTCATTTTATGACCAAAAGGTAGCTGAAGAACTCGGTTTGCAATTCATTGATGTCAAAATGCAGGATACAGCTACTTATCGCAAGTATCGCAAGATTTTGTTAACTCAGTATCCCGATAAATCAGAAATGGGATGGCCTACCTACATTCTCTGCGATTCTCCTGAAGGAGAGTTTCAGATTATTGGTGAAGTTAAAGGAGGTCATCCTAAAGGTGAATTTAGAAGCCGTTTACAAGAAGTTTTAGCTTCCGCAGCTAATCAGAACTAATTACATCAAAAGATTTTACTTCCAGGACAGGGCCAATCATGGCAGTAGTCATGATATCTTCACGTACCTTGCCTGTAACTTTGGCTTTTTGTCCTGCTTTTAATAATTTTTTATCTACACTTCTAGGAAGTTCATAAGTAACGCCTTCATCGGTAACTAGCGCCCAAGCGCCCATACCAATGTCGCGGTGTTCGATAGTGCCTGTAACTGTAGTACTCATATAATTGCTGATTGTTATTTGGTGTTGGGTGTTTGGTATTTGCTGGGAGGAGATAGGGGATAATTGTGAATTTTGAACTATTTATCCCCTTTTTCTCATCCTCCTTGAGCCTGAATAGCTTGAATAAGAGAATATTTTCTCTACTACATATCAGCTAATTAACTAAGCTACTTGTCTTTCGTTTTTTAACGCTAACCGAGCTAATCCATAACAAAGCAGGGCATTAGCAATCAAGAAAACGCGAGCTAAGTGGCTACTGCCCAAACCCCAAACAGTAGGATCGCAAACGGCACTGACTGTTAAACAAGCTGCTACACCAAGGGTAGAGCCAATGGCAAACCATTTGCCGCTAGGATGTCCCAGCAGTAATGCAACGAGAACTATAGGAATCAATACGCTGGCAAACAATGGATTTAAATCGCCAGTTCCTTGCAGACTGTTACCTAATTCGGGAATGGAACTACCCAAAAGCCGGAAAGGCCATTGAGGAAGGTCAAAGATATAAATTCCCTTGAGGAAGAATAATCCTGAACTACCAGCAATTAAACCACTGGATAAAGACCAACTCCAGGTGAAAGGAAAGTAAACTCTTAAAAACCAAGCTAGTAGATAAGAACCCAGTACCATCAAAATTTTGGGTAACAGCGCTACAGCACCGCCATCAATCCAAAATCCAGGGTTGAGATAGCCGTTATCCCTTAACCAACGGAAGAAATCAGAGAAGCTAATTTGACCTTCAGTGGCAAGTTTAACAGCGGCTTCAGCATTTAGTAGCCCAGCACCGTAGTAGTTCAAACCATCCTCTTGAATAACTCTGGAAGACTGTTTGAGGACTTTTAAAACTTCATCCGGGTCTGTGATACCTTTAGCTCTGATTAATGCCGCTACACCAGCAACGTGGGGAGATGCCATACTTGTACCTTGGAAGCCAAGGAAAACCCCTTCACCTTGCTCATTGATGGTTTCTTGCAGAATCTTGCCAGCATCGCTACCACCAGGGGCGGAAATATCAACCCCAGCACCAAAGTTGGAATATGGGGCTTTTTCACTGTCTGGGCCGTATGCTGAAACACCGATTACATGGGGATAACGCGCTGGATAGCTAGCACCGTTAGCGTTTTCGTTACCAGCCGCAGCTACAATCACAACACCTTTATTGTGGGCATAGTCAATAGCTTGCTTCATTAACTGACTTTCACCGCCACCACCCAAGCTCATATTGATGACATCTGCACCTTTATCAGCAGCAAATTTAATCGCTTCGGCAATATCGGCAACTGTACCACCACCATAATCATTCAATACCTTCAAGGGCATGAGATTGGCTTCGTAGGCAATACCAGCTACACCATATTTATTATTGGTAGCTTGGGCAATAGTACCGGCAACATGGGTACCATGACCGTTATCGTCTTTGGCTTCTTCTCTATCGTTAACGAAATCGTAGCCTTTAACAAATTTCGTTTCATATAAGTCGCGCACGCGAGTGATCCCAGTGTCAATGACAGCAACCGTAATGCCACTACCCTTGGTTTGACTCCACGCGCCTTCAATGCCAATATTATGCAAGTTCCACTGCTTACTGTAATACTGGTCATTGGGGCCAGTTAATGAAGGACTTACATTCTCTTCATCTTCATTGGGTTTTAAAAATTCTCCCAAATAAGCAGCTTTACCCGATTGAGGAATCTTGTAAATATAATTTGGCTCGATAAATTCTGTAGCCGACTTGAATTTGGATTTTTGCAGTTCTTTCAGCCGTTGGCGATCGCCTTTGATAATATACACATTATCTTTTGCTGAAAATTTATTATCGAGTTGGGGTGTAACCTGGTATTGTTGAGCGATCGCTTGCAAATCTTTCTCTACTACCTCTTTAGGTATATCTTCACGAAAATCAAGCAGAATCGTCTCAAACTCACCCTTGGCTGCTAGTCCCTGAAAATTGAGGAACCCAAATATAGCAGCCCCCAGCCCAATGAGAAACAAGCAAAATAATATAAGCCTTCTCATATAAAGTCATCACCGCTTTTTGCCAGTTGCTCACTACGATAACTTATCTGTGCCTCTAGTTGGTGTATTTTGCACTTAAGTTAAAACTTTCACTTAGCACTCAGGACTGTTGAAACAATGGAACATGGTCTATTGTGGTTGCCGCTGTTAGCAATGTTTTTCTGGTTGGCTTGGCAAGGCTCAAAAGAGTATCAAAAAGTTGAAGCTTACCGTACTTGGGCAGAGCAATTTGAACGGGCAAAGTATGATATCTATGCAGTATTGGGTCAAAAAGATAACAATATAACTTGGGGAAAACCTACACCCAAAGGGCCAATTAAACTGGAGACATTTTCTTTAGATGATGTCCAAACAGTCAATCTTTTAGTCGATGACAAATTATCTAATTTAGAAATCCCACCTGAAAAAGGTCGTCAGATTGAATTAGAATTTCTCTTTCCCGAACCTGCCAAATCTGTAAAAGTCCCTTTTACCGAAATCCCCTTAGCAGCAGAATGGGGGAAGTATCTACAAAGTAAATTAGGGGCTAGGTAATGGGTAATGGGTAATGGGTAATGGGTAATGGGTAATGGGAACAAAACATTTAATAATTCAAGTTAAATAAATATACTTAACTCTTGACCTTTAAGCCTTAACCCTTGACTCTTGACCTTTAAATCAGATGAATGCTGTCACACAATCAAAAATACCTGTTGCTTTAACTATTGCTGGCTCAGATAGTGGTGGTGGTGCGGGAATTCAAACGGATTTACGCACTTTTGCTTTTCACTGTGTTCACGGAACTAGTGCTATTACCTGTATCACGGCGCAAAATACCTTGGGGGTAACCCGAGTGGATGCTATGCCTGTTGAGGCTGTAGTAGCACAAATTCAGGCGGTGGTTGAAGATATTGGTGTACAAGCTGCAAAAACAGGAATGTTACTCAACAAGGAGATTATCTTAGCTGTTGCTCAACAAGTAGAAATTTGGAAAATCAATAACCTAGTAGTCGATCCAGTAATGGTTTCACGTACAGGGGCACAATTGATTGATGATGACGCAGTACAGACTCTTTGTAATGCCTTAATACCCCAAGCTGCTATTGTCACACCAAACCGCTATGAAGCCCAAATGATGAGTGGTTTAGCGATTAATTCCTTGGAAGATATGCAAGCAGCCGCCGAAACCATCCACCGCAAATTAGGTGCAAAAGCAGTTTTAGTCAAAGGTGGAGGTATGCAAGGAAACTTACGTGGTGTTGATATCTGGTTTGATGGGCAAAATCTAGAAACTATAACTACCCAAGTAGTCGAGACAAAAAATACCCACGGTACTGGTTGTACTTTATCAGCTGCGATCGCCGCTAATCTAGCTCAAAATAAAGACCTTTTAACAGCAGTGCAGCAAGCAAAAAACTATGTTACAACTGCACTCACTTATTCCCTCGATATTGGCAAAGGACAAGGCCCTGTGGGTCATTTCTTCCCTTTGCTTCAAACAGAGGCTAAATGACAAGGGAGATGAGAGAGAAATAATAAATACCAATTACCCATTACCCATTACCCAATCCCCAATCCCCAGTTTTTTCTCTATCCAACAATTTTTCAATTATTCTTCAGCATGGTTTCAGAGTTGACTATCTCTGATACTATCTCTACAACATAATGAATTACTTCGATTTTTAATACCAGGCAACAAATGGTAACAACTACAAGTTCTATTTATTACAATCCAGATGCAGAAAAGGCTCCAGCGCAGCCGCCATCTGTACCTATGTCAGTATATCGGGAGTTGGCGGATGAGTTAAAAACAGCACAGATACAAATAGATGCACTTACATCTAAAAATCACAAACTAGTGCAAGAAAATCAACTGCTGCGCCAAGAAATTACTAAAGTAGTTCAGTCTTTATTGCATTTGCAAAAGTTGGTGGATGTACCAACTCAGCCACCTGCTAAGCCAAGCGATCGCCCAGCACCTAACCCTGAGGTGAAAAATGAGGCGAAAAGTGCAGCCACAACTCAGCCTCCAGCTAAGGAAGCACGTCCGCGTCAGCAAGTTGCACGCCCCCGTCCGTCTGCTAAACCCGAAGTTCCCAGCGCTAAAGGCGATCGCACTTCTGTCTCTATACCTATAACAGAAATGTTGCCCTCGATACCGCAAACAGTATTAATCGAAGAAGAAGAGGTCAGGTATTATGGCCCTAATGAGTCAGAGGTTAAGGAAGTAAGCGGATGGTGGTTAGCGATCTCAATTTTATTAATTATGCTAACTGCTTTCACTGCTGGGTATTTGGTTGTGCGTCCTTTCTTTGAACATCAGAGTCGTTAGTTTCAAGTTTTTCTGTTTTTGCTTTAGCTGCTTACACAATTGCTCTTAAATTACTTGCTCAACTCCTAGAGATATTAGCTCAAGGAATTTATATAAAAATTAGCCAAAACATGCACATCCTCTAATGTTAAATAGAGGAATTTTTTCTCATGTCATAACCATAACGACTATTCAAATAGTGAGACTTAGGGCGGCTACTTTCACAATTGTTCCCCTAGGGCAAATAAAGTCGTAAATTATTACATATTATTTTTAAAATAATCCTACTAGTTAAAGTCTGTGACAAGGGATCTGCTTAGATAGATTAACGAAGCTAGTAGAAATGTAGGAGACCAAAACATGAAAAAAGTAGAAGCGATTATCCGTCCATTTAAGCTTGATGAAGTGAAAATTGCCTTGGTTAATGCTGGAATTGTCGGCATGACCGTTTCTGAAGTTCGAGGCTTCGGTAGACAAAAAGGTCAAACTGAACGCTATCGTGGTTCGGAATACACCGTTGAATTTCTGCAAAAACTCAAAGTAGAAATCGTCGTTGAAGATAACCAAGTTGATATGGTAGTAGATAAAATTATTGCTGCTGCCCGCACTGGTGAAATTGGTGATGGTAAAATCTTCATCTCTCCTGTAGAGCAAGTTGTTCGGATTCGTACTGGAGAAAAAAATACCGAAGCAGTCTAAAATTTAAACCTTCAGTTTTTAGAAGCCAGTAAGTTGCAAAGCCAGCACTGAAAACAGTTTTACCGTTGTAGGTGACTGGCGTTGAGATCATCCTCTTTGCAGCAACTGGCATAGCTAAGTAGTAAACTACCAAAGCTGATAATTTGACGCTATAGCCGCAAATATAGAACTTAGTTAAGGATTTCACACCATAATTACAAAATAAATCTAATTTAAGACTTGAATTGTAAAATATGGCGAATTCATCCACATCAAAATTTAGTACTCATTCCTGTAAGTTTAGGAAGTAAAGATTCAAAAGCCTTTCCTCGATGGCTAATCGACCGCTTCAACTGTGGTGTCATTTCAGCAAAGGTTAATTGCTTATCTGGAACGTAAAAAATTGGATCGTAGCCAAACCCACGAGTACCACGAGGTGCATGGAGTATTGTGCCATGACAAATCCCTTCAGATTGTAAAACGATCGCACCGTTGGGATTAGCGATCGCCACGGCACACACAAATTGCGCTTGACGATTGACTTCGCTACCTAATTCGTTTAATACCCTAGCAATGCGTTCTGAGTCAGTCTTGCCATAACGCGCAGAATACACCCCTGGAGCGCTATCTAACGCATCTACTTGTAAGCCAGAATCATCGGCAATTGCCCAATTTTTTGTAGCTTTGGCAACTTGAGAAGCTTTCAGACAAGCATTCGCAGCAAAGGTATCGCCTGTCTCTTCAATTTCTAATTCTTCTGGCTTAAGGGTTAGTTGCCAACCAGACTCAACCAAGTATTCTTGCATTTCCCGCAATTTACCTGGATTTCCTGTGGCTACTACAAGCAGTTTAGTCATATGTCAAAGGTCAAAGGTCAAGGGTCAAAGGTCAAGGGTCAAGGGTCAAAGGTCAAGTATCATGATTTTGGACTCTGGACTCTCGACTTTTGACTAATTTTACTCTGCCCAGTGTTTCGCCCACGCAAGAGTTTGATGTACTTGATCAAGTGTCGCTGCTTCGCAGTATAGACGTAATACTGGTTCAGTACCGCTAAAACGAATCATTAACCAACTGTTGTCAGCTAAACGGAATTTATAGCCGTCAATGGTTTGACAGTCAACTACAGGTTGTCCAGCAATTTCCGTTAAAGGCTGGGTTTGCAATTGTTGCAAAAGACGCGATCGCACTTCCATGCTAGCTAAGGGTAAATCAATGCGATCATAGGCAGATGTAAAATTCGCTTTTTGTTGTAAGTCCTGATAATATTCGCCTAAATCTTTTCCAGATTCCACAATTGCTTCGAGGACATACAAAGCGGATAGCAGTGCGTCGCGTTCAGGGATATGGCTACCATAGCCAATTCCACCTGACTCTTCGCCCCCTAACAATACCTCTGCGGCTAGCATTCTATCAGCAATGTATTTATAACCAACTGCTGTCTCAAACACTGAGAGGTTATGTAATTTTGCTACTAAGGGAATTAAGTCAGAACCGCTGACTGTTTTGACGATTTCACCACTAAAATTGCGCCTTAAGGTTAAATGGTCAATTAATATCGGGATTAGCACTTGAGAACTCAAAAAATTAGCTGATCCGTCTACGGCTGCAATGCGATCGCAATCCCCATCAAACACTAATCCAACGGCTAAACCAGTTTTATTGGTTTGGTGATGAGTTTTAATTACCTCAAATAGCTTTGACAGGTATTTAGGTAAGGGTTCTGGTGCGCCACCACCAAATAAAGGATCGCGATTGCTGTTGATTTCATGGACGCGATCGCCTAGTAATCTAGCTAATCCACCAGCGGCTGCTCCATGCATAACATCGGCAAAAACGGTCAGTTTTCCAGAGGCTATGGCATCTCTAAGTTTAGCAATATCAACTTTCTGCTCTAAACCTGCAGTGTAGCTAGGCCAAGGATCAAATGTATCTAATTTGCCAGGAATATCTACTGTTGGTATTCCTTCCGGTAACAGCGCTTCTATCTCTTTGGTAACTTCGGGTGATACTGAACCCCCAAAATATCCCTTAACTTTTAAACCTAAATATGCGCCAGGATTATGGCTAGCCGTAATTACCAATGCGCCCAAAGCATTAAGTTGTTTCGCCGCCCAACTAAAAGCTGGGGTGGGTGCATAGGTTTCGCTAAGTAGCACATCAAATCCAACAGCGGTAACAGCATCGGCTACAACACGGGCAAAGTCTTCAGCCATAAATCGGCGATCATAACCAACAATGATCGTCCGGCTACCTACGCTAGGAAAATACGTATCATATAATACTTTTGCTGCTACTGGTGCAACCAAGGCGAGGCGTTCAAAGGTGAACTCATCACCAATCACGCCTCGCCAGCCGTCTGTACCAAATTTGATGGAGTTCGCTACAACTGGCATGGAGGTATCCTAAATTTTTTACCTGCGGATTCTACTATTTTATACAGTATCCTGTGTAAAAAATTCTAGGGTAATACTAAGTATAATTGCTACTAAGCATAAATAGGGAACTAACACATCCCCTTGCTTCAAAAAAAAATGGCGTTCTTAGTTGGCGAAAAACTGCCTTAGACTTTCATGTAACGTCTGCAAGAGAAAGTTTTAGCGCAGCGATCGCATCTTTAGATAAATATTTAAATATATACAAATATTAATAATCCTTAATAGTTTTCCCTATTAAGGATTTTAAAAAACAGCACAAGATGCTCAAAACCCTGATGGTAGTTTAAAAATCATCGAGAAACTGGCTAAGTCGGCTGATTACGGGGTCAACCTCTTGAGGTGGTGGAGGTGGAGAATAAGTATTATTTACTACTTCCACTACTGGGGTTGCTGAGGCTGATGTTGTTGGAGATGAATACTGAATCACTGGTCGTTCAGCGACCATGATAGCCAAGTGGGCAACTTGTTGAGTAAGTTGCATAATCTGGCTTTCCATTACCTCCAGACGATGAGATTCCTTGGCAAAAAAACGTTCCTCAAGGTCAGCCAGTTGATTTTGCAGTTTACCGATTTGTTGTTCAACCGCATCTGTTGCTGCTGTTGTTGTTTGCGGAACAGGTTTGACTGATTCCGGTACACATAAAGATTGCCATAGAGCTTCTTTACACAGGTCGCTGAAAGTTTTATCGACTTGTTTCTCCAAATAGCTTTCTACAAGCGCCAACAAACTTTCATCAGCGACCCCTGGATTGAACGTGACCGATTTCACTACTTTTTTTGACCATTGGAACATCAGTTTTAAGCCCTAGAAGAGCGAACGGCGGATAATTGCGCCTCTCCATAAATATATTGCCCCAAGGCATTGGCTTGTCTGGAAGGTGCAGCTAAATAAGCGTTAATTTTAGCTTCCTTAAGTAGACGTTGTACATCTTCCCAGAAGAATTGACCACCACCTCCGGTGATAATTACATCTGTAACCCGCTCTGGCAACCATGCAAGGACGCGACTACAAATTTCTCGGGAAAACATTTCTGTCAGATTGGGGAGAAAATCATCTAGATTGGTAGGCTTGCTTGCACCTTTGGGACGGTAGAATCTTTCGCCTTTGGATTTGTTGACAGCAGAAATCAATGCTAGAGATTGACTATCCGCACCTTCGATTTCAGCTGCTACTAGTTCATAAAACTTATTCATCCCGAAATCTTCACTCTTAGAAGCACCACGAGCAAAGCGGAAGTTATCTACCATCAACAAATCAATGGTTTGATGCCCGATATCGACAATGGCAACTGAAATTTTCGTAAAATCAGGAACAGTGGCACCTTTTTGAGGTTGAGCTTCTGTCCAGAGCAAGCTACCGTAGCCTTCTGGCATGACCCAAACCTTAGTAACGTTGAGTGATACAGATTCTCCACGGAAGTTGAGAACATGAGGCCCACTTACTAAGCTAATCAGTTGTGATTTTTCCTTTTCAAATTGTTCTAACGAAAGAAAAGGTAGACCGAGAACAACTGAAATCTCGTCTTTGAGTTTAAAATACCCAGCACTAGCTAGAACTTTTACCAGTGCATCCTCTACTTTTGATTGACCTACTCCTAAATTAGCGCCAAAGTCTGCTGCCAGTTGACCGACAGCATAGCCACTACCTTGGTACTCCAACCACAAATCCATTAAAGGGTCAGTAGCACGCGCTTCAAACACACCACCACGTACCTGTTCGATGGACATTTGTTTGACGTTTGCAGGTACAAAAATGACATTGTTTGGTTCGCGGCTAACGCAAGTCTTAGTAGAGGTTCTACCTAAATCAACGCTAAGAATAGCCTTACCTGAATAGGAGGTACCGGGCTTAGGAGTCGTAGTCGCGTTGATTGGGGTAGATGCTGAAACTCTATTCATAGGAATAGCAGCGGCATTCATCGGGGTGGCAGCGGAAGGTTGGTCTGTCATAAAAGCTCCTAGTCCTAACTTAACTGTAAAAACTTATCCTGCTCAATCTTACAAAAATGGGAGGTACCAAAAATTTCCAGCTGCGTCAAGTGTAGCTAGAAATACGCAAAAAATTAAGTCAGGCGATCGCGAATTTAGCATTATTTGGGATAGTGTAGGCCAATTTTAGGTATCTTTAAAACCTAATTTTGTGGACAAACGCTGGTGTATATCATTTTCTAGTACTTTTTTGTTTACGTTTGAATACCCAAATAAAAAATGCTATGACCAAGCTCCCAAGTACAATTTTTGATACAGGAGCAAGGTACTTGTCCACAAGTTCATACTGACTACCCAACAAATATCCTGAGTATGTTAGCAAACCTACCCAAGCAGCGCTACCTAAGGTAGTGTAAAATAAGAAATTTAGCAAGTTCATATTGCTCATCCCTGCCGGTACAGAGATTAAAGTACGAATTCCCGGCACTAAACGACCAAGCAATACAGCTTTATTACCTTGCTTGTGAAACCAGTCATTGGCTTTAGTAATATCTTTCCCAGAGATAGCAATCCATTTGCCGTGTTTATCTGCCAAAGCTTTTAAACGCTTTTCACTTAAAAATTTTCCTGGGTAGTACCAGATGAGTGCGCCTAGTACAGAACCGAAAAGTCCGGCAAGAAATACACCAAAGATATTTAGTTTTTCAGGTGTTGCTCTGGCTGTAAATCCTGCCAGTGGCATAATCAACTCTGAAGGAATAGGGGGAAAGAGGTTTTCTAAAAACATTAATAGAGCAATGCCCCAATAGCCTAGGGAGTTGATAGTATTAGTTATCCATTCAAGCATTGAGTTACTTCCTGCAAATACTACAACAGTCTGATTGCAAAATTCAGCGTTAACTTTTTTAAACTTTACCGAACTGCAGTACTTGTCATGTTTTTTATCAGTAATGTTGTCAGTTACTGTAGACTTCTGTTTGCTACGCTTTAGCTTTGCGTCGCTTCCTTAAGGGCGGACTTACCACTAAGATGCTTAACCCTCTTATGTCATACTGGGAAAACTCAATCGCTGAAAGCCTTTCGGAGCTTTGATTTTCAGTTTTTGGCTACAAATTTTAGTTTCTATTAGAAAATAAAAGCTCAAAGCTTGATTAGATAAAAGTTCCAGTGTTTCGCTACGATTATTGTTTTCCGGAAGTGACAGAACAGGGTTAAGGATTAGCTCGCGCCTTAAGTCATATTCAAGGGTCAAGAGTCCAAAATCATGGAACTTTGGATTTTGAACTTTAGATTCTGACAAATAATTAAAAAAATATATATGTCAGTTGTATAAGCCCAAATTTGATTATTTGTGCTGATAACTTCCAGAAAATAAATTATCCGATTCTCATAGTGGCAGATTCTTTTTTCTCTGCTTCCTCTGCCTCCTCTGCATACACAGCAATGGAATACTTTTTTAAGTTGGAATTCCCCTGGCTAGAGCAAGTTAAACTTAGTTGCACTAAAACTAGAAATTTCACTTGCAACCAAGTTAAAAGAGTGAAAGTGAAGACAAAAAACAAAAGTCAAAAATCTTTCGACTTTTGACTTTTGACTTTTGATTTCTTTTTAGACTGTTGGAGTGAGTGATTGTACTCTGGGTTCCGATTGCCAATCTAATGGGTTCCAAACTCGCTCTTCCAAAGCCATCTGCTCAATTAAACTGGCTAATCTTAAAGCTTTAAGAGCTTGTTCTCCACCCACAGAAGGTTGATTGCCTCCGTGTACACAGTTCACAAAATGTTCTAACTCTGCACTGAGAGGTTGAATATTAGTTGTATACACTTTCTCAATTACACCATCTTGGCGATAAAGTACTTGCCGATGATCGTTTAAAGAGTTGGTATTTGTTTGCCGATGAATTAAAATTTCATTTTTAAGAAAATCTGCCTCAGTGAATGAATTTTTGCAATGGGCAACAATCCGACGAATTTTTCTATGGGTAACTTTGCTGGCAGTTAAAGTAGCTACAATCCCATTAGCAAATCCTAAGGTAGCAGTCACGTAATCTAAATAACCAGAATCTAGGGCACGAGTACCGCTAGCAGTTAATTTAACTACAGGGGAAGCAGCTAATTCTAGAAGTAGGTCAATGTCATGGATCATTAAATCCAAGACAACAGAAACATCGTTAGCGCGGTCTGAATAAGGACTCATACGATGGGCTTCTAGGGCAAGCAATTCCTCAGTTTTTAAGACTTTGCTCAGCTCGCGAAATGCTGGGTTGAAGCGCTCGATGTGACCTACTTGGAGAATACACTGCGATTCAGCAGCAGCATTAACTAATGATTCTGCTTCGGAAATACTTGCGGCAATTGGTTTTTCAATTAAAACGTGAATTCCCGCTAACAAACAGTTAATGCCCACAGCGTAATGTAGGCGGGTGGGAACAGCAATGCAAACTGCCTCCACATGGGGCAAAAGATCGCAATAATCTTCAAAAAATTTGACCTTATATTTGCTAGCGGTTTCTAATCCTCGCTCGACATTAATATCTGAAACACCTACCAGTTCAACATCTTTCATTGAACTCAGGACTCTGGTGTGATGTTGCCCCATGTTACCCACCCCAATTACGCCTATGCGAATTGGCCGTGGTTGGTTGCGCTGTGTATATAGATTTGGTTCTGCTACTGACATGCTATCCTGCACTATGATTCTCTCCTCAACCACCAAATTTAGAGACGCTACGGTCGTTGGCCTTTATACTTAACTGCCAGTGACGATCCGTCTAAAACCATCCAGATGGTAACATAGAGGTTCTATTTATGAAGAATTTCAAAGTTTGTTATGGGTTCCCGCAATCTGAGTATCTTTTGTATAGTCAGTCCCCCATTGATAGATTTTTTACACGTTACACAAAATATCTGATGTCTTTTTATTAACTTAATAATCTAAGTAATACCTAAGGGTAATAATTATTTGCATCAATCAGAGATTGATAATTAGAAGTTAATAATTTTTTGTCAGTAAAATTACGAAAAAACGAAAGTACCACACTGAGACTTTGCCTGAAGAAAAATTTAAAAAATCTACTGATAAAGATCACCAATGATACACTTTAATAATTTTTACATAATTATCTGCAACTATTGCAGATTGTGAAGTGCATTTTTCAGCACACTGGTGTAGATATTGGCCTTTGAATTTTTAGGGCGTAAGAGAGATGCGATCGCCAATAGAAGTCCAAAGGCTCCAGCAATTAGATTTAGCGATTGAAAATCTCAAAATTAAACGCACGATGAAAGCTGTAATTCTGTTATCGGGAGGATTAGACTCTTCCACAATTCTCTACCAAGCCAAAGCGGATGGTTATGAGTGTCACGCCCTTTCCTTTGATTATCGGCAGCGACATCAGCGAGAGTTACATTCAGCCATGTTAGTGGCGCAAAAAGCTGGGGCGGCTAAACATCAGGTGGTGAATTTTGACCTACGGCAATGGGGTGGTTCGGCACTGACAGATGATGGTATCGATTTACCGGAAGAACGTTCCTTGGATGAAATGTCACAAAGTATTCCTGTCACCTATGTACCAGCCCGGAATACCATATTTTTAAGTTTTGCTCTCGCCTACGCAGAAGCGATCGCCGCTGAACGTGTTTACATTGGTGTGAATGCCTTAGATTATTCTGGTTATCCTGATTGTCGCCCTGATTATATCCAAGCGATGCAGGAAGTTTTTCGGCTGGGAACTAAGCAAGGAAGAGAAGGAGAACCGATTACTATCGCGGCTCCCCTAATTAACTTAAAAAAAACCGAAATTATCCAGTTGGGTAATCAACTAGGCGTTCCTTGGGAACTTACTTGGTCTTGTTACGCTGGTGCGGATGTCGCCTGCGGAGTATGCGATTCTTGCCGCCTCAGGCTAGCAGCTTTTGCTGAATTAGGCTTGCAAGACCCAGTTCCTTATGCTCAGGGATGAGAGGATTGGGGACTGGGAAGTGGGGACAAGGGGACAAGGGGAAATTATCAACATTAAATCCCAATTACCAATTACCAATTACCCATTACCCATTCACCTATCCTCTTGCAAGCGCCGGATTTGGACTTGGTGTAAGCGGGGGCCAATGACGGAAACTATCGTAAATTCGAGATTCTCAAATAAGAAGGTTTCTCCTTTGGCGGGAATTTTTTGGAGATGGTAGAGCAAAAAGCCTCCTAGTGTTTGATATTCCTTAGTTAAAGGCAAATTCAAATCTAAAACTTGGTTAAGGTCTTCCAAGTTGATTTGTGCTTGTACTAGAAATGTCTGCTCATTTAACATTTGAATGAGCAAATCTTCAGCGCTATCAAGTACGCCTGTACTACCAATAATTTCCGCTACTACATCTTGTAGGGTTACTAATCCCACAATACCGCCAAATTCATTCACTACCATAACCATAGCTGGCTTTTCCTGCCTCATCATGGGTAATAGTTCACTTAATGGGGTATGTTCTGGGACAAAGCGTGCTGGACGTATCCACGGTTGGATGGGTGATTCTAAAGTCAATTTTCCCACCGCCAAAGGTTGTGCTAAATCTTTAAAGTAAATAATGCCGCGAATGTCGTCTAAAGATTCGCCCATGATGGGATAGCGAGAGTGACCAGTAGAAGCCATTTCCTTAAGTAATCTTTGAAGGGTAGCGTCTCTGGACAAGGCTACAATGCTGGTACGCGGAATCATTACCTCTTGCGCCATCACATCCCCAAATTCAAAGACGTTATTGAGCAGTTCGCGTTCTGAATTTTGTAAACCAGTTGATTCCCGTTCTGTAGAGATAATCAGCTGTAATTCCTCTGGAGTAACAGGTGGTCTCCAGCCTTGACCAGTGTATTCAATCCCAAAGAGTCTTAACAGCCAACGGTTTGATTGGTTGAGAATCCAAATGAAGGGACTGAAAAAACGCACGATCGCTTTGACTGAAGGCCCCAAAAATCTTGATAGCTGTTCTGAGTACAGCATCGCTACCGATTTGGGGCAAAGTTCTCCTAAAACGATTTGCAGATAGGCTATTAAAAAAAATGTGATGGGGATAGATAAAGAATGAGCCATTAACAAACTCATTCGTTCAGGTAAAGGCCAGGATTTGAGCCATGTATCCACCAAAACAACAATTGAGCTTTCGCCGATCCATCCCAGCGCCAAACTAGAAAGAGTAATACCTAACTGGGTGGTAGATAGCAGTCGGTCAATACTACGTTGCAACATTTCCACAGCGATCGCAGGAATGTCACCAGCTTGGACTAACTGATGGATACGCGATCGCCGCACTGTCACCATTGAAAATTCAGCTGTGACAAAAAAAGCATTGATGGCAATCAGTAGCAGCACTGATAACAATCGCAGCCCCACATCTGTCCAAATTAAGCTAGGAAAACCACTCACTGCTAAAGCTCGTGTACAACTACGCACCCACTCTTAAATTGAGAATTTGAGATTCGGGAATTGGGGATAGTGGTTGCGATTTTCGCCATCCCTGGTGCCCAACTACCCCAGTTACACCTACAGAAGTCTGTTTAACTGGGTTTTTATGAAAGCAAATTTGCTTAGTTAGCTTTCGCAGTTCTGTTGTCTAACAACTTGTCACACTCTACTGCGATTTCTCCTTGACAGAGCAAACTTTTCTTAACAACTCACTGGATTTTTCCTCGCCAATTCCAACCTCAAATTCCCTATATCAAAATTGTCTCGCCTATTTTGCTACAGGGATATCTAACACTTCTAGCTTTAATTGTTGAGCAGGGTAATCTGTTAACGCCAGTGAAACCTTTTTGACATCATCAAGTAGAGCAGTAGGAATACTCACTGTGCCTGAAAAGGCAGGGCCATTTGCTGGTAATTCTGCTGGTAAACCCTCTGTACTAGCACTGAGAGTTCGACCTTTGTCATCGGTAACATCTAAAAAACTATACAAAAAGCGCACAGAATCAGCGCCTTTATTCTGCATCTTCACCTTCAGTAGTAGATCTCCACCTGAATAGCGAGCAGATTGAACAGAGAGAGTTACGCCTTTGTTTTCAGCATTAATGGGAAACCCTTGCTGGAGTTTTTCTTCAGCTACTTCCTGAGGTTTTTCTTCTGGCTTCTGCTTACTATTATTGGTCTCCTCATCATCTTCCTCTAATTTTTCAGATTTAGCAGCTTTGGTCTTACCCTCAATTCTGGCTTTAACAATTTTTAGTATCTCTTCTTCTCTTAATAACGCTAAGGTTCCTTGTTGCGAGTTAGAGGACTTAGCACTGGTAAATTTGGTTGTAGGACGACCATCTGGTGTTGTTACCCCTTTAAGTGCTGAACTCCCTAGAGTAAACCCCCAAAACGCGCTTACAGAACCTGCCCCTAACATCAGGGTTAACAAAATTAACGTTAGAAGTACAGTGGAATTTAGTTTCATCGCTGACAGGCTATTGCAGAATAATTCTCTTTTATTTAAACCGATTGAAGCTGTTGACTAAAGAAATCTCAAGTTTAAAGGATTTTTGATCAAGTAAGGACTCAGTATCGCCCACAAGTCGTTTTACCCCTTGCCTTGATGATTAAAGTAATCTCATACTTTATACTTCATACTTCAGCCTTCCGTTGACCTCAATCCTTAAAAGAACTTAATCAATATTAGTCTGCACTATTCCATAATCAAAATTATGTAGCAAAAAAATCTGCTAAACTCTGCTAAACTATTTTCGAGGGTATACGAGCTACCAAAATCACGCTACAATTAAAAATCGACCAGGGTTGGCCGAGCGGTTGAGGCAGCGAACTCATAATTCGCCCAAGGCAGGTTCAACTCCTGCACCCTGGATTTAATTAAGACTAAGTTGTGAGTGCTAAGCTACTAAGGGACTAGAGGCTAGGGACTAAGGACTAGGAGCTAGAAAAACTACCATAATCTCATAGCTAAGTTTTAACTAACTACTAACTACTTATCACTCAGCACTCACCATTCTTACCTTGTTGAAGTCTCGAAACGAAACTCAGTCCCTACTTTGAGCTGCTCAGCATTTGCACGAGGAGACAACAGTAGTGATGTACCGTATGGGTTGGGTAAATCTGGGGTACGCAGGTAAGGGTCGTTGGTGGCTTGTTGGTTTAACATATCTCGATAAACACTATTGATCAATTCACCATCACGGGCAATTTCATTTTCTGGAAAAGAATTACCAAAGGAGCCAGCACCGACAAGGGAGTCTACTTGACGTTGTAAGCTACGATTTTGATAGAAATTAGGATCATGGCGGAAATAAGCTCGCTCCAGTGCCTCACTTGGCGTTTCATAATTAGGTGTTGCTGTTTGAGCACTAGCCACAGAGGGAACAGCAATACTAGTAGCTAACAGTAGTAAAAAAACACTTGGGGTCTGAAATTTTATACCCATATTCCCTACTCCTCAATTTTTGCGCGAATCTTAATTTATGCTTAAATTCAGAACTCTGATGAGTTCAACCTTTGGTGTAGCACAATTTATAACGTCTTGTAATGACTTATTCTACTGAAACCGCTAACCCATCTAATATTTGGGCAGCTACTGCTGATTTGACCACCCTGCGCCACAATTTACTAGATTTATTTTGTCAACTTGCTTATCAAGAGGGTGATTTTGTGCTTTCTTCTGGGTTACGTAGTTCTTATTACGTTAACAAGACGCAGGTAACACTACATCCCCAAGGCGCTTTATCTGTAGGACGTTTACTGTTTCCTTTATTACCTGTAGATACCCAAGCTGTAGCTGGTTTAACCTTGGGTGCTGACCCCATCGTGACCGCAGTCAGTGTTGTTTCTGTCTATGAAAACCGACCAATTCCAGCGCTGATTATACGTAAAGAAGCCAAAGGTTATGGAACACGGGCTTATATTGAAGGGCCCAGTTTGCCAGAAGGCGCAAAAGTTGTAGTTTTAGAAGATGTTGTCACGACTGGACAATCTGCCCTCAAAGCAGTTGACCGTCTCAAAGAGGCAGGTTATACCGTTGACCAAGTAATTGCACTAGTAGACCGACTGCAGGGAGGCGCTGAGTTATATCAGTCAGCCGGATTAAAGTTTGAAGCGTTGTTCTCGATTGAGGAGATTCAAAAGCGGTATCGGGAATTAGGAAATTAGTAAGGTAATCAAGAATGCGATCGCAAAATTGCTTTGTTGGTAATTAGCTGATAAAAAGTGCGATCGCATTCTTTAATATGCAATCACTAGTAGTATGAATTTCTGGAAAATAATGCAGTTTGGTAATTAAGAGTCTACTCTTCGAGAATTACGTAGAACCCATGTCTTAATATATTATCTTATTTAGGTTTAGTGAGTATTGATACAAATTAGCTTTACTGATTTATAGATTAGCGATTAAATGTAAAACTGCTCTTAAAGGTTTGATTGCATGGGTGATGAGGGTGACATTAAACGTCAGCGTGAAGCTGTATTTCAGCCAGAATTTATAGAAGACTTAGAATACTGGGTTAACAAAGACCGGAAAATGGCGCTGCGTATACTTAAAATAGTCAAAGAAATTTTACGAGATCCTTTTGAAGGCATTGGTAAGCCTGAACCGTTAAAATATGAGTATTCTGGATGTTGGTCGCGTCGTATCAATCAAGAACATCGGCTTGTTTACCTAGTTAGCAATGACAGAATTGATTTCCTCAAAGCTCGATATCATTACGAATAAGTATGTAGCTTTAAAAAGCTAAAAAAATCGTCAAAATCGGTAAATTATTATGTCAATTAAAATAACATCAGAAGAAGCCGCTCAAAATTTAGATAGCATTTGTAATCAAATTATTGAGACTAATGAAGTAGTCAGAATTAGCCGACCTGATGGTAAAAACGTTGTATTAATTGCTGAAACCGAACTAGAAAGCCTACTGGAAACACTTTATTTACTTCGTTTTCCAGCAAATTCTACTCGTTTATTTACTGCTTTACAACGTGCAAAAGAAAAAATTGTTGAGCCTCAATCTGTTAGTGAATTATACCAAAAGTTAGGGATACAGGAAGACGATCAAAGTAGTGATATTAACTTAGCTAGTTAGCGAAAAATTTTATCACCTAGATATATTAGTGTATATAAAAGTTCTGAAATACTTGCCTAGACTTAGTAGGGTGGTTTATGGACTTTATTCTTAACGCACTAATAAATGGATGGTGCATTACGCTAATTTACAAAACTATGTCTACTATCCCGCCAATTTGAATGACTCATAACCTTTCACTTTCAGTTTTTCGTAGGATGGGCAATCTGAGGTAATGTCTAAAAAGCTGATTTTGAAGTTGCCCGTTATTGCCCAATCTACATTTGTGAATAATAGTGCAAGCTATTAAATACCTGTTATTAAATCATAATGTACTCCAGAATGTGTTAGCGCATTTAACAAATCTTGTCTCCTTATTGAAGTAATTTCATAAAGATGCTGATGTTGCCCAATAAGTTTATCAGGATGAGCAATCCACGTTACTGTGGTATCAGCATACCGATAAGTATCGTTATTTTTAGACACATCATTATATAGTCTCCTGGAATTCCATTCTTCTTGTGGAAATAGTTTTTTCAATACTTTTAACAATGCTCTAGTTCTCAACCGTGCTGTAATCATAAGACGATGTTTTAAATAAACATAATTTTAGTATTCCCACAAGCTTAAAAAATTATTACTATGCCACAGCATTTTTAAGTTAAGAGAACTCCACAGATATGCGCGAATGTCAATACCTGGCAACAATGTTTTCGGTGCAAGCTTTTATAACAATTTCTACCCAACCAGCTCAGAAAAATTTATAAAAGTCTAGCTCTTAAGTTCAAAAATAGTTAATAGGATTATGTTACCCTGTGATATCAAAGCAATTTCTGAGGCCGCATTGTCGAACCTAGAAATCAGTAGGGTTGGCAACGAACGCCCACCCTACTTGAGTAATTTAAGATTGGGTAACAGTTTCTTTCGCTAAGAATTTCTCAAGTTCTGTTAGTGCATCAGCATCAACTTTGGTTTGCATAGGACAGAACTTAGGCCCACACATTGAACAAAATTCCGCAGTTTTATAAATATCTGCTGGTAAAGTTTCGTCGTGGTATTCCTTAGCTCTCTCTGGGTCGAGTGATAATTCAAACTGACGGTTCCAGTCAAAGTTATAACGAGCTTTAGACAGTTCATCATCTCTATCTCTAGCACCTTGGCGATGTCTAGCAATATCGGCTGCATGGGCTGCTATCTTATAAGCTATTAAGCCATTGCGAACATCTTCAGCATTGGGTAATCCTAAGTGTTCCTTAGGTGTGACATAGCACAACATTGCTGTACCATACCAACCAGCCATTGCGGCCCCAATAGCTGAGGTAATGTGGTCATAACCAGGAGCAATATCTGTTACCAATGGCCCCAGCACATAGAAAGGTGCTTCAGAACACTCTTCCATTTGTTTACGGACGTTGAACTCAATTTGATCCATTGGTACGTGTCCAGGCCCTTCTACCATCACCTGTACGTTATCTTCCCAAGCTCTGCGAGTGAGCTGTCCGAGGGTTTTCAATTCTGCTAATTGTGCCGCGTCTGAGGCATCATGAGTACAGCCAGGGCGTAGGGAATCGCCTAAACTGAAGGAGACATCGTACTTCTTGAAAATTTCAATGATGTCTCGGAAGTGTGTGTAAAGGGGGTTCTGCTTGTGATGATGCAGCATCCACCGCGCTAAAATACCGCCGCCACGAGAGACAATCCCAGTAATCCGGCTTCTTACTAAAGGCAAATGCTCAAGCAAAATTCCCGCGTGAATGGTTTGATAGTCTACCCCTTGCTGAGCGTGTTTTTCGATGACATGGAGAAAGTCATCAGGGGTGAGTTTTTCAATAGTGCCATGAACGCTTTCTAAAGCCTGATAAACTGGCACTGTACCAATGGGAACAGGCGAAGCTTTGATGATAGCAGTACGAATTTCATCTAAGTTACCGCCGCCTGTAGACAAATCCATGACGGTATCAGCGCCATACTTCACAGCTAGTTTCAGCTTATCGACTTCTTCTTGAAGATTAGAAGAGTTGGGTGAAGCACCGATATTAGCATTTACTTTACATTTAGAGGCAATGCCAATAGCCATTGGCTCTAAGTTGGTGTGATTAATGTTAGCAGGGATAATCATCCGCCCCCTCGCCACTTCCTCGCGAATGAGATCTGCAGGAAGATTTTCCCGCTGGGCGACGTAGTGCATTTCTTCGGTAATAACACCCTGACGCGCGTAGTGCATTTGAGTTACATTGCTCTGCCCACACCGCTTGGCAACCCATTCTGTCCGCATATTAAATTCCTCGATAAACAGCTTCCCTCCGCTGGTATTACCCAGACTCAGGTGTTAAGGGTGTGATCTCAGCCTGGTTATTTTGGCACCCCTAGCATGGAAGTAGATTGTACCACCTTGCTTATAGCTGTGAGCAAGGCTGTTTACAATTCCTGAAGTGTATGGAATAGAGATTGTTATTTATGGATCACAATAGGGCATGGGGCATTGGACACTGGGCATGGGAAAGACAGATTTTCATGCGTGCTGGTGTACACAATTCATGATAGCTGTTGCGGATGAGAGGGATGAAGAGACAAGGGTAAACACCAAACACCCAAAACCAATTACCAATTACCCATTACCCATTACCGAATGACAAATAACAAACACCAAATGACTTCTATATATAGATATATTCTTTTTCATAAACCTTATGGCGTTCTTAGCCAATTTACCCAAGAAACTCCCAAACACCGCACCCTCAAAGAATATATAGAAGTTCCAGATGTCTATCCAGTAGGGCGTTTGGATTGGGATAGCGAAGGGTTACTGTTGTTGACGAACAATGGACAGCTACAACATCGCTTGGCTAATCCAAAATTTGGGCATAAACGTACTTATTGGGTACAAGTAGAACGCATTCCGGATGTTGATGCTATAAATAAATTGCAAACAGGTGTGAAGATTCAAGATTACTGCACTCGTCCTGCACAAGTGCGTCTATTATCTGAAGAACCTCCGGTGTGCGATCGCAATCCGCCTATTAGATTTCGTAAAAATGTACCTACAGCCTGGCTAGAAATGACTCTGACTGAGGGCAAAAATCGTCAGGTACGCCGGATGACAGCAGCGGTGGGATTTCCAACTTTGCGCCTTTTAAGGGTGAGTATCGCCCATTTACAATTGGACAGTTTACAACCAGGTGAGTGGCGTGACCTCACTGACTCTGAACTTAAAATGTTACTTACTGGTTTGAGGGGTTAAGCCCTTATTGTATTGCTGAAAAAAATCATTTATTAAGCATAACAATTAGTTAATTATTTATAAGCATTTGTGCTTATTCTCTATTCAGAGATTACTAACTCATACCTTCCGGATTTGGATACTATCATCCTGTATATAAAAAATTACTTTTTTCATGACAGGAATATCCAAAAAAATGTATTTTGCTAAACATATTGAGCTATTTTTTTGCATTCAAAACTTAAAAATTAAATAAGGATGATTTTTGTTACATAAGTTTTTACTTGTACCCTTTGACAAAAATCAAGCCAGAAGCAGTATAATAATCTTTTTTTATTCCTGCCCATATCCACATCAACCCTTGGGTGCAAGTTATTCAGTCTTATGAGCCGTAATCAGCAATCGATCTGGCATAAAAATCGCCATCAACAAGATATCTTGTCTGCAACATCTGCGCGCTTAGAACTTGTGTCTGAACGAGCCGAAGATTTAGAACTTTGCACAGCAGAAACCCTGCTTCCTACCCAAGAGGAACTGACTTTGTATCGTAGGCTTTATGAAAATATTCCGTCTGTATATTTCAGTTTGGATATAACAGGAATAATTTTGTCTGTAAATAAATTTGGTGCCAACTGTCTCGGTTACAGCGTTGAAGAATTGATTGATAAGTCGGTTTTGAATTTATTTGAACAGTCAGATAAAAAAAGATTATCTGATGCTTTAGGGGAATTAGTCAAAACTTCATCCCCTAGTGAAGTATCTAATTGGGAATTTCGGTTAAATTGTCCAGAGAGCAAGATTGTATGGGTAAAGGTTGTAGCAAGGTTATTACCTGCTGATGATGGAATTTATCCTCTAGAGTTAGAGTCCAACCCAACAGATAAACACCATCAAAAGCATCCGCAAATTCTAATGGTATTGGAAGATATCACTACTCATAAACAAGCAGAAGATGCTTTACGAGAAAGTGAACAAAGGTTTCATTCTATGGCCAATACTGCACCAGTAATGTTATGGATGACAGGATGTGACGGACTTTTTACCTTTTTTAATCAATCCTGGTTAAAGTTTACTGGACGTAGCATGGAGCAACAGCAAGGTTTAGGCTGGCTAGAAGGAGTACATCCACAAGAGCAAGATTTCTGTCAAGAAATCTATGATTCCGCTTTTCATGCTAGAGCCAAATTTGAGATGGAATATCGGCTAAAACGCCATGATGATGAATATCGTTGGATTCTAGATACGGGTATTCCGAGGTTTACCCCTAATGGTAAATTTGTCGGTTACATTGGCTGCTGTATAGATATTACAGAGCGCAAATCAGCAGAAGTTGCTCTCAAACATAGTCAAGAATCAGTGCAAGCACAGTTAGAGGAAATGGAAAGCCTCAATCGCCTTAAAGATGAATTTCTCAGTACTGTATCGCACGAACTACGCACGCCATTAACTAATATGAAAATGGCAATTCAAATGTTAGGCATAGCACTCAATCAAGAGCAGAACTTTTTGTCCGAGATGGACAAGCCACAAGCAGAACGCTCTAAAGCATCTCGTTATTATGAAATTTTAGATAATGAGTGCGATCGCGAAATAAATCTCATTAGTAATTTTCTAGATTTGCAAAGGTTAGATAATAACACTAAGCCTTTGGTACTCGAAACTATTCAAGTACAGCAATGGCTCTGGCGGGTAGTAGAACTATTTAAAGCACGTAACCGCAACTCTTGTCAGCAAAAGTTACGCCTGAGCGTTGCTAGCAATCTGCCTTTATTAACTTGCGATCCATTCAGTCTAGAGCGTATTTTAATAGAACTGCTCACCAACGCTTGTAAATTTAGCCCTCCTGATGCAGAAATTACAATTTCTGCTCAAATGAAATCGCAAAATATGCAATTCCAGGTAATTAATTCGGGTGTAGAAATTCCTAGTTGCGAATTACCACGCATTTTCGATAAATTTTATCGCATTCCTAGTAATGACCCTTGGAAGCAAGGTGGCACGGGTTTAGGTTTAGCACTAGTACAGAAACTTACCAAACTTTTAGGAGGAACAATCGAAGTTGAAAGTGGGTCAAACCGTACCTGTTTTGCGATTCAATTACCATTGAGTAATGAGGTGTGAGGGAAATTAAACAATAGACGTTTGGTATTTGGGATTTGGTGTTTTTTCCCTGCTTACCCTACTCCCCTGCACCATTGTTGGATAAATTAGCTGGCTGAAATCTGAAATATTAGGCTAATATGCGTCACAATTAATACTGCCACCAAAATTTAATAGTGACCACAATTTCTGAGCGGTCTACTGTAGGCAGGGGTAGCCAGTTGTGGCACTTTGAATCTAAGTGGCAAGAAGCACCTTGGAATGGGAATGAGGAACTTCCACTATGCTGATTTGCCCTCAGTGTAAATTTGAAAACTTGAACTCTAACAAATTCTGCCAAAATTGTGGTACATCCTTGACCCACAAGGTCTGTCCCGAATGCAGTACCTCTGTACCTATCAACGCACTAAATTGTCCCAACTGTAGTACAGAATGCGGAACTGTTTGGTGGGCAATAATTGCCAAAGCTGCAACTGCAGAAGCGGAAATTGCTAATCAAAATAGTAGCGAAAATGAGGCACGAGAAAAAGATACAGAAGAGGCAGTAATATCTGCTGTATCTCCTATGCCAACTAGCCCTCAGCTTACAGTAGGCTCTTATTTAGACTTAGAACAGCGTTATCAATTATTAGAGCCACTACCAAATTTAGAAGCACTTCCCGTCAACGCTGAGACATGTATTAAGGTATTAGACTGCCAACCATATCAAATTTCACCGCTGGAGGCCATATTAGAAAATTGGCAAAAGGGTTTAGTAACACCATCTGTAGAAGCTAGTGGAATTCCCCACCTTGCTAAACCTTATATTGCTTTACAATCCCAAGGAAACCCAGGGATACCGCCAATTCATGATGCATGGCAGCAAGGTGAAATACAAGTGGTAGTTATCCAAAACCGCTCACATTTGCCGCGGTTACTCGACCTGTGGCAAGAAAACACCACAAGTTCGCTCCAAATAATTCACTGGTGTTATCAGATGACCCAATTGTGGACAGTGCTAGAAACAGTGAATTGTCGTCATAGTCTTTTGGATTTGGCGAATTTGCTCTTGGATGAAGACCAAACACTGACGTTAGGACGTTTATATCCGGAATTACCCAATATTCAACTCTCTGGTGATGTGACAGCAGATTTAGCAGACCAGACATCCGATCAACCAGAGCAGCGTTTAACAATTAAAGCATTGGGGCGGGTTTGGCAGGCATTATTTAGGCAGTCTCAACGCACTCAATTTGGCTCTGTAGTTCAGATGTTAGGGGATTTGGAAATCGGTAAAATTGAGACGATCGCACAATTGCGATCGCGTCTTGAAGAAATGTCTACTGAATTAGTAGCACCAACTATTGAAACTTTGCCGCCCAAAGAGGAAAAATATCCCACTGCGCCAACTATGCTGCAATTTGATGACTCAGAGGATTTCAGTGCCAAAAATGATGATATGCCCACAGTGGTGCTACCAATGCAGCTAAGTAGTCTGCAAGATGCGGGTTCTACTGACGTTGGCAGGCAACGTCATCATAATGAAGATTTCTTTGGCATTGAAACCAAGATTAACAAACTAGAGTTACCTAAAACTAGAGTTCTACAAGCCCGTGGTTTGTATATTCTCTGTGATGGTATGGGTGGTCACGCTGGCGGCGAAATAGCCAGTGAGTTGGCAGTAACTACCCTGCGGCAATATTTCCAAGAACACTGGGTTGCTAACCAGCTACCAAGCGAAGACAGCATCCGGGAAGCAGTATACCTAGCGAATCAGGCAATTTACGACCTAAATCAAAAAGATGCCCGTTCTGGCGTTGGGCGCATGGGTACGACTCTAGTCATGCTTTTAATCCAGGATAGTCACGCCGCTGTGGCTCATGTAGGAGATAGCCGCCTCTATTGCGTCACTCATAAGCGGGGGCTGGAACAAATCACAGTAGATCATGAAGTTGGTCAGCGAGAAATTAGCAGAGGCATAGAACCTACCGTAGCTTATGCCCGTGCCGATGCTTATCAACTTACCCAAGCTTTAGGGCCCCGTGACGAACACTCAATTAATCCCGATGTAGACTTTTTCGAGATTAATGAAGATACGCTGTTTATCCTAGCCTCAGACGGTTTATCGGATAATGATTTATTAGAAATACATTGGCAGACCCACCTTAAACCTCTACTCGGTTCCGGTACCAACTTAGAGTCCGGCGTGATGGACTTAATTGATTTAGCAAATCAATACAATGGTCATGACAATATTACAGCTATACTGATTCGGGCGAAAGTGCGTCCCAATTTAGACAGCCAAAAATAAATATGAATTATGAAGTATAAATTTTTAATTCTAATTACCGTAACTTCCTAAAATTAAATGTAGCTAATGCTCAGTTACATTTCTGTTGTTAACCTTTAACCTTCATCCTTTATCTTTGTATTGTGGTTACTCTGACACTGCTAGAACCGCAACAAAAAACGCCGCTGAAACAATGGTATTTCGAGAACTCCTCCGTAATTCGCATTGGACGTGCGGCGGATAACGACGTTGTTTTAACTGATAGCTTAGTTTCTCGCTATCATTTAGAACTCAAACAAGTCAATTCTGTTAAAAGTGGTGGTTTGTGGCAAGTAATTAGTCAAGGCACTAATGGCACTTTCTTAAATGGTGTGCTTGTGACTCAGAATCAGCTGCCAGATAATTCTCTGTTGCAACTAGCACAGGGAGGCCCAATACTAAAATTCCAGCTGCAAGAGGTGACAGCACCAGAATCTTGGTTGCGGCAAACAGAACTACCTGGCTCAATGGAAAAAACCCTCTCGCCTGGATCTGTTCCCTGCACCCATGAAGGTAACTCCCCAAATAATTTATTTTGCATCCATTGCGGTCAGCCTTTATCAGTGCAAAAGACAATTCGCCAGTATCAAGTCTTACGAACACTGGGACAAGGCGGTATGGGAACTACCTATTTAGCTTGGGATGCAACAGGTGTGACTGCTAAACACCCTCAACTGTTGGTGTTAAAGCAGATGAATGCCGATATGGTGAAGATTGCTAAGGCCCAGGAATTATTTGAGCGAGAAGCACATACTTTAAAATCCTTGCATCATGAAGGAATTCCCAAATATTATGACTTCTTTGTGGAAGGCGGCAAAAAATATTTGGCAATGGAGTTAGTTCATGGACAGGATTTAGAAAAGCGAATTTATACAACCGGGCCAGTGACACCAAACCAAGCGATCGCCTGGATGATCCAAACCTGCGATATATTAGACTATCTCCACAGCCAACAACCACCACTAATTCACCGGGATATTAAACCGGCGAATTTAATGGTGCGAAGTTCTAACAATCGCATAGTGGTGTTAGATTTTGGTGCTGTCAAAGAAATTGGCACAGCACCAGGTACTCGTATTGGTGCAGAGGGTTACTGCGCTCCTGAACAAGAACGCGGACAACCCCTGACTCAATCCGATTTGTATGCTATCGGCCCAACCTTAATTTTTTTGCTGACAGGTGAAAACCCGTTCAAGTTTTATCACCAACGAGGACGACATTTTCGGTTTGAAGTAGCTACTGTGCCTACAATCACCCCCCAATTAAGAGAGGTGATTGATCGAGTCACAGAGCCATTGCCACGCGATCGCTATCAAACTGCGAAAGAACTGGCTACAGCATTAGCTACTTGCCGATAAAGTAAATGAGTATCAGGTCTGAAGGTTGAAAATTCATCCTTCATCCTTTATTCTTCGTCCCAAGCTTCCACTGCTAACAATTCGCTGATTGGATCTTGCATAGTAAATCCAAAATCTAACAGTTCTTGTTTCCAGTGTGGCCAATCGTTGCCATAGAGCAAAGCGATTTTCCAAATGCTATCAGTTGGCTTGATAATATTTGATTCTACGAGTGATTGCACGTTACGCTGCAATTTCACCATTGGGTGAATTACTTGCTGAGTCATAACCTCGATTCAATTCAGATTTTGTTTAGTAAATACTTAATCAAAACTGCTTTCCGTTTTGTAAATGCTACCGATGCGTAGAGCGTTGTAATCTGGCAAAGCTAGTCTTAACTATTTAACTATACCATAACTTACTCTACTAAATTGGCGGACAATCGGTTTTGTACGGTAATTACCACCACAAAACAAAGACGTTTATCGCACAGTCATCGTAGACACTGAAAGCACAAAACAGCCGTCCTCATCAATGCATGGATCACATAGGCAGACAAGACTTGTAAAACTGTATTGGTTTTAGTCAACGGAATATTTGCAAATTTTGAAAAACCCATACAATACGGGTAGTTGAGAATTTTTGTTGTGCAACAGCAAAACAATTTTACCGTTTTGTATTTGCATCTTATATAGAATATCGCAAACATCTAAACTTCAACAATCAGATTGCAAATCTTTATAAAACTTTCATGTTGCTGCTCAAGTGCGATCGCACAACAGTATCCTAGTTTACGGTTTGCATATATAAAAATCCTGCTCCAGGTAGATGGAGCAAATAGACATCATAAATCCATGACTCATGCAAATACGATGGATTTGTAATTTTGGCAGAGAATGCGATCGCTGCTATGCGTCTTGGTTTAGAGTAGGCGATCAGCATGGAAAATCATTACGGCTGCACTAGTATAGATAAAGCTATTCAACACTCAGAGTGAGCTTAGAGACTGTGTATCAGACATATTTCGCCTAGATGATAGTTTTTGAGAAGTAGTGGGTATGCTCATAACGGGAGGACTGCTATCACCTAAGTATTTACCATAGCATTCATTAAAGTATGGCTAGTTCATGGGAACAATACCAAATTAAACGCACCAAGCAAATTAAGCGCCGACAAAAGTTTGTCACAATAGTGTCTCTAGTTTCGTTTTTAGGTTCCATAGTGTTTTCAGCAGCTCCTGCAATTAAACAGGCTATTCAACCATCCCAGAAAGTAGTAGTATCTCCAGATTCTTCACTACAACAAAGAGCACAGGGTTTTGAGATGGTTTTAAAACGAGAACCCGAGAATTTAGTAGCGCTAGAGGGGTTAGTAAATGTGCGGCTAAAGTTACAAGATACTCAAGGTGCTATTCAACCTTTAGAAAAACTTGTGAGTTTACGCCCTGATAAGCCGAATTATAAAGTTATTTTAGAGCGTCTGAGGAAAAAACAAGCTCAGAACAAAACCCAAATAAATCAACAGCTTAAGCATAATTAATAAATTCAATACTTTACTTTTAAAAAATTTTTCATTTAATGTTGCAAGGTCAATAGCCTTTTAATATCAATAAGTATTTCTTCAATACAGAGAAATATTAATCTTAACCGCTTGCTATTTTTGTTATACCAACTTTATATTAATTTGCATAGAATAATCAGGTTAAAACCATTATATGGGCATGGTTATTAACCTCCATAGGTTTCATGCAGCTTCACAATAATTTGCCATTAAATACTAAGCTTGAGCATGAACAATAATAGCCATTTAAAGACAACACAAGTGGGGAAAATTGAATCTATTATTTGCTCGGGAAAAGGCAGACATAATAACACCGATAGTAAATTCTAATTGCTGTTCATATTTATTCAATTTATCCTCCTATTTGTAATATTGGTAATTTTTCAGCTTGCAATTGTGTGATTACTGATTTGTCTTCTTTTTCTAATACAATTCTACTATGCAGATGTGGTAATAGATTTCGCCACTGTTTTGTAGTGAGTTTTTCTATCAAAGAAATTTGTATAATTTCAGTAATATCTATTTCATTTTCTATCATTAAATTCATTGCAATACTAGATAGCATTAAATCTGCATTTTCAGAATCGATATTATCAACATATATTAATAATGTAATTTTATGATGATAATTAGTATCATTAACTAAAGTTTTGATCACTCCTCCTAAGTGAGAATACAAATCATCTTCTGATTGATTCCAATCAGGAAATATAATTAAATTAATTTCTCTCAGATTAAAAGGTTCAAGAATTTTATTAATTAAAACATTGCTGACAATATCGGCCATCTTAGACCAAGAAAACTTCTGAGATTGTACTAATCCAGCTTGAATTAAAGAATTCCTGACTGTTGGTTTTTGAACCTCACTAAGAGCATCAGTCATACATTCAATATCATTATCTTTAACATATATCACTGCTTGTCCTCCTACTTCAGGTAACGAAGCGTTAGGAGTAGTAATTACAGGACAACCACAAGCCATTGCCTCAATTATTGGCATTCCAAAGCCTTCATATTGAGACGGATAAACTAATGCCTCTGCTCCAGCATAAGCTAGTCTTAATTCTTCATCACTTAATTTTAATGCATGAAAAGTACATCCCGCAGTATATTCTCGCCATTCAGAAGGTAATTGGCTACCTGCACCAGTCGCTACTATATCGAAATTATGTTTATTGTTGAGTTGAGCAAATGCTTGAAAAAATAGAATTGTATTTTTGTATCCTCCTAAACTACCTAAGAGGAAATAAGATTTATTTATGCCATATTTATATTTAAAATCTTTGATTTCAGCTTCAGAAGCAGGATGAAAAATAGGATCTACCCCACAATGGGCGACAGTAATTGATTCTAATGGTATATCTGTGAAGAATTTACTTAAATCCTTGGCCGTGTTTTCTGATATGGCAATAAAAGCAGAGGCATGCTTAATTGCATGATGTTTTTCTCTCCACATCGGTTCATTTAAATTACCTCCTAATACTTCTGGTATCATGTCATAAGCCATAAATACAGAAGGGGTATGAATAGGAGTAGTGTAGTAAGTGGAAATAAATAAATCTGTTTCTTCTTCATCGCAAATTTGTTGCAATATCTGGCGATCAGTATCAGTATTGTTATAGTCGTAAGGGTGTATAGTACGATAACGGATACCATTAATTTTTGGTGCAGTGTTAGCCCGATCTAAAACCAAAATATGATCAGCAAATTCAGTATTTGCCCATTGTTCTAAAAGTGATTTCCATACCCTAGCAATTCCGGTATTAAATAGTTGGAAGAATACCCCGTCAATTAAAATATTTCGATTATGACGATTTTGATATTTTTTCTTTGCTACTTCATAAATTTTTATAGTCTCTTCAACATACTTATCCCAACTAAATTTCTGAGCTTGTTGAAGAGATTTTTGTGCTAGTTCTTTTCGATATTCAGGTTCTGAATATATCTTAAAGATAGCCTCACAAAGACCAAGTTCATCATGTGGATCAAGCATAATTCCTGCATCTTCAACTACTTCTGGTAACGAGGAAGTATTAGAAGTAATCACAGGAGTTCCACACTGCATAGCTTCTAGAGGTGGTAATCCAAAACCTTCATATAAAGATACATATAAAAATGCTAAAGCACCTGAATATAGAGGAGCTAAATCTTCATCAGGAACATAACCTGTAACAACTATGCGATCTTGTAATTTTCTATTCTTATCTATCTCTTCAAAAATCTCTTCATACTGCCACCCTTTCGTACCTATCAATACTAAATTAAGATCATCAATTTGTTTACTTTGAATTAACTTCAAAAAACAACGGATAACATGAGCTATGTTTTTTCTTGGTTCTAAGGTAGATAAACTTAAAAGATAAGGTTTATCTGGTATATTATATTTTTCCTTTGTTTTGATGATTAACTGCTGATTGTCAGAAGGATAAAACTTTTTTTTATCTGCAGCTAAATATGTAACAAATACATTATTTTTATTTACACTACTTTTATAGCTGCAAACATCTTTTTTTGTAGACTCTGAAATACAAATTACAATATCATTTTTATCAATGTTACCAATACTAGTTTTCAACAAATGATCTTCTTTGTATTCAAAGAATTCTGGATAAAGAATAGGAATTAAATCACAAACTGTAATAATTCTCTGAGCAAAATAAATATTAGATGGTAAAGGATAAAAAGTAGAATGATAAATATTGATATTGTTATACCTTAATTCGGTAATATCATATAATCTCAAATTATGCTGAATAAATTCAGAATTTAAATACTCTTGGCAGGCATGAGATAAATTAGGAAGACTTGCATATAAATAGAGTCGACATCTAGATGCAAGAAGTAAACCTCGCAAAATGTATTCAGTTACTCTAAAAACTCCTGTTTTTGCTCTCTCATATAGATAGCCTAAACCTAATACAGAAATATCTATAGCTATGCTTATAATTTCTTCATCGGTATGCTGCAATGAATTTGAGCTTGATGAATTCTGAATACTTAAATAGTGCTCAGAGTGAGAATATTGATTAGCCATCTGCCGATAATAATTATCAGGAATAAACTTATTCATTTCTAATTGAATATTCATTAAATTCTCTTTACCTGATAAATATTTTGGCTCAAAGTAATTTTTATAAAAGAAATCTCTTGCCAGAAGATAATTCAAAGAGAAATTTTGCAAAGATTGATAAGTTTCAGAAAATGAAATTGATTGATTTTGTTCTCTGCATAAAACTAAAGGTTCAGGTATATTGACGATATAATCATAATTAAATGCAATTAATAAATAAATTAAGCTATCTAATCCAGCACCATGTTGCAAGGCATCTATTATTGGTAATTCATTTGATCTAGCTAAATTAATCAAATTCTCCAAACTTAAAACTAAATCTTTTTTCCTAAAAATACCACATGTTGGCGAACAAGGAACCCCAGAACCTCTCCATGATTTTCCTTCAAATAAGCCTTTATATTGAAAAAATAAAGAAGGTACTTTACCTGCAATATCTATATCAAGATAAGATAAAATACTTGCATTAATTGTCTTACCACAAAAAGCAGCAGTATAAACAAATCCTACTTCTTCATCCTGGATAAATTCCAAGGTTTTAGTTGTAAAATCTCTTAAAACTAAATCATCAGAAAATAATAATTTTACATATTCTCCATTTGCACTTTGTATAGCTTTCAACCAATTTAAAGCAGGACCAATATTCGTATCATTTTTAATGATTTTAAAATTTCTTTTTGGTTGAAATTTTCTCAAAGTTTCTTGACAAATTGCTATAGTATTATCATGGGAATTATTATCAGATACAATAATTTCAATATCGTCATAATCTTGAACTAAGACACTTTCTAAACACTCTCTAATAAATCTTTCTGAATTATATGTAGGAATACAAAATGATACTAATGCCATAATATTTTACTGCTGAGAATCAATCAATATATTTGTCGTTTTTAAGGCAGTCAATCAAAAAAGACTATTTTTGAAGCATAATCTAATTACTGCTAGTCATGAAAATATTTAACTTAAATAAGTTCTTAGCCACTAATTTAATTCATGAAAATTAGTGAGTGAATTTAAGTATTTTTCTATTCCTATTAGACAACTGGTTCTAGGTTGCCAGTTAATAAATTGATTAATTTTATCTACATTGCAAACAAAAAACTTTTGATCGCTATGTCTCCAGTCTTTTGCTTCAAAAATTAACTCAATATCTAAAATTCTAGATAAAATATTAAACAGTTCTAACAAAGAAACACTGTTATTAATTCCTCCTCCAATATTAAAAATTTCTCCATGAGAAATATTAGTATTAAGAAAAGATTTTTCATATAAATTAATCAAATCATCAATATACAAAATATCTCTTAATTGCTTACCATTACCAGCAATTGTAAAAGGATTTACTCTTTTTCCTTTGAGTAAACACTGCTTTTGTAATAGTGCCTGTAATGAAAACCAAGAAATCCAGCCTTGATCAAATGTCCCATATTGTCGTCCTCCATAAATAGATGAATGGCGGAAAACGATTGTATTTAAACCATAATTTCGGTGCCAATCTCTTACATATTGATCTGCTGCACCTTTTGAACAACCATAAGGACTAGAAAAATCTAGCTGGAAACTTTCATTAAATCCGTTAGGAAAATCAGGACTAATGTAGCGCTTTTCTCTTTCTTCTATCTTAACTTGTTTCATTTCTCCATAAACTTTATTTGTGCTTGCATAAATAAAAGTTGCCTTTGGAGAATAATGCCTAGTTGCTTCTAATAAATTAAAGGTACCGACTACGTTAGTTAAAAAGTCTAATCGTGGATTTTCCATTGATGTTGTCATTGCTACTTGTCCAGCAAGATGAGCAATTCCATCAAAAGGACCAAATTTTTCAAAAAAGTTGTTAACAGATTTAGCATCAGCAATATCAAATATTTCAATCATGAGCTGATTTTTCTCTGCCTTCAATTCTAACCATATCTTATTTTTATCAGCACCTAATCTAAACAAACTGTCAATAATAAAAACCTGCTCTTGTTTATCAAGAGCAGATGCTGCGAGATGAGAACCAACAAAACCACACCCTCCTGTAATTAATAATTTCATAAATATTTTCTCCTTCAATCAAGATAGACATTTCAATTCATAATCTATTGTCTTAGACAATGCATCTTCCAAAGAATATTTAGGATACCAACCTATTTGTAGTAAAGGTTGAATTCTGGCTTCTGAAAACATTATTTCTTTTTTACGGTAGGCTAAATCTCCCAAGCATAACCGAGTTTTTGATTGAGTTAAATTATGAATTATTTCGACAAATTCTTTGATAAGTATGGATTTGCCACTGCCAATTTCATATTCAGTAAAAAAAGAAGAAGTTGTTTTAATATGGGATTGAACATGGGATAACAAAACTATATAAGCTGCAATTACATCAGCTATGTAAATAAAGTCTCTTTTTTGTTCACCTTTAGTTAATTTAAATTCTTCTACATTCTTTAAAAAACTTCTAATAACATTAGTAACAAAATTTTTACTATCATCTCCCTCTCCAAACATGTGTTCTATTTTAAGATTAATGACATGAATTTTATTTTGCTCTGCTAGTTGTTTAGCCCAGTCTAAAAAGTGATTTTTAGACAAAGAATAGTAATTTATATCTTTTGATAAGATTGTATCAGTATTTATAAAAATATTAGTGTTGAAATAAATAGCTGTTTCTATTAATTTGATGGGAAAAAGTGTATTTGCTTCTAATATATCTATTATATTTTCATTATTTCTACCGTAATTAGTAGCAGTATGAATAACTATATCTATTTGTTTAAAATCCTGAAATGGTTGTTTTATATCGCATTTATCAATATCGTAGATAATAAGTTCAGATAAAATATCTTTAATTCTTGTAGTGTTGGAAAAACTCCGCTTTAAAATAATTACTTTATATTTTTCTCTTAATAATTGTCTTACTAAATGACTACCAAGAAAACCTGTTGCACCAGTTAATAGTACCAGCTTAGATTTTTGTAAATTTATAAGCATAGTTTATTCATCAATAAAAATATGTAATGTCTTAATTCACCTGATTATTAATTAATATAATCAATGGTAATAAAATTCATATTCTATGTATAAAAAATTCCTGTATTTTACCTGCAATAAAATTTAATTTTACATGGTCAATTCCAGGGTATACTCCAATCCAAAATGTATTTTCCATTACATAATTAGTATTAGTTAAATTGCCTAATACTCTATATTGTGCATCTTTATAAGCTGGCTGCTTAATTAAGTTGCCTCCAAATAATAGTCTTGTTGATATTTTATTTACTTCTAAGTATTTTACTAATTCATATCGATTAAAACCAGCATTTTCTTTTACTGAAATCAAAAAACCAAACCAACTTGGTTCTGATTCATCAGTAGATTTAGGCAAAATTAATACATCTTGTAAATTTGCTAATTTTTGATATAGAAAATCAAAATTATTTCTTCTTTTTTTCACAAATAGATGTAATTTTTGTAATTGCGCCAAGCCTACCGCAGCTTGCATATCAGTCATTTTTAAGTTATAGCCAATATGCGAATAAGTGTATTTATGATCATACCCAAATGGCAGATCTCCTAATTGCCAAGCAAATCTTCTACTACAAGTATTATCTACACCAGGATCACACCAACAACTTCTTCCCCAATCTCTTAAGGATTCTATGATTTTTTTTAATTTAGAATCATTAGTTAATACTGCCCCCCCTTCTCCCATCGTAATATGATGAGCAGGGTAAAAACTTGCTGTAGCTATATGGCCAAATGTTCCTGTTTTTTGTCCTTGATATATACTACCTAAAGCATCACAATTATCTTCTATTAACCATAAATTATATTTTTTAGTAAATTCAATTACTGCTTTTAAGTTAAATGGATTACCTAATGCATGAGCGATCATTATCCCACGAGTGCGCTCTGATAAGGCTGCTTCTAATTGAGTTATATCTATGTTATATGTAGGAATTTCTATATCTAAAAATACTGGGACTAATTGATTTTGGAAAATTGGATTTACTGTAGTAGGAAACCCCGCAGCTACGGTAATGATTTCATCCCCTGGTTTTAATCTTCTATCTCCTAATTCTGGGGATGTTAGCGCAGTTAAAGCTAATAAATTAGCTGACGAGCCGGAGTTGACTAATAAACAATGTTTAACTCCTAACCATTTGGCGAATTTTTCCTCAAATTCCGCTGCAAAACGACCGGTTGTTAACCAAAAATCTAGGGATGAGTCTACTAAATACTGTAGTTCTGTTTGATCAAATACTTTTCCTGATACTGGAATAGAGGTTTCCCCTGGTATAAATTCTTTTTCTGGGAATGCTTCTGAGTAATATTCAGCCACTAACTGGAGAATTTGTGATCGCAGTTGTGTTTTTTTATTCATTTTTATTTACTTTAAAATCTCTTGATACCAATTTATGGTTTTTTCTAACCCTGTATCTAGGTCAAATAGAGGATACCAATTTAATAGCTGTCTCGATTTTTCACTAGATAGATATTGATTTTTTATTTCATTAGTCGCTTGATTTAAAATTTGTGGTTTTAAATCAGAGTGCATTAATGTGACTATTTTTTCTACTAATTCTAAAACTGTTAGTTTAACCTCTAAAGAAAAGTTAAATGCTTCACCAGCGAATTCAGGATATTGTGCTAATTTTTCTACTAATAACATGTAAGCTTTAGCACCATCTTCTACATATAAATAATCTCTGACAAATGCACCATTAGATCTAATAATAGGAGGTTGCCCTTGGAATATAGATTTAATAGTTCCTGGTACAATTCGGCTCCAGTTTAAATCGCCTCCACCATAAAAATTTCCACAACGGGCGATCACTACTGGTAAATTATAAGTATGGGCATAAGTTTGAGTAATGAGATCTGCACAGGATTTACTGACATCGTAAGGATGAGTACCTTTGAGAGGAGTGTTTTCATCGTAAGGTAACTTTAGCTGTTCCCCATATGCTTTATCTGAAGATGCCACTATAACTTGTTTAACTTTAGAACTATGCCGACAAGCTTCAAGTAATCGCCAAGTACCAGCAATATTAGTTTCAAAAGTGGAAATAGGGTTACGGTTAGCTACTCCGACAATGGTTTGCGCTGCTAAATGAATAACTGTATTAATTTCATATTCTTCTAAAATTCTTTGCAACAGCGCTTGATCAACAATATCCCCTCTAACAACTTTAACTTTATCTAAAAGTCCTTTTTGTACTAAAAGGCTTTGAGGAATCCAGTCTCTCACTAAACAAACAACATCCGCACCAACACTTAATAGATGTTTAACTAACCAACCGCCAACTAATCCAGTTGCACCTGTAATAAAAATCGGTCTATCTTGCCAAAAGTTTGAGTTCTGCCTCATATTTAATTCCACACTTTCCAAGGAGGATTACCGCTATCCCATAAATCTTTTAATCTGTATTTATCTCTTAACGTATCCATACACTGCCAAAAATCATAGTGACGATAGGCCGCTAATTGCCCTTCACTAGCTAATCTTTCTAGTAAAGCAACTTCTAATACTTCATCATCTCCATTTAAATATTTAAAAATACTAGGTTCAAAAACTAAAAATCCGCCATTAATCCAGCCTTCTCCGACTTGAGGTTTTTCTATAAATTTGTCTACTAAATCACCGTGAAATCTTAAACTACCAAACCTTGCTGGAGGACGAACTGCGGTTACAGTTGCTAAACATTTATGAGATTTATGAAATTCTAACAAGTTTTTAATGTTTAAATTAGCAACTCCATCACCATAAGTAACCATGAATGTTTCATTATCTAGCCAAGGCTGTAATCTTTTGACTCTACCTGCGGTCATAGTGTCTAAACCTGTGTCCATCAGATTTAGAATCCAATTCTCAGCTGCATTATTATGAATATCTACATGACCATCTTGTAAATTAATAGTCATACTAGAATTTAAATTGTAATACTCTAAAAAATAGCGTTTAATATAATCGCCTTTATAACCCAAAGCAATATAAAAATCTTTAAACCCATAATAAGCATATATTTTCATAATATGCCACAGTATAGGGCGACCACCAATTTCCACCATTGGTTTAGGGATGATTTCTGTTTCTTCTGCTAGACGAGTTCCTAATCCTCCAGCTAAAATTACAACTTTCATTTTGTTTTATTTTTAGCTAATGGACTTCATGGTATACAGATGAATAACAATTGGCATCCGTATAAATATCTAGATAGAAAAAATTATGAAGAGTAAGAACAAAAAACTATAAAAGCTAGGATTTTAAATAGTAAGAATTTAGTTGAATTTTGAAGCAAACAGAACATTGCAAGAGTTATAGCTTGCAAATGATATATTTTGCAATACTTGTAAGTGCTTAAGGTAACTTAATGTACTTAATATATAATGAGCAAGATTACTTAAGATATGTAGATGTTCATCTGTTATTAATCAAGCCAGCTCATAAGCGTTGGCTTGATTAATAGTTGACTATAAAGTGAAAATACTAATATCTAGCTTCTATTACCTTTAATTGCTTGATTATTAACAATAGTCCATGACAGCTACCGAAAAGATTTGAGAAGTGATATTAACGTTCTCGTATTATGCACAGGAGCTGATTAACTATCAAGATATTTTTGCCACATTTGCTCGTAAGCTTTTTCCATGTCGCGGGTAAACTGCTTAGCATTCCATAAGGGTGCTGTATTTCTTGATTGCCGAAGTTTCCAAGAAATTTGCTGTCTTAATTTCTCATCCTTCCCTAACCGCACACCCCAGTCTATATATTCTTCTTCAGACCAAGCAATTCCTTCTGTAATACCTGCATTGATCATCATCGTGTAGCTATTACGTGCAGAAAACTGTTCACCAACTCTCGTAACTAAGGGAGTACCCATCCAGAGAGTTTCTAATGTTGTTGTGGCACCATTATAGGGATAAGTATCAAGTACAACATCTACAATTCCTAAATTAGCTCTATGAATTAGTTCTGTTGGTGTGCGGGGAAAAAATTTAATTTGTGATAGGCTAACACCTTCTTCTTCTGCAATACTATTGAAACATTCCTGAAAGGATTTTTCACGAGATTCGCTTTTTATTAATAAATAACTATTAGGAACTTTTTTAATAATTTTTAATTGTGAAGCTATAATTTCTCTATTTAGTTTAAATCCTCTTTGAGAAACAAAATAAATAATAGCATCATCAGGAATATCTAGATCGCTGCGTTTAATATTAGGTATACCAGATTCAAAACCATCAACAGCTATGTAAGTTGTAGGTAATCTCCATATTTTTTCACTATAGTAATCTTGTGCTGATTCAGGTAAAACATAATTATCTGCAATGTAATAATCTATAGCAGGTATACCAGAAGCATCCCAACCTAACCATGTAGCTTGAATAGGCGCACTTCTAACTGACATGACAATGCAAGTTTGATCATAGGTAATACTATCTAAATCAATTAATATATCAATTTCATCAGCTTGAATCTGCTCACGAATCTTATCATAACCATACTGGATAGAGTCAAATTGATAAAATTTTTCTGTATGCTTAACAAAAAATTGTTCAACAAAGTAATTTTTCTCTAAAGCATCTCCTAAAGAATAAGCATATATTTTAAATTTATCTTGGTCATGATATTTAAAAAGCCAGCGACTTAACCATCCAACTGAGTGTTGTTTTAAACAAGCAGAAATATATCCTATATTAATATGTTTTTTAGGTTTAACTCTTGCTTTAGCTTTTCTGTAATCTAATTTTTTTTGATAGCCTGCAGCTAATTCTAGATTATTTTGCAAGATATAATCTTGACAAGAATTAGCTAAATAGTTTTGGATATGGCGATTCTTATGAGGATTATCATAAAGATAAGGGAAAAAGAAAGCAGATTGAATAAGACGACGACAAGCAGCTTGATCAGGAATTTCTGGTTTTTCTTCAATAAATTTATTTAAAATAGATAACTGATACTTTAACGCTGCATCAGACTCTTCAAAATAAACGCCAGCAGTCATTAATCCATTAATAGTTATAAAATTAGCAAATATCTTTTCTAATAAAGTGCTAACTAAGACATAAGAAAGTTTAGATACTTCAATTGACTTATCAAATTCAGTGGTAGTACAATAAAAATGTGATAATTGAAACAAAATTTCACGTTTAACTGTATAGAGATTTTCAGGCACTCTATCTAAACATGATTTTGCTAAAGTAGCAGCAATTTCTGCCGAGCGTAGAGCATAAGCAATTCTCACACTCTGAACCATAATTATATCAATAATTGTTTCAATTGAGTCATCAGGAATATTGTTTAAACAGTTTTGAATAAAGGGAATGACTGATTGCTCTTTAGTCAGATTAACTAAAACTTCTTTAATGACTGAAGCTAAAATTTCTATATGGCTTTCTGCCAATTTAGATGACAAATGATTATTAATTATGTCTAAAATTTCTAAATTTTGCTCGTAATTATCTGCTAAGTGAATATTGAACAATATAATTTGTAATAAGTTGTTAATATCATCAGGGGCAAGTTCTTTAATATGCTGACTAATTAACCAGGCAGTTTGATAATCTTCTTCTTGAATACAAATTTGAATTTGGGTATTTAAGATTTCTAGTAATTCTAGATAATATGTAGATTCTGTTGTATCTTCCTCATTAAACATAGCCATAGACCAAGTTAAATGAGCTTCTTGTTCTTGACCTTTAAGTAATAATATTAGTCCTAAATACCAATAATATGTATTAATATCAGGATTTATTTCAATAGCTCGTTCATAAAGTGTACTTGCTGCATCATATTTCTTCTCTCTTAAATATTGTTCAGCTTGTTTTTGCCATTCATGATTATCAATAATTTCAAGGTCTGGAAGTATAGTCATAATTCACTTATAAATATGTTCAAAATTTCTACTAAATAAAGTAATTCGCCTACCAAAAAACTTTGGTAGGCTAATAATTTATCAACATTAAGTTAGAGCAACTAAATGTGACTAATTTAAGCAAAAATTACTTACTTAATAAACTTGCCAGTGCTACTACAACCAGTCGAGCCTGTTGTTGTCGGTATAACGCTAGTACCAGCAACATCAACGTTATTACTTTCGCACAAGAAAGCTATACTAGTTAATTCATTATTAGTACCAACTTGTTTTAAGTAAACCCGACCGCCGTAGTTTTTCAAACCAGTAACTTTTTGTACAGAACCAGATGTAGAGTGTAAACCCGTTCCACTACCTGCATTACTAGCAGTTGTATAAGTATAATTACTAGTTTCAGTAGAGATACCAATACCTAAGTCGTCAATACTGTTAGTAAATGTGTCGTTTTCTGTCATGAATGCTTGCTGACCTCTGTTCATAGAACCAACGTAGGTCTTAGCTTCAGATTGTTTAGCTTTCTTAGCTTGATTTAAGAACGAAGGTAGAGCGATCGCAGATAGAATACCAATGATGATAATTACAACTAACAATTCAATAAGTGTAAAACCTTGGTCTTCTTTCTTTTTACCTAGAAGGTGTTGGAGGAATTTAGCTTTCAGTTCAGTTTTCATAAGTGTTTTCCCAGGGGGGCGGGTTGTTTGTTTGTTCTAGATGTAACTTACCCAGTTCCTTTTGGTTTCATATCACTTGTAGTAAAAAATTTTTTAGATAGGGTTTTATCCTGAAAACACAAGCGATCGCACTTTCAATTTCCATTTGCGATCGCATCAGGTGTGGCGTAGCCAATAGAAGTTTGTTATGCTAGATTAAACGTAGTCGTTATGAGTTCGTATAAATAGTATGACTAACCCGACAGTAGAAAACTTAGTAATCATCGGTTCTGGGCCAGCCGGGTACACAGCGGCTATCTATGCAGGACGCGCTAACCTGAAGCCTGTGGTATTTGAAGGTTTCCAAGCTGGGGGATTACCTGGCGGGCAATTAATGACAACGACGGAAGTAGAGAATTTTCCTGGATTTCCCCAAGGTATTACTGGGCCGGAACTAATGGATCGGATGAAAGCCCAAGCAGAACGCTGGGGGGCTGAGTTATATACAGAGGATATAATATCAGTTGACTTGAGTCAGCGTCCTTTTACTGTACGCTCTGAAGAAAGGGAAGTTAAAACTAACAGTATTATTATTGCTACTGGTGCAACAGCAAAGCGCTTGGGTTTACCCAACGAACATGAATTTTGGAGTCGTGGGATTTCCGCTTGTGCAATTTGTGATGGTGCAACACCAATTTTCCACGGTGCAGAATTGGCTGTAATTGGTGCTGGCGACTCGGCGGCGGAAGAGTCTATTTACTTAACCAAATACGGTTCCAAAGTGAATCTATTGGTACGTTCAGATAAAATGCGGGCTTCTAAAGCCATGCAAGACAGAGTTTTGAGCAACCCTAAAATCCAAGTACATTGGAACACAGAAGCCGTAGATATCTTTGGTAACGGCCACATGGATGGGGTAAAAGTCCGCAATACCAAAACTGGCGAAGAAAGCACAATTCAGGCCAAGGGTTTATTTTACGCTATTGGTCATACTCCCAATACCTCACTATTTAAAGGGCAACTTGAACTAGATGAGGTGGGTTACATAGTGACTAAACATGGTTCACCAGAAACTAGTGTGGAAGGAGTTTTTGCTGCAGGTGACGTACAAGATCATGAATATCGCCAAGCAATTACGGCTGCTGGTAGCGGTTGTATGTCAGCGATGTTGGCAGAACGCTGGTTGTCGTCTAATGCTTTAATTCAAGAATTCCATCAACAGCTAGAAACACCAGTTAATGAATTAGAACATCAGCCAGCAGCCAATAAAACCGAAGCAGAACAAGAAGCCGAATTTAATCTAAATGCTACGCGCCATGAAGGTGGTTATGCTTTGCGGAAATTATTCCACGAAAGCGATCGCGTACTGCTGGTAAAATACGTTTCGCCAGGTTGTGGCCCTTGTCATACCCTAAAACCCATATTAAATAAGGTAGTCGATGAATTTGACGGCAAAATTCACTTTGTCGAAATTGACATTGATAAAGACCGAGATATCGCCGAAAATGCTGGCGTAACGGGAACACCGACGATTCAATTATTCAAGAATCAAGAACTGCTAAAAGAAGTTAAGGGTGTGAAGCAAAAGAGCGAGTACCGCCAGTTGATTGAAAGCAATCTTTGAAGGATGAAGACTGTTCGCGTTCGCGTAGCGTCTTTGCAGGAGAAGACTGAAAGTTGAAATTTGATACTTTAGACTTCATACTTCAGACTTCTATGTAAAATGGTCAGCGTATCTTGCTCAATGCAGGCGATCGCTCATGGCCATGACAAAACGGCAGCTGCCGTCTTTTTTACGTTTTCCGAAAAATCCGAATCTTTCTCAGCGATTCATGTTGATTGGGTTAGCCATCACCTTGCTGTTTCTCTTGTTAGCATTTTTCGCTCCTGTATTTCAAGCTTGGGGATGGCTACAAAGTCCCACAGAGTTGATAAATAACCCGGTTTACGACCCACCTTCAGGTAAATATTGGTTTGGTACTAGTCTTCTAGGCCATGATGTTTTTTCCCGGACAATCTTTGGCGCTCAAGCTGCTTTGCAGGTGGTAATTTTAGCAACAGCACTGAGTATGATAGTTGGTGTGCCTTTAGGTATGCTGAGTGGCTATCTGGGCGGTAGATTAGATAAGATACTGCTGTTTATAATGGATAGCATTTATACCCTACCAGGGCTACTGCTCTCAGTGACACTAGCATTTATTGTTGGGCGGGGGATATTAAATGCTGCGATCGCGATTAGCATTGCTTACATTCCTCAATATTACCGAGTTGTTCGCAACCACACTGTGAGCGTTAAAACTGAAGTGTTCATTGAAGCGGCTCAGGCAATGGGTGCTTCTACATGGATTGTGCTGTCTCGGTATCTATTTTTTAACGTTATTCAAAGCGTACCTGTATTATTCACCCTCAACGCTGCCGATGCGATTTTAGTCTTAGGCGGGTTGGGGTTTTTGGGTTTAGGGCTGCCAGAAGAAGTTCCAGAATGGGGACATGATTTAAAACAAGCACTAGGAGGATTATCCACAGGCATTTGGTGGACTACACTTTTCCCCGGTTTAGCAATGACATTAATGGTGGTAGGGTTATCACTACTTGGCGAAGGTTTAAATGAATTTGTCAATCCCCGTTTACGGCGACAAAATAGTATTCGGAAATAGTTCAGTCAACTGAAGTATGAAGTATAAAGTATGAAATTCTGCCGCCTATAGAGGGGTGAGGAACTCATCAAGGAAAAACCTATCTTTTTTAATAATGGGCGCGTACTAATTTCTAACTTTATTCTTTATCCTTAATCATTCATCCTTTTGGAGATTTGTGTGAAAGACAACTTGACTTTAATTGCCGCCGCTACTGGTGGGTTTATGCTTTCTGTGGCTTTATCTGGTATTTTACGGGGTACACCAGTCACCGCTTGGCAGGCTGAACCAAATGCGCGGGTGGCGAACGTGACAAATTTACAATTTGCAGCTAATAGAACTGAGGACTGGGAATTTTTTAGTACCAAAACGCGAAAAAGCTAATATGCTTTTTACAAGTAATTGGGAATGGGGCATGGGGAATTGGGCATTGGGCATTGGAAACAATTTTGGATTTTAGATTGGAATCCAAAATCGGAAATCTAAAATCTAAAATTCCTTCTTACCAGTCCCCAGTCCCTAGCTCTGCGCTTGTTGGTGAATATTTATTAAAGTGGTAAATTCTCAAGTAATTGGTATTGATTTGGGGGGAACAGCGATTAAGCTGGGGCGATTTGATCGAGATGGCAATTGCCTGCAATCTTTGACAGTAGCAACTCCCCAACCCTCTACACCCGAGGCTGTGGTGGCGGTGATGGTGGATGCGATCGCCCAAATTGATTCAGATAATCAAACTATAGCTATTGGTGTGGGTACTCCTGGCCCAGCTGATGCGAAGGGACGGATTGCGAAAATTGCCATCAATTTGGCAGGATGGCGAGATGTCCCTTTAGCCGATTGGTTAGAAGCGAAAACGGGTAAGCCTACAATTGTGGGTAATGATGCAAACTGTGCAGGTTTGGGCGAATCTTGGTTGGGTGCTGGTCGCTATTTTCAAAATTTTATTATGCTGACTTTGGGCACTGGCGTAGGCGGTGCTATTATCCTTGATGGCAAATTATTTATTGGGCATCAAGGTGCAGGTGGAGAATTAGGATTAATTAGCTTTAACCCAGATGGCCCTATTTGTAATAGCGGTAATCGCGGTTCTTTGGAACAGTACACTTCAATTACAGCGATTCGTCGCCGTAGTGGTAAAGAACCTCATGAGTTAAGTACTTTGGCTCACGCAGCGGATGCAGAGGCTTTAAAGTTTTGGCAGGAATATGGTAGAGATTTAGGTATTGGTTTGACGAGTTTAATTTACGTCTTAACACCAGAAGCAATTGTCATTGGTGGTGGTATTAGTGCCTGTTTCCAGTTTTTTTTACCTGCATTGAAAGCGGAAATTGACCAGCGAGTTATGCCGACATCCCGTGCAGGTTTACAAATTTTGTCAGCAGAATTAGGCAATGCTGCGGGAATGGTAGGTGCTGCAAAGTTGGCATGGCAGCAATTATCAAGGTTGTGAATTATCGTTTTTGCAACGAACGGCAAAGTACGCCAAAAGATGCGATTTTGTTATAACTTTAAGCATTTCAATTGTTTGCAACATATAAATTATTAACAAGGGCACAACATTGTTGTGCCCCTACCTATCCGTTACATTATTTTTTTAAACAAGGAGAAAAATTAATAGTAAAAATTTGCCAAGTTTCTCCTAAGTTGGTCAGCATTAGGCTGGATACAACTTTTAACACATTTTCTAAGATAAAGAATATCCTGTTGCTTTCTGAACGTATTGCAAAACTTTTTGATAGGACTCTGGATTACTCACTGGATTAATGATGATGGGAATAGTACCATCAGGCAACCAAAAAGTTATCCTGCCGTTGGCTTCTTGGCAAAAAGAACTGATGCAATTGAGGTTAATTACATATTCGTTGTTTTCATAAATAATTTTTACCCAATAAGCATCTTCTAGTTCTACTCCTGTCACACGTTCTATATAGGTCAAAATCTTTTGATAGTCTTGATGGTTATTTTGTGGGTTAATTACAATCGGAATTGCACAATCGGGTAACCAAAAGGTAACCCTGCCATTTTGTTCATAACAAAACGCATTAATACGGTCGAAATTGACTACGTATTGTTTCCTCTCGTAAAAGAGTTTCACCCAGTACACCACAAAATCTCCTCATGTCCCCAGTGATGTCGCTGCTACTTCACAAAAATTCACAATTCAAATCGCAAAGAAGCTAATCTATAATTCTGAATTTTAAATTACTGTTGCTAGCTTACACCAGTAATGCCCTGGGGAAATAAAGATGCTATTTCTTGCGAGTATAGCGATCGCTCTGGGCAAGAAGGCTAAATTAAGTAGGGCGGTGTATTTAAAAATAACTAGTCAGGGCTGTCATTTGTCCCTTCTCATTGGTAAGGGTTTCCAGCCTACTTACGTTTCGTAACATAGTTTGGTTTATTTCCACCGGCTTACTTAGAATTTTCATGACGACAAAATCGAGAACCGTCTACGCCATGAACTGTTTAACTTTTGACTTGGGTGCAGAGCAACTAGTACAACGCGGCGTAGATAAAGCTACCTTTTCAAACAGTCACAAGCCTTGATGTATCACCTTTTGACTTTTGACTTTTGACTTTTGACTTCCGCGCAGCGGTACTAGTGTTGTTGTACGAGTGGAGGAAGAGAATGAGCGATCGCAGCTTGCATGAATCCGTGGAATAAAGGATGGGGATTATTAGGGCGTGATTGAAATTCTGGATGAAATTGGCAAGCCAAAAAGAATGGATGCTTGGGTAGTTCCACAATTTCCACTAAGCGTCCATCAGGAGAAGTGCCACTAATCAAGTAACCTGACTCTAATAAAAGGCTGCGGTAAGCATTGTTGAACTCATACCGATGGCGGTGGCGTTCATAAATTACATCTTCTTGGTAGAGTTTAGAAGCTAGGGTGTTGGGGAGAACATGACAGGGGTAAACACCCAAGCGCATTGTCCCTCCTAAATCAACTACATCATGTTGTTCTGGCAAAAGGTTAATGACTGGAGCGCTAGTATAGGGGTTAAACTCGGCACTGTTAGCATCTTTTAAGCCCTCAACGTTTCTCGCCCATTCAATCACAGCACATTGCATTCCCAAGCATAAACCCAAGAAAGGAACTTGGCGATCGCGGGCATATTTAATGGCAGCAATTTTTCCATCTACTCCCCGAATGCCGAAACCTCCAGGTACAAGTACACCGTCCACACCTTCAAGATGCTTTTCGGCTGATTCGGTTTCTAAGGTTTCTGAGTTTACCCAACGCAGGCGCAGTCTGCCATAAGTGGATATAGCTGCGTGTTGTAACGCTTCTACTACTGAAATATATGCATCACCCAATCTTACGTATTTACCGACTATGGCAATTTCTATGTCGTATTTGGGGCTGTGCAGATGCTGTACTATATTTTGCCACTGTACGAGATTTGGTTCGCGTTTTTCCATCTGTAGCAAATCCAACACTTGCTCTGCCATGCCTTCTCGTTCTAGCATCAAGGGTACTTCATAGATACTTTTGGCATCTTGGGAAGTAATTACACATTCTTCAGCGACATCGCAAAATTCGGATAATTTTTGTTTTAATCCTACAGGTAAGGGGCGATCGCAACGGCAAACTAAAATATCTGGTTGAATGCCAATAGATCTGAGTTCTTTCACCGAGTGCTGTGTCGGCTTGGTTTTCATTTCCCCAGCTGAGGCTATCCAAGGTAACAGAGTAACGTGCATATACAGCACATTCTGCCGTCCTACTTCTTTACGAAACTGGCGAATTGCTTCTAAAAACGGTAGTGATTCAATATCGCCTACCGTACCGCCAATTTCTGTAATTACTACATCTGGATTTGTATTTTTGGCAACTTTTAAAATGCGGTCTTTAATTTCATTAGTGATATGGGGTATCACCTGTACAGTGCCGCCATTGTAGTCGCCGCGACGTTCTCTATTGATGACTGATTGGTAAATGGAGCCAGTAGTAACGCTGTTCAGCCGTGACATTGAGGTATCAGTGAAGCGTTCATAATGGCCTAAATCTAAATCTGTTTCCGCGCCATCTTGGGTAACAAAAACTTCCCCATGCTGAAAGGGACTCATGGTGCCCGGATCGACGTTCAGATAGGGATCAAGTTTCAGAATCGATACAGAATAATTGCGGGATTTGAGCAAACGCCCCAGACTTGCTGCTACAATGCCTTTGCCGATACTGGAAACTACGCCCCCAGTTACAAAGATAAACTTAGTCATAGTAATTTGAATTTCGAGCCACTTCTAAAAATACATCGCGTTATCTGAAGTATGAAGTGTAAAGTGTGAAGTCTGAAATTTCAGCTTATCTTGGGGAAACCAAGGGCTAATACCTTTTAACCTTCATCCTTTAGTCTTTAACCCTTCATCCTTTCTTGGTCATTGTGCCACAGTCACTATCGTGAAATCTTCTGTGTTCTCGCTGTGAAAAAACTTGTACTACTAGTAATATTTAGCTTTCTCATCACCTCCTCAATAGCTTTGGCAAACTCATCTCTCTTAGTAGTTTTTCCTCAGACAAACTACCAAACCAGTGCAGAAAAAATATTTTTTCTGGGTACTGCACCATCAAATGGTCAGGTTTTGATTAATGGTAAGGCAGTTACCCGCAGCAAAGCAGGCCATTTTGCTCCCAGTATCCCCTTGCAATTGGGAGATAACCTGTTTACTGTGCGTCACCAAAATCAAGAACTTCAGATTAAGGTGACAAGGCTTAGTACTCAGCCTGTTCTACCACAAGGTTTAGCCTTTGCCAAAGATTCTCTCACTCCTGCAGCCGACATTGCCAGACTACCAGGAGAATTGATTTGTTTTAGTGCGGTCGCACCTTCAAATGCCAGTGTTACTGTCAAATTGGCTAATCAAACTATTGCCCTTGCACCCCAACCCAGTAAGGCACAACTCCCAAGTAATTTGGCTGCCTTAACCGGGCGAAATCAACCTGCTATTAAGTCTACCGTAGGAAACTACCAAGGTTGCACAACACTGGCAGCTGCCGCTGATTTGGGAACACCTGAGTTTCAGCTGGCGCTGGATGGTAAGACTATAACTCAGCTAGGTACTGGCAAAATTCAAATTCTTGCACCCACACAATTGCCAGTGATTGAAGTAACAGCAGACTCAGGCGTAGCTCGCACTGGCCCTAGTACTGACTATTCTAGACTCACACCACTACCAAAAGGAACACAAGCCGCAGTCACAGGGAAGGAAGGTGAATGGTTACGTCTAGATTATGGTGCTTGGATTAATGCTAAAGAAACCCAAGTTTTACCAGGTGCTATTTCACCACGCACTATTATTCGGAGTGTAGGTTACCGGAAACTGCCTAGCGCCACACAAATTGTTTTTCCGCTAGAAGTTCCCGTTCCTGTGAGCGTACAACAAAGCGATCGCTCTTTTGCCCTCACTCTTTACAATACAACCGCCCAAACAGATATTGTTCGCACGGATGAAAATCTCCTAATTTCTCGCCTAGATTGGCGACAGGTGGCTCCCGGACAGGTGCAATACACCTTTTATCTCAAAAAATCTCAACAGTGGGGATATCATCTGAGATACGAAGGTACAAGCCTGATTTTGGCTTTGCGTCATCCGCCTGTAATTAAAGACAAAACACGCAAACCTTTATCCGGTATCAGGATTTTACTAGATCCCGGACATGGGGGTAAAGAATCAGGTGCCAGTGGCCCAACTGGCTATTTAGAAAAAGATGTCAATTTGGTAGTATCCAAGCTGCTGCGCGACGAGTTGGTGAAGCGTGGAGCAACTGTAGTACTAACCAGAGAAGATGATCGCGATGTATCCTTAGTTGAACGACAGGCAATTATTAGTAAAGAAGAACCTGCGATCGCTCTTTCCGTTCATCACAACTCGCTACCCGATGATGGTGATGCCGAAAAGACTGAGGGATTTGGAACTTTTTGGTATAACACCCAATCGCACAGTTTAGCATTATTTTTGCATAACTATGTAGTCAAAAATCTTGGCAAACCTTCCTATGGGGTGTTTTGGAATAATTTGGCGTTGACGCGTCCCACCGCTGCGCCATCGGTGTTGCTGGAGTTAGGTTTTATGAGTAATCCTGAGGAATTTGAGCAGGTAGTAAACCCACAGGCACAGAAGAAAATGGCAAAAGTGTTAGCAGACGGGATTACTGAGTGGTTTAAGTCTGTACGCTAATTACCTGATGGGTGTTTGGTGTTTGTGATTTCTCCCCTCCTTCCTCTTTATTCATCCCCAATAATAATTACCCGTTCGTCAGTTGGTTCAGTGAATTGATGCGACCATTTTTACCATTAATAGTTTTGGGTTCTGTCCTGATCTGTAGCGTAGCGTGGGGGGAAGAGAAAAAACTTAAGCTGGTTTATCCACCCATAAATCACCAGACAAAGACAGATCGGATTTTCTTCCTTGGTACTGCACCAGCAACCGGAGAAGTGTTGATTAATGGTCTACCTATTAATCGTAGTAAATCTGGTCATTTCGCTCCCAGTTTTCCCTTGCAATGGGGAGAAAATTTATTCACTGTACGTTATCAAAACCAAGAATTGCAGATGCGAGTTACTCGCATGGCTAATCAGCCAGAGATACCACAGGGTTTAGCTTTTGCTGCCAATTCTCTGACTCCAGCAGTTGATATTTCCCGACTACCAGGAGAAGAAATTTGTTTTAGTGCGATTGCACCTCTAAATGCTAAGGTAGGGGTAAAAATTGGTAGCCACACTGTTGATTTATTACCCCAAAAACAACAGTTTTCTCTACCTACTAATGCGGCAATCTTTATCAATAAAAATAAACCTGTGCCTGAATTTACTCCTGGTAAATATCAGGGATGTACGACATTACAAACAGCAGGTGATTGGCAACAACCGGAATTTCAACTTACTCTCAATGGTAAGACCCTGACTCAGTCAAGTTCTGGCAAAGTTCAAACTCTCATACCCTATCAACTACCAGTGGTAGAAGTAACCGCCGCAGCAGCTGTGGTTCGCACTGGCCCCAGTACAGATCATTCGCGGCTGACACCACTACCGAAAGGTGTTATGGCTGCTGTTACGGGTAAGGAAGGGGATTGGCTGCGTCTTGATTATGGTGGCTGGATCAATAGCCAAGAAACTCGTATGCTTCCAGGAGCAGTTGCACCACACTCAAATATTCGCAGTGTGACATCTCGTCAATTATCAGCAGCAACTGAAATCATATTTCCCCTGCAAGTACCTGTACCCATCAGCATTGCACAAGGTAAAGGAACTTTTACCCTCACCCTGCATAATACTACTGCCCAAACAGACATTATTCGCCTAAAGGATAACCCTTTAATTTCTCGCTTAGATTGGCAGCAAATCGCCCCAAAACAGGTGGAATACACTTTTTATCTCAAAAACAAGCAACAGTGGGGATATCAGCTAGCATACAAAGATACAAGTTTAATTTTGAGTTTGCGTCATCCGCCAATTATTCCTAGTAAGCAACAAAAGCCATTATCTGGAGTCAAGATTTTACTGAACCCAGGACATGGGGGAAAAGAATTTGGTGCAACTGGGCCAACTGGTGATGTAGCCAAAGATTTAAATTTGAGAGTGACAAAATTACTGCGCGAGGAATTAGTACAGCGAGGCGCAACAGTCATGATGACGAGGGAAGACGATCGCGATATGTCTCTGGGAGAACGCCAGAAAATGATTGAGCAACAAGAACCTGCGATCGCGCTTACCTTCCATTATCGATTTCTCCCTGATGATGGCGATGCAGAAAAAACTCAAGGTGTAAGTAGCTATTGGTATCATCCCCAAGCGCAGAGTTTGGCTATCTTACTGCAAAATCGTTTAGTCAAAAATTTAGGTAGGGCTTCTTTTGGCGTGTTTTGGAATAACTTGGCGCTGACACGTCCCCATACTGCGCCATCGGTGTTGTTAGAGTTAGGTTTTATGAGTAATCCTGATGAATTTGAGCAGATCGTCAATCCTCAAGAACAGCAGAAAACAGCACAAGCTTTAGCAGATGGGATTGTTGAGTGGTTTAGGAAAGTGCAGTCATAAAGCCAACAACGCATAATATAAATAAGGGTTTAGCAATGCTAAACCCTTACCAAAAATGTATATATATCAAGGTTTTTGGGGAATGGATTTATTTAATCATGTTTCATCCGCAGCCAGTCGCCCGTGCAAAATTGGCATGGTAAATAATCCCCACGCCAAACCTGTAATTAACCCAAAAGGCGTGACAATATAATTATTAAAATTCCACAAGTCAAAAACTTGTGCTGCTAATTCTAAGGGATAAGCCATCATCAAGACGCTGGCTATGGTTACACCACTCCAACCATACTGGCTTAACCAGTAAAAACCTTTACCGCCAGTTACACCATACAATAAGCGCGTTATGAATAAACCTGTGACGGTGCCATAACAACGCATACATACAGCCATGATATAAGGTGGTGCTAAATCTAACCCCATATCCGGTTGCGGGCAAACATGATTGCCCATGAAATAAATAATATTGGCAATTTCTGGTAGTAAAAATGTCCCAGAGGCAGCAAGAAAGGGAGCAGCTAGCGGGCCGATTACCATACCCGCCAGCATAAAATCAGCAATCGCACTGACCCAATTAATTTGCAACTCTCTGTTGAAAGCTACTCTCATCATTCCCTTTCTTAGTTTTTGTGAGGTTTTTCTTAACCTACCACTGCTCGATAAGGACTTGTCAACTTATCAAGTTGCTGAGTTAAGAGGCTGAGGAATAATCCTACATCTGTTACCACGCCCACAGATTCTATGGAACCGCGATCGCTTAACTTGGTGACTACAGCTGGATTAATATCTACACAGACCATTTTCACGCCAGCGGGTGTCATGTTCCCTACACCAATGGAGTGCAGCATACTAGACAGCATTAAAATCATTTCCGCGCCTTCCAGGTGTTTGGCGTATTCTTGCTGTGCTTTAATCAAATCCATTTGGGTATCAGGTAAAGGCCCATCATCCCGAATTGAACCGGCGAGTACAAACGGTACATGATTATGCACACACTCATACATTACGCCACTCTTAATTGCCCCCGCCTCTACAGCTTTGGCAATGCTTCCATAGCGGCGAACGCTATTGATTACCTTCAAGTGATGGCGGTGTCCACCCCGGACGGCGACACCCCGCTTCATATCAACACCGAGGGATGTACCCATGATATTTTGCTCAATGTCATGGACAGCGATCGCATTTCCGCCCAAGAGTGCTTGCACGTAGCCTTCCCGAATTAGCCGCGATAGATGTTCGCCACCGCCAGTATGAATCACCACAGGGCCAGCCGTGACAACTACTTTACCGCCAGCATCCCGAATTTTACGTAATTCCCAAGCTACTTGCTCTACAACTAATTCCACACGGCGTTCACTGGAAACCCCTGCGGACATAAAGCTAAATTCTTGAGCATTCCGCTGTTCTCGCGATTCTGTTTTGCGGATGGTGCGGATACCTTGGACATCTACTACAACTTGCTCGCCTACTGCTAAATCGCGTAATATTTTACACTTAGCAACATACCCACTTGCAGATTGAGTAATTGCGATCGCGCCATCCATGCGCTGATTTTCTACTTTTACCCATTCACCATAAATCCGCACTTCGGTGGGATAAATTGTACTCACATAGAAATCATCGGGTGCTACACCTGCTTGCACTACAGGTTCTAGTTTGGCATCCCGCTCGTCTTGAGGTAAGTCTACAGCACCTAAATCAATCAGCTGAGAAATAATCTCTTCCATCACCTCATGGGATGGTGCTGAAACTTTCACTTCGGCTGCTGAGGTACTTTGGCGCTGTTCGCCCAAGTTGAAATTCAGTACTTGGAAGCTTCCACCTGTATCGACAATCAAGTCCAAAGCGCGGTTAATTAAGCCAGAATCCAGCAAGTGACCTTCTAGGCGAATAATCCGACTTTCTACAGAAACATTAGCATGAACTTCATCTCTCACTGGTTCTGTTACCCGCAGGGTGAGACATTTCGCCGCACCACCAGCTTTGAGAAATTCTTTTAGCGGTGTTTCAATAATTCGGAAACCAACATTTGCTAGGCGTGTTTTTAAATTATCACTCGCCTTATTCATGATCACGATGCTGTCCACATTCACCGCATTACAGGCGAAATTCACCGCGTCAGCTTCTTCAATGGCGATGCGCTTTTCTGCTGCTACTCGCATTTCAATTAAGCGGTTGGAGTAGGAATCAAACGCACCAGGATAATAAAGTAAATAACCGTTGGCTAAGGGACAGAAGCAGGTATCTAAATGATAAAAACGCTCATCAATTAGTCGTAAGGATAATACTTCAATATCCAACCATTTCGCTAAGTAGGGGTGAGAATCTAATTCTGAACGGAAGCCGTAACCCGCCCATAACCAGCGTCCTTCCCGATCTAACAGTGCATCCCCTGCGCCTTCAAAGGGTAAGTCTTTTGGGAGTATATGCACTGTGTAACCGTTGGCTTCAAACCATTTTTGGAAGTAAGGTTCTTCTCCCTGACGTTCTTTGTGTAAAAAGCGACTAAGAACTACATTATCCCCCAACACTAAGCCAGCGTTGGCGGTAAATACCATATCAGGCCAACCTTTTTCTGGTGGTACTAAATCTACAATGGCGTGGTCTTTCAGGACATGGTAGAGTTTTTGCCACTGTTCCACAGCGCGATCGCGCGATGATTTATGAATGTTCCCTTCCATCCAGGGATTAATTACATAGTCCACATCATAGTGGTCAGGGGCACACATCAAAAAGCGAATCGGGGAAGTCATAAAAAATATTACAAGCGTTGAGATGCTACAAGCCTTAATAGATACAGAGTATCACTGTATCATTTTGTCAAATTTGATACGAAACGTCTTTATTCTGCTATTTGAATACAGCACATAACTTTGCTTCCATTTTATTATCCCAAGGGATACACTGCGGTACAAACACTAAGAACCACATTTAAATGTTGTGTAATTGTAGCGCTATTTGGTTCTAGGAAATCAATATCAGCAATATCTACATTTTGTAAAGAATATTAATGCTATCCAAAATTGATAAAATACTTGATTTAGCATTACTTATTTCTGTGAAAGTTAAGATGGCAGACCTAAAATTTATAGTTGAGGATCATCCCAGCCAAGAGGATATTCGTACTGTCATTAACAAGCTTGTTGAATATAACAACGATCGCCAAATAGAAAAAGATGTATACCAACCCCTAGCTGTCTTGATTCGAGACAATCAAAACGAAATTGTTGGGGGTTTAGTTGGTAAAACACAATGGGGATGGCTGTTTATCTCTCACCTGTGGGTGGCGGAAATGCTGCGAGGTCAAGGATACGGAAGACAACTTATGCTTCAAGCTGAGGAAATTGCTAAACAGCGCGGTTGTAGTTCTGCTTATCTGGATACATTCAGTTTTCAATCTCTGGGTTTTTATGAACGCCTTGGCTATGAGAGGTTTGGGGTACTAGAAAATTTTCCACCAGGACATCAACGGTATTTTTTAAAGAAAGAAATTTAGTTTAATTAAGCTTCAGATTTCGCTATAGATACTCAGCCATAGACTATGGGCATTACCATTCCTTATAGCAATAGTCTAAAAAACTAATCTGATTTATGAACAAAAACTTATTTTATTAGCGGCATCGTCAGTTAAATTGAATTAATACAGGATTTTAGATGTATCAGACCGCTAAAATTACACCTAGGCTCAATCTCGTGTCATAAAAATCTCGTTTTTGCAGAGAATTTAGTAATATCTAATACATTTAGTTGTTAACCATCAGTTATTCTACTCCTGCCCATCAGCACAATTTATCAGGGGATCGCTTGCTGTATTCTTCACAGTTTGTTACAAAAGTACAAAGAACTTCTAGAGAGCCAAAACTCATGTTCGGCGGACTTACTGGTTTAACAGATTCTAAAGGCACAGACTGGGGAGAGCGGATGCTCAACACAGTCGCTAGCCAAACGATTCGCCACCTGTTTACCCAAAGCGAGTCAGTAGAAGTCTTTGTGCGCTGCTATCCCTCCAGCAAACTGTTGCAAGGCAGCATCGATAGTTTCAAAATGAGTGGACGTGGCTTGGTCATCCGTAGAGATTTTGCGGTCGAGGAGATGTCTTTTGAAACGGATGCAGTTGCCATTGACTTTAGCTCAGTTTTAAGCGGTAAATTAACTCTTAAACAACCTACTCAGGCGATCGCCCAAGTAATATTATCAGAAGCAGGTATTAATCAGGCTTTTAATGCCGAACTGGTTAAAAAACGTTTAGTTAACCTTTCTGTCCCAAGCTTAACGGCGTTATCTGGGGGTAAACCAGTGTCTTTCCCAGAGATTCAGGTACAACTGTTACCAGAGAATCGTCTGCGAATTTTAGCAAAAGCAGATTTAGATAATGGCGAACTCGTACCGCTAAATATGACTGTCAGCTTATCTGTGGAACGTCGGCGACGAGTTTCCTTCACAAATCCTCAATTTGACCTTGACCTTATACCAGAAGCGCAAAGGGAAGTATCGCGAACTTTGAGCATAGCACTAGTAGAAATTTTAGATAATATGGTCGATTTAGATCGCTTTGACCTAGATGGGGTAAAAATGCGATTGAATCGGCTAGAAACTGAAGGTCAAAAGTTGATTTTCAGTGGATATGCTGAGATTGAGCGTATACCTAATACCTCGCAACAAGCAAAGAGCTAGGGACAAGAGGTTACTATTGTTAAGGCGAACAAAGTTCCCTCACAAAGGGTTATCAGCTGTTAAGCAGATAAGAAAGCACATTAAGGCAGCAGGGGGTAAGAGAGAGGATTTGCAGCTTTTACCAGCATGAACATGATGCAATTTAAATGACGATTAGCTTACCAATTCTCTAAAATTTAGCGATATTTGGGTTTTGTCCCTCGACCTAACCCCTAAGAATTCTCTAGATGTTGGCTTTCACACATACCCCTACGGGTAAGCAAGCCATAACCCCAACCTACAACCTACCCATCTGTCAAATTCTTTTTTTCAAATTGGTAAAATACGCCACACACAAAAACGCAAAGGTAATAAAAAACCTCTGCGTTTTTGTGTAAGATTTAATTTTTATTTCTTATCTTCTATCTTCCAACACCTACATATTGGAAACCTGCTCTGACCATTGTTTCTGGGTCAAGGAAGTTACGTCCATCGATAATCACAGGATGACTCATCAGTTGAGCCATTTTCACATAGTCTAGATGGCTAAATTGCTGCCATTCAGTCACAAGTACTAAAGCATCGCAACCGTCGGCTAGTCTTTCAGCATCAGTTTCGACTAGTACGCCAGAAAGACCATGACGTAGACCTGTTTGGGAAACAATGGGGTCGAAAGCTTTGACTTTGGCTCCTAGTCGGTTTAGCTGCTCAATTAAGTTGAGTGCTGGCGCATCGCGTAAATCGTCAGTATCTGGCTTAAAGGTAAGGCCAAGTAGACCTACTGTTTTACCTTTGAGAATTTTGAGGACTTGTTGCAGTTTCTCTAAAGCAATCAGCCGTTGGCGTTCGTTGACGCTAACGGCTGATTTCAGTAATTGTGCTTCATAACCATAGTCATCAGCAGTATGAATTAGCGCGGCTACATCTTTGGGGAAACAGGAACCACCCCAACCGATACCAGCCTGTAAAAACTTGTTACCAATCCGGGAGTCTAAACCGATACCTTTTGCTACTTGGGTAACATCAGCACCAACGCGATCGCAAATGTTAGCAACTTCGTTAATAAAACTAATTTTAGTTGCTAAAAAGGCATTAGCAGCATATTTAATCATTTCTGCTGAGCTGAGGTCTGTTACCAGCACAGGTACTTGTGGTAGAGATTGATTCTCAGCAAACTGCCGCTCTACAATTGGAGCATACAGATCTTTCATTAAGCCTATCGCTTTTTGACTGTTACCACCGAGAACAATGCGATCGGGGTTAAAGGTATCGTAAACTGCTGAACCTTCGCGCAAAAACTCAGGATTGCTGACCACATCAAAATGAGATGCAATTTCTGGCAATTTATCTTCAGTTGCAACGCCACCTGCTGTTACTAGAGTTTTTTGACGTTCAGCTATACCATCTAAAACAATCATCCGTACCCAGTCACCTGAGCCAATGGGCACTGTAGATTTATTAACGATTACTTTATAACCACCATTGAGATGGTTTCCGATACCACGGGCTACAGCCTCAACGTAACGAGTATCACTTTCACCATTTGGTAAAGGTGGTGTTCCCACTGCAATAAAGAGAATTTCTCCGTGAGCTACACCTGCAGCCAAATCTGTAGTAAATTCAATCTTTCCTGTTTGAATTGCAGATTGCATAATTTCCGAGAGTCCCGGCTCGAAAATCGGGGACTGCCCAGACTTCATTAACTTAACTTTTTCTTCATTATTATCTACACAGATGACATCATGACCGATGTGAGCCAAGCAAGCACCTGTAACTAAACCAACGTAACCAGTACCAATGACGCAAACACGCATTATTTTTAACTCCTCGTTGTTTCTGTTCTTCCTATTAGCTCAGAAGTTTTCAGCGCAAACCTTTATGGGGGTGGAAAACCTTACCACAATAGTACGGGCTACAAATAAACTCAGCCTGCACGAAAGTTCAGAGCGACACTCGGTGCTAATCAGGAGACTGACGCTTTGTTCTCCTTATTAAGCCGATTACGAAAATCTTCTATGGTCAGTTTTAACCCTTGTTGCAATGGAACGGTAGGTTCCCAATTTAACAAGGTTTTTGCTTTTGTAATATCTGGACGACGGCGACGGGGATCGTCAGAAGGTATTGGTTCAAATTTAATTTTGGCTTCGGGGTTAATCAGGTTTTGTACAGCCTCTGCCAATTCTAAGATGGTGTATTCATCAGGATTGCCCAGATTCACGGGGCCGACATAGTCGCTATTCATTAATCTGATAAATCCTTCTACCAGATCGGAGACATAGCAAAAACTACGGGTTTGCGAACCGTCGCCATAAACTGTTAAAGGTTCACCCCGTAAGGCTTGAACTATAAAGTTGCTCACTACCCGTCCATCGTTTTCTAACATCCGAGGGCCATAGGTATTAAAAATACGTACAACTCGAATATCAACTTTATTTTGTCTGTAGTAGTCGAATGCTAGCGTCTCAGCAATTCGTTTACCTTCGTCGTAGCAGGAACGCACGCCAATAGGATTGACATTACCTCTGTACTCTTCGGTTTGGGGATGAACTTCCGGATCGCCGTAGACTTCGCTAGTAGAAGCTAAGAAAAACCTTGCTTTGACACGTTTAGCCAAGCCCAACATATTTAGTGTCCCCATCACATTTGTTTTCACTGTTTTGACGGGGTTGTACTGGTAATGTACAGGCGAAGCAGGACAAGCCAAATGATAGATTTGATCCACTTCCAACCTAATGGGTTCGGTAATGTCATGGCGGATCAGTTCAAAATATGGATTATCCAGCCATTTAACTATGTTGTCCTTATTGCCTGTATAAAAGTTATCCAAGCAAAGAATTTCATGGCCATCAGTTATTAGTCGGTCGATGAGATGGGAACCAAGAAACCCGGCACCGCCCGTTACTAAAATTCTCATAGTTTACTAATTAAGTACAAGTATTGTCAGTTGCTATTCTACGTATTTTTGTATACGTAGTTAGGTAAAAAAGTCCAGAAGAGTATGGCTCCTTAAATAAATGTTTTTTTATTTACCAGTATTTCTACGGTCGCAATATTATTACATTAAGTTTTTTTCTTATACAATTCCATTAGCAAAATAACAAACATAGCCTCAAGATTGGAGCGTCAAATTTGAGAATTCATCAAATCTTTAACAATATTAAGTATTGTAAGGATTAGATGTGCCAACTGTTATAACTCAGATAAAAGGTAAATGGGTCAGAGATATTAAGAAAAAAGCAGAAAAATCTGTAAAATTATGCTACAAGCAACCTCTAGTATTTTTACATAACAGATGTAGTACTGGGAATTCCAGTTGGCAGCGCTACTGGGTAAGTACGTTGTGGTTCTCCCAGCATAATGATTGAGCAAGTTAGTTGTCTGGCTAATTGAGTGGTGACATCACTAATAGCTAATCCACCAGGACTTGTGCGATTGCGTGTAAAAGGTAGCACAACTAAATCATACAAACGTGCTGCTTGTAAAATAGCTTGGGCTACATTTTCATGGGCGATAATTTGAATTTCTGGGGGATTGGGCAAAGCCAATTTCGCTACCAGTGCAGAAAGATGCGATCGCCTAGCGGCAATTTTGCTGGAGCTAGTGCGTCGCTCGCATACATTCAATACAGTAACTTGAGCTTGATTAGCATCTGCCAACAATTGAGCAAAATGCACAGGCTGTAAAGTTGGTGCCATTAAGTTTTCTATGGGAACTAAAATCCGTTGGATTTTTTTAGGAGAGTCTACTAAACGGGTGACAGCAACAGGACAATGGGATGCCCAAAGAACGTTATCAATTACGTTACCAAATAAACGTGCTCTTAACCCAGTACGCTTACCCCAACCCATGACGATCAAACTAGCCTTTTGTTCGCGAGATGCTCTGCTAATTCCCTGAGCAAAAGCATCATCTATTCGCAATAACGGCTCTGCGGTTACACCTAAAGCACGGCTTTGTGCGGTTGCTTTTGCTAGCAACCGCTCACTCCGCTGCAAAGATACTTCTAACTGTGGTGCATCCATATTTGCCGCAGCAGTGGCGATCGCTAACGGTATAATTCTGCCATTGGCTTGGCGTGCTAACAATGTCGCTAATTCTATTAAATACTGCTGCGTTTGGGGATTGTATATCGGTACCACTATCGTAAAAGCGGTACTAGTATCTGGGGCTTGCTGCTCTGGCGGGTTTGTTATTGCTGTTTCTGTAGGTGTTGATGAAGCTAAACCCACGGCTACCCGACTGGTAATTAATGGCCCCACGCTTGATGTAACTAGCATCACCACCACAACACTATTTAATACTTCTACTGGCAATAATTCAGCCCGATACCCAACTAGAGTTGCTGCTAATGTTGTACCTACCTGGGGAATTGACAGCGACCATATTGTGAGAATTTCCTGCCAATTATAGCCGTATAGCAGTTTCGCCAATGAAGCCGCAATAAATTTGCTGGCAATCAAACCGAACACTAATAACACTGTTAATTGGAGATTAGTAGTGCTGTGAATAAAGGTAGGCAGATCAATGAGCAACCCCAAGTTAACAAAGAAAATGGGAATGAATAGAACGCTGCCAACAAATACTACTTTTTCTTTAACTGGGCCTTCGCCTAAAACTTCATTAACTGCTAAACCTGCCAAGAAGGCCCCAATAATTTTTTCGACCCCAATCAATTGAGCGCCAACAGCAGCGAGAAACACAGTCAGCAATACAAATAAAAATTGGTTTCCCTCTTCACCACTAGAACGCCTAAAAAATTCTTTACCTAACCAATCAAAACCGACTAATACTACAACAGAGTAGATAATTAGCCAACCCAACAGAGTGAGTAACTTTGCTAAGTTAAATCCTCCTGTTGGTGAGGCCGAAGCCATACACAGAGCTAATATTAGTAAAGCGCCAATATCAGTAAAAATTTTGGCTCCAATGGTAACAGTAACGGCTTCATTTTTCACAACTCCCAGGCGGCTAAGAATGGGATATGCCAAAAGCGTATGAGAGGCAAACAAAGAACCAATTAATATTGATATCATCCAATCAAAGCCAAAAATTCGCCCTACTAGGATTCCCATAACTAGGGGAAGGCAGAAGCTAAAGCTGCCAAAACCGAAAGAGCGATTTTTTCTCTGCTGGAAATGTTCTATGTCAACTTCTAGTCCAGCTACAAATATTAAGTAAACTAACCCAATATCTGCTAGCAGGTTAATTGTTTGTGATTCTGTTTGGAATAAATTCCAGCCTGAAGGGCCAAGTACTACCCCAGAAAAAACCAAACCTACTAGACCTGGTAGTCTCAGGCGCTCAAACAAAATTGGCACCACTAAAATAACCACCAGCAAAATAGCGAAGGGAACAATTGGTTCCTTGCCAAGAACTTGGGAGTTTGGTTCTAATGCCAGAACTTGTGAAATGAGTTCCATAGGTAGAACTTGAAAGGGCTATGGTGAAGCTGCGATTAGCTAAAAGCAATCGACCGATTAATCTAACTGCAAAAGCTACCAGGAGTAGAAATTAAAAACAACCTTAACTTAATGGTTGGGGATTAGGTACTGGGAATTAAGAATAACTAATTACTCTTGATTCTTGAGTACAGACGCGATTAATCACGTCTCTTTAACTTTTGACTATTACCGAAAATCATTCTGGTATACGCAGTTGATAACGGCTACCTATGGGTGAACCTGGCTTAAAATGAACCGCAAGCGATCATAATCATCTTTCAACAGTACGCTGAGGGTTCTTCCAGCTTTGATTAACCATTTACGGTCAGCTTTGCGTAACTGGTAAACCTCTCGAATAGCCGCTGCTGCCAAAGACTCGATTGGCGCACCTTTGATAGAAAGTATTGTCTGTAAAAAATCTAGTTCTTCAGTGAAATGAATAATTTTTTCTGCATCACAGCGATAAACTGCTTGATGAATTTGCGGAGGACGAGGTGGTAAGTACTGGTAGACGCGCTGATTATAACCTTCAGTATGAGAAGGCTGTTCAAAGCCCACGATCGCAGCCCGAAATTCGGTTTTCAGCATGGCAAATATCTGGGGCTGTTCTTCTCGCAAGTCTTGCAATGATAGACCTAAAGCCACTGCACGATGTACGGAATCTATAGGCATGGTGGTAGCATGATACACCACTGCATAAATTTGGTTGCCCGATTCTTCATCTGTTGAACACACCCAACTACCAAAAGGTGGCATAGGGGGAAAACTTAAGTCTTCTGGTTCCAAACACTGTGCCAGAAATTCAGTAGTAGTAGTTTCAATCACCTCGGCAATGTGATTGTGGTGGCGATCGCCTGTGGCAAACTGTGGTAGAGGAAGGCGCATAGTATCAGGATTAAGGATAAAGGATGAAGTATGAAATTTTTATCCTTCATACTTCATACTTGATGCGTTGTGTTATTTTCCTTTTTTCTTACCTATAGTCTCTACAATTTCTAATTCCGGCAAGCGAAAAGTAACTAATTTATCCCAGTTACCGCCTTCAAACAGCACAGCTACCTTGCCATCACTTACCCTTTGTACCAACCCTTCATAGCGATAATAGGTATCTGCGGGGTTCTTAACGCGAACAGTTGCTCCAGGCAGGATCATGATTTTTATCCTCGCTTATTTCCTGTTATATAGCTTAATACTTGTCATTGGCCATTTGTCATTTGGTGTTTGGGGTTTGGTGTTTGGGGTTTGGTGTTTGGGGTTGGTAATTGGTTATTTCCCCATCATCTCCCTTGCGCCTTCACTCATAAATAATATTTCTGACGTTGGCGGAAGTTTGCCACGGATTCTACTATTCCTAAGGCAATGAAGTTGGTTAGCATGGCAGAACGTCCATAACTCATCCACGGTAGGGGAATTCCAGCTACAGGAGCTAAACCTACTGTCATGCCAACGTTCACAATCAACTGAAACACAATCATTGATAAAACACCTATCGCCAACAAAGAACCAAAGTTATCTTTGGCTGTTTGCGCTACGTGTAACAGGCGCAGGCAGATTAAACAGAAGACGAAAAGTACTACTAAGCAACCAATAAAACCAAATTCTTCACCCACGGCGGAGAAAATGAAATCTGTATGCTGTTCGGGTACGAAATTTAGTTGAGTCATCGGGCCTTTAAACAATCCCCATCCCCAAATTTCACCAGCACCAATGGCAATGCGAGATTGAATCAGGTGATATCCAGCGCCTAAAGGATCGTGTTCGGGATTGATAAATACGCTCAGTCTGTCTTTTTGATATTCTTTGAGGACATGATTCCAGGCAAAAACCCCTAATTCACCACCCAGCATATTCAGCACCCATGCACCCATAGCGCCCAAATTAAATTTGCGCCAAGGGAGAGTCTGCCAGCCCAAAATCCCCATTGCGCCAGCCCAAAATAAGCCCAAGGGACTGAAGGTTAGTTCTTTAAACAAAACGATTGGTTCTGATAAAGGCCAAGGAGTACTGAATAAAATAGCCGCAACTACTGGCGAAATCATCAGGATTAACCAGCCTGGGTTAGCATTTGCCCAATACAACATCCCTAAGACGATCGCACCAAAGACTAATGATGTTGCCAAATCAGGTTGCAAAAATATTAATCCCCAAGGAACGGCGGTAATTGCCAAGGCTCTAAAAACGTTCTCAATGGTTGAGGCTGTGCGTTTATGTAGCAAAGCAGCAAGGGTAATAATTATCCCAACTTTGGCAAATTCTGAAGGTTGGACGTTAAAACCCGCAATATTAATCCACCTTTGTGCCCCTTTAGCGCTAGTACCAGCTATCATGACGGCAATCAAGCTAAAGTTTGTCAGTCCGTATGTTACCCAATGCCATTGCATCAGATTTTCATAACGGGTACGAGCAATAAATAATGCAATAAATGCACCAATAGTAGCTACTAGCCAATGCCACCACCAGTCTGTTACTGGCTGTTTGAGTTCCGTACTGAGAATCATCAGACCGCCGAATATACTGACGGCTACGGGCAAAAAGAATAGTAACCAATCTACTTGCTGCCAAGGTTTAACCCAATACTTCCAGCGAATTTTGGGGAGCGAACTTTTTAACAACATTGTGTGAGTTTAGACTTTAACTGTTAAATTTTAAATTTAGTGACTAAATGAAGTATGAAGTGTTAAGTAGAAGCTAGGAATTACCAGCTAGATATGTATTTATTTTATACTTCATACTTACTACTTCAGCTTTGACTTTGCCTACTAAAATCTGTATTCCTAGGCTGTAGCCCAGGAACCAGACAAAATTGCAATTCTTATGTCAATGCTGCAACTGATACTTTACCAGCGATGGATAGGGCGATCGCACTTAGTGCTTTTGCAGAAGCAGAATTTGGTTCGGCTACTACAATCGGTACGCCGCTATCACCACCAATTCTTGTAGATATCTCCAGGGGTACACATCCTAACAATGGCACTCCCAATTCGGCTGCGGTTTTTTCGCCACCGCCAGAACCAAAGATATCGTACTGTTTCTCTGGCATATCTGGAGGAATAAAATAGCTCATATTTTCCACAATTCCTAGTACTGGGACGTTCATCTGCTGGAACATCCGCAATCCTTTACGTGAATCTAAGAGGGCGACATTTTGGGGTGTAGTAACAATTACTGCCCCTGCCATCGGTACGGCTTGGGCTAAAGTTAACTGAGCATCCCCTGTTCCAGGTGGCATATCTACAATTAAATAATCTAATTCGCCCCATTCCACTTGATAGAGAAACTGGCGGATGACTCCATTTAACATTGGCCCTCGCCAAATCACTGGCTGATCTCGGTCAATTAAGAAGCCCATAGAGACTAATTTAACGCCGTGATTAAAAGCTGGTTCCAGGATTTCACCTTTTTCACCAGGACGCACTGTAATTTGGGCATCACTCAGTCCCAACATTGTGGGATCATTGGGGCCGTAGATATCAGCATCAAGTAAGCCAACTTTTGCCCCTGTTTGTGCTAAAGCAACTGCGACATTAACAGCGACGGTACTTTTACCCACACCACCTTTGCCACTAGAAATCGCAATAATATTTTTTACCCCAGTGATACCAGTGCGATCGGGTAAGCTTTTTTGCTGGGGTGTTTCTGCTGTGACTTCAACAGCAACATCTGTGACCCCAGGAAGTTTTTTCACAGCCTTTTGACAGTCTTCAACAATAAACTCCCGTAAAGGACAGGCGGGTGTGGTTAACACTAAAGTGAAACTAACCTTGCCACCATCAATTTTGACGTTACGAATCATATTCAGTTCTACCAGACTCTTTTGCAGTTCTGGGTCTTGAACTGGTCGCAACACATCTAACACCGAGCGAGCATCGAGAACATCGTACATAAAAATTCAAAATTTAAATTTCAAAAAGAAGAAATCCATTTGTGGCAAGTATCTTAACTACTAACTGGATACTTTATTGTGCTGCGAGCGCTGTAATAAATCTTAAAAAAAATACATAATTTATCGATAGTAATTATTCAGTTTGTTGATGGATTGCTCAATTAGTTTTTACCATTTGTTATTTTTTATTTCCTCATCCCCCATTACCCATCACCCATTAACCATTACCTAATCCCTAAAAATCAAAACAACTGTCATTGATGGACTTTTTCTGGCTGGAAACTGCCTGCAATGTTGCTTTTTCGACTGTTTCCACTAAAGAACGAGCCACGCGATCAACATAGGGACGAGACAAAGACCAAATCAAGGGTGACAACCAACCACGTAGTGTCACAGAATAAGATAAACAAGTACCACACACTGTTGACTCTACCCGGTAAGTTATGCGTTCCTCAATTCCAGGCAGGGCCAACACTCGAATACTCAACATTTCTCTGGGATTGACACGTTCTACAAAAATCCGAATTGGAATTGGCGAAAACCTAGTCACTGCTTGGAAAATTAAGCCTGGTTTAGGTACTAATCCATAGGGTACGTTAGTACTTTTAAGTAAGGGATGCCAAGAAACGTCTGTGAAGTTTACCACCTGTTGCCAAAGTTCATCTACAGACGCAGAACTAATCTCTCGATATGTCCGCACCAGAGAAGCGCAAAATCGACGACGTTTCTGATGGATGAATTTGGATAAACAACTTCGCATTTGCCTAATCCTCCTAGCTACAGACCTTCTGGGAACTCTGGCATGGTGGGCAATTGTGGTTAGCCCTTGACTCAAAATCAGTACTCAGTGGGATATTGCAGCAATAACTAGATACTCGGAACTGTGATGATTCCTTGTATAGCTGATGCGGCATGGATGTTTTGCACTCAGCACTTTTCATTCAAACTTTCTCAAAATTGCCCTAAACATAGCAAGCCCCATAGGTTGCAGACGCTAGTACGATGATAGAGAGATTACACGCTCGCCTTGTGGAGCAAAATTTGGGATTAGGTGGTCTAATGTTGAGCATTCCAGCCACAACATTTAGAGTCTTCAAGGTTGAGAGTGCTTGAAACTAATGCTCTAGAGTCTTGTGTAAATACCAGATGTTGTCATCAAAAAAATTCAAAAAAAAACTTTCGTCAATATACAAGCCTATACGCATTTGAGGGACAATAACTCTAGTCTTGCTAATCAATCGTATAAATGCTTGACAAGTAAGAAAAAAACAAATTTTAACCTAGTGTTTGTTCAGAAATTTTAATTAAAAAGTTTCTGATTTTCTGGAAATTGTAATTTAGGTTCGGGAATCTATGTTGATCAACTCGCAAACCCCTACTTTGGCCGTAGACTCATCTAAGTTTCTCCCACCAACTGACGCGAAACTTAGAATCAGTCAGTTTATGAAACAGCTACAAGACCAAATTAGTCAGTCTTTGGCGGATTTAGATGGTGTAGCTAATTTTCACGAAGATAGTTGGGAACGGCCAGAAGGCGGTGGAGGGCGATCGCGTGTTCTGCGTGATGGTGCAATATTTGAACAGGCTGGTGTAAATTTTTCTGAAGTTTGGGGTTCACATTTACCACCGTCCATTTTGGCTCAACGTCCGGAAGCTGCTGGGCATAGTTTTTATGCTACAGGAACGTCCCTAGTATTACACCCACGTAACCCCTATGTACCAACAGTCCATTTAAATTATCGCTATTTTGAGGCAGGCCCAGTATGGTGGTTTGGTGGTGGTGCAGATTTAACACCCTACTATCCCTTTGCTGAAGATGCTCAGCATTTCCATAAAACATTGAAGCAAGCTTGCGATCAACATCACCCAGAGTATTACCCTGTATTCAAGCGTTGGTGTGACGAATATTTCTACCTCAAGCATCGTAATGAGACAAGAGGTGTAGGCGGTCTATTTTTGGATTATCAAGATGGCCAAGGTGCTTTATATCGAGGCCCTAACCCCAATGGGGAAGCAGCTATTTATAGTAACCAGGTAGGAAATTTACCACAAAGAACTTGGGAGGAATTGTTTGCCTTAGTACAAGATTGTGGTGCAGCCTTTTTACCTGCTTACGTACCGATTGTAGAACGGCGTAATGGCATAGAGTATGCCGATCGCGAACGGAATTTCCAACTCTATCGCCGGGGAAGATATGTGGAATTTAATTTGGTTTACGACCGAGGGACAATTTTCGGACTTCAAACCAATGGACGTACAGAATCGATTCTCATGTCGCTACCACCTTTGGTGCGTTGGGAGTACGGGTATCAACCAGACGCTAATACACCAGAAGCCGAATTATACGAAACTTTTCTCAAGCCTCAAGATTGGATAAATTGGACACCCAATCACACTGCGGATTAAAAGTTAAAGAGTTGTTGATCTCTGTGTAAATTTCCGGGATCAATCTCCAATCATCAATGGGTAAAGTTGGTATTTAGGGCTTGGCATCAAAGATGCAGCCATTTGCCTCTTTTCTGGACGCAAGACGTGTATCTTGACACTCAGCACCATTTCAGTGAGTTAAACTACTAAAGATAACCACCTAGTAAAAATAGGTGACATTTTTAGCTGTTGCTTGTTAATCTCAAGTACAGGATTAAATTTTTCTGTTAATGGTGAGTCAATTAATTTACTAATTCGCTGGCATCACGCCAGTAATGGAACAAAAGTCCTAAACAAGTAAGTCTTTTGACTCGCCAATAACAGCTTTAAATACATAGTTAACTCTGAAAGGACTGCCACAGGGAGGCTAAGTGATTCAGATAGAGCAAAAAACCTATATAACCCAGGATGGTAACACCGTTATTGTCTTGGCACCGACAGGGCGCTTGGATATCACCACCGCCTGGCAATTTCGCCTGAAGTTACAGGAATGCATTTCCAAACTCAGCCGCCATGTAGTAGTGAATCTTAGTCAGGTCAACTTTATTGATAGTTCTGGACTAACTTCTTTAGTAGCTGGGATGCGTGATGCTGATAAACTCAAAGGCAGTTTCCGCATCTGTAACGTACATACAGAAGCCAAACTTGTCTTTGAAGTGACGATGATGGATACTGTGTTTGAAATATTTGAAACAGAAGAAGAAGCTTTAGAAGGTGTACCTCGGAGCATCGCTAGTTAAAACAGTGTTGAGTTATGAGTAATAAGTACTGAGTTGGAGAAATTTGTGAAACCGAAGGTAACAAGGGTAAATCAAATTACCTGTTATATTACTTCTTCCTTAGTAGTCACCACTCAGTACTGCTCTCGCTTAGTGTAGCGATAAGGGCCTAAAATAGCTCCCCAGGTAGCTTTTTTGGTTGCTGGGTCAATTCCTTTATCGTAACTGTGAAATTCTGTTGCAGAGGCTTCAAAACCTAAAGAAACATGTATGGTGTTACCCAGATAGGTAAAGCTGCAATTAGTATTTGGCAGTGGGGTAGCAGTAAACTTATAGCAGTTAGGGGCTATTAGTTGCTGAGTAACGGAAAGAACACAGCCTGGTAATAAATCTAATTGGCTGGCTGTTAATGTATTGAGTAAAGCTGGATTGCGGCCTGCACCTTTTAAAAGGTCAGGATATTTAAGCATATAGTATTGTACTTTTACAGGTGCAGCAGAGTTATGCCCTGGCTGTAAGCGCATAATCCTCTGGCGGTAAGGATTATCAATATTGATGATATTTGCTTGTTCTGCAAACAAAGTAATACTGTCTTCTGAGAATAAATTGATTGGTCTTTGCCACATACGTAGGTGGACATACCAAACAGGATCGGCGATCGCTTGTTCTTTATTATCAAATTCACCAGCTAGGTACTGACCTAAAGCTATTAACTCGGGAGATAAAGTCATAAATTTTGTTATAAAACGTTAAAGATAGTAGTTTTAGCCTGATATATAAGTAAAAATCTCTGTATTGAAGCCAAGGTTTATTTTTACTAGTTATCTCTTTGTCATACTTGTATGTCAAAATTCTCATCAGCACTGGCTGATGGCTTGAGGTAAAAGCCAACATGAAAATGTAAAGTATAGTTAATAATGTAAAAATATTGTAAACCACTTACTCGCTAGTGGAAACCCGAACTTGGCAAAGTAGACTTTAAGCGAGAGAATAAAAACACGTCGCCCTTAACATTTTCTTTGTGAATAACGTCCGTACTGTCTCTGATACAAAGCGAACATTCTACTCTCTTCACACCCGTCCAATCAATACGATTTATCGTCGGGTAGTGGAAGAGTTGATGGTGGAAATGCATCTGCTGTCAGTAAATGTCGATTTTAGCTACAATCCAATTTATGGCTTGGGCGTTGTCACAACCTTTGATCGGTTTATGCAAGGCTACCAACCAGAACGGGATAAGGAATCGATTTTTAGTGCCTTATGTCAGGCTGTAGAGCAAGATGAGCAGCGCTACAGACAAGATGCTGAAAGATTGCAAGGTATAGCTAAAAGCTTACCAGTCAATGATTTAATTGCGTGGCTTAGTCAAACTACTACTTTAGATAGAGATGCTGACTTGCAAGCGCAATTGCAAGCGATCGCTAATAATCCTAACTTTAAATACAACCGCTTATTTGCAATTGGTTTATTTTCGTTATTGGAAGTTTCAGATCCTGAATTAGTCAAAGACGAAAAGCAGCGTAACGAAGCTCTGAAAAATATTGCTACTGGCTTGCATATCTCTGATGATAAATTCATTAAAGATTTGGATCTTTACCGATCTAATCTCGACAAGATAGCACAAGCACTGGTAGTAATGGCAGATATGCTCTCAGCCGACCGCAAAAAACGCGAACAGCGCAAGCAACAATCAACTACTACTGTTGCGCCTCCCAGTACCAACGAATAGTTTATAGTCAAACTATTTTGAATTTTGGATTGACCCCGACCATTAGGTTACGGGGTTTGAGTGTTTTAAATAGAGATTTTAGATTTAATTTGCCCATAAATAAGAGCAAACAAATCAGCATCATTTCTCATCTTGCATCTCAAATTGCCACAGTCAATAATAAAAAAACCTGGGATACTATTAACTGTATACTAGATAGTTTGCTGGCAGAGTATTTTTCATTTCAGATTTATCACCTATACACCTAACAATCGGTAAATCAAATTGTTGATAATAGTGAGTGCAAACGCTCCTAATATGGCACTCCAAATACCGAAGCGTAAGCGAAAACCTTCTACTAACCAAGCAGCAATACTAAAACAAACAACGGCGACCATAAATGTAAACAAGCCGGATAACATATCTAATGTGAGCAGACTTGGTAATACAAAAGCGAGTCCGAGAATTGGCCTTACTAATGATGTCACAATGCCGAGAACTGCTGCTGAAAGTAATGCTTTATCAGGAGTATCAATTTCTACTCCCAAAGGTAGCTTGCTAATAATCAACAAACTAATAGATGTTACTATCCAAACAACCAAAATTTTCCAAATTTCACTCATTACCACAACCCTGAAAACGCTAATGGCGATAGGAATTGAAATGAAAAAGTACTGAGTATGGAGTTAAAAATCCTAAGCTATTACCCATTTAAGTTGCACATACTTGCATTAATTTGTGTCTATCTTGACTTGGGAATGTTAATCTAATAAACGCTGGAATCCAGCGTAGTTAAGTAGCCACTCTCTATTCAAGAAAGAGCTATCTTAATGATTAAATATGCAAAATAAATGTGCTTCAACTTAATAGGCTGTGTCATTTATCTCGATGAGTTCGTAATGAGTCAGCCTTGTGCTAAAAAGTTTCAGACTCAAGCACTGATTACGAACCTATTTACCCCCATCAAGACTAAAGACAGACGAATAAATACTCAGTCTACCGGGAAAAAATTTTGAAAATTAACTTACTATTTCTAAATTAGCAGAGTTTTTTATTTCGGAAAAGTTTATTTGGAATATTTTTAGTTTTAAGCTGTATATCATGCAAGTTGCATCATTACTAGTAATAGGTTAGTGGTAGAAATAGTAAAAATATTGGTACAAAATTAAATAAGCTGTTACGCATTTAATTTGTATATTTTGCACTCAGGTTGTCAAGAGTCAAGAGTCCAAAGTCCAAGCTAGCCTTTGACCCTGGACTATTGATCCTTGACAGTCCCAACGCCAGAATATTTGATTTAGGTGCGTATCAGCTTACCTGACAGTTTAGGTAATATAAAAAATAAATTATTTAATAATCAGTAGGGTGCGTTACTTAGTTAACGCACCATCTTGATATCATCTTGCAGGAGTAGAAGTAGTTTTTCCTGGTGCTGTGGCGTTAGGAGCAGGTTGAATACCTTGACCTGTTTGAGGTGCAGTAGGTAACGGAGCTTGATTAGGGTTTACAGGCAAGTTAGGATTAATATTACCTTGGGGATTGATGCCTGGTAGTGGTGCTGTATTTGGTACAGGATTAGCACCAGGGTTAGTGGGGAAAGCTGGAACCCCAGGAAGGGTAGAATTAGTAGGTGTTTGAGATTGATTTGGTATAATTCCCAAAGATACGCGATCGCCTCCTACTTGCCGAAGTAAGTCTAATGTTGAGATAACATCGTTGTATGTTGCTGTCCGCGATGCATTCAGTACCAAAACGCCATTAGGGTTTTGTTGAACATAATTCTTTAAAATCTCTGCTAATTGGTCTCGTCTAACTATTTGTTTTTCCACATAGGTTTGACCAACAGCATCAATAGTTATAGGTAAGATATTGCTATTGCCTTGTAGTGCTGCAGTCGGTGATGTACCCGTATTAGCTTTGGGTAAATCTAGATTAATGGCATTAATCGCTTCTTGGCGTGTGAATTGCAAAGCAGCCAATAAAAAAAATGTCAAAATACAAAAAACGACATCAATTAAGGGAATCAGTTGAATTTGAACTTCTTCAACTGGGGTATGTAAATTAATTTTCATTGTCTCTCTGAAACTATTTGATGGGTCGAATTACAAATTCGTAATTCGTAATTAAAAGAAAACCTACTAACGATGGTAACTACGAATTACGAATTATCAACTATGAATTACTTTGATTATTCTCAGAATCTAATGAATCAGTAGGTTCTGAAACTTCTGGAGCATTAGAAAACTTGTTTCTACCGCGTTTACGGGGTGGTGTGAAATTTTCCCTGGAAGATTCTCGCAAAATTATTGATGCAGTATTGCTCAAGTCTGGTGGTGACTGACGGTAAAGCAATTCCATATCATTACCGGCTTTGCGAAAAACCTTGACTTGGTTAACTACAAAACTTTGAAATAGGCGGTAGAATACCAAACTCACAATAGCAACTATTAATCCACTGGCTGTACTAATTAGGGATTCACCAATACCTGTAGTTACCCCAGCAGCAGATTCGGTTCCCAAGTCACCAATCCGAATTGAACGTAGAGATTGAATCAAACCTAAAACTGTACCCAACAATCCTAAAAGTGGCGCAAGTGCAATGACAGCTTCCAAAAGCTTTTCGCCTCGCCGCATTCCCGCTAACTCATCTTCTGCTGTTGCTTCCAAAGCCAAGCGAAAGGTTTCCGCATCATTTTTCACTAATCTTAAGGGAGCATATAGAAACCTACCAATGGGTTGATTTGTGGCTTGTCTAGCAATATCCGCAGCTGTTTCCCAATTTTCAGCAGCAGCATCTAAAACGCGGTCAACTATTTCTTTTTCTTGAGTGAGAATTCGCAGCCAGAACCACAGACGCTCAAAAATCACACTCAAAGCTAAAATTGACAACGCCAGCAAAGGCCACATCGCTGGGCCGCCTTTGTAAAACAAATCTAAAATATCCACAGTTTAAGTCTCCTCCCTCCATGTCTAGAGCAACTATGCCAAAGCACTTTAATTCTAGAGATTAATGCACCATTACCATACTCTTATGCCGGATTACACAATCACAATATTTATGTTGCATTTTCACTGTACATAACTGCAGTAGCCAGAATCCTTATCATCACTAGAGTTGATTAATTTAAAAATAGAAATTTAAATTTTGAATTGTTTTAGTAGCATCTCCCAGACCAAATTGGACGGTTATTCCCACCGGGAATTTCAAGCATAATTTGCCAAAATTAAAGGTAACTGGAGGTTCAAAACATGAAATTTTCACTTGAATCAGTCTACACTTGGTATCGGAATTTACTTCGTAATCCCAAATATCGTTGGTGGGTAATTTTAGGAACACTAGTTTATATTGCCAGTCCCATTGATATCGCTCCAGATTTTATTCCTGTTGTGGGAGAAATTGATGATATTTTACTGCTGACCCTGCTAGTGACTGAGGTATCTGGATTAGTGATTGAAGGATGGAAAGCTCGGAAGGGTTATGTAGAAACTAATACCACCCCTACAACTGAGAATTCTAGCGCCACCGGAAATACTGTCGATGTTGATGCTGTCTCTGTCAAGTAGTTTTTTAAAAAATATAAAATTTGACTAACCCCCTACTGAAAAAGCAGGGGGATATTTTTTACGAGGAGGTTAGCAAAGTAGGAAGTTGTGCTTACCTGTTTTTCCCTATGTTTTTATAACTATTGGACAAACTCCGTTAAGAAGCGGAAGGCTTTCAAAATATAGCTAGCGCAATCTCTAGGAGAAGTATTGTAGAATGATCGCCAAGCATTCGCCTTATCCTCATCATAGCGATCGCCTCTTTCGGGATGGGCATCTAACCATGCTAATCTGACGGCATGACCAATTAATACATCCAAAACCATATATTCTTCTATTTGCAGCTTGGGATTATTGGCAGCGATTGTAGCTAGCTCAACTAATGCTTCGATATTAACTTGGCGGTATTCTGGAGCCTCAATTTTATTGAGTAGATGCTCAACTAATAAAGCAAAATTTCTTTCTCCTGGTGTCATTTCTGACAGCATTAATTCACTATCCAAGCGATTGCGGCGTTCTAATTTATCGCCAATCACTATACCTTTGCAATGTTTCATCAATAGCCAAACTTGCTGAAAAAAGTCTTTGGGTACGCGTCCGGTTGCGCCTTCAGCTTGACGGAATCGCCGCCATCCACCTGCGGGTACTTCAATGTCCGCATCATTGGTAAATGGTAATACCCAATCAATATCACTTTCTTTTTGTTTGACGTGCAGTGATTCTTGCTGGCGTAAAAGCTTACTCATACCAGCATATTCGGCTAAGACATTTTGTAACCGCGTTTTCACTTCAAACGGCGACAGTTGCATTAAATATTCATAGGCTTCATCTTGAGTTACTTTTAATTCTCTAGCTAGTTTGCTAGTAATTAACAGGATGAGGTAGCCGACTTTCAACGTCAGCAATCCTTGAAATAATTCGGGTTCTGCTCTAATTAACACACCTAGATAGATGATAATCTCTTGAGTCAGAACGCGATCGCGGATATCTTCACGACAAAAGTTATTAATCTTCTCGGCTATTTCATGGTGAGACTTGGGAACTGCGATTAATGAATCTTCGCTGTAAGCTCTACCTACAGAAATTTGCTTACCCCTAACTAAAATACTGGTGACAGCATCGGACAAACCAATATCTACCATTTGTCGTAAACCTGCAACCCGGCGCACGATCGCCCAAAGTCCTAAATCCCCAGCTTTGGTATATACTTCATCAAGTAAATTGTCTACTGTGACAATAGACTGAGGCCCACCAAATCCAGTATCAAAATCTAGTCCTTGCAAGCGGGTTAAAGTCTGCAATAGCTCAATTTGCTCGTAGATATTTTCGGAAGCACGTAAAGCAGATAGTAAAAATCCCAAGTTGGTTTCACATTCCATTTGGAATTCTTGGGTATGCTCTAATTGCCAGTTTTTTCCAGGATGATATGCCAAGTAATAGCAATGTAACCCCGCATTTTTAACTGCTGGTAGCGAAAATTCATCATCTGGCAGAAAATCAATTCTTTGAATTGCTGCTGTTAACATTAGCTGATTTAATCGCCCTAATTTTACTCTGACTCCATGACACACACCATCTTTTAGTTCTTGCATTAATTCTAATAAGGCATCAGAACCGATTTCTAACATGGTATGGGTTAACATCAACGTGAGAGTAGGCCGACCTAAATCACTCCAGTATTTTTGAATGTAAGCGAGTTCACTCCTAATTTGATCGAGCAAGAAATGGTAATCAAGAGTTAAGTAAAACTGTTGGGCATCTAAGAAAGATGGTAAAAATACAATTGTTTGGTCGAGAATCCGAAAAATGCGGGATGTGGTCAAACTGCGTAAGCGGCGCACTGGCCTACCTGTTAACCCCAGTTTATCATTGCGTCCAATTTGGGTATAAATAGCGGAAAGATCCCCTGCATTTCTAACTTGTATCGGTTCTAATTGCTTAGGTGTTTGAGTTTCAATGCCGTAAACTTCGAGTTTGGCTTGTAAATCTTCATCTTCTGCTACCAAGGCAATTTGTACAAGGGATTCTCTTTGTTTACCGATAGATAAATATCTACCCAAAGGGTCAATATCACCAATAGCAATTAGTCCATCATTTAACATTTGGGCAAGCAAATATAAACTTTGGGCCCATACTAAAGGGACATTTTCATTCGGTAACCGAGGTTGGCTTTGAGGTGCAGCTTTTTCCGCTTCTATATTCTCCTCGGCAACATAATATAGTTCTGGTAATAACTGCAAGCCATCGCGTTCTACAAGTAAGACTTCTAAGCGCTCCTGGTAATATTCAACTTGTGCTTTATCGTTGCGAAACAAGCCATCTAACAATAAATAAGTGAAAAATAAAGGCCATTCACACTCTATATGCTCAAATTGCTTGAGTTCCCAAGGTTCATAATGTAGACGTTGGTTATCTTCTAAAACGGTTTGGTGTCCGTCTCGCAGGAAGCGTTTACAGCCGTATTTACCTTGGAGTTTGTTAATAATATCGTTAAGGGTGCGGTCGCGTAGTTTCTCATCTTCTACTGCAAAGGCGGGGAAACTAATAATACTCAACAGCGCCGCATCTATTTCTTTTGAGCCTGATTCTCTAGGTAATAGCGATTCTAACGTCAAGCGAGCGCGCGCAATTTCATCTGGGAGAACATGAATTACTGAAGCTTGGCTTCCACGCACGCCAAATAAATCTAACCCGTTGATGGCTTCTAACGCCGCTTTAGCCATCCCGACAGAACTAGCGTTTAACTCCGCATTACCACGATTTATCTTGTTACCACGTTCCCAAATACCGTAATCTGGTGTGCGATAGGCTCGTCCAATGTAATAAACCAAATTTTGGACAAAATTAACTTCATCAAGGGTATAAATTATTTGCAATCCGGAGGCGGTCATTTGAGCCAACATCAACAAAAATATTGATGTTGCATCTATTTGTAAATGTCCCCACTCATCATCCCCCACCACAATATCACCAGTAGCAGTGTTGTATTTGGCATGTAAACCATCTAATGGTGATTGAGTATGTTTAAATCTTTCTACTTTATGAACTTGTCGCATCATTGCAAACAGCAATCCACGCATCAGCTTGATTGCACTATGTTCTAGTTCATAGGTGTAGCCTTTATTTTCATCAATTTTGCGGTACGCAAGTGCTAAACCCCACACTGCCAAAATGCTATAAACATTGTCTCGCACCCAGGCATCTGTATAATCACCGTGGGCTGTTATAGCTGTACTCGCAGGTAGCAAACCAGTAATGGGATTCTGACGGCTAAGAATAATTGTTTTGATTTGCTGATAGTAATTCTCTAGGCGAGTATACAATTCGGACGTAGTGTTCATGGTTTTAGTAGTCGCAACTTGCAAAAATCAACCCTGTGACTGTGAAGTTAGAGATGTCAGCCAAGCCAGATCGAGTTCTGTTATTAGCAATGATATTACAGATGAGGGCGGTATAAGTTTCTTATTATCATCTGTTGTTAACCATCTTGTGACAGAATTTTCCCGTAGATAGTACTGAAAATATTTTTTAAATCTTTATCTTCAGCAAGACATACTTGTATCTATCTTTAACCAGTATTATTAATTCTAAAGTAGGATAAATAATCATGCAGAAGAAGCAATACTACTCAGGCATAAATTGAGTAGATTATGGGTAATATAACTTCAAAAGATTATAAGTTTATCAAGAAGGTAAGGAATTATGTCTGTACGTTATAACCAAAATAATGCTCCCCTAGTAAAAGTAGTTTACTCTCAAGTAAAAGTTAATGGTAAGCTTCAGCTAATACCACTAGAACTATATGCTGATGGTTCGCTTAAACGTTCCCAAGGATAGGATTTGGCATCTATAAGCGAAATTTCAGTAGTGGAGAGAATTTATTCAGGATTTGACCCAAATTTAATTGATAAATAGCTTAGTTAAGAACTAATTTATCTAAATTCGTGGCGAATTAAATTTAAAAATACCTGCCGTTACTCTGTCTTTGAAACCGCTACGAATGCACGCAAAACTGCCCTAAGTTAGTTCTATAATGGCTGATTGAGAAAACCGCTGTTAATAAATTCTCTCTCCGTGAATTATCGGATATTTTGTTGCTTTATAAAGTGTGTAAAGTAACTTGCTAGTAAATGTAAATATCTAGATTCGCCAATGTTTTAATTGATGAGAGTCTTGATCGGTCTAAACTAGAGAATACTCCTTAATAGCTGCTGACTAGCCTGAATTAAAGATGAAGCTGGTGGAATTATCCCAGGAAACATTAAGAAAATTAAGCCTGTGCGATGGGATAGAACCATCGAAAAACATGAAGGGCCCCAAGATTGGGCGGCAAGTCCTGCGATGTTCAAATCCCGAATTTATCATACTGGAAGGACATCCTGTGCTTTTACTAGTAGCAGCTACCAATCGTGGTAATATCACGATTCTGTAGGCAATTTTTAGCCTTGATGGCAAGTCCTTAACTCTGTTCTTCAGAGACACGACTTTAGATGACGATCCGTTTTTTCTGGCTTTGTCGCAGTGTGCAACCGCGTTGTTGGTAAAGATTTCTTCTTAGCGATTTTATACCATGAGTGGTTTGTGATTGAGCGATCGCCTGTTTTAAAATGAGAGGCTGTAACAATTACCACCACTCAAAATATAGTTAAAATATTGCATGAAAAAATGTTCGTAGTTGCGCTAAAGCGCCGTTTTAACTAGAAATCTAATCCACTACAAATTGAAAATTACAAACTAAATTCTGCTGCATTATCCTCATCCAAACTTGCATCTTTTCCCGCAATCGTGGGTTTAAATTTAGAGTCATGAATCAATTGAGAAAATAGCATTTTGGGGTTGTGATGCAGAATATTCAATACACTAATAAAATCTCTGACAATCTCTCCTGGTGTCAGCAAAGCTTCTGCGCCTAGACGATTAACAATTTCTTTGACAAATTCATTTAACTCACGATTACTCAAAGTCTTGTCATAACCAAAATTTTGAGCATGAATCTCAGTTATACGTTGCAATAACGTGAGTATCTCTTCTTTACTTAAAGGATTGAGCCTGATAACCGGGCCTGAATATTCTTGCACGCCAGCTTGAGTGACAAAGCGGCTTTCTTTTGTGCGCCTGCGCCAAGCTTGGTCTGCAAATAAACCCCGATTTTGGTCTTCTAAAAATTTTGTAGTCCCACCAATAAAAATACCGAGATGTTCGGCTTTGCACTGCATGGTGTCGTTAAACATTGCAAGCAGTCGATTATAATTTTTCTCCCGCGTTACTGTAGTAGATATTTGATATAAATGTACGGATTCATCAACAATAACTAATAGCCCTTTATAACCAATCTCCGCAACAAATTTAGCTAATAGTTTAATGTAATCATACCAACTATCATCATCAATGATGACACGCACGCCTAAAGCAGCTTTTGCTTCAATTTTGGTGGTAAATTCTCCCCGCAACCAACGCATGGCAGCATTTTTTAAATTATCATCATCCAAGCGATAACCACGCCAATAAGCAATAATGACGCTGCCAAAATCAAAACCGTGGACTAAATCTTCAATATACTGAACAACTTCCCGAATTTTTTCCTCAACTTTGTCATCAAAGCCTTCATCATTCGGACGTAAGCTAGTTTCTTTAGCTACTTCTTGTTGAATTTTATTAATCCATCCTTCCAAAATTGAGACTAAAGCACCACCATCAGGACGAGTTTTTGTCGCGAGACGGCTCATTAATTCGCGATAGGTTGCTAACCCTTCATGGTTGCTTCCGGCTAGACGACGTTCTGAGGATAAATCTGCATCTGCTACGACAAAACCTTGTTCCATAGCACGGCTGCGAAGCAATTGTAGAATGAAGCTTTTCCCGGAACCATAGTTGCCAATTATAAACCTAAATGCCGATACCCCTTCTGCAATATCATCGAGATTCTGTAATAGGCTTTTGAGTTCTTGTTCCCGACCAACTGCTATGTGTTCAACTCCTAATCTGGGTACTACTCCTGCGCCTAGGGAATTAATTAAAGCAGTAGATATTTTTTTCGAGAGTTTGAGCTTTGCCATGTAGTTGATCTCACCTGATTTTGAAAGCAGAGGCTTATAGCCAGCAAGTTAAGTCAGGTATATACCATACCTTATAATAATTTTACAATGGTATGAATATTTTAATAAATTTGATGAAGAGTATCTACTTATAGCAATGCGATGTCATTTATGAAAATGCCAGTTAAATAAATAATTTAACGTACTATTTGGAGCTATCACATATGTTTTTGATAGTTCTCTAGTATTTTTTTCACATTACTGATATATTCTGGATAAATTTCTGCTGGTTCAACATTTGTATTAATAATTAATTCGCCCAATGTATCATTGGCTTTACCATTGATTGAATCTACTAATAGATTGGGCATCGTAATATTTGCTTCGGCAATCTGTTTAATGGTAGCTTGGGTATTTTCTTGGACTAATAGAGCTTTTATAACCTCAAATTCATGGTTTTGTAGCTGCTCTAGAAAATGAATCCACTCTTCAGATAAAGCCTCAGATGTGCTAGTTTTTCTTTCCGTTGTTTCGATGGGTTCAATTAATTCTGCAAAAGGAAACAATTCTAATCCTTCTTCGTGCCTTTTATCTGTTAATGGTTCGGGATTAAGTGTTTCAAGTTGCTGGAGTAATTCCCAAACTTGGCTTTGCAATAAGTCTCTTTCTTCTTGTAATAAGAACACTTGTGCTTGTAATTTCTGGAGTTCTGCTTGCTGTTCTCCTATTTGAGTTTGAACATTGTTCAAGCTAGATTCTATATTTTCTTTACTATTTGATTTGCTCAGAAATAGTTGATTTTTTTGGTTAAACTCAACTTCTAAATTTTGCAATTCAATTCGCAGTTCGTAGAGTTTTTCTTCGATTTGAGGTTTAAGTCTACCTAGAAGAGTTAAATTATTTTCTATTTCTTGCTTTTCTTGCAGAAGTTCGCTAATTTGATGCTGTAACTGATTAATTTCCGAGCGAGAAACGTTACAGTTTAACTCAAGACGGCGTTTTTCTGCAGTGAGCATAGAAACAGAATGATTCAGTTCTGCTTTATTTTGATCTAAGTTATGAATTTCCGTGTTAAGAACAGTAATTTCGCTTTCTAACTGTTTTTTCTGCCCAGCAAAAGTGCTGAGTTCTCGTTGAATACTATCCCGTTGATTGCGAGATTCAGCTACTTTATTTTGTAACTGTTTTGATTCTGTATATAAGGAATTGCGATGTTCTTCAATTTGATGAATTTCTCTAGCAATTCGTGACTTTAGTTCCTCTTGTTCTTTAATTCGCTTCCGCAGAGAAGTTAAAATAAGCATTTCATGACTTTTACGCCGCCTATCTACAGATAAGGCGGCTGCATAGGTAGCTATTACAGTAATGATGCCTGTGACAAAGGCTTTAGAAAAATCCCAGTTGGGGACAAGACTAAGACCAAAACTTACACTAAAGGCAACTATTCCAAGAAATAATCGATTGCTTAATACTGCTGAGTGCATATTGCTTATTTTTAGCCTTGTCAGGTTGTCAAAATCATTACTTTTTAAGGACATGATCCCTCACTTTGTCCCTGGGAAGTCTGCGGTTGTGAAGATTTGCACATAACATGGTTCTAGAAATAGCTATAGATTGAAATGAACAACTTACTATTACACTATTCAGGCTCTGCTGTATAATTTTTTGCACCGAAAACTGTTAAGTCAGCTTTTAAGAAATCAATAAATTGCCTTGCTGTGCGTCCAGAACGACCGTTATGGCGAGTAGCCCATTGTAATGCTTGATACTCCAAGTCTTCTTGACTAATATTAATTTCTGCTTGTGCTGCTAAATGCCGGACAATTTTTAAATATGTTTTCTGATCTGCCCCCTCAAAGGTCAAGGTTAAACCAAAGCGATCGCTAAAGGAAAGCTTTTCTTGCATCGTATCCCAAACATGAATTTCTTCGTGATCTTTGGGCGCAGGCCTGTCTGTGTAAAACTCGCGAATCAAGTGGCGGCGATTGGATGTGGCGTAGACAACTACATTCTCAGGACGTGCAGTTAAATTCCCTTCTAGCACTACTTTGAGTGCTTTAAAAGCATCGTCATCTTCTTCAAAGGAAAGGTCATCGACAAAAATAATAAATTTCTGCGGTACGCCCCGCAATTGTTCTACAATGAGCGGCAAGTCTCGCAATTCCGATTTTGTTACTTCTACTAAACGGAGATTGCGATCGCTATACTCATTCAACAAAGCTTTGACTAAGGAAGATTTTCCCGAACCGCGACTACCATAAAGTAATACATGCAGTGCAGTTTCTCCGGCTAATAAAAACTCTGTATTTTTTAACAAAGCGTCCCGTTGTGACTCATAACCTGCAAGTATACCCAGTCTCACAGGGTCAGGATGCTTAATACCCACAAAATTACCACCTTGCCAGCGCAAAGCCCGATATTCTGCAAATAAACCTGTACCAAATTGGCGATAATAAACCGCTAAATCTTCTACTGCATCAGCCCAATTATCTGAATGGTGAAGAGACGCAATTGCCTTAGTTTCTACTTCAGTCTTATTTTGCTCTTTGTACCAAACGACTGGTGAAACTGGTAGATGTGCTACCGTTTGTACCCACTCACTCAAAGCCGCGCTACTGCACTCATATAAATTCTGCAACACGTGTAAATCATGCTGTGCTGCTGCGACTAGTGCAACGGGCATATTTTCAAATTCTTGCTGTTGAGCCAGCTTGGTAAAGGGATTTTCCGCAATCAGAATTTGAGTAATGAGGTAATCTTCCCAATTTTGATTTTTCGCAGCCAAGGCGTGAAAGTAATTGCCGTAGGCTTGTAGGCAACCTCGCCCATCGGCATCGGTATATCGTATCGCTTGCAACAACTCCAGAAAAGCAATCCCCACTTCGCTTTGCAGAACAGATTGGTAAATTAATAGTGAGGCTGCTTGGCGCTGGAGGAACTGAATTTTGGCAGAGGATGAAGTGCTTCCTGTAGACAACATCGCTTGACTATCCATCAATCAATTGGGTGATGAGCTTCAACAGCTATGGTAAATTGTCTGGCGACCGCGGCCGCAAAATCAAAATCTACATAGGTTTTAACAATGGAATTAGGTATAGTTGCCGCATTTGTCTATGGTATTTTGGCTTTGATTGGCGGCATCATGGGCTATGTTCAAGCAAGTAGTAAAATTTCCCTGCTAAGTGGTAGTATTAGCGGTTTATTACTCATTATTGCTGCTTTTTTGCAATTACAAGGCCAAATCTGGGGTTTGTTTCTAGCAGCTTTTATTACTGCTGCATTAGTTGTTTTCTTTAGCTTGCGGCTAGCGAAAACCCGCAAGTTTATGCCTTCAGGCTTAATGATTATTTTGGGTATGTTGGCATTAGTACTGATGGTAAATCAAATGGTGGGTGTGAAGTAGGGATTGGGTATTGGGGGCTGGGGACTAGGGACTAGGGACTGGGGACTGGGGACTGGGGACTGGGGACTGGGGACTGGGGACAAGGGGACAAGGAGATATCCCCATTACCCATTACTCAATGCCCTAGGTAATTATATAGTATATTTGTTCTATTATCGGCTAGAGAAGTTTAACGCCGCATTATTGTAGGTGCGAGCTGGGTCTTGTTATTCGTACACAAATAAATTACGGGTTAATAGTTGAAGGTTGTTGCAACACACTGGAATTTGAGCAAATCATAAATGATGGGTCATACCCCTCAATCAATTGATCTACAACATCATTTATTCTCAGGTAGTTGTTAAAAATGCTGTAATATCTAAGTTTGACATCGGAATATATTCATACCCAACTTTACCGCACAGGAAAATCTGTGCTGTGTTTCTATAAAGGCTGAAAAATTCAGTTATAAAAGCGACAATTTATAGTGTATTTGGGTAATAAAGATTAAAATTTCCCTAAAAAAAATAATTTTTACTTAGTTAAAATATCCGGTTTTGTTTGCTTAGTGCTGATAAATAAAAATATGAATGCTGAATCTCAGGTTTTGAGAAGTTAAGAGTCTGGAAGATTGGTAAAAGCGTGAATCATCAAATAAATGTGATGTACAATACCGTTTTTTATTATCTCCAAAACTCTCTTTTTAGCATCTAACACCATCTATTACTCAGAGTTTTTCCTAATGGCAATTAGTAATTAGTAATTGGTAATTGGTAATGGGGATAAGGAGAATAAATACCAAATGCCAATGACCAAAATATCCAGCTTGATATATACAGTTGATAGCTGCACTACGTAGTTAAATATAACAAGATTGCAGTATTAATAATGTCATTGGTTGTTATTGAAGCTGCCAAAAGGTAAAAACCTGTGTACATCAAAAGACACAAGCGCAGAAATCAAAATCTACCTACGTAGCTATGCTCATAAATGTAAAGATTGCACAATTGAAGTTATCAAACTGTAAAGTGATAGTAAAGAAACAGCAAATAATATATTGGCATTTTGGCAGATTTTTGTAATTTAGATGGGATATTAATAGATAGTACGAATAATTATAGATATTCATACGTTAGTTGCTATCTACCTAAAAATACTAGATTTCAGGTAATCCTGAGATAGGTGATTCTTCCCGCAATTTTACGTACTAGGAAATAATAATACATGGTATTATCACTGTCTTCTCAAAATGTTATCCAGTATCTGCAAGATGCAGGTCTGTGTAGCTCAGAAGATGGAGCAACCAGCGAATCTGAGTTACCAGATAGAACTAAGAATTTGAATTTAATAGTGAGTCTGGCAGATAATCGCAAACTGCTGGTTAAACAAGAAGTCAGCAATCACGATGATGGAACTCCCCAAGAGTTTTTCAAGGAGTGGCTGTTTCACCAATTGCTACAGCAGTTTCCGGTTATTGGTAATATTTCTGCGATCGCATCATTATTACTACATTATGACGAGGAAAATTCTATCCTTGTCCGCAAATATTTGAGTGACTATGAACAGCTAGGGCGTTTCTATCAAAAAACTGATATTTTTGCCGATGAAATTGCTACAGCTATTGGCACAACTTTAGCAGGTTTGCACCGTGCTACTTTCAACGGTCGAGAGTATCGTGATTTTATGAATACTGCTCCCGCAGGACAGTTTCGTTATCACTTCTATAATCCTGCTCAAGGGATAGAGTCAATTACACCAGAGATTTTTGCTCAAGTCCCCACGCAAGCGCTGCAATTCTATAATCTTTACCAGCGCTACGAAAGTTTAGAATCAGCAATTGCAGACTTAGCTTATGAATGGAATCCTTGCTGTCTCACTCATAACGATTTGAAGTTAAACAATATTTTAGTTCATTCTCGTTGGCAGCAGCTTGATAATTGCCTGATTAGATTGATTGACTGGGAAGCTTGTGCTTGGGGAGATCCCGCTTTTGATTTGGGTACATTATTAGCCAGCTATTTAGAGATTTGGCTTGATAGTTTAGTAGTAGATCCTACTTTACAGTTAGAAGAATCTCTGCGTCTGGCGGTTACACCCCTGGAGGTGATTCAGCCTTCAATATTGGCTTTACTTCGAGGTTACCTAAATGCTTTCCCCGTAATTTTAGAGTATCGTAGTGATTTTATTTTGCGAGTTGTTCAGTTTGTTGGTTTGGGATTAATTCACCAAATTCAGGACAAGATTAAAAATCGCAAAGATTTTGATAATACTGACATTTGTATGCTGTCGGTGGCGAAAAACTTATTAACTATGCCTGAGCAAGGTGTATTAACTGTTTTTGGCATTTCCGAGTCCGAAATCTTAAAACCTGTGGCGAAAGTGCATAAATTGCCTCAGCCAGAAAGAGAAAAGCAGTTGGTTCGTCTGTATTACGAAAAAACCCGCCTACGCGGTTGTTAAGCGAATCAAGCATACAATTAAACATGCAAAATTGTAATTTTTGCATTTGAAGTTTTTCCCATCATATATTTTCCTGCTAAATTTTCCCTAAAGTCTTTATGACCTAAAGTTTGCATTAGGGAAGGCACAGTATTGGCTATTTGTTGGTTGTCCAATTTCCCATTCTGAATTTTGAGGTGGTAATTAACTATGGTATATTCTTCTGTTCAACAACCCCTAACTTCCCTATTTGATATTGCTAGCAATATTCAGATTGAGTCGAACTTTTGTATCCACCATCCCAATTATCAACCATTTGCATTACCAGCCAAGATAGCAGATAGATTTCAGCAGAATTCCGCAGATTTACAGCAGAAGTATTTAACTTTATTACTACGGAATTTTTTGTATGGTATATATTACAATGGCTCCCTACAAAATGTTTTAGCTGTCAAAGCTGAGGCTGCAAAGCAATTACCACATCAGAATTTAGAAAACTATTCCGCTTTAGGAATTGATGGGGAATTTTACGAACGTCTGCATAACTGCAACCACGGGACAGGTTATTTTGATCCTAGTTGGGAAGTGTTGCGGCACGAACCAGATGGTAGCATGGCTGTGAATAAAGGCGGGTTGACATTGTACATCGAGCCAGATTGTCATCTGACACCCCATTCTCAAGCGGCGAAAGTTGGCGAATTAGTGTCAGTATGGATGCCCAAAAATCGCATACAAAACGGCTGTTATTTAGCAGTTAGCAATTTTGGACAGGAAAGACAAGACAACCCAGAGGATGATTTGGGTACAGGGCGAATCTATTTTAATATCACACCATTTGGTGCGATCGCGCTCATGGATAGCCTGACAGTCGAACTCAACGAAGCTGGTATTCCTTTTAGCTTCCAAGTTCCTTATAATCCTGCTGCTTATGGACGTTACGATTCAGGGGTACTCTACTTTGAACGTAACAACTATCTAGCAATCCGTGAAGTTCTGCAAGGTGTGTATGCAGACCATGAGGCGCATTTTAACCCTGAAATTCCTCTATTCACCAAGTTTTTAGCACCTGGACTAAGTTTAGCGGAAGAACCTATCAAAAAATTTGCCGCACAAGAAACTTTCGGGATGAATCGCTGTCAAATTGTTGCTAATGCTTTGTTGGATGCTTGGTATAAAGGCAAGAATGCTTATGATGAACGGATGCAATCTATTAACCGCCACTTTAACCGTCATTTAGTAGATGTGCAGCGTCCATATCTCAATCCTAGTTCTAAGGATATTTACTCTCCTCTAAGCTAATATTTTGTAGCATTTTCAATAAATTTAGAGTGGGCAGCATCTAGAGTTAGATAATGTCCACTCTATCAATATGGATACATGAAACAGTCCAAATAAGATAATTAACCGCAGATAAATATCAGTAATGCAATATGTCAGTGTGTTAGCTGAGTTACGGTAAAATTATGTAGAGCAGGCAATAAGTCTGCTATTTTTATGCTTGACTTATTGAACTATGCCTTTTACATATAACCGTAGCGTTCGCTTTCAAGATACTGATGCTGCTGGGGTAGTGTATTTTGCGAATATTTTAGGGATTTGTCATGAAGCCTATGAAGAATCTCTAGAAGCCGCAGGTATTAATTTAAAAACTTTTTTTAGCAATCCATCAGTTGCTTTTCCGATTGTTCATGCTAATGTTGATTTTTTCCGTCCGGTGTTTTGTGGCGATAAGCTATTAGTGTGTTTAATGCCGCAAAAATTGGGTGGGGAGAAGTTTGAAATTGCTTATGAGATTTCTGTTTCTGAGGTAATAGTTGCTAAGGCAATTACAAGGCACGTTTGTATTGATGCGAATAGTAGAAGTAAGCAGGAATTGCCTGTGGAAATAGTTAATTGGTTGGAAACGAACCGCAGAGACACAGAGGAAGTAGAGAGAAGAAAAGCAAGGGAAACTATGTAAGTCGTTGCGAATTAAAGATTACTTAGTTAGGACTGTCATTTGTCCTTAGTCATTTGTCATTGGTAAGGGTTAGAGTATTATATTAATTGGAAATTATTTCAGAGGCTATTTATAAAGTAAATATTAAGTAGGGTGTGTTACGGCTGTGCAAGGATTTCGGACTTAGAAACAATAAAATTTAGCCGTAACGCACCATCTTTGTCGATGCGTTACGCTATCGCTAACGCATCCTACAATTTAAGGTTTACTAGTTTAAAATTATTTTATACTTTAGCCTTTATACTTGAGCCTTCTTGTATTAATTTCTGTAGTTGTTGGCGGTTAATTTTACCTTGGAGATTTCGGGGTAAAGTTGATACAGGAATCCAGCGTTTAGGAATTTTGAATTTACATAGTTTATCTTTGATGGCTGTTTTAATTTCTAATGATGTATAGGATGCTTTAGGAATATAAATCGCTGTTAATACTTGCCCCCAATGGTTATCTGATACGCCAATCACACAAATATCATCCACCATTTTAGTGGCTCTTATAGTTGATTCAACTTCGCTAGGATAGATGTTTTCGCCTCCGCTAATTATTTTGTCACTGTTACGCCCCAGAATTTTTAAATAACCTTGGGTATCTAAAAAGCCAATATCATCTACTGAAAAATTATCTTGTTTATCCCAAAGTTTTGGATAATATCCCAGTGCTAAAGATTGTGCTTGAATGGTGATATTTCCTGGTTGATTGCAATTTAAAATTTCACCTTGTTGATTGCAAATAGTTATTTGAGCATGGGGGAGAATTTGACCGGAATTAACTTTACCATTCAGAAAATCATCAGGTTTGAGGGTAGCTATTTGAGAAGCGGTTTCTGTCATACCATAGGTAGGCGCTAATCGAATTTGATGAAACCTAGCTTTTTCTAAAAGTTCATCCCACGCAGGCGCACCGCCTAACATGACAGTTTGAAATTGCGATATCCACTTAGTTAATGTGGGGTTTTGTAAGAGACGTTGTAATTGGGTTGGTACTAAAGATATGAAAAAATCTGATATTTCAATATCATATATTTGACCAGCTTCTAATGCTTTGAATGGTAAAATAGCAAGCCTTCCACCAGTGGTAAAAGAGCGCATAAATTGCATTAAACCACTGACGTGATAAAGCGGTAATACACAAAAAGAATTAATATAATTTAACTGAAAATATTCTTTAAATCCTTTCACAGATGCCATTAATGTGTCCCAAGTGTGGATGGCGAACTTAATTTTCCCTGACGATCCACCTGTGGGAATCATGATCAGTGCTGAGTTCTGAGTTCTGAGTTCTGAGTGGGGGGATGGGGGAGATGAGGGAGATAAAAGACTTAATTTTTGTTCTCCCCAAATGATATTTGGTTGTACTAAATCGAAAACTTGTTGCCATTCTTGTGTTCCCCAGTCGGGGTTACAGATAAATACTGGACAATTAGCAGCACAAGCGGCGAGAAAACCTGCTAAAAATCGCTCTGGTTGGCGTTCGGCTAAAATTATTTTTGGTGTTGTGCCTGATGCAGACAATTGTATAAGTTCTGAATACAATTCCTCGGCTAATTGCTGCATTTGAAAACTATCACAACCAATGAGGCAATCAGCAACACCTAAATTATTCAGAATATTAAGATAGCTTACAGGTTTTGCCATAAACGTTGAAGCCATGTTTCTTCTTCTTTTTCCAATAAGTGATTGATTCCGAATCCAACTGCGCGGTTATGCTGGGATAATTCTGCTGCTAGCTTGAGTGCTGCGTGTCTCCCGATCGCAGTTTCAAAAACGGAGGAAAAGACAGCATCAATGTTATGCTGCTTACAAAACTGCCGCAGGCGTGATGGCGAACCTGCGATCGCTGGTTTAATTACAAAAATGTCTCGCCAACCTTGTTGATAAGCAGTATTAAGTTGTGAGAGTGTAGCGACAGACTCATCTAACGCGATCGCTGTTTGATAACGGCTACTCAGCTGCAACATCGCCTCAAATTCTGCTACTGCTAGCGGTTGTTCGATAAATTCGATTTTTTCAGGAAATTTATCGCAATTTTCTAGCCATAGCTCTGCTTCTTTGTAGCTAAGTCCCGCATTCGCATCTAATCGCAGTTTTGTAGAGGCTGGTAAACTGTCAATCAGTAAGTGAAAAATCTTCAATTCATTTGCGATCGCATCAACACCAATTTTCCATTTAAACGTCCGATAGCCTTCCTCCCACAGCTTTTGCCATGCATTTAATGCTGCTTCGCCAGCTGGTAATAAAGCGCTATGGGGTAATGGGTAATGGGTAATTGGTAATTGGTAATTGGTAATGGGGATATCTCCCTGTCCCCTTGTCCCCTTGTCCCCTTGTCCCCAGTCCCCAGCCCCCACTCCCTCCCACGCTGATTCAAAACCAAATTGACAAGCAGGTAAAGTATCGGGAATCGAAAAGATAATTTCTTCTGTGATTTCCTCTGGTAGTTGGCGACAAAAATCTAAGGCTTGTGGGAGAGTTTCAGAACCAAACCAGCTAATAGGCGGAATTTCGCCCCATCCCTGGCTACCTGCTGCATCAATCAGACGAATAATAATACTTTCGCGAATATCCCAATTACCATGACTGGTGGTAAGCGATCGCAAAAATTTCCGCGCTATCAGACGAAATTCAAATCTGTAATTCACTCCTCCTAACTTCTTTACGCCTTTGCGTGAGATAAATTTCTACAGCACAAATCCTACACCCAACAGCAAGCAAGCCCAAAAATGTACGGCTACGGCGATAAATTTACAATTATTCACCTTATCTGGCTGGTTATGATACTGCTGGACGTGGCGACATAATTTGAAAGCGTAGGGTAGACTTAGCCAACTTAACAGCGTCCAGACAGGGAAAATTCCCAATAACACAAATATCAGAGTGAAGGGATAAATACTCGCAGTCAACCAAGTGAGAACTTGAGATCCTGTTTTGGTTCCCAGGCGGACAATAGGCGATCGCTTCCCTGCTGCTATATCATCGTCAACCTGGTGAAAGTGAGAGCAAAATAAAATTAAACTAGTAACAATGCCGACAATTACTGAAGCTAGTAGGCTCGTCATTGACCAAGTTTGGGTTTGGCTATAGTATGCTGCACCCACTGCCAACGGGCCAAAGGCAAAAAAGCAGAGAATTTCACCTAAACCCTGGTATCCTAAACGAAAGGGAGGCCCTTGGTACATATAGCCCAAAGCACAACAAAGCAGAATTACTCCAATCACAGTTAGGTCTTGTTGCCAAGTTGCGATCGCTAGTATGCCCAGCAAACCCAAAATTAAGCAAAGATTTCCTAACCAAAATACTACTAACTTTTTTCCTGTTAAGTTTACCAGTGAATGGTGTTTATTTTTATCTATCCCCGTTTCGGAATCAAAAACATCATTACTGATATTTTCCCACGCCAGAATTAAAATTGCTGCTGCAATAAAAGTAGTAAATATTGTTGCATTAAAATTTTTGGTTTCTACAAATGCTACCGATGTTCCTACCCAAATAGGCATGATGGCAACACTATACATCGGCGGTTTTATCGCTGCCATCCATAACTTGCTTTTGGGATATAAAATCTGCTGTGTAGTCATCAGTCGTGATTAACTAAATTGCCAGAACCTTACTCATATTAAATTTTATGGGTTTAAGAGACACTAAAGGTTGTGAATTTACAAAAAAACTGCTGTTTTTTCTGTAGATCCTTAACTTTGTGCTGCCAAAACTTCTCCATATTGCAGCATAAAACTGAGCATGGCTTGTCGTGGTCTTGTAACACCAAAAACAAGGCAAACCATACTCTGGTTAAATGGCGACTGAATATGTTACCTGTAAGAATACGACCATGTTTAATTGCACTTTAGGAAGTTAACTTAAAAAAAATTTACTATTACTAGATCCATGACAGTTTCACCATGTCGCAACAGCTTCTTCGTAGAGTACAAAGACCTCTACCAATTTCTCACAGCAGTTCAAGAAAATTGCCTCAACAATAATTGCAGGCAAATTGTGAGTATTTCGCTAGAAATTGATCTAGTAGATCCCTTAGTTGTATTAGATGAACTGGCACAAGTAAATGAGATAAATTTTTATTTTGAGAATAAGGGTAAAGGAGAAGCGATCGCAGCTATTGATTCGGTAGCGACATTAAGTATTGATGGAACTGATAGATTTAGTAAAGCAGAGTATTTTATCAAAAAATCTCTCAAAAATACAATTAAATTTGGTAACAACAATCTACCCTTTTCCGGCCCACACTTTTTCTGTTACTTTAGCTTTTTTCCGCAAAATTCCCAAGTAGATTATCCATTTTCTTCTGCAACAATTTTTCTCCCACGTTGGCAAATAGCCGTCAAAAATCAGCGTTGCATTTTAGTGATGAATTCGGTTATTACTGCTAGCGAAAATATTAATAGAATCTTACAAACTCTGTGCAATAAAATTGATACAATTAATTCTTTAAAATATTACTCACCCAATCGAGAAGTTTTTACCGCCAATTTCAGCAAAAAATCAGTTAGTGATGCCAATCATTTTAAAAGTTCTGTAACATCAGCTTTAGAAAAAATTCGTAATAATCATTTAACTAAAATTGTGTTAGCAGATGCTTTAGATGTTAAATCTAGTAATAACTTTAATTTATTTAAATCCTTAAATAATCTCCGACAAATACATCCTAATTGCTATATATTTTCTACCAGTAATGGTAAAGGACAAAACTTTATTGGCGCGAGTCCAGAACGCTTAATCTGTATTCACGAGCAAAATTTGATTACAGATGCGTTAGCGGGTTCTGCACCGCGAGGTAAAACACCCACCGAAGATGCAGCTAACGCCAATCTATTAATTAATAACGAAAAAGAAAAGCACGAACATTCCCTAGTCATTGATTTTATTACTCAACGCTTATCTCAAATTGGTTTATTACCCCAGGTATTACCACCACGCCTGCGACAATTATCGAATATTCAGCATTTATGGACACCAATTAGCGCTTTAGTTCCGGCTAATGTCCATCCCTTAAAAATTGTTGCTCAACTGCATCCTACACCAGCCGTCGCCGGTGCAGCAAGAGATATTGCCTGTGCGGAAATTCGCCGCTACGAAAACTTTGAGAGGGGTTTATATGCTGCACCTCTGGGTTGGGTAGACTCAGAGGGTAACTGCGAGTTTGTTGTGGGAATCCGTTCTGCACTCATTGATGGCGATCGCGCTAGACTATACGCAGGTGCAGGTATAGTGGCAGGTTCCGATCCTGAAAAAGAGTTTGCAGAGGTGCAACTGAAACTTCAGGCTTTATTAAAAGCTTTAGTTTAATTAGAAATAATTTATCAAAAAAGTTATACCCATCACCCAAATCTCAAACAAACAGCAATTCCCAATCCAAAATCTAAAATAGTATTAAAAACACAAGGTGCGTTAGCCTGCGGCATAACACACCCTACAATTGATGTTACTTTATTGTCTATTTTTTAGGTATTTACTATTTCTTGTATTATTACATAAGGCTGAACAATGAGTGTTTGAAAACGTTTTTGAGGATTGGCATTCCACTCTCCTAACTGTTCTGGATTGGGTTTGGTAATCAATTGCTCATCAATCCATATTTGAACTTGGGGAATATTATCACTGGCGATCGCTACTCCCACATCTAATAAATCTAAGCCTGATGCTACCACAATTACGGCATCTCTTTTAACATGAGGAATTAGCCATTCCCACTCTGATTCATCTAGATTCTCTGCTAATTCCGCTTTAAAATCCGGCATAATTCCTCAATTTTCTTATGAGTCTAATTAAGATTTTACATGAATAGGACTTACGCAACTGGCACAAATAGCGGGCGGAGCTACAGGACAATTTAAATCAAACCAAGCACATAGGAATACTTGGGCGTTTTAGTTGCTGAATTAA
>NZ_JACJPX010000160.1 GCF_014696315.1 Calothrix membranacea FACHB-236
TTCGTCCACCACCCATATCTGATTTGGTTCAATTTCTTGAGGTGGTTCAGATACTAACAATCTAGCCACAGTTTCGGCTTGAACTTCTAACTCTTGACTCAAGACTTTAGCCGCCATCGAACTGGGGGCAAAACCTTTGATGGTATAGCCAGAAGTAACTGCAATCGCTTTTAACTCCTTGAGGGCGAAAGTTTTACCAGCACCAGCTACCCCCTGCCATGCTGTAAATTGGTCGGTTGTGGTTGCTGCATCTAGTACCGCTCGACGCTGATCTGGGTTTAAAGCTGTTTTCTCCAAATGGCTAGAAACTACCTCTTTTTGAGCAAGTGGGCTAACTTTACCCTGCCCCTTCTGCATCAATTTAATGGTTGCTAATTCTCGATTGACTGCTGCTAGGGTAGTAAAGTCGCGTTTTTCTGGAGATAGGCTGAGTAATTGAGAGTTAACCTTAATTAATGGCTCAATCAAGCTTACATCGGTCGCTAAACCCTGGTTGAGGATGAATTTTTCCAAATCTTCTTGGGTGAACGCTACATTTCTTTCAGAGCAGTGAGCGATCGCATCCTCTAGGTTCTCTTCACTTACTAACCTCTGTTGAAGTAGAGGCTGTGCCAACTCTGGCTGCACAAACTTGATACCCAGCGCTGCCGCTTCTTCTCTCCAGGACGCTTTTAACTCTTGGGGGTTAATTTTCTGCTTCTTGTTACGAGTGGCAGTCCAAGCCGCTTCTCGCTCTGCCCAAGTTGCATTTTCTCCTACTTCAGTTAATATCTGCTGTCTGCGTTTAGAAAATTCTTTAAGGTCTTCGTCTCGAAAGCCCTTAATCTCATACTGCCCGTGCTTTTTAGGTTCTACCTGATACCCTAGTTTTTCTACTTCGAGAGCTAGATAATTCTGGTACACCATCCCCAGAAATTTCTTATTTTTGAAAATTTCATCATTGAGGAGACTGTACCATTCCCCCTTATCTAGCTGCGTCATATTCATGACTACAGCATGAGTATGCAGATGTGGGTCTAATTCCCTAGTTTCAATGTGGTCAAATTCTGCGACTACTAAATTTCCTGTTCTGGTAGCAACTCGGTGAGCGTCTGTTGTCACCCTGGTGTAGCTGTAGCGTTCTTCTATCAGTTGAATGGTTTTTTGTACCGCCAATTGATGAGCAGTAACCAACCTTTCATCCCCACCCACTAATGCTTGCAGGCTGACACTTTTCGGTGCAGAGAAAGTCAAATCTGTTGCTGCTCTTCGTTGCGATGAGTCCAGCTTTCTTTTAGCAAGGTGTTGACTGCCATCTGGTGACAGTCCATTGACAATATTAGTGAAAGTTTCTTGTTCATCTACTGCACCTGATAATCCCAATTTCTTGGCACCCTGACCAGACCAGCGTGAAGTGCCTTCCTGGTAATATCCCTCCATGAAGTAATGTACTGCTTGCTGAGGCTCTGTGTTCTTTGCTGTCAGCATTTACCTACAAACCTTCGTTCAGAAGTCGGAATTCGGAAGTCGGAATTCGGAAGTAGTGCCCACGACTGAAGTCGTGGGATTGAAATAAGACCAGAGGCGGAGCGGCTCCGGCTCTGCGCTGTGTTACGAGCGCTGCGCGTCTCTTAACACATCTTTTCTTTAAGTGGGCTTTAAACCCACAACTAAAGTTATTTTTTCTTCTTACTTCCGACTTCCGACTTCCGACTTCCGACTTGATTGGTTAGCTGCCCCTGCAAAATTATTGGTGAAAAATTCCAGCTCTTTATCTACACAATTGTTGAAGAAAATTCTAAATTTTCGTCTTCAACATCTTACAAGCTACAGAAGTGTAGTATTGTATGCTGCAAAATTTAATATTACTTAATACGAGTTTTTTTCACCCAATGAAATTATAAATCTAGCTCGTTTTTTCTGCACAAACTTTTTGGCGTACTGTGCGAGAAAATTTTTTAGAAAAAATCCTTGGATTTACCATGAATCTGCCACAGATTTACCATAAATCTGCCATAAATCTGACATAAGCATTAACTTGTTAGTGTCTTAAATTCCTTGGATTTACCATAAACTTGCCATAGATCTGCCATAGATTTACCATAAATCTGACATGGACACACTAGTGTGTTTTGTTACTCAAATCTGGTGATACTGAAGTGGGGCGAGCGCTATAATGTCTAGCTGAGATGTCGTTGCTAGTTAATAGGTTGCTCTGACAATCTTTGCAAAAGGTTTTGTATTTTGCTAGTTAAAACAATCTCACTCTGGGTAAATTCTTCGCAAATATTATCATCAACTTGATATGTAACTTGTAGACCATAAATAGTCTTCATCTTGGCATTAATCGCATAAATATCAAACTCTGGTGTAAAACATAAGTGACATCTGCCAAGATATCCATGTTCTGGCGATCGTGACAAGACTAATCGATGCAGTGATTGTCCCGCACGAAGACACCGATTATAGCCCTGGTCTTGCATAGAAGTCACCAATTTCACCATCAGATCAGCTAACTGTTCTCCTAAAAATCCCCTCATTCGGCTGCCATCATAAAATTTTATAATTGAGTCCCAACTGCTCATGAACTTCTGTTCAACTAGGTTATCAGACTCAGAAAAATTATCAGGTTTATTCATAAAAAATCCTCAGAGTGGATGTTTGCAGAAGCTGTAGCTTAAGCGGAAAAATTGCACCTTGCCCAATGCAGGTTGATCGCTACTCAGATTTAGCTTTACGATAACCTTCACCACTGAGGAACTCTTCATTGATTAGTGACAGAATTTTATCTGTATCCTTGCCTTTATTGGCATAGCTGGCAGGATTAGAGGGGTCTTTTTTGTTCTCCATCCCATACTTGGCATTGTGGCTGATTACTTCGTCTTTATGGTGGTCAATCCAATGGCGTACTAACAAGCCATTACAGCCTGATAAATCTCTGAGTGCTTGATTAGTGATAGCCAAGCAATCGCCATCAAGAGTTGCCAATTCAAAATTGATTGACTGTTACTTGCTTGACGGGGAATTAAAAGCATTTTAAGGTTTTACCGTACTGAAAAAACGGGGGA
>NZ_JACJPX010000161.1 GCF_014696315.1 Calothrix membranacea FACHB-236
GCCCAGAACAAAATCCCATCGAGGATATTTGGTTACAAGCCAAAACATGGGTTCGACGTTTTTGCGCCTTGATTCCTTCGTTCTCACATTTGAAATGGATGGAAGAAGTGGTTTATTCAACACACTACCTTTGATTTTCCAACTCTTCAGATGTACGGAGCTTTTTCAAAAATCAAATAGGAGTCCTATATCTACCATAATCGATTTGCCCCTATTCGACCTTGTGAATCCTGAAAAATGTCAGCAGTACGATAAACACTAAAATTAGGAGGATAAGATGGTTGCCATCTTTGATATTGGGAATTATAGATAAACCAACCACCCTGTGAATTAGCAAAGAATAGGTATCGACGGTTTGGTTCGATGAATGTACTACCAAGATAAATATTTCTATTGATATTCGTCGTTGCACTCACATTTTCTTTTTTTGGATTAAATGCTTGGGTTACAACCTCAGAAGCGATAGTCGAACCAGCTTCAGAAAAGAAGGGAGAAACAACAAATTCACCCAAAAAATTGCGTAATCCTTGTCCGATACCTCTACCACGAGGTTTCGCGTAAGCAGGTTGCACAGTTTCTGCCTTAATATATGGTGCTGATGTAGTAATTTCTAGTGTACTTATAAAAGAAAAACTACTTGCGATCGCTGCTACCGTTAGAAGAGGGATAGCGGGTTGAAAATTTTTCATAGACACTCTCACCTTAATGTAATATTTTGCTGAAGCAAAAACATTTAAGTAACCACGCAAAATTAATTACAGTCATTGCGAGCGAAGCGAAGCAATCCCAACCCTTGCGATTGCTTCATTTCGCTTTGCTCCATTCGCAATGACATTGTGTAATTAATTATGTTTAACTACTTATCCTTATTTGCAATTCCATTAGACAGAAGTTTTTAACTTCTACAGTCTCTGGAATCATTCCTGTATCCTTTCACATTTCCATAATCCCCAAAACTGTTGATAAAATCCAGCACATATCCGGATCAGTTACTTCTCGCGTTGAAGTGATCCGTAAATGTACTAGACAATACTACCAATCAGCAGTAATCATGCGGAGCTTAAAAGCATCACCAGAGGGGCTAAAAAAAATCAAGTCAGCACGGGAAACACGGGGATTAGCCATAGATCACGCGGATTGGTTGGAAGAAGCAAGTACTTTTATTCCGCCAGTTAAAAATGGTAAAAAGGTTGTAACCGCAACGGTTTCTATCGGTACTTGGAAGCGCTTTTTGCAGGGTACGCCTGTGAAACCTGTGTATTTCAAGGCTTTTTGTCAAGTTCTACAGTTGGATTGGGAAGAGGTTGTTGATACTGAGGATGAAGTTAAAAGCAGAAAGGATAAAGAAAAATCATCGCCAATAAAGCGTGATTGGGATGCTGCACCGGATGTATCAACTTTCTACAACAGAAGTATAGAATTAACTACGCTGAAACAATGGCTACTTGATGATAAATGTCGCCTGGTAACAATTTTGGCGATGGGTGGTGTGGGTAAAACTGCTTTGGCGGTAAAATTAGCCGAAGAGGTGAGTGAGAAATTTGACTATATTATTTGGCGCAATTTGCGGGAAGCACCAACGGTAGAAAAAATCATTGCAGATGTGGTGAAGTTTCTTTCTCAGCAACGAGAAATTGATTTACCGGAAAGTTTAGGAGACAAAATCACGCGACTGATTGATCGTTTACGCGCTTCTCGTTGTTTGTTGATATTTGATAATGGGGAATCAATTCTACAAAGTGGTTCTTCCACGGGTAGCTATCGTGAAGGATATTCTGGGTATGGTGAGTTATTTCGACGAATAGGGGAATCTCAACATCAAAGTTGTTTAATTTTAACGAGTCGAGAGCAGTTTAAGGAAGTTCGACGTTTAGCGGGGAAAACTTTACCTGTACGGTTTTGGGAATTAGCTGGGTTGTCTGGGGAAGCAAGGGAGATTCTGACTAGCAGAGATTTGCATGGTTCTGATTCGGAGATAGAAGAGTTAATTAATCATTATCACGGTAATGCTTTGGCGTTGCAAATTGTACCAGAGACAATCAATAAACTTTTTCATGGTAATATTGCAGCTTTTCTGGAGTCTGGGACAACTATTTTTGATGATATTCATGATTTATTAACACAACAATTTGAGCGGTTGTCGGAATCGGAAAAAAGTTTAATGTATTGGTTGGCGATTAATCGGGAAGCTGTTTCGGAAACCGAGTTAACAGATGATGTTATGGATTTATCGCCACGCCAAATTAGAGAGAGTTTAGATTCTTTGTTGGGACGTTGTTTAATTCAATCTACTTATGAGGGTTTGACGCTGCAAAATGTGGTGATGGAATATGTGAGCGATCGCCTAATTACCAAAATTATCTATGAGTTGGAAAGTTGCGATTTATATTTATTGAGAACTCACGCCCTTATCAAAGCTTCAGCACCAGATTATATCCGAGAAAATCAAAAACG
>NZ_JACJPX010000162.1 GCF_014696315.1 Calothrix membranacea FACHB-236
TGTTTCAATAAATTCATTAACTAGCTGGTTTAGCTTGGTATCAGATATTCTTTTAAGGGACTTCCAGAAAATAAACTATTCCATTAACAAGAATGATAATCATTTTAAGGGGAGGGAAATGAAGGGGCTGCCGTCGGCAGCCCCTTCATTTCCCTTTTGTAGTAATTTGAATAATGATGTTTGTTTTTGAGTGTGGTAACTGGTGGCTATAGTATTAACTGATTCTCTCAAAAAGTTGTTGATTGAAACTGCATCTCAATTAAAAGGTGCAGCAAAACGTAAATTTATGGCTTCGACAGTTCAGGGCTTAGGTTTAGGAGGGCAAAGACTTGCACAATCAGAATTAGGATGGAATCGAGATACTATTAGGAAAGGGATGAGAGAATTAGAAAGTGGTATTACTTGCGTTGATAACATGGGTGGCAAAGGGCGTTATAAAGCAGAAGAACATTTGCCAAAACTTTTAGAAGATATAAAAAATATAGTAGATTCGCAAAGTCAGACTGATCCTAGTTTTAAAAGTCAAAGACTATATAGCAGACTCAGTGCAGCCGAAGTCAGAAAGCAATTAATTGAAAAATATGGTTATAGTGATGAAAATTTACATACATCAGAAACAATTCGAGTCAAATTAAATAATTTAGGTTATAAGCTCAGAAGGGTAAAGAAAGTTCAACCTCAAAAAAAATCCCACAAACTGATGCCATCTTTGAGCAATTAGACTTAGTTAATATTGATGCTTCGGAAGATAAAAGTATTTTACGTCTAAGCATGGATGCAAAAGCTCGCGTTAAGATTGGCTCATTTGATCGCGGGGGTAAAAGCAGGGATGGAGCGAAAGCTGATGACCATGATTATAATCCAAAAACAACTGTAACTCCTTATGGTATATTCCTTCCAGAGTTTGATGAATTATTTTTATACTTTACGGAATCGAAAGTTACAAGCGATTTTATTATTGATATTTTAGAAGATTTTTGGTTATCAGAAAAGCATCGTTTTTCTGATATTCAAACCCTACTTCTCAATCAAGATAATGGGCCGCAGAATAGTTCACGGCGTACCCAATTTATGAAACGTATAGTAGAGTTTGCCCACAAGCATCAAGTAAATATACGTTTAGCTTACTATCCACCTTATCATAGTAAATATAATCCGATAGAAAGGACATGGGCAATACTAGAGAATCATTGGAATGGCAGCATTTTAGATGAAGTGGAGACGGCTTTAAAGTTTGCTAGTACTATGAAATGGAAAGGTTCTCATCCAGTAGTTAAGCTAGTACACAAAACTTATGAGAATGGGGTAAAGCTTACAAAAAAAGCTATGGCTCAAATTGAAAAACAGATTGAGCGACTAACCGATTCTACTCATGAAGTTTTCCCAAATTTAGGTAATTGGTTTATTGATATTTGTTGTAGTAAAACAAAAGTTATTTGATTTTAATAACAGCATTTATTTAGCTACAAAACATCCCTTATTTACACTGTTTAACTTAAAAGCAGACGACAAGTGTATAGATTCTTCATGCATAGATGAGGGCGAGAAAAGGGGTTGCCGAGGGCAACCCTTATATCTTGCACCTGGAAATTTGAATGTCAATTCCATGACTAAGTGCCAAGTCTCTCAGACGTTCAATGTCTTGTAAAAGAAGTAACAGTACTAATTGT
>NZ_JACJPX010000163.1 GCF_014696315.1 Calothrix membranacea FACHB-236
CCCACATTCCGCAGGTGCGATCGTAAATGCTGTATTTTTGAAAATGATGTAAATGCTGCATTTTGGAAGCATGACAGCTTCACCATTAGATATTAGAGTACAAGATATTGACCACTGCGGCATAGTCGCAGGCATATGTGATGAGATGAATCTAGTAGAACAAATTAATCGGTTGCTGGGAACTCATTCTCAAGAAATAATCAGTGCAGGTCAAGTTGTCAAAGCAATGATTTTGAACGGATTGGGGTTTGTGAGTGCGCCACTGTATCTGTTTGAAAAATTTTTCGTAGGCAAAGCTACAGAGCATCTTTTAGGAGAAGGGATAGATCCAGAACACTTAAACGATGACCGTTTGGGGCGAGTGTTAGACAAACTATATCAAGCTGGACTCACCGAAGTATTTGTGACAGTGGCGCTGTGTGCAGCGCGTAAATTCGGGGTAAAAATGGACAGCCTACACCTCGATTCAAGTTCGTTTCACGTTGATGGTGATTACATAAATAACTCAACCGCAGAGGAGGCGGAATCAAAAGGAATCGAAATTACCTATGGCTATTCAAGAGACCACCGCCCAGACTTGAAACAATTTATTCTGGACTTAATGTGTAGTGGGGATGGAGATATTCCCTTATATTTGAGGGTTGGAGACGGTAATGAATCAGACTCAGCAATGTTTGCCACTATCATTGCTGACTTCAAACGGCAATGGCAGATCGATGCGTTATTTGTTGCGGATGCTGCACTTTACACGGAAGAAAACTTGCAACAAATGGAACATTTGTGTTGGGTGTCGAGAGTACCATGCACCCTAACTGCTGCAAAAATGCTGTTAGAGAATATGTCCCAAGAGGTATTTAAAGACAGTGCAATCTCTGGATATCGGATTGCAGCTTGTTGTAGCGAGTATGGTGATATACGACAGCGCTGGTTAGTAGTTGAAAGTCAAGCCAGAAAAAATACCGACCTTAAACAGTTGGAAAAACGTTTGACTAAACATTTATCAAAAGCCCAATCCGAACTTCGGCAGTTGTCGCAACAAGAATTTGCTTGCTCAAAAGATGCTCTTATTGCTGCACAACGGCTTAGTTCGAAGCTGCCCTTACACCAACTGGCTCACATCCAGATTAAGGAAGTCAAAAAACATACTGGACGTGGTAGACCAAGTAAGGATGCTTCCCCCACCTTTTACTACCAAGTTGATGCAACGCTAGAACCCAAGGAAATAGCGATCGCCATTGAAATCAAACGAGCCGGACGATTTATTTTAGCGACCAATGTTCTTAATACCGAAGAACTTAGTGACGACGATATTTTACGTGAATACAAGGCACAGCAGTCTACTGAGCGCGGTTTTCGGTTTCTTAAAGACCCTTTATTTTTTACTTCCAGCGTCTTCCTCAATTCACCTCAACGAGTTGCTGCATTAGCAATGGTTATGGGTTTGTGCCTGCTTGTTTATAATCTGGGTCAGAGAGCTTTACGTCAAGCCTTAGAACGAGCCAAAAAAACTATTGATAATCAGTTAGGTAAGCCAACTTCTACTCCCACCTTACGTTGGGTGTTCCAATGTTTTATGTCGATTCATTTGGTTACGATTGCCCAAATCAAGCAAATTACCAACTTAACC
>NZ_JACJPX010000165.1 GCF_014696315.1 Calothrix membranacea FACHB-236
TAGGGCAACCCCTAGACTATCGTGGCCGCAGCAGCGTTTCACCTCTGAGTTCGGGATGGGGTCAGTGTGGTTCCACCGCGCAATAGACACCAGGAAAACCTGTCGATTTTGGATTTTAGATTTTAAATTTTAGATTGGATATATAAATCCAAAATCTAAAATTTAAAATCTAAAATTCACAAAACCCTGAAGACTGCAAGTAACGCGATTACCAAAAGTCGTGGAGGTCAAGCCCTCGGTCTATTAGTACTCCTCTGCTTCATGCATTACTGCACTTCCACATAGAGCCTATCAACGGGTGTTCTGCCCGTGACCTTACCTACTTAACGTAGTGAGAGCACTCATCTTGAGGTGGGCTTCCCACTTAGATGCTTTCAGCGGTTATCCGCTCCGCACTTGGCTACCCAGCGTCTACTGTGGGTACAATAACTGGTACACCAGCGGTGCGTTCCTCCCGGTCCTCTCGTACTAAGGAGGACTCCTCTCAATGCTCTTACGCCTGCACCGGATATGGACCGAACTGTCTCACGACGTTCTGAACCCAGCTCACGTACCGCTTTAATGGGCGAACAGCCCAACCCTTGGGACGTACTTCCGCCCCAGGTTGCGATGAGCCGACATCGAGGTGCCAAACCTCCCCGTCGATGTGGACTCTTGGGGGAGATCAGCCTGTTATCCCTAGAGTAACTTTTATCCGTTGAGCGACGGCCATTCCACTCTGCGCCGTCGGATCACTAAGGCCTACTTTCGTACCTGCTCGAGTGGTCACTCTTGCAGTCAAGCTCCCTTTATGCCTTTACACTCGCCGCACGGTTTCCAAGCGTGCTGAGGGAACCTTTGCGCGCCTCCGTTACCTTTTAGGAGGCGACCGCCCCAGTCAAACTGCCCACCTGAAACTGTTCCCCAACCGGGTGACGGTTGCGGGTTAGAATTCTAGCTTCGCCAGAGTGGTATCTCACCGTTGGCTCCATATTCCCCACAAGGAATATCTCCACGCCTCCCACCTATCCTGCGCAAGCGAAGCCCGAACACAATTCCAGGCTACAGTAAAGCTTCATAGGGTCTTTCTGTCCAGGTGCAGGCAGTCCGTATCTTCACAGACATTCCTATTTCGCCGAGTCTCTCTCTGAGACACCATCCAGATCGTTACGCCTTTCGTGCGGGTCGGAACTTACCCGACAAGGAATTTCGCTACCTTAGGACCGTTATAGTTACGGCCGCCGTTCACCGGGGCTTCGGTCGCCAGCTTCACTTTCGCTGACCAGCTTCCTTAACCTTCCGGCACTGGGCAGGCGTCAGCCCCCATACCTCCTCTTTCGAGTTTGCGGAGACCTGTGTTTTTGGTAAACAGTCGCCTGGATCTCTTCACTGCGACCCACTCTCGTGGGCACCCCTTCTTCCGAAGTTACGGGGCCATTTTGCCGAGTTCCTTAGAGAGAGTTATCTCGCGCCCCTTGGTATTCTCAACCTCCCTACCTGTGTCGGTTTCGGGTACGGGTAACATATGTTCATCACATTACTAGCTTTTCTTGGCACTATCCTTCACTACTCGGAGTTCGTAAACTCCTCCCAAACCAATCAGGGTGTAGCTTTCTTTCATGCGTCCCTAGCAATGCTCCCATATCTTAGTCAGGGATTACTAACCCTGTGTCCATCGACTACGCCTTTCGACCTCGCCTTAGGTCCCGACTAACCCAGAGTGGACGAACCTGGCTCTGGAACCCTTAGGGTTTCGGGGCATTGGATTCTCACCAATGTTTGCGCTACTCAAGCCGACATTCTCACTTCCGTTTCGTCCACAGCTGCTTGCCGCTACTGCTTCTCCCTACCACGGAACGCTCCCCTACCGATTAATTAATTAATCCCACAGCTTCGGTACATTGCTTAGCCCCGTTCATTTTCGGCGCGAGAGCGCTTGACTAGTGAGCTATTACGCACTCTTTCAAGGGTGGCTGCTTCTAGGCAAACCTCCTAGTTGTCTATGCACTCTCACCTCCTTTATCACTTAGCAATGATTTGGGGACCTTAGCTGGTGGTCTGGGCTGTTTCCCTCTTGACAATGAAGCTTATCCCCCACTGTCTCACTGGCAATGTGTGCTCTGGGTATTCTGAGTTTGTCTCGATTTGGTACCGGTCTCCCAGCCCGCACCGAAACAGTGCTTTACCCCCCAGATATAATCATTACCGCTGCGCCTAAACACATTTCGGGGAGAACCAGCTAGCTCCTGGTTCGATTGGCATTTCACCCCTAACCACACCTCATCCGCCGATTTTTCAACATCGGTCGGTTCGGACCTCCACTTGGTGTTACCCAAGCTTCATCCTGGACATGGTTAGATCACCAGGGTTCGGGTCTATAAACACTGATTATCGCCCTCTTCAGACTCGCTTTCGCTTTGGCTCCAGCATTCTCGCTTTAACCTACCAGTGCCTATAAGTCGCCGGCTCATTCTTCAACAGGCACGCGGTCATCCGTTGAATCGGACTCCCACTGCTTGTAAGCTGATGGTTTCATGTTCTATTTCACTCCCCTTCCGGGGTTCTTTTCACCTTTCCCTCGCGGTACTGGTTCACTATCGGTCACACAGTAGTATTTAGCCTTACGAGGTGGTCCTCGCTGATTCACATGGGATTCCTCGTGCCCCATGCTACTCGGGATTCAGCTACTATCCTTGAGTTTTTGACTACAGGACTTTCACCTTCTTTGGTGCAGTATTTAGCTGCTTCGTCTAACCGCCAGATTCGATATCGCTGTCCCACTACCCCATTCGGTAAACCAAATGGTTTAGGCTCTTCCCCTTTCGCTCACCACTACTGAGGGAATCTCTTGTTTGATTTCTCTTCCTCCAGCTACTAAGATGTTTCAATTCGCTGGGTTGGCTCTTTCCTGCCTATATATTCAGCAGGTAGTATTTAGGGTTGCCCCATTCGGATATCTCCGGCTCACAGTCTGCTTCCAACTCCCCGGAGCATTTCGTCGGTAACCACGTCCTTCTTCGCCTCTGTGTGCCTAGGTATCCACCATCAGCCCTTATTAGCTTGACCACTTAACAATTGGTTTTCCAACTTGCATCCACCAACACTATTCATGTCTGTGTCTGCCTGCTATTTTTCGCGTTACTATGCAGTTTTCAAGGTTCTGGCTGGTACTATCCCAGCAGTTTGACTTCAACAGTCAATTGCTGAGTTATTTCCTA
>NZ_JACJPX010000017.1 GCF_014696315.1 Calothrix membranacea FACHB-236
CGTGCCACACCCGGTTCCCTTATTTTCCGCCTAAACTGTTTTGACTCTACTTTCTTAGTTTCTCACAATAATGGTTGGTTTATTTACGCCGTGCTGTACTAGTAATTTGGAATATCCCTCAATCGGCTTTGGCAGATGTTAATCAGCAGGATATCAACAGTATTATTCGCACCAGAGACATTGCGCTACAAGCCCTCAATACTCGCGATTTTTCTAAAATAGAACCTTACTTGCACCCAAGTTTTACGATCACAACAGTAGATAACCAAGTTTTTCATAAAGTACCTGAATTTGAGAAGTATTGGAATCAGCAATTCTCCACTACGATCAAAGATATCAAAATGCAGCTTAAAGGAGATCCTGTCAGAACATTTCTTTCACCAAATATAGATGTTTCTACTGGAGATGCGATCGCATCTTTCTATTTTAAAGATGGGAAAGCGGCTGATATGGCGTTGCGTTGGACAGCAGTCCTGCAAAAAACCCAAGATAAATGGACGATTCAATCGCTGCATTTCTCCTCGAATCTTCTGGATAACCCAGTATTAAATGCTACACAGAGATGGGGTCAGACTATGGCTGCGATCGCAGGTATAGGTGGCTTTCTGTTGGGAGTAGTGGTAATGTTTGGATTACACCGCAAATCGAGAGGAATTCGTAATTCTTAGTTATCGACCAAGTTACCACAATTTAATTAGTTGTTTACCTTCTAGAAATAAATCAAATCTGTGTATATCCTTTTCTGACTCAAAAGCTGCTACTGGTAAGTAGTGAAATTGCGCTTTTGTAATATATAAAAAATAATACTCACCTTTTTTGACAACTTTTATAAAATGTTCGTATCTCATTTTTGTCAGACTGCCATCTTCAAAGCAGATGGTAAAAAAGTTTTCATCTATTTCGCAATATCTACTTTGAAAATTTAAGGCGGATGTTCGTCCCTGTAAGCGCAGCCACAGAGGTACAGACAAAAAATAAGCTATTAAACCTACGAAATATATCAACCACCAATCAAACCTTTGCTGGATTACTGCTAAAACTATATTTATTAAGGTTAAAATTAACAAGATAATGAACATAAATTTCATGCGTTTATAATAATCAACCGCAATAATTCCTCTTAATTCTTTAGGGCTAACTTGAAAAGTTTTAGTTTTAATCTGCATAATTGGTTTGATGTTTATAATTTGTTATCTTGATACCCTTGTCTGCTTTTAAACATCTGCCATAATAGGTAATACAACACGAGAAGTCGCCTCGTTTCCACAACTTACAGTTAAAGTAATAATTTGTGCATTTAGTAAACTTTCACTACTATTTATTGCACTATTCCCAGAATTCATGGAGTAGGCGGGAAAACAAGCAACGCTCAAACTCAGACGTACAGCATGACCTTTAGCTATTCGCACACAAGTGGCTTGTAGTTGAATTTTTGTCGGGATGGGTTTTGCGCCTTCTCGACAATGCACATATCCCTGAGTTATATTATATACTTGTCCATTAGGATAAACTTCGGACAGTACTGCACACAAATCATAACTTGCTTGATCGGTGCTGCAAAAGATTTCTAATATGACATCCCCTGCTAAATGCAAGTTGTCCGCTAACGGTTCAGTAGTGTAAGTTAATACATCAGAGCGTAAATCAAGATGCGATCGCTCAAATACTCCCGCCGGAATTGTTGCATGACCGCCTAAAGCAGGAACTGGTCGCCAAGGGTCGTGAACCAATACATCAGTGCTGAGTTCTGAGTTCTGAGTGCTGAGTCTTCCGGAGTCTTCGCGGATGCTAGCTAATCCGGTAGTTGACAAGTAATAGGATTTTGGGTTTGGTGTGGGGAATTTGGGGAAAGTTCGCCAAATATTACTTCCCATCTCAAATAAGCATACAGGTTCTTCCGTGAGTAAACCTGTATCGACATCTTTAAGAAACTGGTCAAACCAGCGAATTTGCATCCTATCTACAGGACTGGCTGCTTTGGGGCCGAAGTCAACATTACCAACTTTCCGACCCCAAGGTAAATGCGCCCAAGGCCCAACTAATAAATGTTGGGGTGTGGTGCTACGCGCTGCCATATCTTTATATAAATGTAGTGTTCCCCGCAAATAAGTATCAAACCACCCGCCTATGTGGAACATTGGTAAATCAACGCTTTGCAAATGGCGTTTGGGTGACAATTCTTCCCAATAGTTATCCGGTTGAGGATGGGCAAACCACTCATGATAAAAAGATTCTGGTGCAAGATGTTGCAAAATTTCTGGATTATTTAAAGGAAGATTGCGCGAAGCGGTAAATAATGCTTGATAAGCAACCTTATCTCCTCTTAAACGGGCGGTTTCGGTAGCTAATTGAATTGCCCATGCAAGATTAGTTTGAAGACAGAATGCACCACCTTCATAAGCCCAGTCTGTATATAAATCATAGCCAATCATCGCTGGGCAAATAGTTTTTAAAGCGGCTGGTTGATTAGCAGCAGCATACAGCTGTGTCATTCCTTGATAGGAAAAACCATACATTCCCACTTTGCCATTGCTGTGCGGTAGGTTTGCAACCCAATTTACCGTATCTTCTCCATCTGCAATTTCGTTAGCAAATAATTTAAATTCTCCCTCAGAAGTACCTCGCCCTCGGACATCTTGAATTACTACAATGTAACCTTGAGCGGCATACCAAGTAGGATGGGCATAGACAACAGTTGATGCGATCGCTCTTCCATAAGGTTGTCTCATTAATAATATGGGAAACTCCCCAGCCACATCGGGGCGATAGATATCTGCATCTAACCGCACGCCATCACGTGTATGCATGGAGGCTGTTTGTTTGGGAAGTACTTTAAGCATGAGTCTGGAAGAATATATCAATGGCACCATAGATCAGCATAGAGCTACACAGAGATTTGCGATCGCGCCAAGAAGAGGAAAGGGGGAAGGGAGCAGGGAGCAGGGGGAGGAACTTATAATCTCAAAGATGGAAGTAGTCTGGCAATGGAAGTCAAATCTGTGTAAATTGCTGTAATTGCATAGTATTTCGCGGATAAATCAAATTTTTTCCCCTTTCTCCTTTTCCCTTTTCCCGTTCACTGAACTATATTAGGTACACCCTGTTTGGTAAATTATCAAACATTGGTAAAGGATTAATCATTTTTTTACCAAGTATTACTACTGAGCCAAAATCTGGGGTAAGGTGAATGCATGAATTACGAAACAGCTCGCAAAATCCTCATAGACCAAACAATAACCACCGAGGACAATCCAGATTCCCTGTTAATGCGTATGCAGCAGGGAAAACCGCCAGTTCCCGGTCAAATCACTTCGATTTTGTTGGCGTTAAAAGTGGTGTTTGAGGCCCTCAAAGAATCTTCTAGTCTCGACAGAGAATTAGCTTATGCCCTTTTTCAGTTAAGTATTAAGCCTTCACAACTATTTGTTGGCGGACGCAGGGCTGGGATTGATTGGCCGCCATTATTGAAGGAAGATTTGTTGCGAATTGCTTTAGCAGCCGAAAGTATCTTTTCTACTAAATGGCAAACTCCACCTTCTGCTGGATTTGGGGGAATATAGGGAGTACCATGAAAACTTGCGATCAAAAAGATAATAGTGGGTTAGCACGCATTCAAGAATTTTGGGTAAAACCCTAAACTGTTGTGCGTCTAACCCATCCTATAAAAATTGCCATAAGGCTGCAAATTTAAAGCTATTCAACGATTTCGCAGTTCCGCTTCTAATTTGTCTAAATCACTTTTGAGTAAGATAGTCATTTGCCCAGTGAAAGCCTTTCCTTCTCTAGGCTGGGCTACTTCTATCCAATAAGCATAGCGATCTCCTAGACGCAATTCTCCCTGTAACGCTTCTCTAATGGGAGTTTTGGCAAATCTAGCTGAGTTAATCGCACTTTGATTGGGATATTTATAGAGTAGCTGGGCACGCTCAAAATCTTGATAAATATCTATCCCGTAAATTACCCGTAAAGCTTCTTGGAAGCGCTCAAATGTCATGCCATTAACAGCATCATACATAGTAATGCGCTCAGAACGAATCATGCTACGGTCTTTAGTAAATGCAACTTTACCTGGCGGTAACACCGATGCTAAAAAAGTGAATCGCTGGGCTGCGGTATCGGTCTTTTGTATAAATAAACGCTCTCCGCTGTGGGGGCGTAGTGTAGGATGTGCTTGAATCCAGGTAGTTACTTCTTCAGTTTTTTGCCCTGGTAAAGCATTGGCTTTGGAATCAGCAAGCATTCCCACCGATAGCCAAGAAACCAGAGACAACGGCAAAATTAAGCAATTAAGCAGAGATTTGTTTAGCATTTTCTCAATCGGGAATTATATGAAATCACCCCATTAGCTACTCCCAATCGGGTGCTGAATATAGTTTTCCCGTTTCTTGGCAAGATTATTTCATATAAATTTAAAAAAGATTGCTGGGAGTGTAAGTTTTTTTACGGAATGGGGCATGGGGCATTGGGCATTGGGGTTTGTGAAGAGTTAAGAGTTGGAGAGACGCGATTAATCGCGTCTGTACAAGAGTCAAAGGTCAAGGGTCAAAAGGGTTTAAAGCTATAGATTATTCTCTCTTGCCATTACCCAGTCCCCAGTCCCCAGTCCCCAGTCCCTCACGCCTTCAACGCTACTTTAATTACCTTGCGCGCTTTCATATCATTAAATACTTGTGCTAAATCCTGTAAGGGACGATGTTCGCTGATTAGCAGTTCTAAAGGTAGTCTACGGCTAGCTATTAATGCTAGGGCTGCTTTTACATACTTGGGGGTGTTGTGAAATACTCCCTTCAGGGTAAGTTCGCTGTAGTGTAGCTGTTCTGTGTTGACTGTAATAGTTGTATCTCGTGGACAGCCACCAAATAAATTTACTGTTGCACCAGGACGGGCACAAGCGATCGCAGTTTCCCAAACGCTAGGAACTCCTGTGGCTTCAATGACTACATCTGCACCCCATCCTTGGGTGTGTTCTTTAACTAAGCCAGGAATATCGGGAATTTGATGATAGTTAAATGTTGTGGCTGCACCTAACTTTTTACCGACTTCTAGCCTTTGGTCATTACCTCCCCATAGCCATACTTCAGCTTTGGTACTATCAGCTATGGCGGCGACAAACATTAGCCCAATCGCCCCATCTCCCAGGACTACTACCCGATCTCCAGGTTTGATTTCAGTTCTCCCTACACCGTGCAATACACAAGCTAAGGGTTCTGTCATGGCTGCTAATGCAAAGGGCAAGTCATTGGGAATTGTTAGCATATTATGCTGTACTATCGGCGCGGGAATTTTCAGATATTCCGCAAAAGTGCCGTTATTCCAGGTCAAATTTGGGCATAGGGAATATTCTTGTCGTTGACAAAAAAAGCAATCCATGCATGGAGCAGAGTTATTCGCAACGATGCGATCGCCTACTTGCCAACCTGTAACACCTTCACCCAGTGCGACAATTTGCCCAGCTGCTTCATGACCAAACAAAGTTGGTAGTTTCAGCATTCTGGCATGACCACCACGCCGCCAGACTTTTAAATCTGTGCCGCAAGTTGTAGCCGCCTCCACCTTAATCACTACTTCACCAGCAGCCGGAGTCGGATCGGATACCTGCTCTAAGCGTAAATCTTCTTGACCATAAAGTAAGGCTGCTAACACAGCTTTTGACCTAAATGAGTAACTCCACCTGATTTTACCAGGTGGAGCCAGTCACAAGTCAGCCTTAATCTCATAGGTTTGTAGTTAACACTTGCGTGCTATGAAATTCAGGATTTTAGCCCTGACTACAAACATAATGCCCTAAGAATTAGCTGTTGGTTGAGGAAGAACACCTGTATTGCGGGTTTCCACATTCGACAAACGGCTCAGATTTAACAGTGGTACTTCTTGTCGGCAAGATAGACAAAACCAATACACTTCGCTATGGCGAATATGGCGCAGGAGGGAACCACCACAACATGGGCAAGTGTTGGCTCTCATACTCATACCGATGTCCTCCCTAAAAAGATTGTTTAAATGTGAAAAAAATTTTTGTTAATTAAAGCTGAATCTTGGCTGCATGAATGCGGCCATTGGAATTTATGCGATCCTTGATAATTTGCTCGTAGACGGCTTCATAACCGTTAACCATTTGGCTTACACTAAATTTGTTTTCTACGTATGTACGGCAGGTTTGTCGATTGAGGTTTAAAGCTTGCGGAATCATCTGTGCCATTTGTTCATAGTTTTGGCAGATAAAACCTGTTTCACCGTGAGCAATTACTTCTGGTACGGAACCGAGATTCATGGCAATTACAGTTGTACCTGTTGCCATTGATTCAATCATTACTAAACCAAATGGTTCTTGCCAGGTGATGGGAAAAAGAGTAATAGCAGCATTGCCCAGAAGTTCAGCTTTTTCGGCATGGTTAACTTCGCCTAAATATTGAATTTGCTGACCATCAATATGGGGAGCAATTTCTTGTTCAAAAAACTTCGAGTCTACTGCATCAATTTTTCCTGCCATTTTTAAGCGCAAACCAGTCTGCTTTGCAATGGCGATCGCATGGTGTGGGCCCTTTTCTGGGGAGAAGCGACCTAAGAATGCCAAGTATTCTGGTTCTTTTGGTTGTGCTTTAAACGGATAATCTTCAGGATTAATTCCGTTATAAACAGTGCCAAAGTAGTTTAAGTCTATTTGCCGTTGAGCGTTACTAATACTAATGTATGGTTGCTTTTGATGATGGCTATAAACTTTACGGTTATCGTTGGTAAAGCTGCCGTGCAGAGTATGTACAGTGGGAGTGGGAACTAAACTCGCCAAAGACAATGCCGATATCCCTACATGGGAATGAATAATATCGAATTCCTTGGCTCGTTGGTAAACTTGGCTCAGTTCAAGCATTTCATAAACTGCATACTCTTTGACATGGGGGTCTAAGCGCAATGCTCGGGGATAAACTGCTTCCAAATTAGCCAGAGTTTCGGAATCGCCAGAGGCAAATAAAGTAACTTCATGACCGCGACGGACTAACTCATCGGTCAAGTGACTTACTACCAGTTCAATTCCTCCATATGTAGGGGGTGGAACTCTTTCCCATAAGGGGGCAACTTGAGCGATCTTCATATGTTTTGGTTCAGCCGATTAATGTTGTTCTCCCGATGAGAACTTAACTTTAAACTTGGGGGGCGAAGAACTTATAATTAAGCTTCTGAAATTTAAATTAACCAAGTCCATGCCCACAAGTGCAATATCGGTTAACCGTACTGTGCTAACGCACCAAGCAATTTCAGATAGACCGTATTTGCCCCCTTGCGACTACAATACCAATGTACAATCTACTGCTTAGTAATTTCATCTGTCTTGGGGATCATTAGACAATTCGACCTATTCTGTAACTTAACCTACTGTTTGGAAAAATTTGTAGCTGAAAATACTAAATTATCCCTTGGGATCAATTGTTTTCAATTCTGGTTGATGGAAAAGCGTTTATAACCAAGAGGTTACATGAATATTAAATAAATGTAAAAATCCCTCTCATTAATGATTATTAATTAAATTATGTAAATTCGGGATCAATGAAAATCGCTACTTGGAATGTGAACTCAATCCGTATTCGTTTAGAACAAGTTATTGATTGGTTAAATCAAAATCCTGTGGATGTTCTCTGCTTGCAAGAGACAAAAGTAACTGATAGCCAATTTCCGCGATCGCCTTTTGAAGACTTAGGCTATCAAGTATATATATCAGGGCAAAAATCATACAACGGTGTAGCTTTAATCAGCCGTCAACCACTATTAGATACAAGTACTGGGTTCACCGCAATTGTGCCTAATTTACAGCCAGAATGGGATGAGCAAAAACGTGTAATTACTGGAGTCCTTGATAACGTGAGGATTGTCAATCTTTATGTCCCGAATGGTTCATCTGTAGGTAGTGAAAAATACGAGTATAAGTTACGTTGGTTAACAGTGCTAAGGGAGTATTTACAACTACTATTAAAATCACATCCTGCCATCTGTGTATGTGGTGACTTTAATATTGCTTTAGAAAATAAAGATATTCACGATAAAGTGAAAACGGAAAATCACATCATGGCTTCCGAACCAGAACGGCAAGCTTTGAAGGATATACTGACACTAGGATTTGCTGATGTCTTTCGTAAATTCACCTCTGAAGGTGGTCACTTCAGTTGGTGGGATTATCGCACCGCAGCCTTCCAGCGTAATTTGGGGTGGCGGATTGACCATCATTATCTCTCCCCAGTGTTGTATGAGCGTGCTAAAAGCTGCATTATTGATGTTGCGCCTAGAAAGTTAACTCAACCCAGCGATCACACGCCAGTAATTGTGGAATTAGAAATATAGCAATTTTTAAGTCTGCGTGAGGGCACAACATGTGTGTCCTTAATTCCTATACAGCGGATTAAAACTTCATGAAGCAGTCCATTATGCTATTAAGCATTTTTCTTGCTGCTTGCTCCCTGCTTCTTCGTTGAACTATTAAGATAGATAAAGTCTGACTTATTCCTAATAGTTAATTATGAGGATATCTTGAGCATGATTACTAAGTATACAAATATGCTCATAGGCTAAAACACATCCAATTTGCATATCTCCCATTCCATCAAAATCTTGTAGCATAGGCATCTTGCCTAGGCAATTGATGCGATTTAAAGATGGAATAGTTGACTGATTTCATTTTCAAGCATTGATCAAGCACTTACCAATCTTTTTGAGAACAGTAAAGGCTGAAAATATTGATATAAGGTCATTCTATGATTCTAGTCACTGGAGCAACGGGGGGAATTGGTCGCAGAGTCGTGCGACTTTTACGCCAACAAGAGAAATCAGCGCGAGCATTTGTTCGCCTCAGTTCTCGTTACAGCGAATTAGAACACCGAGGCTCGGAAATCTTTATCGGTGATTTACGGCAAGAAAAGGATATTCAACAAGCTTGTAAGGGTGTTGATTATATTATCAGCGCTCATGGTTCTGACAGTGATGCTTTGGCCTTAGACTATCGCGCCAACATTGAGCTAATTGACCAAGCAAAAGCCAATGGGGTAAAGCACTTTGTCTTTATTTCCGTCCTGGGTGCTGATAGAGGCTATGAAGATGCACCTGTATTCAAAGCCAAACGCGCTGTAGAGAAATATCTAGAAGCTAGTGGCGTTAACTACACTATTTTACGTCCGGCTGGATTAGCATCAAATTTGCTAACATTAGCAGAACGATTTCGTGAAACAGGGTTATATCTGGTAATTGGTGACCCCAAAAATCGGACTTCCATTGTCAGTACAGATGATTTAGCCAAGATAGTAGTCGATTCTTTGACATTTGAAGGCGCTCGTAACCAAACTTTAGCAGTAGGAGGCCCTGAAATTTTGTCCCGTGGGGATATTCCGCAGATTTTTGGTCGCATCTTCAACAAACAGCCAATAGTAATCAACCCACCACTATTTGCCATTGATGGGTTACGCAGTACTTTAGGTTTATTTAATCCCCAAACCCAACAAGCCTTGGGAACCTATCGAACTTTGCTCGCCAATGAATTTTTCTGCACAAAAGAGGAGATAACCAATTTAGAAAAGATTTTTAACTTTAAATTGGAAACATTAGAAAATTTTGTGCGGCGCTATTTAGCAGTGTAGGGAATAAGGGAATAGGGACTGGGGATGAGGCAAGGGGGCAGGGGGCAGGGAGCAGGGGAGACAAGCAATTACCAATTACCAATTACCAATTACCCAATGCCTATTCCCCATAACAAATGACAAAGGACAAATAACAAAACTTTTATGAAATATTCCCTAGTTGCGAATGCTACTCAAGCGCGTCAGACTAAAGAGCGATTTGCTAAACCAGATGAACAACTGTCTTATGAATTGGGTAAGGCAGTACAGGAATTGCCACCACTATACACTAGATTGTTAGCGGGAACAGTTAGCCTCATTGTATTTGGGGCGATCGCTTGGGCACATTTCTCGGAAATTGATGAAGTAGCGATCGCCTCAGGGGAATTAATTGCATCTACACAAGTCCGGCCAGTCACTTCTTTAGGTGGTGGCAGAATTATTAAAGTGAAGGTAAAAGAAGGCGATCGCGTCACTAAAGATCAAGTTTTAATTCAACGCGATCCAGATTTACAACAAAGCGATGTGAATCGCTTGGCTAAATCTACCCAGTTGATTCAAGAAGACTTACAGCGTTTAGATGCTGAACGTGTGGGAGTTAAAAGTACTGGGACAAAAATCCAAGATGAGTTATTAAACTCCCGACTAGCAGACTTCCAAGCACGTCAAGCCACTGCGGAAGCGGATGCTAATCGCCAACAAGCAATCATGGATCAGGCTAAAGTGCGACTCAATCGCTTACAAGAAAACTTAGTCAATGCCAAAAGTAGTTTAGCCAACGCCAAAACCAACTTAATCAACGCCCAAACGATTAGTCTAAAAGTAGAAAACAATCTGGCGATCGCGCAAAAACGAGAACAAAGCCTACGCACTTTGATGACTCCTGGTGCTGTACCCAGAGTTGATTATCTGGAGGCGCAAGAAAGGTTAAATCGGGCTACTACAGAAATTACCAGGGCTAAAGATGAAGTAACTAATGCTCAAAATAAAATTATCGAGGCACAAGATAGAGTTACATCCCTAGAAAAAGATATAGCCGCCCAAGCCCAAGAAATTCGCCAAGCCCAAGAAGCTTATCAAGCTGCACGTAATCAAGCACAGCGTGTAGCTTCAGAACGCCAAAGTGAAATTCTCTCCCAAATCAACAAGCGCAAAGAAGAACTCACTAATGTTGCTGGTCAATTAGAACAAGCAAGAAAGCAAGAAGACGAGGAAACAATTACAGCACCCTTTGCGGGCACAATTTACAAAATTAAAGCCACCAAGGGGCCAGTACAAGCCGGTGAAGAGTTACTTTCAATTTTACCGGAAGGCGAAGATATGCTACTAGAAGTCAAAGTCCTCAACCGCGATATCGGATTTATCCGCGAGGGGATGAAAGCAAAAGTCAAAATGGCAACTTTTCCCTTTCAAGAATTTGGTGTCATTGAAGGCGAAGTGGTGCAAGTTAGCCCTAACGCAGTTACCGATGAAAAATTGGGTTTAGTATTCCCCACCAGAATTAAGCTCAATAAACACTCAATTACCGTCCGGGGTCAAGAAGTTGCATTTACTCCAGGGATGGCTGCTAATGGTGAAATTGTCACTCGTAAAAAGTCGGTTTTAACATTCATTATGGAACCAGTAACCCGACGATTTAGCGAGGCTTTTTCTGTAAGATAGCTTTCATCTCCCTGGTAATTCAAGCACAAGCTAAATATAAAAGGGGAAAAGGAATTTAAATCTTTCCCCTTTCCCCCAAATCCTATTGAAATTATTTTGAATTTTGAATTCCGCCTTGCGGCGTTAGGCTGATGCTACCTTGTTAAAATTCAACTTGTAGCCAGTATTCACTAATAGCTGATTGCCCAAAGAATCTAGATAATTGCTGGCAAAAACATCAATATAGTAATTACCCGCAGCTAGGTTAGAAAGATCTAACGATTCTGAGGTAGTACCTGTATTTGCAGCAGTGGCGATAACCTCACCTGCATCAATCAAGCCATTATTATTGGCATCGTAAATCAACCTCATATCTGCATTTGCCGTCAAGTTACTGAGAGTGACTGAGATTGTACCTGTACCACCAAGTTGAATGCGGTGTAATCGGTCGGTAAATTCGCTATTGACTACATAGGAATAATATCCACCAGTAAAGCTAGTACCTGCGGCTACAACATTGCCTTTGTTATAGTTATAAGTCACATTAGCCAAAGAAGTTTGAGTTCCGCCTAAGGGTAAAGTATAAGGTTGCGCTGCGCCATAGTTAATATTCCAGCCAATATCCTGCAACGCCGCCAAAGACAATTGACTCAAGGCCGAGGTTGCACCTCTAGTAGTGTGAGTCATGGTTTCGCTACCAAAGACTTCCTCTTTCCAATGGATATAGTCGGAACCTACACCTATACCTGTTGTCAACGGAATAGCTGTTTGGCTAAATGTTCCTTTTAATTCCCCATAAGCCCAGCCTGCATAGGTGTTGGCTTGATAAGTTCCCGTAACTGGATCAACAGCTGAACTGTTGAGTAAGCCCACTAGTCCTAAAGCATGACCAATCTCGTGAATAATTATATCTGGAGTATAATTAGCAACCGTATTTAAGGTATTAAGATAGCTACTACTGAGTGTTAATTGACCAGAAATCGGTATTATATGACCTTTAGCATCTATTGCGGTGGTTAAATAGTCACCTTGAGCCAAAGTACTGCCAGTAATAGAAGGATCTTCAATAACTGTCAGGGCAAAATTTTGAGCAGTATTGAAACTCGTATAGGGGATAGCATTTTTCCAGAAGTTAATTGCATTTTGAATCGTAGCTTGTGCAGTGGCGTTGATATTGCTACCAAAGGAAGGACTAATCGCAAAACTCAGATTATCGCTAGCAGCAGCGGTAAAATTCGTAGTGAGATTATAGTCAGCAGTTTGATTGTTATAGCTCATCACTTGCAGATAATAATTACCCGCATCCAGAAACCGACGAATAGATTCGCTAGTAGTACCACGTTCCCATTGCCAAGCAAGAATTTCTCCAGGATCTAAAACCCCAGTTGTAGAATTATAAAGTTGAGCAGTATCAATTACTCCATTGCCGTTAATATCTTTAATCAAGCGAACATCAGCATCACCTGTTAAGCCAGTCAAATTGGCTGTGAATACACCAGACTGATTGACTGTAAAGCAATAAAAGTCATTGAGATCTGTAGCGCTGACTTGTTCACTGCGTGAGAAAGTAGCGGAATTTTCCACTTCCGCATTACTCAAACTATTACCGGGATCTGTTAAAGGTGTAGCAGAATCTGAGTGACCATCATTATTAAAATCAGCACTTCCTTCAATGTTCCAGTTATTATCTGAAACTCCATCAAATAAAACTCCGTTGAGTAGCTGATCATCATTCATGTGCCATAGGACATTTTGACCTTTAGCAGACAGATTATAGTTAGTATTGCAATTATTTGTGCATTGGTAAACTCGGCTGTAATAGCTGCCAGCATCCAGAACGCTATTAATTGATTCCGCTATACTGTTGAGATTTACTGAGCTAGCAATCAATCCGCTACTACTATTGAGTAGTTCTAAATTTGCATCAGCACTTAAATTAGTGAGGCAAAGATTTAAGGCAGTCCGACTACTAAAATTTAAACCATAGTAGTTGTTAGTATCACCAACTCCCACCCAATCTGCAAAGCTTTGGGTATTGGAATTAAGATTGAGACCTAAAGCTGTATTTAATGTTTTACCTACATTGTCAGAATGCATAAATATACCTGTATTACTTGGTTAAATTACACCCTTGAACACCTTGCTAGCTAAAGGTTTCACAAGGAAAACCCCGGGCAGAATTGATTTGATTCTGCTCTCGGTTGTGCAAAATAGCCTGGGTATACCTGCCGATTTTTTAACTAAAATATGAAGAATGCTCAGTGTATTTTCGTTATTTAGTAATAGTAATTCTGCAAAAATATGCTGCTATTTCCATTGCAAAATTAGACGCTAAGTATTTATAATTGGTACTTACAGTCTTAAATTAACAGTCGTATTCAGTAAATATCACCTTCAGTTATGGAAGGAGATTGATGAGAGATTTTGATAACAATAAAGATGATGAACTTTGCTTACTACATCTCTTGTATTCATTCTTCCCTGTCAGCAATTACATCGAATTGCTAATGTTAAAGCTGGTAGAAAATGAATAGAACACTGATAAATTCGTTACGACTGACTGATGTATTAATTTAAATTATTCTTAAAACTTTCTTGCGTATTTTTGCTTAAATTAATATTAATTTTGATACTTTGTTTTAAAATTTATCAAAATAAAAGTTACGAATGTATATTTTTATACAAAAACAGATAAAATTGGAGAATTCATTTGTTAATAGCTTTGATTTATGGATGCGTACGCGATCGCATAATGAAGATTTGATTTTTCCGCTTTGAAGCACTGGAGTGTTTATACTAATTTGAATCAAGAATGCGAAAGATGGATAGGGGTCAATACCACTTACTTTGGCGAGATTTAAATCCCCAACTTGAAAAAGTCGGGGATTTGGACAGCAGCGCTTGCTTAAATTACGCTATTCATAGGTAGGGTGCTAATGAAAACTGCCGAGACTACCTAGTTCATGATGGCTACTTCAGCAGATCAAATGTTAACGAACCATTTTCGCAATTCATCTACCTGTTCTTGGAATTGGCGCAGAATTTTTTCTACATCGGTTGCTGACTCATCATCATTTTTTGGCTCATCTTTTAAGCTGTTGTAACTGCTGCTGTTGAAATTGCTCTCATAGTATCGGAATTGTGACCAGGTATCAGCTTGGAAACTGTAATTGCTTTCAGGCTGAGAGCTAATATTCAAGCTCAAATCGGTAGGATGATTGGTGTTAAGGAGGCTAAGATTAAAGCTAGAAGTAGACATTTGTGTAGTGTTATCTGCTATCTCTGCAATGAACTGACTTACAAAGGAACTACTACTCAAGCCCAGGTTGGGATTGGAAATATTATTTCCTGCTGTCTGTGTCAGAATTTGACGTACTTCAGCATCAGTCAGAAGTGGATTAGCACTTAGCATTAGAGCTACTACTCCAGCAACGTGAGGAGTAGCCATTGAGGTACCACTATAATAAGCATATTGATCGCCAGGTATTGATGAGTAGATATTCACTCCTGGTGCTGTGACGTAGGCGAGTTGAGCAATTCCTGGTTGGTTAGAAAAGTCAGCAATGTTATTGTTCTGATCTACTGCTCCAACTGCTAGTCCCCACTGGTCTGCATAGCTACCGGGGTAAGATATGACAGGTAAACCATTATTACCAGCTGCCATCACCACAACTACGCCTTTTTTGCTGGCATATTCAATGGCTGATGCTAGAGTGCTGTTAGGAAAATTGCTACCTAGGCTGAGATTAATTACGTCTGCGCCTTGATTCACAGCATAGTAAATACCATTAACGATAGAGCTAACTGAACCTGCACCACCATCATTAAGAGCTTTGACAGGCATAATTTTGGCATTATAGGCAACTCCAGTCACACCAAAACCATTGTTTTCTCCAGCAATAGTGCCAGAAACATGAGTGCCATGACCATTTCTATCCATGACTTCATTAGTGTTGTCTATAAAGTTCCAACCGTGGACATCATCAATGTAGCCATCGCCATCATCATCTATGCCATTACCAGCAACTTCTCTAGTATTAGTCCAGATATTATTTCTTAAATCTATATGGTTGTAGTCAACGCCAGTATCTATCACAGCAACTACAACACCTTGACCTGTATATCCTCTTGCCCAGGCTTCTGGTGCTTTGACAAAGTCATCGCCCCAATTTTCGCCACCAACATCAGCAACATCAGCAAAAGTATTTTGACCAATAGCTTTAGCAACTGCGGCTGATGCATTTACCAAGCCATAGCCTGTGGAAGAGTTATAACTAAGAGTATTAAAAGTCTCGTTACTATTAATTGTCGAGTCAAAACTACTACGGCTATTATTTATGCTGTAGTTATCTCTAAGAGTAAAAGTATCTACTGAGGAGATGGGAGTGATATTTAGCCCGTTATCAGTTAATGATTTTTGATTAGTATACTCAAGGGGCATAAGTAATTTCTCCTCAAAGATAAGAATATTTTTTTGACAGCCAAAACTTTTAAAACCTCTATTAATAAGAGGCTTTAAATAACAACAATTGGTATTGCCAATAATTACTATGAAATTAAATAAAAAAAAGATATTTTAATTACAAAGAAGTTGTCAAAAATTGTAAGAATTGTGAAATTATACCTATGAAAGCAATGCTATTTTATTAAGTGGTAAAACTTAAGTTCACTCAGGTACAATCACAATTTATGTCCCTCCGCCCCTAATTGTGTCTCATTTGAAAATTAAATCTAACCGTTGTTGGGTAATATTAAGGGCTTCTGCTGGTGAATTTTTACCCAACAATACAGATTCAATAGCCCGACCTAAATTATCAGAAATCCTGGTGTAATTGGGAAAAATAGGCCGCGATCGCCCATATTTTGCCTGGTCTAAAAAGACCTGAATTTGAGGAAATTTCTCAGTAAATCTTTGATATTTAGCACTTTTGCGGGATTTTAAATTTACAGGTAAATAGCCAGTTCCTAAGGCTAGTTCTGTTTGAAATGCTTCACTAACAGCATACTCAGCAAACTTAAAGGCGGCTTGTTGCTGTTTTGCTGTAGTTTTGAACAAGAACAAGTTTTCACCGCCAATACTAGTAGCAGGATTTTGTTGAATGGGAATGGGAAAAACACCAAAATCTACACCACTTTGTTGAAATTCTCCCAAACTCCACGGGCCTGTAACTTGCATGGCAACTTTACCGCTAACCAAGGCATTAATTTCATAACCTCGTTCTGGTTCAGATAGCATAGCGGAACCATCGTTAATCAAATCGTGCCAAAATTGCAAAGCTGCGATCGCACCTTGATTATCTTTTAAATTTACAGCTGCGGCTTGCTGGGATTCCCCACCAATTAATTCACCGCCACCACTCCACATAAAGGGTAACCAGGTAAATACAGTAAATTCTCCCTTACCCAAAGGTAGCAGCATCCCATAATTATCAATTTGCCCATCGCCATTGGTATCACGAGTTAATTTCTTGGCTACTTGTCGCAACTCTTGCCAAGTCCGGGGTAATTTTTCAATTCCTGCGGCTTTAAATAAACTGGGACGATAAAAAACGCCCACATTATTTGTTGCAAAGGGAATTGACCAAATCTTGCCGTCATATTCCATTGATGTAAATAAAGTAGGGTCAATTTCGTCTTTAATCGGTGAATTTCCTAGCAATTCATCCAAAGGGGTTAAAGCATCAAGTTCCACTAATTGACCAGCAATTGTTGGGTTGTACCACAATAAATCAGGCGGTGCATTACCTACCACAGCCGCCAGAATTTTTGGCATTTGCTGATCTTGTTGCCCCACATACAGCGATTCTACTTGAATCTTCGGGTGGGTTTGATTAAATTTATCTACCAGCTTTTGTAAGACATCTCGATTTGGCGGCGGATTCACCCCTTGCCATAAGGTTACATGAACCACTTGTGCGTCAGCCGCTCGCCTCTGGATAACTTGACATCCCGTTGCAACTAATACACCTACAAGCATCAACAGCAGCCAGCGTTTGAGGTGGCGAGAAAATCTCTTGCTGTTTCGCTGGAGATGGCGAGGAGGCGAAAAAAAGTTGTACATGACGTTGATTAATCATCAATTATCAAAAGCGATCGCCTCAACTTTTACACCTTCTACAAGCGCTGCACAATTATCTTAAGTTAGGAATTTGGGAATTTGGGGAATTGGTAATTGGTAATTGGTAATGGGTAATTGGTGTTTGGGGTTTGTCATTAATCATTTCTCCCCTGCTTCCTCATCCCCAATGCCCAATGCCCAGCTATATCTTAATCTGGAAATGGAGTCTAGATAAGTTGAGGTTATGGCAGGACATAGTAAATGGGCAAATATTAAGCGTCAGAAGGCGGTTGTGGATGCCAAAAAGGGAAAAACCTTCACTCAGCTTTCACGGGCGATTATTGTGGCGGTTAGAAGCGGTGTACCAGATCCAGCAGGGAATTTTCAACTGCGGACTGCGATTGATAAGGCCAAGGCGGCTGGTATTCCCAATGATAATATTGAACGGGCGATCGCTAAAGGTGCGGGGACATTTGGCGGTGATAACTCTAGTTTTGAAGCGATTCGCTATGAAGGTTACGGCCCAGGTGGTGTAGCGATTTTAATTGAAGCCCTCACGGATAATCGTAATCGTACTGCTGCGGATTTACGCGTTGCCTTTAGTAAAAATGGTGGCAATCTTGGTGAAACTGGTTGTGTTAGCTGGATGTTTGACCAAAAAGGCGTTTGTACAGTCCAAGGAGTCGTTGATGAGGAACAGCTTTTAGAAGCATCCTTAGAAGGTGGGGCTGAGTCTTACGAAATGGCTGAGGATGAGATGGCTGAAGTTTTCATTGAAGTAGAAAATTTAGAGACTCTCAACCAAACCCTCAAAGATAAAGGCTTTAAAGTGACTGATGCGGAATTGCGCTGGATTCCTAGTAATACTGTGGAAGTGACAGATTCCGATCAGGCGCGATCGCTTTTGAAGTTAATTGATACTTTAGAAGGTTTGGATGATGTGCAAAATGTCACATCTAATTTTGAAATGGCAGAAAACCTGATGGCTTTGAGTATGGTTTAGTTAAATATTTATTAATTTGTTGTCTAAATCACATTGCTAAAAATAGACATACAAATTTCATAGAAATTGCAAACTTTTGACATAAGGCTATGGGATGCTTTGATTGTTCATATATATATGAATCATCACCAAATTTGTCTAATCCTGTAGCCGTTTTCGCACTTTCAGCCCTAGCTGAGATTTTTTTGCTCAGAGTATTATCTAGTAGATAAAATTTGCTATGGCTATTAGAACAGTTTCACCAGAGTAATGAACAACCTCTAAGAGAACAGAGAACACACAATGCTTGGTGCCAGGATAAGGGAAAATGAGAAATCCCAAAAAACCATTTAACCCTTATCCTGTAAGCTTTTTTTCAAATTGAATTCAAAGTTGAAAATATTGTAATTTTTATTGTCAAGCCAAAAGGAAGGTAAATTGTATCAAATTTTTCTATAAATAAACTCATAGCCAGACATACTATTTCCGGGAAACGTAGTGACATAGCTATCGGCAAAAACCATTTCTACAGAGAATAATATAGAAATCTACATACAAAATTCATATAAATTACAAGATATTGGCGCAGTATTTTGTCATACTAATATTGTCTGTTATTGAATGAGATTAACATCTCAGAGATAGGCCTTAGCTTGAACTTAATTTCTCGCTCCAGCCTTAGCTGCTACTCACAGGCTTGTTTCAGAGCAACCGATTTGAGGCTCCTACGCAGCAGACTTTAGCAAGAAACATTTACAGCTAATCTTGAAGTTTGATAGCAGATATATATTAATTTTTGATTTTCCCGTAACTACACACTATACCATTTAGACCTGGTGCCTCTGGCAGCGGGTTTTTTTGTATTCTTGGTTGAGCAATTACAGCAGATTATAACTTTGTGAGATACGGACGATCGCATGGACACAACATTGATTGTGCCTCTACCTATGTACTTCATCTACCTGAGAGTTTTACCATCAAAATTAGGCAAGTCAGACGCTACAAGGGTTAGTGAGTTTGAATCTGTTGCTGAATTTTGGTGAATTGTTATTAAACATGAAAATACATCTTACTGAATTTTTTATTTCAATAATCAACCGGAACTAATTAGGTTTTTTTATATCTATGCAAAGGTCAACACAAAATAGAAGATTATGCCATAAGCAACTTGTAAAAAAAACTAGTAATCGATATTAGAATAAGTTTTGTTTATCAAATAAATTACATCAAAAATTCATAGGAATAACAAGATAACGTCATATACCTTTGGGATATTTATATTGTTCAGATGTTGATCAAGTAAATATCAAAGTATCATGAATAAATTCGCTAAAGGTATATTGTTTGCTTTAGTAATTGCTACTCCTGTAGCTATTGCTGTGCCAAGTTTTCAGGCTGAAGCTGCCACTCAAAATAACCCTCATCATTTGGTAGTTTCTAAAACCAAAAATGTCAAACATGTTAAGCATAAACATCTCAAGCATCATGCAAAGAAACATACGAAATCAAAAATTAACAAAAAGTAAATCATTACGTTGTTAAAGAGTTTATTTCACAAATATTGGAACAATTACCCAATATTTATAGTTGCTTTGTGTCCAATTTTTTCTTTATTTATCTTCGCTCAAAATTCAGAATATTAAACCTCGCTACCGCGTTCGTTATTAGCGAGGTTTTTTCTTGTTTAAACAGATTAAAGCAGCTTACTGAAGAAGGGGAAGGGAAAAAGGGGAAAGGTGAAAGGGTACAATCCTGTCTTTATAAACTGTTAAGCATATTTAAGAAAGCACATTGAGGCAGCAGAAGGGCAGGGAGCAGGCGGAGAATTATATGTAGCCGGAATTTAGAGAAATGGTATTAATCCAAAATCCAAAATCTAAAATCCAAAATGGTATAACTTGCTCTAGACCACGCGATCGCGTAAGAATAATAGTTAAGATGCTGTAACTTGTCTTAACAATGCCGCAAACTCTCACCCCTCCCCAAATATCCACAGACAAACGGGGATACGACTATGATTTGGTAATTGTAGGCGGCGGGATTATTGGATTAACCCTAGCCTCTGCTTTAAAAGATTCTGGCTTGAGTATACTGCTGGTGGAAGCGAAAGTAGCCTCAGCCTCAGTCGCCAAGGGGCAAGCCTATGCAATCCATATGCTTTCGGCGCTGATTTACCAGGGAATTGGGATTTGGGACAAAATGTTGCCTCAAATCGCTAAATATCAACGTGTACGTCTATCTGATGCTGATTTCTCAGAAGTAGTGGAATTTGAAACAGCAGATTTAGGTAAGCCAGAGTTGGGTTATGTAGCAGAACACCAAGCGCTGTTGTACCCGTTGCAAGAATTTGTGCGCGATTGTGCGAATGTGACTTATATATGTCCAGCAGAGGTACTAAGAACAGAGTACCAAAAGGACATAGTAGCTATAGAAATTAAGGTAGCTGAAGAAATCCGCACAGTTCGCAGTAAATTAGTGGTAGCTGCAGATGGATCGCGATCGCCAATTCGCCAAGCCGCGAACATTAAAACTCACGGCTGGAAATATTGGCAATCTTGTATTGTCGCCTTTGTCCAACCAGAAAAACCTCACAATAATACTGCTTACGAGAAATTCTGGACTAGCGGGCCATTTGCGATTTTACCTTTACCAGGGAACCGTTGCCGCATTGTGTGGACAGCTCCCCACGCCGAAGCCAAAGCTTTATGTGAGTTAGATGACGAGCAATTTTTAGCAGAACTTAGCCGTCGCTTTGGCAATCAGATGGGTAAATTGAAACTATTAGGCGATCGCTTTATTTTTCCAGTGCAACTCATGCAAAGCGATCGCTATGTCTTACCTCGATTGGCTTTAGTTGGAGATGCAGCCCACAATTGCCATCCTGTAGGCGGACAAGGTTTAAATCTTGGGATTCGCGATGTAGCCGCATTAGCCCAAGTCATCCAAAAAGCCAACGCCTCTGGCGAAGATATTGGCAAAATTCAGGTACTCAAACGCTACGAACGCTGGCGACAACGAGAAAACCTCACTATTTTAGGTTTCACTGATTTATTAGATCGGATGTTTTCTAACAACTTCCTCCCAGTATTATTAGTACGTCGCCTAGGTTTATGGATTATGCGCCGAGTACCAATCCTCAAAATCAACGTTCTCAAATTGATGATTGGGTTAAAAGGAAGAACTCCAGAATTGGCGAAAAGGTGAAATTGGGCATGGTAATGGGTAATTGGTAATTGGTAATGGGTAATGGGTAATGGGTAATGGGTAATGGGTAATAGAATTTGTCTTTTATTCTTTCTCCCTCATCTACCTCATCTACCTCATCTACCTCATCTCCCTCATCTCCCTCATCCCAGTCCCCAATCCCCAATCCCCAATCCCTAGTCCCTCAACAACTCCTCCAGTCATTCCGCCCTACAGCTTGAGCAATTATGGCTGCCAAGTCTGATGGGTTGATGGGCTTGGTAATGTGGGTTTGAAAGCCGGCGGAAAGGGCTTGTTGCTGGTTAATTTCGCCTGCATAGGCAGTAAGTGCGATCGCGGGAATTTGTCTGCCTAGTTCTGATGGCATTGATCTGAGTTGCCGAATCAGCATATAACCATCCATCTCTGGCATTCCAATATCGCTTAATAAAACATGGGGCTGGAAGTGGGTTAAAGCCTGTAATGCTTCCAACGCCGATCGCGCTTGCATGACTTCTGCTCCCGATTCTTCCAAAATGAAGCTAATTAATTCTCGGGTATCAACTTCATCATCAACTACGAGAACTTTGACACCAGACAAATCAGGAGAGAAATTGATTGCTTGATCGCTGTGATTGCTGGCTAAATGTAGCTGGATAATTGGCAGGGTGACGGTAAAGGTAGCCCCCTGCCCTTCTCCGGCACTTTCGGCTTTGACTGTTCCTCCATGTAATTCTACTAAGTGACGGACAATGGCTAATCCTAACCCTAAGCCACCAAATTTGCGGGTACTTGTACCATCGGCTTGGCGGAAGTAGTCAAACACATAGGGTAAAAATTCTGGGCTAATGCCTTTCCCTGTATCCCGCACCTGCAACTGCACTTGGGAAGCTTGGTATTCTACAGAAATTTCTATCTGTCCATGTTTTGGGGTGAACTTGACAGCGTTGGATAGTAAATTCCACACAACTTGTTGTAGGCGCGCTGAATCACCGATCACCGGAGCCATATTCGGTTGTAATGACAACTGTAGCTGTATGCATTTGGCTTCAGCAGCCAGTCGCACAGTTTCAATAGCAGCGTTGATGGTGGTTGCTAAATCAACTTGAGTAATATTGAGACTCAGCTTGCCTTGGAGGATGCGAGAAACATCTAGTAAATCCTCTATAAGTTCAGTTTGTAGCTTAGCATTCCGCTCAATAGTTTCTAAAGCGCGGGCTGTAGTTGCTTCATCATACTTTTGAGTCCGCAATAATTGCGACCACCCCAAGATAGGGTTGAGTGGTGTACGTAGTTCGTGAGAAAGGACTGCTAAAAATTCATCTTTGACACGGTTAGCTTGAATTAATTGCTCTGTTTGCTGTTGCAATGAAGCCATCAGTTCGGCACGTTCTAGAGCGATCGCAATTTGGTCAGAGGTCGCTTGCAACAGCGCTATCTCTTCTGGAGTAAACTGAGTGCGAGTACTGCTACCAAAAGACAGTACACCCATTAACTTACCGCGAGCAATTAATGGCTGTGCTGCATAGGCTGTAATCTTCAACGTGCAGAGTATATGAGTATTAGGATGAGTGGAATGCTGCACATTATTGACAATAATTTGCCGACGGGTGTGGGCTGCTAATCCACATACTGCTTCCCCAAAGTCCAGCCATTCAATCAGTGGCACTATTTCCTCATCAATCCCACTCCACGACTTCAACCGCAGTTTTTGCCGATTGTCTTGGGTATCAATTAAATAGTTGAAGTAAAACTGTAAATCCATCTGCGCCGAGAGTTTAGCGAATAAATCGCTCATCAACTCTAGAGGATGTTCGGTGGAGAGCAAATCGCTGGCTGTTTCCGAGAGTAGTTTCAGGCGATCGCTATGCTTTTGTAGTGCTTGTTCTGCTTTTTGGCGTTCTCGTAGCGCCCGTTCACGTTCGGTAATATCAACTGCGACTCCTCCCACTAAACGTTGCCCAGAGGGATCGGCAATGGGAAATTTATATACTAAAAAGTCGCCAGTTGTACCATCTGGTAAGGGAGCTAACTCAACCGCTTCTACTACTTGATTTGTCTTGGCTACCTTTTGAATATTTTCGAGAAATTTCTCTGCGATTTCTGCTGGGTAAAGGTCGAAAATACTTTTACCAATCGCATCATTCGTCAATAATTTGAATGTCCTATTGTACGTAGAACTTAAGTAAACCATCTTGCCTTTACTATCAGTAATCCAAGCTGCCGCTGGGCTGTTATCCATAAACGCTTGAAATCTTGCTTCGCTTTGGTAAAGTGCCCTTTCAGTTTGTTTGCGGCTACTAATATCCAAAATAAAAGCTACTGACTGCTGCCGTGATTCTCGTAGTAAAGAATACCCTACTACCGCCGGAACTCGGGAACCATCTTTGCGAATAAATTCTTTCTCATAGGGAGTACAAGCTCCCTTGACATTAGCTTCAGCAATTCCTAATTCATCGCGGTCAAAGTATTCTGGTGGTGTAATATCAACCCACCTTAGTTGCCCAGTTTGCAAATCGGCGCGACTATAACCGACAATCCGTAAAAATTCGTCATTGGCTTCTCGGATGGTACCGTTTTCATTGCCAAAAATAATTCCGACTAAATTCGCTTCAAAAAAACTCCGTAGCCGTTCTTCACTAGCTCGTACCGCCGCTTCTGCTTGTCTGTGAGCGGTGATATCCATCATCGTCACTAAAACACTGTCAAATTCGGCAGTTGGTGGCGGAAAAGTAATTGTAAATAAGATATTTAGTTGCTTTCCTTGCAGGGTTTGGAGAATTGTTTCTGATTCCAAGTAGCTTTGCCCGGCAACTAATACCAACAGTTCTTGAACAAATACTTCTATTGTTTCTGGGACAAATATTCGGTGCAGGGAACCCAGCAGTTGATTTTTATCTTCAGCGCCAAACATTTGCACCGCCGCATGATTGGCATTAACAATTCTTACCTTGCCAATTAAATCTTGTACAACATCAGGATGTTCAGCAAAGAAAGTAGCAAAATCTTCAATACCTTGGGCTTTTAAACTATCTAATGATGTTTTGACGAGGGAAAAATCTTCTTCAAAAATTGCTACACCTGCGGCTTCAAAAATGTAACGGTATTTCCGTTCTTGAATTTTGAGTGCGGCTTCAGCTTGCTGGCGTTTGCGTAGTGCGGTTTGCTGGAGACTAATATCTGTGGTGCTACCGACTATACGTCTCGGTTGCCTATCATCTCCCCACTCTACGACTATTCCTTGATCCAATACATTGATATATTCGCTATCTTGCTTGCGAACTCGATACTCCACAGCAAAGCGTTCTTGATGATTTTCCCAAGCTGCGGCTGCTTCTGTTTGCACAGAGGCCAAATCTTCTGGATGCACGAGTTCACGCCACCATTCACCGGTGGGTTGAGTATCGGCTAGCTCATAGCCCAAAATTCGGGTTAAGCCTTCAGTTCGCTCTACGGTATCATTTGGCACATCCCAGTCATAAATTAGACAATTAACAGCCTTAGCTGCTAACTCAAAACGCTCATTCGCCTGTCTCAAACTGACTTCACTTTCTCGCAAGGCTTGCTCAACTTGCTTGATGCGAGTGATATCAATAGCGGTAATCCCAACTCCCAAGACATAGCCATCAGCTAAACAAACTGGGTAGTAATTTATTAAAGTGTGTTGCCAGCAGCCTGATAAATTGCTTTCCTGACGAATTTCCTGATTTAATACAGGTTCTTGAGTCTGAATCACCTGTTCCAAAATCGGTATGATTTGGGATGCTTCCTCTGGTAGCACTTCTGATAATGTGCGTCCGAGATGTTCGTTTACAGGAATGCCATGCATCGCCGCTAAGGCTTCATTGGCATGAACATAACGCCATTCCCGATCCAAAAAAGCTAAAGCGGTAGGGGAGCTAGTTAAAAAGGCATTGAGTACAGTTTCACTTTTTTGCTTTGCCCATTCTGCTTGTTGGCGATCGCGTAGTGCTAGTTGCTTGTCGCTAATATTGTGAAAATATGCCGTTATTCCCTGCTCTGAGGGATAAACGTGGATATCATACCAGCAGTCACAAGGTTGATAATAAAATTCAAAGTGAATCGGCAGGTTTTCTGCTACAGCTCGATGATATTGCCAATCAACTTCTGTATTCACTAATACTGGGCACAACTCCCAGAGATTTTTACCCAACAGTTCATGCCGAGGCTTACCCATGACATGCTCTCCACCTCGGTTAATGTAAGTAATACACCAATTACGATCTAAGGCATAGAAAGCATCCGTCATGCTTTCTAAAATGTTGGTAACTTGCTGTTTGGTGGCTGCTAACTCAGCTGCTAATTCTTGTTGGCACAGCAGGGTAGCTTGATGCACTTGGCGCATCTTCAAATTGACTTCAATCCTTGCCAATAATTGAGAGTCAGAAAATGGTTGGCTGAGATAATCATTAGCACCAGCCGCCAATGCATCTGTAAAAATCTCTTCCTCAGCCTGTGCTGACAACAAAAAGACAGTTAAATCTTGAGTTTGCGGATGGGAACGCAGCGATCGCATCCACTCCCATTCATTGCTTCCTGCTAGCATCACATCCGCGATGACTAAGTCAGGAAGCGGCTGTTGTTGTTGAATTGTACTTAAGGCGTTTATTCCCTCTCCTACCTGCACCTCATACCGTTGGCTTAACAGCTGCTGCAAGCGATCGCGCATTCCAGTACCATTGTCAGCCAAGAAAATTCTAGCGGCAGGGGTCTTTACCTTTGTTTCCCAAGTCACAGTCTCAGCTCCTAATTATTAAAAGTATCTGGACTAGGAGTGCAGTAACTCCTCAATCTGCTGCAAAGGCAACTGTAATGGTTGTTTCCATCTCTTCTGCCGACAGTTTCCTGCTTTGAGAGTACCTCCTAATTGGGTGGTTAACTGTTCTGCGGACAGATAAATTTGCTGCCACAGAACACAACCTAAATCTGAAAAATTCAGATGTTTTATCACCAGCATCTTATTTTTTTTATGTTTATATATAGATTGAAGATTAAAACAAATTGTGGATTATTGGTCTCTTACCTAAGAAATATTTTAATGATTAATATCATTCTTAATTATGTATATTCCCCATGACATAAGAGATTAGAGGCTTATTGCCCAGTCAAAGCCATGAGTATTTTTTGAGCTAATTTTATAACTATTAAAATTTAGTCTATCTTTAATCTGATATATTATTTAGCCTCTTAATAAACATTATATCTGTATAAAATTGGAGTAAGTTTATAGATAATTATTCCTAACATTAATGATATAAACTTAATTAAATATGCATAAATTCATTGCTATTAAATTGCCAAATAAAATATTTTCTTATTTTAGAAAAATAGTTTTGTTAAGAACATCAACGAATTGTTACCAAATATTAATAAGGTGATTTTACTCAACAGTTTTTCGTCAAGAGATAGAAATTTTTTCCAACCAAATAGAGTTCATAGTCATTATCTATTAAATTGGCTGAAATTTATTTATGGCGATTGCCTGCTTGGTCTACTCTCTGGTAAAAACAACATTAATCAAAAGTTGGAAGATTTATTTATCAAATAGGTTCTGGGTAAAAAAATAGTCAAATGATAGAAAATTCAGAGCAGACAAAGAATAAAACTTAACTTTTATTAAGTGTATTTAATTGCTAAATTTCCGATGAAATTGGCCTATCCTATACTGAAAGATAGATTTGATGGGATCGCTTATGGGCTAAAACTCATGACAATCCTGGATAAACCTATAATTAGCAAGCTTTACAGCTTTGTGCATCAGATTAAAAATCAAAAATGCAAAAGTGGCAACACTGACCGCTAGTAATGTTAAAGTTTCAAAGACTTCATCTGAAAATTTCAGCGAGTATTCATGCTGAAGCAGCTTAAAAAAAATCCAATTCCTGTAATTGCCGGCGCTGGACTATGTGCTTTCTTAGCTGGGGCAATGGTTTCAGCACCTCAGATTGGAAAATCCCTAGGGCAATGGCTAAAGTACGGCAACGATAAAACTGAGCAAATATCGGAGACTAGCAAAGCCAAGTCAGCCGTTTATCCGTTGGTATCAAAATCTCTACCAGAACGGGCGGCAAAATTAGCAGAAATCGCCGAAAATTCTCGTTCTCCAGACCGCGAACGGGCGCGTTATCTCTTGGCGAGTGACTACGTTGAAAGAACGCAAGGGAAAAAAGCCCTAGTTTTACTGCAAGGACTAGAGAAAGACTATCCTATTCTCGCCCCTTATATATTACTGAAACAGGCACAAGCGCAGGATTTGTTGGGTGAAGATGGCAAAGCCTCAGATTTGCGGCAGAAAGTGTTGAAACAGTATCCCAAAACAGCAGCCGTAGTCAAAGCCATCTATTTAATTGCCCAACCAAAACAACAAGATATTGCGATCACCCAATTTCCCACCCATCCCTTAACCTGGGAAATTATTCGCAAACGCTTAGACGAAAATCCCAACCAGCCACAATTGCAGCTAAAGTTAGCCCAATACGCGGCTGATCAACCCGGAACCGTGGGCGTGTTGGATGATTTAGCTAAGGAGTCAACTCTTAAACCTGAAGATTGGGAAATTATTGGTACAGCCTACTGGACAAACAATCAATTTGAGAAAGCCGCAAAAGCTTACGCCAAAGCACCCAAGACACCCCGCGGCCTTTATCGTGCTGGACGTGGCTTGCAAATAGCAGGTAAAGAAAGAGATAAAGCGATCGCAACTTATAAACAATTAGTACAACAATTTCCCGAAGCCCCAGAAAGCGGCACAGCCTTACTGCGGTTAGCAGAAATGGCGAAAACCCGTAAAGATGCCTTACCTTATCTTGACCAAGCGATCGCCAAATTTCCTAATGTTGCTAGTCAAGCAGTAGTAGAAAAAGCCAAAATATACCAAACCCTCAAGGATAATAAATCAGCTGCCCAAGCCTGGCAATTACTGATTGCCAAATACGGAAATTCCGATGAAGCGGCAGAATATCGCTGGAAAATCGCCCAAGAAAAGGCCAACGCTAAAGATTATATCGGTGCGTGGCAATGGGCAGAACCAATTCCCACCAACAACCCTACCAGTATTTTGGCTCCTAGAGCAGGTTTTTGGGTTGGTAAATGGGCAACTCAGTTAGGGAAACAGCAAGAAGCCAAAACCGCTTATGAATACGTCATTAGCCAGTTTCCTTACTCTTATTATGCGTGGCGATCGGCAGCAGTCTTAGGGCTAAATGTCGGTAACTTTAATAACCTGCGTCAAATGCAGCCCGAAGTCGTCCCACCCCAGCGTCCCGTCCCCCCTGCTGGTTCTGAAACCTTCAAAGAATTGTATTTGCTAGGACAAGATAGAGATGCTTGGTTGCAATGGGAAACCGAATTTGTCAATAAAGACCAACCCACAGTAGCCGAACAATTTACTGAAGGCTTAATGCAACTAGCCAGAGGCGAAAATAAATTAGGAATTGACACGATTTCTAAATTAGAAGACCGAGAAATCCCCGAAGAAAAAGCCGAATATCAAACTCTTAGCCAACAGATCACTTACTGGCAAGCCCGTTATCCCTTCCCCTATGTCCAAGAGATTGAAAAGTGGTCAAAAGAACGTCAACTCAACCCCTTGCTAGTAACTGCTTTGATTCGTCAAGAGTCGCGCTTTGAAGCCAACGCCAAATCCATAGCCAACGCTATGGGCTTAATGCAGGTATTACCCTCCACAGCCCAATGGATTGCCCCACAAATCAAGGTTGATGGCAAAACCTTAAAGCTAGAAGATCCCAACGACAATATCATGTTGGGGACTTGGTATTTGGATCATACCCATCAGCAATATAGCAACAACACCCTATTAGCGATCGCTAGTTACAACGCTGGCCCCGGTAACGTAGCCAAATGGCTGCAAACCCTCCCCACACAAGACCCCGATGAATTTGTCGAAAAAATCCCCTTTGACGAAACCCGAAATTACGTCCGTCAAGTCTTAGGCAACTACTGGAATTATTTACGACTATACAACCCAGAAATTTCTGCCCTAGTCGCCCAATACTCCAGCGAACACCCGAAATTGCCCAGCAAGTGATGGGGATTGGGGACTGGGGACTGGGGGCTGGGGAAAAGGTAAAAAGGAAAAAAGGTAAAAAGGGACAAGGGAGATGAGGAAGCAGGGGAGAAATATCTATTACCAATTACCCATTACCAATGCCCAATGCCCAATGCCCAATGCCCCATGCCCCAGTAAAATAGTTAGCAAATGTTGCCTAATTGCTGAACCATGTCGCCACAAAATTTAGACACAGAAACACAGTCCGATTCACAGGAACAATACCCAGATGTATCTGCTGCTACTCCATCCGATATTGACGCAGAAGTAGATAGCAGTTCTGAAACTGATCCGCTTGATGAGTTACCTGGTGAAGTCGAAATGTCATTTTTCGACCACTTAGAGGAGTTACGCCAGCGGATTTTCTATGCTCTAATTGCTGTGACAGTGGGTATTGTTGGCTGTTTCTTATACGTCAGGCCGATTGTTCAGCTATTAGAAGTCCCAGCAGGGGAAGTTAAATTTCTCCAACTTGCGCCTGGGGAATATTTCTTTGTTTCTCTGAAAGTCGCAGCCTATAGTGGCTTAGTACTTGCTACCCCTTTCATTCTTTACCAAATTATCCAATTCGTTCTACCTGGTTTAACTCGTCGTGAACGTCGCTTATTAGCGCCTGTAGTTTTAGGTTCCAGTGTGCTATTTGTGGCAGGGTTAGTATTTGCCTATTTTCTACTTATCCCTGCTGCTTTGAATTTCTTCATTACCTATGGTGCAGATGTAGTAGAACAACTTTGGTCAATTGAAAAGTATTTTGAATTTGTTTTATTGCTATTATTTAGCACAGGTTTAGCATTTCAAATTCCTGTAATTCAACTATTACTTGGTGCTTTAGGAATTGTTTCTTCCCAACAAATGCTTTCTGGTTGGCGTTACGTAATTATGGGTGCAGTAGTTTTAGGCGCTGTCCTTACACCTTCTACTGATCCCCTCACCCAAAGTTTGCTAGCTGGCGCAGTTCTAGGGCTTTATTTTGGTGGGATTGGGTTAGTGAAGTTGATAGGGAAGTGATTGGGGAGGCGCATAGGGCATAGGACATGGGGCATTGGAAATTGACAAATAACAAATGACCAATGACAAATGACCAATGACAAATGACAAACCTAAACAAATCATCTATGACGACTTTGAAAAAGTCGAAATTCGTGTTGGTAAAGTTATTCAAGTAGAAGATTTTCCCGCAGCGCGAAAACCTGCTTATAAACTTTGGATAGACTTTGGTGATTTGGGCATTAAAAAATCTAGTGCCCAAATTACTAAACTTTATCAACCAGAGAATTTACTCAACAAATTAATATTAGCTGTAACTAACTTTCCACCTCGCCAAATCGCAGATTTTATGTCTGAAGTTTTGGTATTAGGCGTAGTTTTTGATGATGGTGAAGTAGTTTTAATTCAGCCAGATAGAGATGTAATTTTAGGTAAAAGAATTCTCTAAGCTTTCACGCCCCTACCTTTTTACAAATTATGCAACTCTAACGCAAAATTTGGTCAATCATGCGATTCGCTTGGGAAGCATAACCACCACCAAATAAATTGAAGTGATTAATAATGTGATAGAGGTTATAAAGAGTTTTTCTCTGCTCATAACCTGCATCTAAAGGAAAGACTTCGTTATAACCTTGATAAAAAGCGGCTGGGAAACCACCAAATAATTCTGTCATGGCGATTTCAACTTCGCGATCGCCAAAATAAGTTGCTGGATCGAATATTACTGGTTCACCCGAAACCGTACACCCAGCATTTCCTCCCCATAAATCGCCATGTACTAAGGCGGGTTCTACCTGATGATCTGCCAATAATTCGGGGATAGCGGCTAATAACTTCTCTTGCTTGGGAAAACTCCCCCCTCGTCGCCTCGCTAACTGAAATTGATAACCCAAGCGATGTTTCGCATAAAATTCTGCCCAATCTCCTGTCCAAGTGTTGATTTGGGGCGTAGAACCAATAGTATTGTTGATTTTCCAACCAAAACCTTGGCTACTAGTTGCTTTATGCATTGCTGCTAGCTTTCGCCCCATTTCTTGCCAGGATTTGGTATTACCTCCACCCATTTCTAGCCACTCCAACACAATGTAGCCAGAATTGCCAGCCGTACCCCAGCACAAGGGTTTGGGAACGCGAATACTAGCTGTATTGAGCATTTCCTCCAACCCCAGCGCCTCAGCCTCAAACATGGCAACTTGGGATGCTTGATTTAGCTTGACAAAGTAGGTGCGTTCATCATCAGAGACAGCATAGCCTTGGTTAATACACCCACCACTCACGGAACGCTTTTGCTGACTCTGAAACTTTTCACCACTCACCCGGCTAATATGGGCATCGATTTCTGTCCACATTGTGTTTGTCATTTGTTATTTGTCATTTGTCGTTTGGTAATGGGTAATGGGTAATTGGTAATTGGTGTTTGTTATTTCCCCTTGTCCCCTTCTCCCCTTGTCCCCTCATCCCCAATGCCCAATGCCCAATGCCCCATGCCCCATGCCCTATGCTGGCTTAAGCACAACTACACCATAAGCATCGGGAGAAAGATATTTTTGTGCAGCTTGCATTAAGTCGGTGGCTTCTTGGGCTTGAATATTGGCTGGGTAGTTAAAGGCTGGTTCTAAATCTCCGAGCATGGATTGATAATAACCATACAAGCCAGCGCGATCGCTTGGTGTTTCATTACCAAAAATATATCTGTTGGCTACACGTCGGCGTACACGGGCAATTTCGGATTCTTTGACTAGTTCTGTGTGTAAAAGGCGGATATGTTGAGCGATCGCTTCTTCTACTGCTTGTAAGTTTTCTACTGTACACTTAGCGGAAATATAAAATGTGCCTTGTAGTTGATTACTCATATTACTGACAGAAATCGAAGATACTAAATGCCGTTCTTCTCGCAAATCCTGCACTAGTCTTGATGTGCGTCCGTGGGCTAAAACTCCCGCTAAAACATCCAGTGCGTAAGTTTCATTAATATATTGCAACCCTGGAACCCGCCATACCATGATCAGTCTGGCTTGCTGGAGACTTTCATCAGTAAATTCTTGACGAACAATTTCTGTAAACGCAGGTTCGGGAAGCTGCGGCGTTGGGTAAGTAGGGAGTGGTGAATTTTTGTTACTAGTAGCTTCAGCAATTCCTTGGGCAACAATATCAATTAATTCTGCCGTAGGTAAATTTCCGACAGCCACAGCGGTAATTGACTGGGGTTGATACATACTCCCGTGGAAATTCCGCATTTGCTGGGGTTGGAGTTGGGAAATCACCGCTTCTGGCCCCAATACTGGACGGCGATAAGGTAACCGTTCAAACGCCATTTCCATTGCCCGGCGAAAAGTCCGCCGCTGGGGATTATCTTCGGAACGCCTAATTTCTTCTAGCACTACCAAGCGTTCCCGTTCAAAAGCGTCATCATCAATACTGGGATTTAAAACTACATCTATTTGCAGCGGTGCAAGTTCGGCAAAATCTTTGGGAGCAGTAGTGATGTAGTAATGAGTGTAATCTTGGCTAGTAGCGGCATTAGTAACGGCTCCCCGTTCTTCAATGCGACGTTCAAACTCGCCACTAGCTAGGCGTTCTGTGCCTTTAAAAATCATGTGCTCTAAAAAGTGAGCCATGCCGTTAATAGTATCCGATTCTACCGCCGAGCCAACCTTAATCCACAAACTTAGGTTAACGGCTTCAATCGGCATTTGCTCCACTACTATTGTCAAACCGTTGGGTAGCTGGTGTAGCGTTGGAGCATTGAGACGAGGAAATTTTACCAGGGTAGAGGTCATTGCTAGTAGTGAGTGGTGAAGAGGACAGAGAGAAAGCTTGCTTACTTCTCTATCTTATCTAGGAAGGAAGAAGGATAAAGGGTGAAGTATGAAGTAAGAATCTCTACAAACTGAACTTTTTTACAAGATGCTACTGCCTAGCTTGCTTCCCCATAAGGGTATGTCGCATTACCGTTACGCTGCTAATGCCGAAAAAATAAAATTTTTCCTTATTCATCACCCATTTTTTTATTAGTGGGTTAATTTTATACTTCATCCCTTATCCTTCCCAAACAAATGCAACAAGACATTTATCTGTTAGTTATTCCTATATCTATATTGTTCTGGGTAATTTTGATTTTTGTACTCAGTTTTGATTGGAATAAGCTGGCGAAACTATACAGCACCAATGAACCAGCACCAGCAAATCTCTCACGTTTTCAATATGGTTCTGTGGGTATGGCGTATTACAAAGGAAGTTTAAATGTTGGTGTGTCTCCCCAAGGGCTGTATTTGAGTATTTTTGTTTTGTTTAACTTTGGGCTTCCAGCGTTGTTGATTCCTTGGAGTGCAATTAGAAAAATTGAGTCAGCTAATCAATTATTTGTACAGCGGTTTCGGTTGTATCTCACTGAGCCAGATGTAAAGATTATTTTGAGGAAAGAGGCTTTGGAAGGTGCGAGGAAATATTTAGCTGCACAGGGTATTGAGTGGATTTAGATTTTGCCTTCTAGAATAGTACGGCGAACATTTGCATCTTCAAGATTTGCGTCTTCAAGATTTACTCCTTCAAGATTTGCACCTAAAAGATTTGCTCTTTCAAGATTCGCTCCTCTAAAATCTGCACTTTCAAGGTTTGCCCCTTCAAGATTTGCACCTAAAAGATTTGCCCGTTCAAAATTTGCACCGAAAAGATTTGCGCCTTCAAGATTTGCCCCTAGCAAATTCGCCTCGAAAAGATTCGCCTCTAGAAGATTTGCGCCTTCAAGATTCGCCCCTAAAAGATTTGCGCCTGCAAGACAAGCTCCTGCAAGATATGCCTTTTCAAGATCCGCTTCTTCAAACCTTGTCCCTATAAGATTTGCCATTTCAAAATCCGCCCGTGCAAGATACGCTCCTGAAAGATCTGCCCGTTCAAAATCCGTTCCTTCAAGTCCCGCCTGTACAAAATTTGCGCCTGCAAGATTCGCCTGTACAAAATTCGCGTTATAAAAATCTTGGTAAAAGAGAATACAGTTTTGCAAATCTAAAAAACTTAAGCAGTTTAAGCAAAAAACATTACTATCAAAATCATCTCTTTGCCCACGCAGGCGGGAAATCCAATTACCAAAAGCTTCAGGAGAAGGCCATTTAATCTGAGAAACCTTTTTTGTTGCCCTCGCACAAGCATTCAAAACAGCTAACAACGCCTCTTCTGCATTCCGTGCTTGCCGATTTGCTTCCTGAAAAGTGGATAGCTGTAATTTCTGCATCGGCATTCCATTTTTTAGCATATAACTTATCAGTCCACACATTGTCTGCTGCCATTCACTAACATCAACATGATACTTATCTTGCTGTAGCCGAATTTCATCCACAATAAAATTAAAAATATAATCATCCATAGCAGTTGAACCGCATAACTTAGCCCAGCGTTCTAAAGCTTGTAAATTATTCCATCCATAATCTGAATCTTCTTGGTTAGCTTTTAGCTGGGTATTGATGAGTTTTAATTCCTGCACAATACGTTTGGCTGTTAAATATTCACCAAAGCTTTTGTGGGTAAATTCAAAAGTCTCCTCACGACCTTTTGAGCCACGTTGACGGAAATAAAAAGCAGTTAACAGACGAGTTAAGCTAGCTTTTTTATCTTGCTTAAATATATTTAATATTCGTTCCAGAAGATTACTGTCACAATTCTTTTCAATCTCTGAAATTGTAGTTACCCTAACATCTCCTCCATGCCAAGCAGCAACAGCAATACTTTCTAGAATCCGAACAAAATCTTTTTCTGCAACTCCCTTAATGATTGGATTATCATTACCCCAACTTCGTTGATAAACTGCCGTCAGTAAATCTGCATAAATTTCATTGAGGTTGCTATCATCGGAAAATTTAACTACACCGCGAACTAAACTCAAAGCAACTAAGTAATTTAATAACGGCTGGGATGTAATTTCTCTTAAATGTCTCTTGTCTAATTCTGCGGGTAAGCTGTCATATTCACGACCGCTAGCTTTACCATATTTATCCCACCAAAGTTGTCTTTGGTCTTGCTTTAATAAATTTTGATCATCAATGTAATTATTCTGCTTTCTTTCTTCCTCATCTACAAAATAAGAAAGAATATGAAGGATTTGCTTCGGTTTACGAAAATCGCTTTGATTTTTTTTGATCACTAATTCTCGCCCACTAATTAAAACCTGCAAGCGAGTTTGAACATGATTAACTGCAGTGGCTTGTCTTTGGACTTCACTCACAAACTTCTGGGCAACTTCCTCTCCCATCTTGCCTTGCATGGCTAATTCATCTAAACCATCAAAAATAATGAGTAATTTTTCTATTTTGTTTTCTTTATCCAATGGATTAGGTGGTAAAGGAATATCACGCAAGTCATTAATAAACTTGCCGATGCCATTAACTAAATCATCTTCTGGATCAAAAAGATGTAAAGGAATAAATAAAACTGAATTTTTGCTTATCTTTGCCTGTGTAGCTGCAAAAATTTTAGAAAAGGAAGATTTACCGCTTCCTGGCCCGCCACTAATTACCCGGATAGCATCATTTTTATCCGCTTCGTCTAACCAAGTTTGGAGTTCTGCTTGTAAATCAATAACAATTCGCTCAGTTTTTTTATCTTGTTTATAATTCTGTTTTATCCCACTGACAAAATCATCATCTTCTTCACCTGCAATTTTGCGTTCATAGTAAGCACGGAGGGGAACATAAACTTGTTCCAGACTAAAAGCTTCAGAAAACATCCGTTCATTAACTTGTTTTTGTAACCATATAGAATAACTTTGCCAAGCTTGTTCTCTTTCACCTGCTTTAATAAAGGGAGTATTTAGTTCAGTTTGTAAAACTGTATATTTATCGCTATTTTTCTTCCATTCTTCAATGAGTGAATAGACAAATTCTGTAGGAAGACGATTACTAATTGCTTCTGCTTGTGCTGGTGTAGAGACAAATTCTGTTAACCACTGACGAAAAGGTTCTTTGATAGCTGGAACAATAGCTAATTCTTCAGGATGAGCAAAAAAATTGCTGTCAATTGTTAATTCTGTGGCTTCTAAATTTTGGAGACAGTTTTCTAAACGGTGTTTAACTATAGTCTCAATCTCATCATTATCAACTTTTTTGAGTAAATCCTGATTATCATCTACTAAACTAGCCATTGCTTGAATTAAAGAACGAAAAATTAACAGCCAAGCTATTTCTCCCGGTTCTTTAGCCAAGCCAACAGCAGCACCCATCTCTACCAAATTTTCGGGAACGTTGCTCACATTACCAGTCAAACCATTCACTACAGCTTTGGTTAGCGCTGTAAAACCACTCCCGAAGTTAACATTAAGACGCTTGCTGAAGACGGAAACAGGCTGCTTGATGAGAATTCCAGGTTTGCTGCTCATAGCTGTTGTATTTTGTTGGTAGATATAGTTAGCTCATACCAATTCTCAAAAATCCTGATACATATAGATTCTTCGTAGGGGTTTAGCACTGCTAAACCCTCACCTATATGTAGGAATCATGATTAAAGTGAAACGGTATGAGATATTTAGACAATATTTGCTAGTAATTGTACGCAAATTCACTCTCAAATAGTGTTATTTATACTAAAAAGGTTCAAGTTTCAGCCTCAAAACCTCAACTGTCAGCCTCAGAACCTCAAGCTTCAGCCTCAAAGCCTCAAGCGTCAGCCTCAAAGCCTCAAGCTTCAGCCTCAAAGCCTCAAGCGTCAGCCTCAGAACCTCAAGCGTCAGCTTCAGAACCTCAACGTTCAGCCTCAGAACCTCAAACTTCAGCCTCAGAACCTCAAGCTTCAGCCTTAGAACCTCAAGCTTCAGCCTCAAAGCCTCAAGTTTGGTAGGGTGTGTTATCGCGTTAGCGTAACGCACCGTAAATCTCTGGTGGTGCGTTAGGACTAAAGTCCATAACGCACCCTACACCGAATCGCTCTTGTTTTAGTTGATAGTTGTTGCGCTTTTCTTCTTCTTGGAACTGCGAGTAAACCTGCGTCCCATCTCATCTATGACTGCATCTAAACCAGCAACATCACCGCTAGCTTTGGCATAATTGTAAACTGCTAAAGCTGCTGTATATGCTTCACTACCCGCAGTGATACAGGTATCATCCACGAGTTCTTGCAGTTGCGTCAGGGATAAAAGTACTGGATACAAAGCCTCATACAGCGCTACATCCCGGCGCATTTCTTCTACATCAAAGGAACGGGGTAAAAAATTTGGGTTTTGTGTCGCTACTTCCAACGCCTTGCTGACAAAAGCCCGACTTTTATCACCCATCTTTAAAATTGTGCGTCGGTCTTCCGTTGTCAAATCTACCAAAAACGGTAACTTTTCGCGAATTGTTGCGATCGCCTGCATTACCGCTTCCCGATCTGCAGGGGAAAAGTTAGCACTGAGACGATTATCAGCCATTTTTATCACTCCTCTGGGATAACTCTTCTCAGTATTCCCAAACTAAAACAGGCAATTGGCTGATTTAAGCTCACAATAGCTGTTAATTATCAAATTGCAGCTGATACAAGCTTGGGTTACGACTTGGCGAAAGAACCACTTTTGTTAAAATTAAGAATAATATTAAGAAATATAAACTAAAGTCTCAATGCCCAGTCTATCACTTGACAAAAAAGCATCTCGTGTCATTGTCGTCGGTGCAGGAATAGGTGGGCTAACTGCTGGCGCATTATTAGCCCATAAAGGTTACAGCGTTTTAATCTTAGACCAAGCCCTTGTACCTGGGGGTTGTGCTTCTACGTTTAAACGCAGAGGATTTACATTTGATGTCGGCGCAACCCAAGTCGCTGGTTTAGAACCTGGGGGGATTCATCACCGAATTTTCTCAGAATTGGGAATAGATTTACCTGCAGCCACACCTTGCGATCCGGCTTGTGCGGTTTATCTCCCTGGGGAATCGACTCCCATCAACGTCTGGCGCGATCGCGAAAAATGGCGAGAAGAACGCCAACGACAATTTCCTGGTAGCGAACCATTCTGGCAATTGTTAGCAACTCTATTTCAAGCTAGCTGGGAATTTCAAGGACGCGATCCGGTGCTACCGCCACGTAATTTATGGGACTTATGGCAGCTAACTCAGGCGGTACGTCCAAGTACATTAATTACTGTGCCCTTCACTTTATTTACTGTGGGCGATGCTTTACGGCTATATGGATTAGGTAACGACCAACGCTTACGGACTTTCTTAGATTTACAACTGAAGCTGTATTCCCAAGTCAATGCAGAAGAAACAGCTTTACTGTATGCAGCCACCGCCTTAAGTGTCTCCCAACTACCCCAAGGATTATTTCACCTCCAGGGTAATATGCAAGTCTTAAGCGATCGCCTAGTAGAATCCTTAGAAAGAGATGGCGGTAAATTATTGCTACGTCACACCGTCGAAAAAATTACCGTCGCCAATGGTCAAGCCTCATCCGTCACCATCCGCAATCAACAAAGCGGCGAAGTCTGGACAGAAACAGCCGACCATATTATTACCAATGTCACTGTGCAAAACCTCGTGCAGCTTTTAGGCGACGCAGCGCCAGCAGGTTATAAACAGCGAGTCGAAAAATTACCCCCAGCATCAGGGGCGTTTGTTGTCTATTTAGGTGTAGATGCTAGCGCCATTCCCCTTGAATGCCCGCCACACCTGCAATTTTTATACAACGCCGATGGGCCAATTGGCGAAAATAATTCTTTATTTGTCTCCGTTAGCCATCCCGGAGATGGTCGCGCCCCAGAAGGAAAAGCCACAATTATTGCTTCATCCTTTGTAGATACACGTAGATGGTGGCAGACAGAGAATTATGAAGAACTAAAGCAGCAGTATACAGAAGAAGCGATCGCCCGCCTAGCAAAATTCTTCTACCTCAAACCCGAAACCATCATCCACCAAGAAGCCGCCACACCGCGCACCTTTGCTCATTTCACAGCACGCGATCGCGGTATCGTGGGCGGTATCGGTCAACGTATCCCCACCTTCGGCCCCTTTGGTTTTGCCAATCGCACACCAATTAAGCATCTCTGGTTAGTCGGTGACTCCACCCACCCTGGTGAAGGAACAGCCGGAGTAAGTTACTCAGCGCTAACTGTCGTGCGGCAAATATTAAATAGCTGAGTCCAAGGTCAAGGGTCAAGGGTCAAGGGTCAAAGGTCATCACTTATTTCTCCCTCTTCCCCTTGTCCCCAGTCCCCAGTCCCCAGTCCCCAGTCCCCAATCCCCTACTGACCTGTCGTAGTTGGTGAAGGTGACAAAATTTCCGGCACAGCTGGTGCAGGTTCAGGGTTAAGAAATGATCGCCAAGTTTTAATTTGTTCTTGTGCCGCGCTATAAGCAGAAGTACCTCTAGGAATTAGCTTGGCAGTCTCAATGCCTCTGTACATATCAGATTGTCCTAGAGATCGGGCGATATCTAACAATTGCTGACTCCACTGGTCAATGGCGACGTTAGCATCCAAACGTAAGATACTCCGGCGGGGAACTTCTTGTGCCAGTTGTATTGCGTTGACCAAGGCTTCTGGTGTGCCAGGTAGAGCTGCATCCCTGGCTCTTTGCCAGTTTTCTTTAGCGCGAATTTGTACTCGCCAGTCGTCTATTGCTTCTTTAGCCTCACCAGAAAGTGCGCGTCCTGATGATGCTACTGATTGAGCCGCACTAATTGCCCCATTTAAATCGCCTCTTTGCGCCAAGTCTCGTGCTTGATCTAAATAAGGTTGGTCTTCAATTCGCTGAATTTTTGTTGTCCAATTGCGGATTTTTCTTCGTGCTTCCGAATACAATGCCCGACCATTACGGATTTGACTAGCTTCTGCGATCGCCGCTTGCAAGGAGTTGACATCATCCATTAATGCAATCTGATCGGCCCGATCCAAGAAAGGTCTGTCTTGGATAGTCTCTACTTCGGCTTGCCAACGTCCGGCTGCTTGTCTGGCTTCGCTAGCACGGGGGTTACCACTAGGGATAAGCTGCGCTTGGGCGATCGCCGCACTTAAATCGCTAATTGTGCCTTGGCTAGCTAATGTCCGCGCCTTGTCTAAACGGGCGACATCTTCAATTTCCAACTGCCAACGGGCAATTAATTGTTGTGCTTTATCATACACGGCCCTAGAAACATCAATTTGCTGCGCTTGGGAAATTGCTGTCTGTAAACCATCAATAGTACCTAGCCAAGCACTTCTTTGGGCTTCAGCCAAGCTGATAAAATCTTCAACTTCCGTTTGTAGTCCTGTATTTTCCGGAATTTGGCGGACGATATCTAGTGCTGTATCTGCATCTCGCTTATCTAACTTAGCCTGAGCTAAATCCAGCATCTTGCGGCCGTATTGGGGAATTAACTCCTGAGCTTTTTGATATACATAACTAGTGGGACTAACTGACTCCGCTAGCTTGATCGCTTCGAGTATCTGATCTGCTACCCCACTTTTGGCTAAATTATCGGCCTTTGCTAATTTTTCGCCATCTTCCCTAGCTGTGGCAATAATGCGATTTAATTCGTCGTATTTAGTAGTTGCCCAGTATTTATTATCAACACGCAGCAATTTGGCAGATAGCATAAAAGCTGATTGCCAATTTCTTTGCCGCAGTTCGCCTTCTGCTTCTTGATAAATGCCCTCTGCCTTTGACCAAATCGACTGCCATTTATCTACTTGTTGTTCTACAGCGCTATAAGCAGGCAAATCGTTAGGTACTTTTTTGGCAGTGGCGATCGCTTCATCTAATTGTCCGGCTTGAAAACTTTGATCGGCTAATTGCAAAATATCCTTAGACCACCGCTCGATAAAGCGATCGGCTTCTCCCCGCAAGGGATGGTTTTTTGGCAATTGCTTCACTAAATTAATCGCTTGCAGTAAGTCGGTGACTGTTTGTTTAGAAGCCGCTAACTGCGCGCAGTGCAGCCGTACTGACTCACTAGCCAAAGGCCAGAAAATTTTGGGGCAGTTAGGGGCTGTTGGCAACTTTAACAACATTGCCATTGCCAGGAATCCTATCCCCCCAGGAACCAACATTAATAATACTAACCACAACACCCAATTTTGCATCCAGCGGGGCAATTTACTGAATACATAATTGGGTGAAATCGTTTTTTCTGACTGATTATTAAAAGGTAATTCTTCGGAATGATTATCTGTTTGCCGCTTCACTGACTTAGAGTTAGAACCAGTAGCTGGAATACCAAATAAATGAGGTTCTCCGAATTGTTGTGTTTCGGATAATCTCGCCATTTCATCCTGATCTCTGGCTCTGCCTCGGGACCAACTGTCTGTAATATCCCGCTCTGTCATCTCTCACACCAAAATAATTGAATAGCGATCTGTTGTAGATCGATAATTCCATTGTTGCCATAGTAACTTTCTCATAATTAAAAAGCTACCTTTTTGATTATCTTCCGCCACAGATACCATCAACAATTGAAAAAATCAGTGTGGTTTTACACCCTAACCAGAGACCGAAGATTCTGTCTGCAAATCGACAATTAACTGAGCCAACTGATCGCTGCTTGCCTGGTAAACTCGGCCGCAAAAGTCGCAAGTTGCCTCAGCGCCATCATCTTTCACGATCATATCTTGTAGTTCAGCTTCTCCCAAGATTTTTAATGCTCCCAACATCCGGTCAAAAGAGCAACCGCAGTGGAAGCGCAGAATTTGGCTTTCGGGAAATATTTTCAGCCCCATATCTCCCAGCAAATCTGTGAAGATTTCTGGCAAAGTCTTGCCTGCTTGCAATAATGGTGTAAATCCTGATAAGGTCGCTACCCGTGATTCCAAGGTTGCTACTAAAGCTTCATCTCTAGCGGCTTTGGGTAAAACCTGCACTAACAAGCCCCCAGCAGCAGTTACCCCACTTGCTCCCACAAATACACCTAAAACCATAGCTGAAGGTGTTTGTTCGGAACTTACCAGGTAATGGGCGACATCATCACCAATTTCACCAGAAATCAGTTCTACCGTACTAGAGTAAGGGTAACCATAACCGATATCCCGCACAACGTAAAGAAAACCCTGACCTACTGCACCACCAACATCTAACTTACCCTTAGCGTTTGGTGGTAATTCTATAGATGGGTTACCTACGTAGCCACGGACTGTACCATCTAACCCAGCATCTACCAAAATGCCGCTCAACGGGCCATCACCTTTCACCCGGACGTTTACTCTAGAGCCTGGCCGCTTCATACTAGAAGCCATCAACAAGCCTGCTGCCATAGTCCGCCCCAGTGCTGCTGTTGCCACATAAGATAGCTTGTGACGTTGTCTTGCTTCTTCTGTGAGGCGCGTAGTGATCACACCTACGGCTCTAATCCCACCGTCGGCTGCCGTGGCGCGAATTAATTGATCCGCCATGAAAAACCTTACCAAATAGTATGTTACTAAACGCCTCTGCTATGAGGCCGGGACATAAAAGTCTTATTTAGTATAACTTAGTATATCTAAACTAAACTTAAACATCTTTCTCATACTAAGTTCTGTAGGTAGGGATTTCCCGACAGTACATAAAATATAAACCATGCCTATCTGTAGCAGGTTTCAAAAATCAAATTTAACTGCTATAGAAAAATAAATAATTGATTGCCCAGCTTGATATCTAAATGCAAAAACCCTAATTATTTTCTGATTTTTTATTCTATATTTGCCATACTACTAAAATAGTAATTAATTTGGCTAAGTGTCATCCTAAAAAATGCTAGGTACTTTTCAAAAAAGTCAACTGCGGATAGAAATCGAAGCATCAGCAAATGCCATCCATGACAGTTTGCTACGTCCAGCGCAATTACAAAAATGGCTTTTAGGGCAACGCTTTGCTTCTGGAATGCCAGAAGAACTACAATCCGGGTTTCAGTTTACTACCTGGACAGGGCCAATCCAGATTCATCATCAAGTAAACGTGGTTAAGCCTAATTGCCTACGCTTGTTACTGAGTGGTGGAATTGATGGTTTTCATGAATGGTATTGGGGAGAAGGTTGGGTACAGTCCCGCTTAGAAGGAGTCTCATTGTTGCCCTTAAATTTAGGACAAACTTTCAGTTTATTGAGTTTGCGGCAATTTTTAGCAAGCCAAAAAAACTAAAACTTTTGATAATTTTGATGGGTTTGTAGTAAGTATTTTCTTATTGATAAATAAAATCTGAAATTCCTTACTACAGCCTACAAATCTGTTAGTAACCTGGCTTTTCTTAACATAAATGTCAATACTGTTTCTTCTTGGGCAATAATATCAGCTGTTACTTCCATACCTGGTTGAATGGTATAGGATTGATTACCTTTAATTAACTCCAGTTTATCCGGCTCGATTGTTACCTCATAGTAAGGTACAGTAGCAACATTGCTATTAGTTTGCGGTGTAATTGCATCAGCTGTAATGCCTCGAACCGCACCATTGAGCGTGCCATAATCCGGGTAAGGATAAGCAGAAACCCTCATAATTACTTTACCCTGGGTACATTGCGTTACCTGAGTAGCTTTACATAGGCGCACTTTACTAATATCAGCAGCCGCTACACGGGCTTTCACAACTAAAGGCGCTTGATTAGGGGAAATTTGTGCGATCGCATCTCCAGCACGTACTACCTGCCCAGTATTTCTAATTTCTAGCTTCAAAATTGTACCCGCCTCTGAGGTACGGATAACGGTTTTTTGCAGTTCTGTAGAAACCTGTGTTAATTCTTTTTGGTCGCTATTAATCTGGTTTTGAATTTCAACTTGACGGCGAATCAATTCTTCTTGTTCTTTTTGCAAAGTCGCTAGTGTTGATTCGCCTTTAGCCTTTTCTTGAGCAATGCGTTCATTAGCGATTGCCACAGTAGCATTACTGGGGTTAAGCCCTGCTTTAGCACGTTCGAGTCTAGCTAATGCAGCTTTATAAGCTTGTTCTTTCTCCTTAATTTGCAGAATGGCGATCGCACCTGTATTTCCTAGTTGCTGATATCGCTTCATTTCCTCCTTAGCTAATTCCAGTGCGGCTTCTGCTTCTTGCACTTGTGTGAAAGTGGTGATTTTTTGGTCTTGATAATCTCGTTGGTTGCGCCTCAAGTCAGCTGCTGCCGCCGCGATCGCTCGTTGCATAGAATTGGATTCTGCGGCAATTTGAGTTTGTAGCGTCTTGACTTGGGCAGAAATTTGTGATAACTGTAAATTATTCTGGTGAACTGTACCTAAAAGCTGACTTTTTTTAGTTTCCAGTTGCGAAGAGTCAATGTAAGCGATCGCATCTCCTGATTTCACCACCTGATTTTCTTTCACCAAAATCTTTTTCACAATTCCCTCGCTACTTGCTTGCACCAAGCGTACATCTCCCGCAGGGCGAACTGTAGCGGGTTCTGTAACAGTGACGTTGTAGTGAGTGACCGCAGCCAAAACCAAGGCTGTGCCCACAGTGCCAATAAGAAATAAACCCCCTAAAGTTGTCCAAAGACTAATTGCTGGGAGAAACTGATCGCTACTAATCGGGCGAAACAAGTCTGGACTAGGGTCATTATGCATAAATGCGTGAAGTGTAGGCAGTACCTCAATTTATGCACAAGCAACTAAGTAGCAGCAATGGAAATACCACTGATACCAATTCAAAATTCAAAATTAATAATCAGAATTACTCAGAGTCAAAAGTTCAAATTTAACCTTGACTATTGTAAAGACGCGATTAATCGCGTCTCTCCAACTTTTGACTTTACAATTTAATTTGGCTTAACCACCAAGACCGAACAACTAGCCTCTTCTACAACTTGAATACTCACAGAACCCAGGACAATTCGCTTCATTCCTGTTAAACCACGACTACCAATAACGATCAAGTCAGCATTATAAATATTTGCCAAGCGAATAATTTCTTCAGCAGGATCGCCATTTACCAGTTCTAATGCGCTTTTAACTGACAAACTCTCTTGATAGGATTGCAGCTGCTTTTCAATATGAAAGAAAGACAATGTTGGTGAATCTGAATGAGGTTTATCGGCGGGTAGCTCCATCTCCGACTCTGGGGTGGGAAAAATATGGCAGAGAATCACTTTGCTATCTTCTGACAGAGCCAATTCATCTAAAGTCTGAATTACCCGTTCTGCAATCTCCGAACCATCCAGAGCTACCAAAATAGTTTTTAGCACCGCCCTTGTCTCCTCAAAAGTAGACCCCTTAAACACATACCTGCTGAAATTTGTTGGTAGCTATACCAACAACTAGCTAGTTGTAAACCTAGTTTGTATACGACTTATTAGCCAAACTTTTGGTTTACAGCCATCTATTGACTTTTACCAAAAGTATAAGCAAAAATTCCGCATTTTCAATCATTCTTCACGCTGAATTCGTCTTCTTACTGAATCGGCGTGAGATGGAAGTCCCTCTGCGGTTGCCAATACATCAATTGCACCAGCCACCTTCTGCAATGCAGATTGTGAGTATTGAATAATACTGGAATGTTTGAGAAAAGTTTCTACACCCAAACCAGAAGCATAACGAGCCGCACCAGAGGTAGGCAAAGTATGATTTGGGCCAGCTAAATAATGCCCGATCGCTTCCGGTGTAGAGTCTCCTAAGAAAATTGCCCCAGCATGACGAATTTTTGGTAGTAATTCCCAAGGCTCTTGAATTTCTAATTCTAAATGTTCAGGAGCAAACTCATTAGCGAGTTCTGCTGCGGCATCGAGAGATTCTACAATCACAATTAAGCCATAATGAGCGATCGCTTTTTCTGTATCTATTCGTCGAGGATGATCTACTAATTGTCTTTCTACGGCAACTTGTACGTTTTTTGCCAAAGCCGCATCTGTAGTCAACAAAATCGCCGCTGCCATAGGATCGTGTTCGGCTGGCGTTAACATATCAGCAGCCACATTTACGGGATTTGCGGTTTCATCGGCAATAATTAGCACTTCACTTGGCCCAGCTAAACAATCAATACCAACAGTGCCATACACTAATTTTTTTGCCAGTGTGACATAAATATTACCTGGCCCAGCAATGACATTGACTTTAGGAATTGTTTCTGTTCCATAAGCTAAAGCTGCGATCGCCTGTGCGCCGCCAACGCGATAAATTTCTTGGATGCCAACTTCTTGGGCAGCTACTAAGACAGCCGGACTAATTGCTTTGCCTGCTCCTGGAGGCGTTACCATAACTACCCTGGGTACACCAGCCACCTTGGCCGGAATTGCATTCATCAGTACCGTGCTAGGATAGCCAGAGCGACCACCAGGCACATATAAACCAGCACGATCCACAGGGTTGTAGCGTTTGCCCAGTACTACATCATCATCACCAAACTCTACCCAACTTTTTGGGACTCGCTTACGGTGAAAGGCTTCAATTTGTTGACAAGCTAGCCGAATCGCTGCCAGCAACTCCTTAGAAACTTGTTGGTAAGCCGCATCTAGTTCTGAACCTGTAACGCGCAGTTCCTCTGGCTTAAGAGTTTGGTTATCAAATTCGGCTGTATAATGCAACACAGCCTTATTGCCTTGGCGCTTCACTGCTTGTAACACTTCTCGCACCGTTGCCTCTTTGTGAAGCACCTGGTCATCATGGGTGCGATCGCAGATACGTTGTAGTTCTGCTATAACGTCTGCCTGCTGAGTAATGATTCGCAGCATGGAGTAAGGACAATGCCAAAATTAGAATGTTCCCGCCTGAGAATCAGTTTTGCTTTTTCCCCAAAGAGGTACCAAGCTTGCGCTAATTCTCTTCTCTAGCTTAACCTGGATTTTTTTGATACTTCCAGTGTTATCAATTCTGTATTGCTTGAGTAGGCGACTTCATTGCTCATTCCCACAAGTCTTAGTGGCTTGTAGCAGGGAGTAGGCGTGCCAATTTCCACTACCCTTTGATCCCATCACTCAATTGCTCGCCAGTATGGATATCATGTGTTTGTACATCAACTCACCTTGAATCGAGAATTAGTTAGGGACTGAGTATAATTTTTACTTACTTTTCTTAATTTTACTAGTTAACATGGATAGTGAAACCATGAATCCAAGTATCCAGTCTCTAAATTTCAGTCTTGAACTTCAGCTATGTACTAGGTATTTGCCGCCGAAATTTATAGATATAGTACCTTGGCAAATTTTTTCCTTAGATATCCGATAATGAGCCAGGATAACTGTGATTTCAACATGAGAAATTTATCCTAACGCATTTCTCATGTTGAAATCACATCTCATCAACTTACCCCAAAGCCGACAATAGTATTTTTTCTTTCAGCTACAGCATCAAGCACTTGTTCCCATAAGCCGCTCAAAGGAAAACCCACAAGCAAAAACCAAAATTCTCCTCTTGGTCGTAGCATAGGCCAGAATGCCTGTTTCTAGTCAGCTTCACAGGGATTCCTCGAAAACTAAGGTAATACGCGTCTAAATTGCATAACTACGAATAATATCTGTTGACTGTCAAGGGTTAACGGTCAACAGCCCACACAATGGATTGTGCAACTTCAAAGCAAAATAGCTTAAGCAGTGATATTTTTTCGGAAATCTTAACATTGGCGATCTGGATGCTATATTAGTAAATCTAGTAGTGTGTGTACATATTAATAGTCTTTTTGGAACTGACTGTGGCGAATACAAAGTCTGCTCTCAAGCGCGCCGAAATCGGAGAACGCAACCGACTGCGAAATAAAGCATATAAATCAGCTGTCAAGACGCTGATGAAGAAGTACCTAAATGCTGTACAACTCTATGCTGCTAATCCGACTCCCGAATTAAATCAACAAGTACAAGAGCGATTAGCTGAGGCTTACAGCAAAATCGATAAAGCTGTTAAGCGAGGTGTGCTTCACCCCAACAATGGGGCTAGGAAAAAGTCAAGATTGGCTCATAAACTCAAACCACTTACACAAACAGCACAGTAGTCCAAAATCATTTAGTCATTAGTCTGGTACTAATGACTAATGACTAATGACTAATGACTCTTAAACCAAAATGCAGCTAATTGACACCCACGTTCACATTAACTTTGACGTTTTTCAGCAAGATTTAGCAGCGGTGCGATCGCGATGGCAAGAAGCAGGTGTAGTGCATTTAATACATTCCTGTGTCGAACCATCAGAATTTCCCAGTATCCAAGCCATAGCACATGAGTTTCCCGAACTCAGCTTTGCCGTAGGTTTACATCCCTTAGATGCTAAACAATGGACAGATCGGACAGCCGATGAAATCTCAACCTTGGCTCGTTCTGATGCGAAAGTAGTAGCAATGGGAGAAATGGGGCTGGATTTGCGTAAAGCAGATAACTATGAGCAACAGCGCATGGTGTTTGAAGCGCAATTAGCGATCGCCACTGAACTTAATTTACCTATAATTATCCATTGTCGTGATGCCGCGGCACAGGTAAGAGAAGTATTGCAAAAATGGCGGGAACAAAAAGGAGAAAAATTACGGGGTGTAATGCATTGTTGGGGTGGAACACCAGAAGAAGCTCAATGGTTCATTGACTTAGGTTTTTATATTAGCTTTAGCGGGACAGTTACCTTCAAAAACGCCAAGCAGATCCAAGCTACCGCCGCAATGGTACCAAGAGATCGCCTGCTAATTGAAACAGACTGTCCTTTTCTCGCTCCCGTCCCCAAACGAGGTACAGGCAGAAATGAACCTGCTTACGTCCGTTATGTAGCAGACAGCATAGCCCAACTGCGTGGGGAAACCATAGAGGAAATAGCTAATCAAACTACCCAAAATGCTTGTGAATTATTTGGTCTGGTACTATAAACTGTACCTGTCAGTGTAGTTGCTGTGTAAAAATAAATAAACACCTCGGAGGATGGAAATATGCTAAAATTATTTCCTCCAAAACATTTTGCTTGCGCCATAATGATAAAGGAAGGAAATTAACACTTCTAAATTTGATTGTGACCTGTTATCAACTTGATAATCGCCACCCTAAAAGCAGTTACCCTTTGGGTATCTAAACTGCTAGTTTTAAGGGGTTGATCATCCTCCTATCTCTACAAGCGGATGTACAAACCGCGATCGCCAAGCATAACAATATTGAGTTTGCGCTAGACACATTCAGAAAAATACCTTTTCCGTATTTAACCTATAGAAAACTGTTAAACGTAATTGCCTTGTGAGAATAACCCAGCAAGATAAAGACATACTAATCCAGAGTCGGTTAAGAGCCACTCGGTTCCTTAGTTTTAGGATATCACCGTGAGTCTAAATATAGAGGGGTATTGAAGACACAACAGAAAAAAGCTGCGGAGGCTAATTAACGCGCTTGTGGGAGGGGAAGTGACGAAAGCCAATTTAATTCCAGACTATCTCAACCATCTGCTTTTGAGCAATCAACCTAGTAGCTGGTTATTAGTTATAATGGTCACTTTTAAGGGAGTACTTTCCCCCTTGTCAAGATAGCACTTTCCAGCTTTAATTTCTGCGTTTGCCCGTACCTGCGCTCTAGCAGGTGACGTTAAGGAGAAGTTCCCAAACAGCTACGGACACTGGCTAGCGGTGGGAACCGTGAAATAGCAGTGTCCAATGGTAAGTTTAACCAGGTTGACAAAGGTAGAGGCATGACGAACGAAACATATATGGAACCCGCCTTTCTGTTGCCCGACTTGATTGAAATCCAGCGTTCCAGTTTCCGTTGGTTTTTAGAAGAAGGGCTAATAGAAGAACTTAACTCCTTTAGTCCGATTACAGATTACACTGGCAAACTAGAACTGCACTTTTTAGGTCAAAACTACAAACTTAAAGAACCAAAGTACAGTGTCGAAGAAGCCAAACGGCGAGATAGTACATACGCCGTGCAAATGTATGTTCCCACAAGGCTACTCAACAAAGAAACCGGGGATATCAAAGAACAAGAAGTATTTATTGGTGATCTGCCGTTGATGACCGATCGCGGTACTTTTATTATTAACGGTGCCGAACGGGTAATCGTCAACCAAATTGTGCGATCGCCTGGAGTTTATTACAAATCAGAAATTGATAAAAACGGTCGCCGCACCTATTCTGCCAGTCTCATCCCTAACCGTGGAGCGTGGCTGAAATTTGAAACAGACCGTAATGATTTAGTGTGGGTACGGATTGATAAAACCCGCAAACTGTCGGCACAGGTACTCTTAAAAGCCCTAGGTTTATCAGATAACGAAATCTTTGACGCTTTACGGCACCCTGAGTATTTCCAAAAAACCATTGAAAAAGAAGGGCAGTTTTCTGAAGAAGAAGCCCTGATGGAGTTATATCGTAAATTGCGTCCTGGTGAACCACCAACAGTCTTAGGCGGGCAACAGTTATTAGACTCCCGGTTCTTCGACCCCAAACGTTACGATTTGGGTCGTGTGGGACGCTATAAGCTCAACAAAAAATTACGGCTGTCGGTTCCCGACACCATGCGCGTCTTAACCCCTGGCGATATCTTGGCAGCAGTAGACTACCTGATCAACCTAGAATATGACATCGGTAGCATTGACGACATTGACCACTTAGGCAATCGCCGAGTGCGAAGTGTGGGCGAATTACTGCAAAACCAAGTGCGTGTAGGTTTAAACCGCCTAGAGAGAATTATTCGGGAACGGATGACAGTATCCGACGCAGAAGTTCTGACCCCAGCCTCCCTAGTCAACCCCAAACCACTGGTAGCCGCCATTAAAGAATTCTTTGGCTCCAGCCAATTAAGTCAGTTCATGGATCAAACCAATCCCTTAGCAGAACTGACTCACAAACGCCGTCTCTCTGCCCTTGGACCTGGTGGTTTAACCAGAGAAAGAGCTGGGTTTGCTGTGCGAGATATCCACCCCAGCCACTACGGACGGATTTGCCCCATTGAAACCCCAGAAGGCCCTAACGCTGGTTTGATTGGCTCCTTAGCAACCCATGCGCGGGTAAACCAGTACGGCTTTTTGGAAACTCCATTTAGACCGGTGGAAAATGGTCGTGTGAGGTTTGACCTACCGCCAGCTTACATGACTGCTGATGAAGAAGACGATTTGCGCGTTGCGCCCGGGGATATCCCAGTTGATGAAAATGGCATGATCATCGGGCCACAAGTGCCAGTACGCTATCGTCAGGAATTTTCTACAACCACCCCTGAGCAGGTGGATTACGTAGCGGTATCTCCCGTACAGATTGTATCGGTAGCTACAAGCATGATTCCCTTCTTGGAGCATGACGACGCAAACCGGGCATTGATGGGTTCCAACATGCAACGGCAAGCAGTACCTTTGCTCAAACCAGAGCGTCCCTTAGTGGGTACAGGCTTAGAAGCCCAAGGTGCTCGTGACTCTGGGATGGTAATTGTATCCCGTACTGATGGTGATGTGGTTTATGTGGATGCCACCACAATCCGTGTCCGAGTCAAAAACTCAAATTCAGAAATTAAGTACACCCTTTCCAAGTATCAGCGCTCCAACCAAGACACCTGCCTCAACCAAAAACCCTTGGTGCGGATAGGTGAGCGTGTAGTTGCTGGTCAGGTACTAGCTGATGGCTCCTCTACAGAAGGGGGAGAATTGGCCCTAGGTCAAAATATCGTCGTCGCTTATATGCCTTGGGAAGGCTACAACTACGAAGACGCGATTTTGATTTCCGAAAGATTAGTCCAGGATGATGTTTACACCTCAATTCACATCGAGAAATATGAAATTGAGGCGAGACAAACCAAACTGGGCCCTGAAGAAATTACCCGAGAAATTCCTAACGTTGGTGAAGATGCGTTACGGCAACTAGATGAACAAGGAATTATCCGTATTGGGGCATGGGTAGAAGCCGGGGATATTTTAGTAGGAAAAGTTACACCTAAAGGTGAATCTGACCAACCCCCAGAAGAAAAACTCTTGCGGGCAATTTTCGGGGAAAAAGCCCGGGATGTGCGTGATAACTCCCTGCGAGTTCCCAACGGTGAAAAAGGGCGCGTTGTTGACGTGCGTCTATTTACCCGCGAACAAGGGGACGAACTACCACCAGGTGCCAACATGGTAGTCCGCGTATATGTCGCCCAGAAACGAAAAATCCAAGTCGGCGACAAAATGGCGGGACGGCATGGCAACAAGGGAATTATTTCTCGGATCTTGCCCTTAGAAGATATGCCTTACTTACCCGATGGTTCACCAGTAGATATCGTCCTCAACCCCTTAGGTGTACCCAGCCGGATGAATGTCGGACAGGTCTTTGAATGTCTATTAGGATGGGCTGGCCAAAACTTAGGTGTAAGGTTTAAGATTACTCCCTTTGACGAAATGTATGGGGAAGAATCTTCTCGCCGCATTGTGCATGGCAAATTGCAAGAAGCACGGGATGAAACAGGTAGAAATTGGGTATACAACCCTGATGATCCTGGCAAAATCATGGTCTTCGATGGACGGACTGGCGAACCCTTTGACCGACCTGTAACCGTGGGTGTGGCTTATATGCTGAAGCTGGTGCATTTGGTGGATGATAAAATCCACGCCCGGTCTACAGGCCCTTACTCTCTGGTTACTCAACAACCCTTGGGTGGTAAAGCGCAACAAGGTGGTCAGCGCTTCGGAGAAATGGAAGTGTGGGCATTGGAAGCCTTTGGCGCAGCTTACACCTTGCAGGAATTGCTGACAGTGAAATCAGACGATATGCAGGGAAGAAATGAAGCCCTCAACGCCATTGTTAAAGGTAAGGCTATTCCCAGACCAGGAACGCCAGAGTCCTTTAAGGTATTGATGCGAGAACTGCAATCTTTAGGCTTAGATATTGCTGTCCACAAAGTAGAAACCCAGGCGGATGGCAGTTCCTTAGATGTAGAAGTCGATTTGATGGCAGACCAATCAGCGCGTCGCACGCCACCTCGACCCACCTATGAATCCCTTTCCCGTGAATCACTGGAAGACGACGAATAAAAATTAGGCAATAGGACATTGGGAATAGGGCAGAACAATTAATCTCAATGCCCAATGCCCAATGATGCCAGTTCGCTCAAGTCGGGAAACCCGCCCACGCGACTGGCTCCCCAACGCCCAGTTTTCAACAAAAAACTAAATATACTCATAACTCAGAACTCAGCACTTAAGTATGAGAAACGCCCAAACTAATCAGTTTGACTACGTAAAAATCGGCTTGGCATCACCAGAACGCATTCGGCAGTGGGGCGAACGCACTTTGCCTAACGGTCAGGTTGTAGGTGAAGTTACCAAGCCAGAAACAATCAATTACCGTACTCTCAAGCCAGAGATGGACGGCTTATTTTGCGAACGCATCTTTGGCCCAGCAAAAGATTGGGAGTGCCATTGCGGTAAATATAAAAGAGTACGTCATAGAGGCATCGTCTGCGAACGCTGTGGTGTAGAAGTCACCGAGTCACGGGTGCGGCGGCACCGTATGGGATACATTAAACTCGCCGCCCCAGTAGCTCACGTCTGGTACCTCAAAGGGATTCCTAGCTATATTTCTATTTTGCTAGATATGCCCTTGCGGGATGTAGAACAAATTGTCTATTTCAACTCTTATGTTGTTCTGAGCCCAGGCAATGCCGAAACATTAACCTACAAACAGCTACTCAGTGAAGACCAGTGGCTGGAAATTGAAGACCAAATTTATAGTGAAGATTCCCAGCTACAGGGTGTAGAGGTAGGTATTGGTGCTGAGGCACTGTTGCACTTACTTGCTGATATTAATTTAGAACAAGAAGCTGAAAGCCTCCGGGAAGAAATTGGCAATGCTAAAGGACAAAAGCGAGCCAAGTTAATTAAACGCCTGCGGGTAATTGACAACTTCATCGCTACTGGTTCTAAACCAGAGTGGATGGTAATGGCAGTTATTCCTGTGATTCCCCCAGACTTACGCCCAATGGTGCAGCTCGATGGTGGTCGATTTGCTACCAGCGATTTGAATGATTTGTATCGCCGCGTAATTAACCGGAATAATCGTCTGGCACGCCTACAAGAAATTTTGGCACCAGAAATTATTGTGCGGAACGAAAAGCGGATGTTGCAAGAAGCAGTAGACGCTTTGATTGACAACGGTCGGAGAGGACGCACTGTAGTTGGTGCCAATAACCGTCCATTGAAATCTTTATCCGACATTATTGAAGGTAAGCAAGGACGCTTCCGGCAAAACTTGTTAGGTAAGCGGGTTGACTACTCCGGTCGTTCCGTAATTGTGGTAGGGCCAAAATTAAATATCCACCAGTGCGGTTTGCCCAGAGAAATGGCAATTGAGCTATTTCAACCCTTTGTGATCAATCGCTTGATTCGCAGCGGGATGGTTAACAACATCAAAGCTGCGAAAAAACTCATCTCTCGTAACGATCCCAGCGTGTGGGATGTATTAGAAGAAGTGATTGAAGGGCACCCAGTACTACTGAACCGGGCACCAACATTGCACCGCTTAGGGATTCAGGCATTTGAGCCAATTTTGGTAGAAGGTAGAGCCATTCAACTCCATCCGTTAGTTTGTCCAGCATTTAACGCTGACTTTGACGGTGACCAAATGGCGGTACACGTGCCCCTATCTCTGGAAAGTCAGGCAGAAGCGCGGTTATTGATGCTGGCTTCTAACAATATATTGTCGCCAGCTACAGGCAAACCAATTATCACGCCCAGCCAAGACATGGTGTTGGGAGCATATTACTTAACCGCAGAAAACCCTGGTGCTACCAAAGGGGCAGGCCGGTATTTTGCTTCTCTTGACGATGTGATTATGGCTTTCCAGCAAGAGCAAATTGACTTGCACGCCTATATCTACGTGCGATTTGATGGAGAAGTAGAATCAGACGGGCCCGACACAGAACCACTGGAAGTGACAGACAACAGCGATGGTACTCGGACTTTGCTGTATAAATACCGCCGAGTCAGAGAAGACGCTCAAGGAAATTTATTGTCTCAGTATGTCCGCACGACACCAGGCCGCGTTATTTACAACAAAGCAATTCAGGAAGCACTGGCAAGCTAACTTGGGGATAAATCACTAATGACAAACGAAAAGGCAATTTTCCGCAATCGCGTAGTTGATAAAGGCCAGCTGAGAAATTTAATTTCTTGGTCTTTTGTAAATTACGGTACAGCGCGTACCGCAGTCATGGCGGACAAACTGAAAGACTTGGGATTTCGCTATGCCACCAAAGCTGGGGTGTCTATCAGTGTCGATGATTTGATGGTGCCACCTTCCAAGCGAGCGCTTCTAGAAGCAGCTGAAGAGGAAATTCGCGCTACTGAAGCCCGGTACCAACGGGGGGAAATTACGGAAGTAGAACGCTTCCAAAAAGTAATTGATACCTGGAACGGTACTAGTGAAGCTCTCAAAGACGAAGTAGTTGTTCACTTTAAAAAGACCAATCCCCTCAATTCCGTTTACATGATGGCATTCTCTGGTGCACGGGGTAATATCTCCCAAGTGCGGCAGTTAGTAGGGATGCGGGGATTGATGGCTGATCCCCAAGGGGAAATTATTGATTTACCAATCAAAACCAACTTCCGCGAAGGACTCACCGTTACGGAATACATTATTTCGTCTTACGGTGCCCGCAAAGGACTTGTAGATACAGCTTTGCGGACGGCTGACTCTGGTTATCTTACCCGTCGTCTGGTGGACGTATCCCAGGATGTGATTATCCGGGAATTTGATTGCGGGACTACTAGAGGCATTCCCATCCGGGCAATGGTAGAAGGTGGAAAAACTAAAATTCCTCTAGCTACTCGCTTACATGGACGGGTAATAGCAGCAGATGTGGTTGACCCCGCTACAAAAGAAGTCATAGCCCCACGCAATACCCCAGTTTCTGATGAATTGGCAGCAAAAATTCAAAAATCTGGGGTAACTGAAGTCTTCGCGCGATCGCCCCTAACTTGTGAAGCGGCACGTTCAGTTTGTCAACATTGCTACGGCTGGAGTTTAGCCCACGCTAAGATGGTGGACTTGGGCGAAGCCGTGGGGATTATCGCCGCCCAAAGTATTGGGGAACCAGGTACCCAGCTAACCATGCGGACATTCCACACAGGTGGTGTGTTCACTGGGGAAGTCGCGCAACAAGTACGCTCCAAAATTGATGGGACTGTCAAGATTCCTCGGAAGCTGAAGGTAAGAGCATATCGTACCCGTCACGGTGAAGATGCTCTGTATGTAGAGGCCAACGGTATCTTGATTTTGGAACCGAAAAAAGTCGGAACCGATACGCCGCCTCCTCAAGAAGTGCATCTCACTCAAGGCTCCACATTATATGTGTTTGATGGGCACCAAGTAAAACAAGGTCAGTTGCTAGCAGAAGTTGCTCTGGGTGGACGTACAGCTCGTGCCAATACTGAAAAAGCTGTAAAAGACGTAGCAACAGACTTAGCAGGGGAAGTACAGTTTGCGGAAGTTGTACCCGAACAAAAAACAGACCGCCAAGGCAATACCACCACCACAGCCGCTAGAGGTGGTTTGATTTGGATTTTGTCTGGGGAAGTGTATAACTTACCACCCGGTGCTGAATTAGTAGTAAAAAATGGAGATGCGATCGCCTCTAATGGTGTACTCGCAGAAACTAAATTAACTACCTTGCATGGTGGTACAGTCCGCTTACCAGAAGCTACCCCCGGCAAGAGTACTAGGGAAATTGAAATTATTACCGCTTCTGTAGTCTTAGATCAAGCAACAGTCACGGTTCAAAGTTCCCAAGGTCGTAACAGCTACCTAGTCTCTACTGGTAATAACCAAGTATTTAACCTCAGAGCTACTCCAGGCACAAAAGTGCAAAATGGGCAAGTGGTAGCAGAATTAATTGATGACCGCTATCGCACCACCACTGGGGGCTTCCTGAAATTCGCTGGTGTCGAAGTTCAGAAAAAAGGTAAAGCTAAACTCGGTTATGAAGTAGTACAGGGTGGTACCCTGCTGTGGATTCCTGAAGAAACCCACGAAGTCAACAAAGACATCTCCTTGCTGTTGGTGGAAGATGGACAGTTCGTGGAAGCTGGTACCGAGGTAGTTAAGGATATCTTCTGCCAAAACAGTGGTGTGATTGAAGTTACTCAGAAAAACGACATCTTGCGGGAAGTCGTGATTAAGCCAGGTGAACTGCTCATGGTAGATGATCCAGAAGCAGTTATTGGTCGAGACAACACCTTTATTCAGCCAGGAGAAGAATTCCAAGGCACTGTAGCCACCGAATTGCGCTATATCCAATATGTGGAGTCGCCAGAAGGCCCTGCTTTATTGAGTCGGCCAGTAGTGGAGTTTGCTGTTCCTACCAACCCTGATGTACCATCCACCACATCTGTTAGCCAACAAACTGGGCGTTCGATTCAGTTAAGGGCAGTACAAAGACTACCTTACAAAGATTCCGAACGTGTCAAGTCTGTGGAAGGTGTAGAACTGCTGCGTACCCAACTAGTATTGGAAATCGAGCAGGAAGGCGAACAAGACCACAATGCTTCTCCCTTAGCAGCTGATATTGAATTAATAGCCGATCCTGACGATGCGGATCTGCAGCGCTTGCAGTTAGTAATTTTGGAATCTTTGGTGATTCGTCGCGATATTACCGCTGACGCTACCCAAGGTAGTACCCAAACTGCACTGGAAGTACAGGATGGACAAACCATCGCCCCTGGTGCAGTTGTCGCCAGTACCCAAATCTTGTGTAAAGAAGGCGGTACAGTGCGGGGTGTACAGAAAGGCTCAGAAAACGTCCGCCGTTGTCTAGTTTTACGTGACAGCGTTGACAAAATCACAATCAATACTAACGTCCAACCCAACCTGAAAGCAGGAGACTTGTTAGTTGAAGGTGCAGAAATCGCCCCTGGTATCTTTGCCCCTGAATCTGGGCAAGTCATAAATATCAGGAATACGTCCGCTAGTTCTGCTGCTAGTGAATCAGCGCTTAGTACTAAAAATTACTCCATTGATATCCGCATTGGTCGTCCCTATCGAGTCAGCCCTGGCGCTGTGTTGCAGATAGAAGATGGCGATTTGGTACAGCGTGGTGACAATTTGGTGTTGCTGGTATTTGAACGTGCTAAAACTGGGGACATTATCCAAGGTTTGCCCCGGATTGAAGAACTACTAGAAGCCCGGAAACCCAAAGAAGCTTGTATCTTATGCCGTCGGGCTGGTGAAGTTAAGGTGGTTTATGGCGATGGTGATGAAGCGATCGCAATCAAGGTAGTAGAACCGAATGGAGTAGTCACAGATTACCCTCTCGGCCCCGGACAAAACTTAGTGGTGACAGATGGCTCCCATGTATCTGCGGGACAACCCCTCAGTGATGGCCCTTCTAACCCCCACGAAATTTTGGAAGTTTTCTTTAGCCTGGGTTCCGAAGATGGAGTCTACGCTTGTGCTAGCCATGCTTTACAAAAAGTGCAAACCTTCTTGGTGAACGAAGTGCAGTTGGTATATCAATCCCAAGGTATTGATATTGCTGACAAACACATCGAAGTAATTGTTCGCCAGATGACCAACAAAGTTCGGATTGATGATGGTGGTGACACAACCATGCTTCCGGGTGAATTGGTGGAATTGCGCCAAGTCGAGCAGGTGAACGAAGCAATGGCCATTACTGGCGGTGCTAGGGCGCAGTATACTCCCGTATTGTTAGGGATCACTAAAGCATCTTTGAACACAGACAGCTTTATTTCTGCTGCTTCGTTCCAAGAAACCACCAGAGTATTAACCGAAGCCGCCATTGAAGGTAAATCTGACTGGCTGCGGGGGTTAAAAGAAAACGTGATCATCGGACGCTTGATTCCTGCTGGTACTGGGTACAATGCCTATGAAGAAACAGGAGCCATTGATGATTACGCTGCACTAGATAGCAGTAGTGTCTTGGATGAAGTAGACGATCCGTTAGATATGGTGCTAGACGATCGCACAGCTCGTACCTACAATTTAGATGCTCCGTCTCTAACTGAACCTACTTTTGGTGCTACTAGACGTACAGAACGGTCTATTTTGGATGACGATGACTTAATCGCCGATGAAATCACCGACCTTGTAGACGATGACGAGTACGAGGATGATGATGAGGAAGAGGACGATTACGAATAAGAACCTGAACAGGTAAAAATTAACTAAAGGCAAAAGAAAATTTTCTTTTGCCTTTTTTTGTTGTTATAAAAATTATGAATTACAAATTCACTAGCCCAACTAAAATAAATTGATGACAGAGCGTGGTTAGCTAATCATTACTTAATACCAATTCGTCATGCGTAATTCGTAATTCTTAATTTGTTAGGCGATCGCTGCCATAATGTCTCTGTTATTAGTTGGTTGATTACGAGTAAATATTATGCCTCTTAAAATTGTTCAAAACTTTGATAGCAGTTTTACCCTGGAACCCCAAGCTCAAGAAAATCTATATAAATTATTAACCAATGAAACATTTATTCAACAAATTTCTCAACAATTAAAATGTGAAAAAGCTGAATTTACTGAATTACTTTTCCAGCCAGTTCCTTATAGTTTAAATACTCCTAAAGGAATGCCAGCAGAATTTGAAAAATATCATAACTCTGATGAGTACGCTATTATCAACGTACCGCCAAATTTTATGTTTAATGCTAAAATTTTTCACCCCAGTCGCCTCTGTGCAATTTACAAAATTATTTAAAGCTGTCAAAAAATAGAATTTCAAAATTTACTTTTATTGTCTACGCTCTGTTTGGTTAAAACCTATTCAATCTAAATTGAGATGATGACTACTGAAACAAATATTCCTTTGTTGGCGACGCTGGATTATGTAAATTACATTGATGCTAATGGCCAAATACCTGAGCAATTCCAAGGTAAAATCGGAGTCTATGCCATTTTTGACCAAGACAAAGTACTGCAATTTGTTGGCTACTCTCGCGATGTTTATGTTAGTCTCAAGCAGCATTTAGTACGTCAGCCGCAACAATGCTACTTTGTCAAAGCTCAAACCATTGACCGTCCCAGCCGCACAGTTTTAGAAAATATTGAACAGGCTTGGATTGCAGAAAATGGTACTGTGCCATCGGGTAATAGCGATCGCAAAGCTGAATGGACAAACGCCATCAATGCAAAAGCTATGATGACAGCCGCAGAACAGGCAAATTATCAAAATCCTGTCAATGATGAATTGGCACAGATGAAAATCTTGAAAAATGTCGCACGACGAGTAGAAGCAGAGATTTTAGCGGTATTGGAAAGCCGTGGTTTACAAACGCCAATTCGCTTCAATCCGAAGCTGAAGGAAGAAGGACTGCTGGATTTGAAATAAATGTAGTTTTTTCTACATATAGTTTAATAACTTAAATTATTAGTAAGCATTCCCAAAGCCCCCAAAAATTCATTGGGGGTATTAATATTTAATCGGTCAACTTAATTTAGGATGTCTAGTGTACTGATTGTAGGGTGCCTAAGATGACAAATACACCTCCCGATCCTGAGTCATCCCCAAAAACTGCCCTTGGCTTTGACGAATTTATCGCCGTTCTAGTCGCTTTTAGCACCATTGGCGCAATTTTATTTTGGTCGTTATCCCGTAAAGATTCTAGCTGGGATTTCAACGGGTTACTATCTCTATCTCCCACTACCTCACCCAGCACCCAGCAAAATCCAGTTGTACCCTCTGCTGTGCCGACAGTACAACCACAAGCCGATCCAAATATAGATAATTTGCGATCGCCTCAGCCTGAACCTATTGTTGAACCTAGCAACCAGCCATCTATTATTGACCAGGTTCCTGCTACCTCAGTTTTATTACCTACTGAGATTGCACCAACCAATTCTCCCCAAGTGCAAGGGCCTTTACCTTCTTCGGTGAGAGTTAATCCCGAACCATTTTCGCTGATAACTCCCTCAAAACCAAAGTTAACAATCCCGCCTCCAATTGCATTTAACGATGTCCCGGCTGATTTTTGGGGTATGCGTTTTATTAATGTTCTTTCTTCTCGGGGTATTATCAAAGGTTTCCCTGATTATACTTTCCGACCAAATCAGCCTGTAAATCGTGCTGAGTTTGCAGCTATCCTGCAAGGAGCATTTGAAAATAAGCCAGTTAAGAATACACTCAAGTTTAAAGATGTCACTGATAAATCTTGGGCAATTCCAGCAATTAACCAAGCTATTAGTGCAGGATTTTTGAAAGGGTATCCTAACCAAACTTTTCAACCAGAACAAAAGATTCCGCGAGTACAAGTTTTGGTAGCGTTGGTTAGTGGTTTAAATCTCAAAACACCTGCATCCCCAGAGCAAGTTTTAAAAGTGTACAAAGACGCTAAAGATATTCCTAAATATGCTACTGACAAAATAGCAGCGGCTACTGTTAATGGACTGGTTGTCAATTATCCGGATCGGGATCTCTTTGCTCCCAACAAAGAAGCTACCCGTGCGGAGGTAGCTGCAATGGTGTATCAAGCTTTAGTTAAAATGGGAAGATTGCAACAAATTCCATCGAATAATATTGTTACATTACCACGCTAAGGCTAGAAATACCAAAAAATAAAGAGAGGCTGCTGATCCAGTCTCTCTTTATTTATATGTATACTCCGCACCATAGAAGGGTGGGAGATAGATCACCGACCTTTATTGCGATCGCCTTTGGTAACATTTATAGCCAATAGCAGCATCAGATCTGCATAGTAGGCTAGAAAACCGCGATCGCCAATAGATTACTCGGAAACGCTTTTGCCAACAACCTGTGATTTCAAAGTTGTAATTTCGTTGGTTAACTCTTTCCGAGTTGAAGCTTTGAGTAAATAACGGTAAACAAACCAGGCTGAGTAACCAATACCAATCAATTCAAATGTAGGTGCTACCAAAGGAATATCGTTCAAAGAGTCTAATATCGCCAAAAGTACCCTAACAGCGACAATTGCGCCTACAATTAAACCTACGGAAATCAACGGCTGCTTATATTGATTGAAGAAGCTGCCCAGATAGTCAGGGAGTGTGCCTAAAAAGCCTGAAATCTGTTCTCCGTACTTTAGCCATTGTTCTTGAGACTGCACGGGAGGCTGGAGCTTGGTTATGGTTCCTGTTTGGTTGTTGATATCTGTCATCGTGGTCTCTGAGGACTTGGTTTCTGTGTATTCCGGTTCTGGCATTTTCGTTTCCATAAATTGTAACAGTTGAGTTTCTCTAATCTGGACAATTACAACCAAAAGGCTGTTGATTAGGCGATGCATGAGAGCATCTGTACAACTGAGTTGGGGGTTCAAAAGGGTTTTAGTGTCCTATCACCATAATTGCCCCTTAACTACTACTTGATCAACTACAAAGTAGGAAGTCAGTAGGAGGATAGAAGTTCAGAAGGCGGTAAGGAGCTATTTAAATTAGCTTTCTGAGTCCTGTGGTGTTAAATCAACTGGAATCCTCAGGTTGCTATTATCCCATGTCATGCCAATTGCCCATTATCGTACTTATTAGAAGTACAAATCATGCAAAAGTCAGTCCACCTCTCATTTATACAAGTTTAATGTCCGATTTCAGCGGATATTAAAGCTATCTTAAGCACTAATTAGTTATCGAACCTATAGGTAGTGATATTAATACTTAATAAACTTCTTTATGTATTCAAATATACTAGACATATAAGCTATTTTATGGTATATAGGCTAGGAGATACAAAAGAGTTATTTCTAGCTCTTAATTGTGAGATTTTCTGATGAGGGACTAGGTGGAAAAATTGCTGAGTTTTGAGGATTAAGTATTGATTAAAAATACTCATCCCTCATTCCTAATCTCTATTCCCTATTTTATTGATTGATGCCTTAGTACCTGTACTTCTGCAGGAAGAAATAGAGCTATAAAAATTTCATCCACAGGAACACTGAGGCGATGTTTTTAGTTCTTGTAGAGAAAGTTGGGGATAAGCGATCGCAAGCTAATGTTATTTTGCTTATCCCCAATTTACTACTCTATGTAGTTTTGATGCTTACCTAGTTCAGCCTATTTCCAATCAGGAATTTCTACTGCGTCTTCTCCACCAATACCTATACCAGTGTGATAGATTTCTGCATCAGTGATAGTCAGATTTTCCATTGAAGCGCGATATACATTGGAATCGTAAATTTTAGCGCGAGTCAAATTGGCATTATCAAGATTGGCTTGCTTTAAATTCACATTCGTTATGTAAGCTGAAGTTAAGTTAGCGCCTGACAAATTTGCACCCGTGAGATCTGCACCCTCAAGGTTAGCACCGCTAAGGTTAGCATTTTGAAGATTTGCGTCTCTTAAATCAGCACCAATCAAATGAGCGCTACTAAGGTTGGCTCCTCGGAGATTACACCCTACACATTCCCCAGTGCTCAACAACTTTTGCAAGTCTTGCGGATTATCAGCTTTTACTGCACCAGTAAAAAACAGGGGAGTCGCTAAGGCTAATGCCGCTAATAGCTTGAGTTTCATAATTGTCCCCCTTTGCACTTAAATTAAGTCCGTTCTTTTCCTCACAATTCTATTATCTCACTAAATTCAAAAAATAATGTTAATTGATAGCACAAACTGCTATTCCAGCTATAAAAAAATAAATTTGTAAATACGAAACCTATCTATAGTAAGCTTTTCATGAATTTTGAATCTTAAATGTATTGATGCCACACTGTAAAATTACTTATAGTTTAGGGGGATAGTTACGACTTATTAATTTCCACTTTTGTTCCCATGAGACTACTGTTAAATGTTGTTAACTAAATGTACGTTTTGCGATATTTTGTCAGGAAAAGCTAACATTTTTCTCTTGCCTAGTACGATACTAGACAAGAGAAAATGATTGATTTAAATCCCTAAAAAATCATGCATATACTGATTGACTAAATCTGGTTTTTCTTGCTGTACCCAGTGGCTACAGTTAGGAATATATTTAATTTGAAAGTCTTGGACATAGGCTTCTGTACCATAACTCAGTTCTTTACCGAGTGCGGTATCTTCTTCGCCCCAAATCATCAGCGTGGGAACTTGCAAAATTCCCCAATTTTCTTGGAAGAGTTTCTGGTCGAAAATGTTGCGATAATAATTTAGCATTGCAGTGAGGGCACCAGGTTTAGCCGCAGCATTTTTATAAGCTTCAATATCTGCTTGGCTAAAAGCATTTTTATCAACTGCCATACCTTTAAAAGCCGCTTCAATAGGGGCATAATTTCCCATTTGGATGGCTAATTCTGGTACCAAAGGTAACTGGAAAAATGCCATGTAAGAGCTTTTTAGTATTTGTTGTGGATTGCGTAAGCCTTGAGAAAATTTCGCTGGATGGGGCAGATTGAGGATAATTAGCTTTTCTAACATTTCTGGATGAGTGTATGCAAAATTCCAGGCGATCGCACCTCCCCAATCATGTCCGACTAATACACATTTTTCGTATCCTAAACCTTGAATTACACCTTTAACATCTTTGATAAATTCATCCATTACATAAGCAGATTTTGCTTCTGGCTTATCGCTAAGGTTATAACCGCGTAAATCAATAGCAACTACTTTAAAATCTTGGGCGAATTCTGGTATTTGATGTCGCCACGAATACCAAAACTCTGGAAATCCATGTAACATCAACAGCAAAGGGCCTTCGCCTTGGGTGACGTAGTGCAGTTTCACGCCATTGGTAGTGATATATTCATGTGTCCAGGTAGGTTGAATTACAGAAGTCATAAATCCTACTCCCTTGATATAAAAAACTGCCGATTTATCTCAGTGATAGTTGCATTATCCTGTATAGCTACTTGCTATAACATCTGTTAAAAGAAAAGGTTCAGTAATGATTTTATAGCCCTAGTTGTCATAAATCTATCTTTAAGTAATAGAAGTATTGCCATGAGATAGATGTAGACAATAGGCAAATATTGATAAAAGAAATTTCATGAAATATGGACAATACCATGACACAACATCTAATAGATCACCCATCATTATGGGTAGAAAGATTAGGAAGATTTGGTTATGCCTCCAAAGGAGTAGTTTACGCTATTGTTGGGTTACTAGCAGCACAAGTGGCTTTTGGTACAGGTGGCAAAACAACTGATACCAAAGGTGCTTTACGAACACTAGTAGAACAACCTTTTGGTCAAATTTTGCTGGCGTTGGTAGCAATTGGCTTAATTGGATATGTAGTTTGGCGCTTTGTAGAGGCAATTAAAGATCCAGAAAATAAAGGTAATGATATCAAAGGTTTGGCACAGCGAATTAGTTATGCAGTCAATGGTTTTATATATGCAGGTTTAGCTTATAGTGCTGTGCGAATTCTCTTGGGTTCTAGCAGCAATAGTAATAGTGACTCTACTGAAGATTGGACAGCGCGCATTCTTTCTCAACCTTTTGGACAGTGGTTAGTGGGAACTGGAGGAGCGTTAATAATTGGTTTTGGTTTTTATCAATTTTATCGAGCTTACAGTACCAAGTTTCAAAAACAACTCAATTTAACTCAATTGAGTCATAAAGAACGTAGATGGGTGATTGGTATTTGCCGATTTGGTTTAGTCGCTAGGGGAATTGTGTTCTGCATTACTGGTTGGTTTTTTATTCAGGCAGCAACGCAATATAATGCTCAAGCAGTTGGAGGCTTAGATCAGGCGTTACAGATGTTGGCTCAACAACCCTATGGCCCTTGGCTTTTAGGCTTTGTAGCCTTGGGTTTAATTGCTTATGGTATTTATATGGTCATTAAAGCGCGGTATAGTCAGCTAGTCGTGAATTAAAAATTGCGTTCCTCACTCGCACGCTTTGTTTTTAGATGAGTAAGTCGGTAATTGCACTAAATTATGCTAAGAAACGTAAATAGGCTGAAAACCCTTACCAATAACAAAGGACAAAGGATAAATGACAGCCCTGACTAGTTATATTTAAATGCACCGCCCTATTTACGCACATGAGCTTAATAGAAACACGTGGTGTCTGGCTGACTAATACCGATAGTAAAGTACTGAAGTCACAGCAACGCATTGCTGAGGCAATGGATTTTCTGGCTGAGACAGGATTTAATGTCGTATTTCCTGTGGTTTGGAATAAAGGAGTCACGCTGTATCGTAGTCAAACGATGCAGCAAACATTTGGGGTAGAAATTGACCCCAGTTTTGTTGGTCGTGACCCTTTAGCGGAAGTAGTTGCAGAGGCGCGGCGGGTTGGACTGAAAGTTATTCCTTGGTTTGAATACGGCTTTGCCAGTTCCTATAATCTGAATGGTGGAATGTTATTGCAAACAAAGCCGGAATGGGCAGCGCGCGATCGCGATGGTAAACTACTTAAGAAAAATGGCTTTGAGTGGATGAATGCCCTTGACCCCCAAGTGCAAGAATTTTTATTAAGCTTAGTGCGGGAAGTTGTGCATAATTATGATGTTGATGGCATTCAAGGTGACGATCGCTTTCCTGCATTACCATGTGAAGGTGGTTATGACGACGGTACGATCGCACGTTATCGTCAGCAATTCAATCAAAATCCGCCACAAAACCCTAAAGATAGCCAATGGTTAAAATGGCGTGCGGATATTCTGACGGAATTTTTAGCACGTCTCTATCAAGAAGTTAAAAGTATTAATCCTAATTTAATTGTTTCTATGTCTCCCAATATTTATGATTGGGGATTTAAAGAGTATTTACAAGATTCAGTTACCTGGATAAATCGTGGCATTGTGGATATGATTCACCCACAAATTTATCGCCGTGACTTCCAAATCTACAAATGTATTGTTAATAAATTGATTACTGAACAATTTACAGATGCAACGCTAGTAAAGTTAGCACCAGGAGTTTTAATAAAGCTTGGTACTTACTGTATTACTCCCGAACATCTTTTAAAAGTAATTAACTGCAACCGTAAACGAGGTATTAAAGGAGAAGTCTTCTTTTTTTATGAAGGTTTACGAGAGAACAATAATGCTTTAGGTAAATTATTACAGAATGGCCCCTATGCTCAACCTGCCTCATTTCCGACTTTAGCTGATTTGACAGTAAGTCGTGCGAATAGCAGCAATACATTATCAATTTGGCAGAAGTTGGTCAGATTTTTGATAAATCTTTTTTAATCGTATTTGGGGAATACAAATGCAGGTAGAACAGATAATTGAGATTCTCAAACAAGATTTACCATCTCTGTTTGAAAAAGATATCTCATATAATATTTATACTCAGGATATTTACTTTCGCGATCCAGTAAATAAATTTAAATATAAATTCAATTATCGGATTATATTTTGGACGTTGCGATTTCACGCGCAGCTATTTTTTACGCAAATTTATTTTGATTTACATGAAGTCTATCAGTCAGCAGAGGATACAATTTTAGCTAAGTGGACAGTGCGCGGCGTATTGCGTGTTCCCTGGAAAGCGAAGATATTTTTTAATGGTTATTCCACCTATAAGCTCAATCAAGATAATTTAATATATGAGCATATTGATACTTGGGATAGAAAACCCAGTGAGATTTTGCGACAATTTATAGAAAAAGGTGAAGATAATTAATCCAGTAGGATGCGTTAGCGATCGCGTAACGCATCATATTATTAATTGTCACTTACTCAAGCAAAAGTCGCTGTCCATATCCCCGACTTTTTTAAAAATTCGGGGATATAAATGTCAGGTACTAGCTATTTCTTCAACGTAAAATAGAACTTGCTACCCTGACCAACTTCCGATTCTATCCAAACTGTACCGCCATATAGCTCTACAATTTTTTTGACTAAGGATAAACCGATTCCTGTACTATCTGAATTATCATCATTAGATAATTTCTGAAATATCTGGAAAATTTTTGTAAAATACTTTTCCTCAATTCCCAGACCATTATCAACGATACTGAACTGCCAATAAATATTATCTTCAGTGCAATTAATAATTATTTTCCCTTCTGGCTTATCGATAAATTTAATAGCATTACTCAGTAAATTTTGAAAAATTTGCTTAATTCTTGTGGTTTCAGCGCTAATAATAGGTAATGTACTGGTAATTTCTATTTGAATATTTTCTGGTGGTGCAAGCAAATCAATTACATCTCTCACCACATCATTTAAATTAACTTGGGTCTTTTGTTCTCGATAACTACCAGCGCGAGAATATTGTAAAATCCCATCGATGAGAGCGTACATTTTTTTGACTCTACTAATGAGCAATCTGACTAATTCTTGACCTTCATCATCAAATTGAGCGCCATAATCACTTAATAGCCATTCCGATAATGAACTAATTCCTCTTAGAGGCGCTTTCAAATCGTGAGAAACTACATAAGCAAAATCATTTAAATCTTGATTGGCACTTTTTACCGCTTTTAATAATTCAGCCATTCTTTCTTGCGACTGCTGGCGTTGAATAATTTCCTGCTGCAGTTGCTCATTAGTTTTTGCTAGTTCAGCAGTGCGTTGTTTTACTAATTCTTCTAAGGTTTCTTTGTATTTTCTCAACTCTTGCTCGACTCGCTGTCGTTCTGCATTTTCATCTTTTAAAGCCATATAGGCAGCTTCTAATTGTGCAGGACTGGGGAGAGCTAGCGCTTGCGGAACTAGAGGTATGAGGGTAATTGCTGTATATAAAGAAACTAGTGCAGTGATAGCTTTCATCGCACCAGATAGCCAATAAACGGGGTGCCAAAGCGTCCACACTTCCATGAGATGAGTTGTCCCGCAAGAAATGATAAAAGCTCCGAATAATAGAAAAATTACTTTAAATGGAATGTCATCTCTTTTACGAACAAAATATATGAGGGTGACTGGAATTGAGTAGTAAGAAAGTGCAATGAGAGTATCAGCTAAGATGTGTAACCACACCAACTCTGGTTTCCACAGGTAACAATGGCCATGTGGAATAAAATTCCCTGAGGAGAAGAAGTTATAAAGCAATTCCACTAGCAACCCTCCAACAGATAAGCTGGTTTTATGAGACTCATCCAAAAAATTATATCTGTGGGACGAGACATTTGTTTAAATTTGTTGCTTGAAGAAATTCAGATACCCGCGTGTAATACCGTTTTGAAAAAAGAACGCGATAGATGGGTGGGGCCACGGCACCTTTAAGATATTTCACATACCAAAAGATTGTGGATGTTCCCTACAAAGAATTTATCTGTCGCAAACGTTATTTAAATTGGTATTAGATAAAGGAAGTATCTAAAAATTTCATACTCTCAATACGGTTCGGTTAAAAATTTTCGTCATGATTTTGGGATTGTAGAGACGCGATTAATCGCGTCTCTACAAGATTTGAACGTGAATTGATTTGTCTTAATCCGAATCTTATTCTCCGCACTGTTACTTCTTCAAAGCTGGATACTGCTGCAATACCTGACGCAAATATTCGCCAGTGTAAGAACGGGGATTTTCTGCAACTGCTTCTGGTGTTCCTACTGCAATTACTTCTCCGCCTTTATCGCCACCATCTGGGCCTAAATCTATTACCCAATCTGCACAACGAATCACATCTAAATTGTGTTCAATTACTAAAATCGAATTACCCTTATCCACCAAACGTTGCAATACATCTAACAATTTGTGGACATCATAAAAAGATAAACCGGTGGTTGGTTCATCAATTAAATAAAGTGTCTTACCTGTGGCGCGACGAGATAATTCTGTGGCTAATTTTACGCGCTGTGCTTCGCCGCCAGATAAGGTGGTTGCTGGTTGACCTAATTGAACATAACCTAAGCCAACATCAACTAAAGTTTGTAAGCGGGTAACAGCTTTGGGGATGTTTTGAAAAAAGTCTAAACTTTCTTCAACGGTCATGTTGAGAACGTCAGAAATGGTTTTATCTTTGTACTTTACCTGCAATGTTTCGCGGTTGTATCTCGCACCTTTACAGATTTCACATTGCACATAGACATCGGGTAAAAAGTTCATTTCAATGACATTTACACCCTGTCCGCTACAAGCTTCGCAACGTCCACCTTTAACGTTAAAAGAAAATTGTCCGGGTTTATAACCTCTCGCTTTGGCTTCTACTGTTTGGGAAAAAACATCACGAATTACATCAAAAACACCAGTGTAAGTTGCAGGATTAGAACGTGGGGTTCTGCCAATAGGTGATTGGTCAATAACGATGGCTTTATCAACAGAATTTAATCCCTTAATTTCCTCTATTTCTTTAGGTAAAGGAACTCTCTTTGTTAGATGATGTTGTAAGGCTGGGTAAAGTAATTCATTAATTAAGGTAGATTTTCCTGAACCAGAAACACCAGTGACGGCAACAAGTTTACCCAAAGGAATTTCGACATCAATATTTTGCAGATTATTGCGATGGGCGTTTTTAATTGTCAAACTACGTCCGTTTCCTTCGCGACGTTCTGCTGGTGTATAAATTACTCGCCTTCCTGATAAATAAGCACCTGTTAAAGAATCTTCTGCTGTTAGTAATTCCTGCAAATCACCTTGGGCAACAATATGACCACCATGAATTCCTGCACCAGGGCCAATATCAACAATGTGGTTCGCTGCACGAATGGTTTCTTCATCGTGTTCTACGACAATTAATGTATTACCTAAATCGCGTAATTTGGTTAAAGTTTTGAGTAATCTGCCGTTATCTCTTTGATGCAAACCTATACTTGGTTCATCTAAAACGTAGAGAACCCCTGTTAAACCTGAACCAATTTGGGTGGCTAAACGAATGCGTTGGGCTTCGCCACCAGATAGAGTCATGGCGGGACGGTCGAGGGTGAGGTAATCTAATCCGACATCCAGTAAAAATTGCAATCTAGCTTTAATTTCTCTCAAGACTAAATCAGCAATTTGAAATTGGCGATCGCTTAATTTTAATTGTTCAATTCTCTGGCGACAATCGCGGATGGAAACACCCGTTAAATCTAATATTTTATACTGTCCTAAACGCACTGACAAAGCTTCTGGTTTTAACCGCTTACCATGACAAACTTCGCAGGGCTGATCTATTAAATAATCTTCTAATTTCTGCTTAATTAACTCAGAACCGCCTTCATATTGTCTTTGGAGGATGGGAATCACGCCTTTGAAGCTCTGTTTACGCTCGGCTGCGGTAGCTGCTTCTTCTCCGTACAACACAATTTGTTGCTGTTCTGCTGTTAATTTACTCCACTGAACTTGTAATTCAAATCCATGAGCTTGACCTAAAGCATAGAGCAATTCTAAATAATAAGAATTATCTTTTTCTGACCAAGGTGCAATTGCTGCATAAACTGGAGCGTCACTATCAGGAATAATTAAATCTGGCGAAAATCTTTTTAAACTACCAATCCCATGACAGTTAGGACAAGCACCATAAGGTGAGTTAAACGAGAACAATCGCGGTGATAATTCTTCCATCACCGCCCCATGTTCTGGACAGGCGAAGTTCTCGGAAAATACTAATTCTTCTTCAGGGTCATTTGTACTTTGTTCTTGAGCATGACCAATAACAATATTAGCAATTCCACCTGATAGTTTGAGACAAGTAGACAGTGAATCAACTAAACGTTCTTGAATGCCATCTTTTTTAATTAAACGGTCGATGACTACTTCAATAGTGTGAGTGAAATTCTTGTCTAATTCAATAGAATCAGATAATTCTCTGACTTCACCATCAACGCGCACCCGCACAAAACCTTGAGAAGCCAAACTCGATAACAGTTTGCGGTGAGTACCTTTTTTACCCCTGACTACAGGGGCGAGAACTTGAAAGCGAGTGCGATCGCTTAAATCCATAATCCGATCTACCATCTCATCAATGGTTTGCGGTGAAATACAGCGATCGCATATCGGACAATGGGGTTCTCCCGCCCGCCCAAACAACAGCCGCAAATAATCGTAAATTTCTGTCACCGTCCCCACTGTAGAACGGGGGTTATGAGAAGTAGACTTTTGATCAATCGAAATCGCCGGACTTAAACCTTCAATCGCCTCCACATCCGGCTTATCCAATTGTCCCAGGAATTGCCGAGCATAGGCGCTGAGAGATTCCACATAGCGGCGTTGTCCTTCCGCGAAGATGGTATCAAAAGCCAAAGAAGACTTACCCGAACCAGAAACGCCAGTAAAAACAATCAGGCGATCGCGTGGTAATTCTAAATCAATATTTTTCAGATTATGCTGCCTAGCACCCCGAATACGAATCGTATTCTGGTTGTTGTGGCTAGAGTGCGGAAGATGTCCATTCAAGGATGCGGCTAGCTTTTGATCTGACATATCGGCAAGCTGATTGTGAGAGGAGGCGTGAAACAGTCCTTAATAATACTATCTTTACTACGCTTCTAGTAGAACGTGCGTACTGTTTTATTTTGGTAGTGATTTTACGCCGATTGGGGGATGAGGGAGATGAGGGAGATGAGGAGGATGAGGGGGGACAAGGAGAAATTACTATTACCTATTACCCATTACCCATTACCCCATGCCCTATTTAACTTCTTGCTCAATTACCATTGCTAATTCATCTGGATCGACAGGCTTAGTAATATGCTTTTGGAAACCTGCGGCGAGAATTTTTTGATTGTTAGTTTCGCCAGCAAATGCTGTGAGGGCGATCGCGGGTAGCCTTCCACCTTTTACTGCTTCCATTTCTCTCACTTGACGGATGAGTGTATAACCATCGATTTCTGGCATAGCGATATCGCTGATTAATAAATCTGGTTGAACTTGGGCGATCGCTTTGATGGCTTCATGGGCTGAAGAAACGGCTGTGACTTCAACGCCATATTGCTCCAAGATAAAGGTGATGAGATCCAGGCTATCAACATCATCATCTACAGCAACTATCCGCAAACCTTGAAGATTTGGGCAATGATTCTGCAACCCCTGATTTTCGCTTGTTTGCGAGGTAGTAGTCATCACGGGTAGCGTGACAGTAAAGGTTGCACCTAAGCCTTCTCCTGGGCTGGCAACTTGGACATTACCATCGTGAAGTTCAACAATATGGCGGACAATTGCTAACCCTAAGCCTAAACCGCCAAATTTCCGGGTTGTTGCTGCATCTGCTTGCCGAAAACGCTCAAATACATGGGGCAGAAAGTCGGGACTAATTCCTTTACCTGTGTCGGTAACCTGAATTTGAGCATGAAATCCTACCTGCTGGAGTTTGATATTTATTTTTCCCCCATCTGGCGTAAACTTTATAGCATTAGTTAATAGATTTACTAATACTTGCTGCAAGCGGTTGGGATCGCCTTCTACTTTACCCACAGTGGAGTCAAGCTGAGTCTGAATTTGAATCGATTTAGCTTCAGCTGCTAAACGCACGGTTTCTAGAGATGCTTCAACAGTGGCGACCAAGTCAACTACAGAAATATTTAGACTGAGTTTGCCACGGAGAATGCGCGAAACATCCAATAAATCATCAATTAATCTTGTTTGTAATTTGGCGTTGCGCTGGATGATTTCTAAGGCTTGAGTTGTTTTTTGGGCATTCAATTGGCGGTTGAGTAAGAGTGTTGACCAACCTAAAATCGGATTGAGTGGCGAACGTAATTCATGGGAGACAATCGCGAGAAAATCATCTTTCATCCGGCTGGCTTTTTCTAGCTCTATGCGCGCCGCACGTTCCCTTGCTAAAGCTTGGGCGCGTTCCTCAATTGCCAACTTTTGGTCGTGAATATCAGTACAAGAACCAAACCAGTTAATAATTTGACCTTCTTGATTGCGTAATGGAAATGCTCGTGCTAAATGCCAGCGGTATTCGCCATCAGTACGCAAAAAACGATACTCAATTTCATAAGTTTTGCCAGTACGCAAAGAATTTTGCCAAACTTCAATCGTGCGTTGCACATCATCAGGATGTAAAATTATTTGCCATCCTTCGCCGTTTGTTTCTTCTAAAGTTTTTCCTGTGTAGTCATACCAGCGCTGATTAAAGTATTCATGATAGCCATCTGGTTGCGTAATCCAAAATATTTGCGGCATTGTATCCGCTAAGATGCGGAACATTAATTCCCTTTGGCGAAGTGCTGCTTCTGCTTGCTTGCGATCGCTAATTTCAAATAGCATTCCCAACATCCGAATGGCTTGGCCTTGTTGGTTGTACTGGAAGCGTCCGAAAGATGAAACCCAATGTAGGCTACCATCCGCCCAAAGTAATCGGTATTCGTCTTCATAGTCTTGCTGCTTCGTCATCGCCGTTTGAATCTTTACCTGAACACGAGGTAGATCCTCTGGATGAATGCGGTTAAGCCAATCCTGATAAGTTCGATGAGGGTTTCCAGACTCATAACCAAAAATCATTTCATGGTAAGGAGTCCACATCACGCGATCGCTCTGGAGATCCCAATCCCAAGATCCCATCCTAGCGGCATCCAGCGCTAAAGCTAGACGTTCTTGATTTTCTCGTAATGCATCCTCTACTTGTTTTCGTTCTGTGACATCCAAAAATGCGCCAATTACACCACGGATAGCACCAGCTTCATCCCACAATGGCACAGCTTTGCCGTAGATGGAGCGCACATCTTCATCACTAAAAACAAATTCACATTCTGCCTCCACAGCTTTTCCAGTGCTACCTGCTAATTGCATTGGTAATTCGTTTGGTGGTATATCTTCACCATTTTTTTGGATTTTGAATTTAAATGGAAAATTGCCATCAGCAGGAGTAGCCGTTAACACAGATCCTGGTGGTAGCCGCATCAATTCATAAGCAGCTCGGTTAACGCTCATGTTATGACAGTGCGGATCATGGGCAATCCAAACAGCAGCAGGAACAGTTTCCATGAAAGTTTCTAGTTCTTGTGCTCGTGCTTTAGCGATCGCTTCACTTTTTTGCAGGGCGAATTCTGCGCGTTTGCGTAAGCGCAGCTCGTCGTAGACATCGCTAATATCAACATTAATACCCACCATGCGTAAAGGTTGACCCGCATCATCGTAAAATACCTTCGCTCTGGCGTGCATCCAATGAATACTGCCATCTTTCCAAACCACACGCCAATCAGTGAAAAATTCCCCTGTTTTCAGCGAATTCATCAAATCTGCTTCGGCTTTAGCTAAATCATCGGGATGAACCCATTTCGCCCACTCTTCATAACTACCACCAAACTCACCAGGTTTTAAACCGTAGAGTGCTTCTAACTCTTTTGACCAAATATTGACATTAGTTTGAATATTCCACTCAAAACTGCCACTTTTCGCTACTGCTTGGGCTAAATCTAACCTTTCTTGCTTTTGTTGCAGTGCTGCTTGACTTTCTTGCAGGGCGACTTCGGTTTGTTTGCGTTTAGTAATATCAGTGAGCATGGCGATCGCACTCGAAAATTCACCCTGCTGATTCAAAATGGGACTAGTGGAGACAATTGCCCAAAGTTCTGATGTGTCTTTACAGCGTAAACACAAGTCAAATTGCTGCCTAATATCTTGCAGATTGTACCTTTGTTGCATTAACCATCGGTCTAATTCAATTTCAACTTGATGTTCTACAAAGTTGAAAATTGGTTGACCAATCATCTCTTCTATAGCGTAGCCTAGCATTTGGGCTAACCGCTGGTTGACATATTCTGTCTTGCCTTGATTGTCAAATATCCAGATCCCTTCATTAGCTGTCTCTAGCAAGCGACGGTAGCTTACTTGAAGTGTTGCTAACTTGGCTTCCGATGCTTGTTTAGCAACTCGCAATTCTGCATTTAACGAGCTAATCAATAGCGATACTGAACTAAATATGATTAGCTCTAAAGCATCAGAAGCATTATTCAGTGTAAAAACGTATATAGGTTGTGTAAAAAAATAATTATTACTTAAGATTGCTAAGACCGTAGTCACCAAGCCAGCAGAGAACCCACCATACCAACTACTAAAAACTACAGCCCCAAAAAAAAGTGAAGCAACTTTTACTTGTAGCAGTTTTTCCAGCATTAAACCGAAGAGCAACGCCATTAGCACTGACAAAATAGCAACACCGTAGCGTTGCATTTGTAAACGCTGGACTTTTAACATACTGCTTTTTGATGAGGTAGACTCTTATTTTACCTTGGGCAACTGGCTGGAGTAATATAGCTTTGGGTTATCGCCAATTGAAGTGAATTAGTGTTATGTAGAGCGATCGCTTTGCAAAATTTCAGAGACGGTAAAGATACTATAGACTTAAATTTGATTGCGCTAACGAGGCAGTATTACCATGCTCGCCAATACCGCCACCTATGAAGTTACCTGGGAAAAATTACCAGATGATTTTGTTTTAGATGATGAGCCAGTGGATAACATTAATCAGCCTACCCTTGCTGCGGCTCTGACAGAAAGCTTAGAACTATCGGGGAGATTACCAGCCAACGCTTTAACTATAACTAACTATGGCATTTGTGCCACCTTAAACCGTCAGTTTGTAGTTAAAGCCCCAGATTGGGGATATGTGCCATCTATTAAAGTCCCCCGTGCTGAGGTGAAACGCAGTTATACTCCACGGCTCCAAGGTGATATTCCTGTAATTGTCATGGAGTTTATTTCGGATACTGAAGGTGGAGAATATTCCAGTAAACCGACTTATCCGCCTGGGAAATGGTTCTATTATGAGCAAGTTTTACAAATACCAAACTATGCCATTTTTGAACCTGATGCCGGAATTTTAGAAGTTTATCAACGAGATGATTCCGGACGTTATCAACTGCGATCGCCAGATGCGAATAACCGTTACTTGATTGCAGAAATGAACTTATTTTTAGGTGTCTGGCAAGGAATGCGCGAAAATCGTTCCGGCTTTTGGCTGCGTTGGTGGGATGAGCAAGGGGAACTATTGCTATGGGGAGGAGAACTAGCGACTAAAGAACGGCAACGTGCAGAAAGATTAGCAGAACAGTTAAGAGCCTTAGGAATAGAGCCAGAGGCTTAGTTTTATGTGATGCGATCGCTAGCTGAATTTCTTATTTAAACAAAAGAGCGATCGCACAAGTAAAATCAGGCAACATAGGTGATGTCAACTCATCATCATGGAATAAAGTCGCAGCTAACTTTAAAATCCCTTGTTCTCTGCAATAAACTTCTATTTGTTGCTTGCGCCAATCCACAATCCAATATTCTCTAACACCTCGCGATGAATAGAGCTTGAGTTTTAATTCCCTATCTCGCTTTTCATTCTCTATTCCCGCAGATAGCACCTCTATCACCAATTCTGGTGCAGCAGTCAAATGTCCCGCCTCATCTAACACAGTAGCTAGTTTCTCATTGCTAGCCCAGACAACATCAGGAATCACATGATCGTTGTCGCCAAAAATTATACCTGGAGCTGTGACAACTTCTCCTAAACCACTAAGTTGTGACCAGTTATCCAAAACCCCGCTAATTCTGACACAAGTTTTCTGATGCTTCCAGTGAGGCGCTCTCGCCACAAACAATTCCCCGTCAACAATTTCATAGCGGTTCCCGTTATCTGGAAACAAGTCCAAATCAGCGATTGTCCAGCGCACTCTCTCTGTTGTCTGCTGGTTCATGAGATATTTCTTGTGGGGTATTTACCTAATTTTAGCTTGAGGGAATGGGTCAAAAGGGAAAAGGTCAATTATTCTCTCTTCCCCATTACCCATTACCCATTACCCAACTTCTAAGTAAGTCAGTGGAAATAAACCGAACTATGTTAACAAACGTAAATTGGCTTGAAACCCTTACCAATGACGAATGACAAAGGACAGCCTTAGCTAGTTATCTTTAATTGCACCGACCTACTTAAACTACAACCTTTTCTAAAATCAACTTAGAACGCTTCACTTGCTCAGGAATAGCAACGGGGTAATCGCCGGTAAAACAAGCAGAACAGAAACTATTGGTATCTTCTCTAGTTGTTTCTAGCATTCCCTCCCAACTGAGATAAGCGAGGGTATCTACTTCCAATTGCTTGGCAATTTCTTCTACTGACTTGGTAGCAGCAATTAACTGATCTTGGGTGTCGGTATCAATGCCATAAAAGCAAGGATGAGTGACTGGCGGAGAGGAAATTCGCATATGTACTTCTGTAGCACCAGCTTCCCGCAGTGTTTTGACTAATTTCCGGCTGGTGGTTCCGCGCACAATGGAATCATCTACAATCACCACGCGTTTGCCTACTAGCACATCTTTGAGGGGGTTGAGTTTCATCCGCAAACCCGACTCGCGCATGGATTGAGTTGGCTGAATAAAAGTGCGTCCTACGTAGCGATTTTTAATCAAGCCTTCACCATAAGCAATGCCAGAAGCTTGGGAAAATCCAATGGCTGCTGGTATGCCAGAATCAGGAACCCCAAACACTAAATCAGCCTCAACCAGAGATTCTGCTGCGAGTCGCCGTCCTAAACGCATCCGGTAACTATACAAAGTCTCTTCATGCATGAGACTATCAGGACGAGCAAAGTAAATCATCTCAAAGATACACAACTTACGTTGGGTCTGTTGATGCCATTGAATGGAAGTTAAACCTTCTTCGTTAATCCAAACTAATTCCCCTGGTTGAACATCTCGCACGTATTCTGCACCAATAATATCTAAGCCACAAGTTTCAGAAGCTAAGACATAACGGTCTGGCTCACCAGCTAACATGCCAATGACTAATGGACGAATCCCATTAGGATCGCGTACACCCATCACGCCATCAGGAGTACCAATTACTAAACTAAAGGCTCCTTGGCAACGACGACAAGCTTCAATAGCGGCATCTAGCCAATTTGCCCCAGCATTTACTTCTTCTGCGATCGCAAAGGCAATCATTTCTGAGTCTGTCGTTGTGACTAAGTTGCATTTATTCTTAAGCAACTGTTCGCGTAATTCTACAGTATTGACTAGATTGCCATTATGTGCTAGCGCTAATGAACCTAGAAGGGTCTCGACTACAGCAGGCTGGGCGTTAACCTTGCGGCTAGAACCTGTAGTTGAGTAACGAGTGTGCCCAACAGCGAGGTTACCTGGCAATTCTTGGAGAACCGTTTCATTAAAGACTTGAGACACCAAGCCCATATCTTTATGCAGGTGTACTTTTGTACCCTCAAATGTGGCAATGCCAGCAGATTCTTGACCCCGGTGTTGGAGTGCATACAATCCAAAGTAGGTTAGTTTCGCAACGTCTTCTCCTGGTGCGTAGATACCAAAAACTCCACAAGCTTCTTCTGGCTTGTCTGGACGATTTTCATCACTATTGATAGCGTTGTTAGATTGTTGAGAGTAATCATCCAAAGAGTCGGGATGGTAGGGAATCATGCTAGCTTTGCTCCTGGTGGTGGTGTCAACTGAAGTCTGAAGTCTGAAGTATGTTCGCGTTGGCGTAGCTTCTCGCAGAGACGCTTCTCCATTCGCGTTAGCGTCCCGCAGGGAAGGAGAAGTCTGAAGTTCACTTACCCATAAAGGGATGGGACTGGAATCGGAAAAAGCCACAGCAGTTGCGGCTGTTAGATCTAACCCAAAACTGCACTAGCTCATCTTTTGCACCCACTTTGGTGTACCACTTCTTTCACTTCGTCCTTTATCCTTCATCCTTCATCCTTTTAAGTCACTGGGATTGTGCAATCCCAAATGGGCAGAGATAGTATTGTGGGAGATTTTTGGTCTCAGTCTTGTACATGGTAGAAACCTTGGCGGCAAAGTTTCTACCATCCCAAATCCAAAATCTAAAATCCCCGATTTCTATGGGTGGATAGATGCAGACTTCTTAACAAATCTTTAACCATCCATTAAAACAGTACCGTAATTATGCTAAATGATGCTAATAATTCCCATAGGGGGGATTATACGAATTAACTAGGGGTAGTAATATGAACTGCTAACCGTCTAGCGATCGCTTGGGAATAGCGATTTGTCATATCGTTGATACTACCTTTTATTAAGGTTTGGTTATCAGAGGTTAAGACCCCCAAACCCATCTCTGAATTAACCACTGTACCCAGTTTTTGCCATTGTTGACTGAGATGTTCCTGTAAATAGGATTCCCAAATTTCTTGTTGTTCTGAACCTACGGACACTAAAATTTGTCCACCACCTTCGCCAAATAGCAATGTATCCAACCTTGTTGAGTTATTGGCTGGTAATTCTAAAGTAATTTGGGCACCAAGGTTACCAGCAATGCAAGATTCTGCTAAAGCCACAACTAATCCGCCCTCAGCACAATCATGGGCTGAACGTATCCAACCTGCACGAATCCCCTCGCGGCAAACTTTCTGAATGCGACGTTCCGAATCAAAATCCACCTTGGGCGGTTTACCAGCAATAGTATTGTGAATTACGGCTAAATATTCGGAAGCGCCTAAATTATCATCAGATTGAGGTGGCAAACCTAAAAGATAAATCGCATCGCCAGCCGCTTGCCAAGCTTGACCACAAATTTTGCTGATATCGGGAATTAATCCCACCATACCCACAACCGGAGTTGGATAAATCGGCTGGGGATTGCCTTGGGAATCCAGGGTTTCATTATAAAGAGAAACATTCCCACCAGTTACCGGAGTAGCCAATTCCCGACAACCTTCAGCTAATCCGCGACAAGATTCTGCTAATTGCCAGTATCCTATGGGTTTTTCTGGGCTACCAAAATTTAAGTTATCTGTCACTGCTAACGGTTCAGCACCCACACAGCTAAGATTGCGTGCAGCTTCAGCCACCACAGCCTTAGCACCTTCATAAGGGTTAAGGTACACATAGCGGGGATTACAATCTACCGTTGCGGCGACACCTGTCTTACTTCCTGTTTTTCCAGGGGGTTCTAAAGGACGTAAGCGCACCACAGCCGCATCAGCACCACCAGGGAAAATCACCGTATTATTCTGTACTTGATGGTCATACTGACGATATACCCAGCTTTTAGAAGCAATGGTGGGAGTATCCAGCAAAGTTAAGAGAATATCATTCCAACTTTGCAGACTTCCTTGAATTTCAATTCCAACAGTATTGCAGGGAGGTAAAGAATCAGCCTGCCATTCCCAAGCTTGGCGGGCGTATTCTGGGGGTTCCGCTAACAATTCCCGATGATACAGGGGAGTGTTTTCAGCTAAAGCATCCGCCGGAATTTCCGCTGCGATTCCCCCTTCAAAGAGAATCCGCACAATTGGTTCCGCAATCACTGTCCCAGCGACAACCGCCTGGAGTCCCCAACGGTGAAAAATATCAATTAACTCTTGTTCTCTTCCCTTGTGGGCAACAAACAGCATCCGTTCTTGAGATTCCGAAAGCAGGTATTCATAGGGAACCATCCCCAATTCCCGCACCGGAATTTTATCTAAATCCAGTTCAATACCGACACCGCCTTTAGCAGCCATCTCGGATGTGGAACAGGTAATACCTGCAGCACCCATATCTTGGGCTGCTACAACTGCACCTGTTTTAAACGCTTCTAAACAAGCTTCAATTAATGATTTTTCTAAAAATGGGTCGCCAACTTGCACAGCCGGACGGTCATCTAGAGATTCCTCACTCAATTCCGCACTCGCAAAACTTGCCCCTCCCATACCATCGCGTCCGGTGGTGGAACCGACATATAACACAGGGTTACCAATCCCAGAAGCCCCAGATTTCACGATTTCTGGAGTTTCCATCAATCCCAGCGCCATGACATTTACTAAGGGATTACCAGAGTAAGCAGGGTCAAAGTAAACTTCACCGCCAACTGTGGGAACTCCAACGCAATTACCATAGTGGCTAATCCCAGCTACAACACCTTGAAACAGCCTTTGAGTTTTTCCATCTTCTAGGGAACCAAAGCGCAGGGAATTCAGCAAAGCTATGGGACGCGCACCCATCGTAAAGATATCTCTAAGGATACCTCCGACTCCTGTTGCCGCACCTTGGAAGGGTTCAACTGCTGAGGGGTGATTATGGGATTCAATTTTAAAAGCAAGTTGTAATCCGTCGCCTAAATCTACAACACCAGCATTTTCACCAGGCCCAACCAAAATTCGGGGGCCTGTTGTGGGAAACTGTTTGAGTAAAGGCCGGGAATTTTTATAACAACAATGCTCTGACCACATTACCCCAAACATTCCTAGTTCAGCTTTGTTGGGATGTCGCCCTAACCGTCGGACAATTTCTTCGTATTCTTCTGGTTTCAAACCTTCAGCGGCGATTTCTTGGGGTGAAAAGGGAGCAGAGGATTGGGCAGTCATGTAACTAATGCACCAAAAGGACAGAGAATTATTCTATCGGTTTAGTTGCGCTCTAGGTGTAGTTCGAGGAATGCAGATAATTCTTCTTTAGAAATTTCTCGCTGCACTACTCGAATTACCATGTTATAAGTTTCATCAGCCGACAAGTTCAAACTATAACCGTTCAATGTAAGAAAAGTATCCATCACAGCAAATGCAGTGCGCTTGTTACCATCAATAAAAGGATGATTCATCGCTAGATGGTATGGATATGCTGCTGCTTGCTTGTATATTGTCGGATGAAGCAGTTCACCGCCAAAAGTAGCCTGAGGTTGAGCTAAAGCGGAATCTAGTAAGCCTGCATCTCTAATACCAGTAGTACCACCAAATATTTCAATTTGGCGTTCGTGAATCTTGATAACTTGGGAAGTAGAAAGAAATCTAGGAGTTTGCAAGGCGACGATATACCTCTTCCCATTTCTTTTCAGAAGCTAAATAAGCCTGCCATACCTCATCATCTTCAGCAATTTGATTTGAGGTGGTATCGTCTAATTGTTCTTTGCTGTTCTCGGTTTCAAGAAAAGATGCTGCAAAACCAGGAATACTCAACAATTCTTCAGTCACCTTAGTTTCTGCTGTTTCTTGTAAATAAGCCAGAAAAGCAACCGCTACTCGCAAGCGTTCAGGAGAAAGTTGACGTAATCGGCTTTCTGCTTCTGATAAATAAATGCTGTGCTTTTGTTCTGCTGCCATCGTTGCTTATTTGCTGTGATTGTAATCAGATGTCAAGAATTCTTTTGACTGCTAAGTCTAGCTTATCGTCTTGTTGGTTTGATAGCGATCGCTCTTTTCTAATATCCCCCTGCTCCCTGCTCCCTGCCCCCTTGCCAAAAAAGCAATAGTATATTTTTTAATTGGAAGTCCCTTAACGAGCTACTTCAAGATTCTGTAAAATCAAATCAGCTCTTGGTGGAAATCCGTCGCCATATTCTACTGGAAACTGGAGAATAACATAAAAAACTTTTCCATTTTGCTGACCAAGGTAAAGATCACCCACGATATCTTTACCTTTACTAAAAACTATCTTTTCTTTTGCCCAAGGATAGGCAACTTTTTGACTACGGCTAACAGCCCGCCAGCCATTAGATGCAATTAAGCCATTTTTGCCATTTATAAAACTTCTTAACTGATTGAGATTTTTTAAATCATTTAAAAAGGCAACATGGATATATGCATTATCGTTTTTACTACCCCCAAAATTAGCAATAAACCTAACTCCAGTTCCTTCACCTGAACTATTACCTTCCGCAATAAAATCTTTTTCAGGAAAGTAGGTACTAAATAAATCGCTGTATTGGTTATACAGTCTGAGGGTAATAGGAGTTTTTTCCCCTTCAATGCTAATCGTGGCGGTTTTAGTGGCTGGTCTATTGGTTTTTGAGTTATAACTGGTTTGGGTAGCAGTGGGTGCAGGTGTAATGCTATTCCCTGAAGAGAGTTGATTCTGTGCTGGTGTGGCGCAACCTAAGGTTGTTAGCAGCAGAATTGCCCCCGTCATCAAATTCACAAGTTTAAAAGTCATTTTCCTTAACAACATTATTACAACATAATAACTAGACTTTGTAACTTAAGTTACAGTTCCTAATGCTATAATGTGCACTTTTTTGGCTAAGTCAGCAATTTCTGGAGCAGATACAGTTAGGTACTAACCATCCAGTGACAACAATCACTAGTGCCCATGATTAAGATCCTCCCCGTACAAACGTCAAGCTGGCATACTTCCTTATAACTGAACTCTAGCCGAGTCATTAATAGGGAACACAATACTTGCCGACAGTCTTTATATTAAAGGCTGTCGGCTTTTTTTCTTTTGGGCATCGGGCATTGGGCATGGGGTAGGGTAATTGGTAATGGGTAATAGATATTTCTCCCCTGCTTCCCCAATCCCCAGTCCCTAGTCCCCAATCCCCAATCCCCACCCATAAAAGTTCCCCACAAATGGTTGATAACTTGACATCAGCTTGCCAAGTCCACAACCAGTTGTGGGGAGAGTATGATCAAATTAGGAATGTTATCGATTTTGAGTGCTGACATTTAGCACTCACTGTAGTAGACCAAATCCACTACTCGAACCAGTACACAATTTGTATCAAGACATAGCCTGAATAATGTAATCAAAGTAGGGTGATGCTTCCGCAGCGTCTTCTGCACTCAATAAGTCAAGGGCGGCTTTTTTGAGGGAAGCGATCGCTTCTACCATTCCAGGTACGGGAACGCCAAGTGAATTGTACATTTCCCGTACGCCAATCAAACCGATTTTTTCGATTGGCTCTTTGTCGCCAGCAAGTACGCCGTAGGTAATCAGGCGTAAATACCAACCAAAGTCACGGATACATAGAGAACGCTGACGTTCACCGTAAGCGTTGCCACCAGGAGAAATAAAGTCAGGACGCTTCTGCCATAATTGTTTGGTTGCTTCCTGAACTATCTTTTTTTCGTTCTCAGCTAGAGTGCTGGCAATCCTTGTGCGCTTTGCACCAGTTTGCATAAAAGCTTGGATGCTTTTCAGTTCACCACTGCTGGGATAACGCAGTTCATCGTCGGCTTGGAGAATAACTTGGCTAATTACAGTCATGATTATTGCAATCACGCGAAATATTATTTGCTAGTTTAACGAGTTGGAGGTACACAAGTGAAGGGTTATACGCCGTGATGTATTGAATTGAAATGATTAGGGATTGGGGATGAGGGGGGAAAAGGGGAAAGGGAAAAAGGGAAAGGGGAAATTATTATTACCCATTACCCATTACCCATTACCCATTACCCAATGACAAATGACAAATGACAAACGACAAATGACAAATAAAAATTGGCAACAGGGTGAATTAATTGAAGTGACGATCGCGGATTTGAGTGATACCGGTGATGGTGTTGGCAGATATAACGATCGCGTTGTCTTTGTTCCCGATTCGGTACCAGGCGATCGCGTTGTTGTGCGCTTGTTACACGTGAAGCCGAAATACGCCCACGGCAAAGTTCAGGAATTATTGCAACGATCTCCCCATCGTCAAAGACCAAGTTGTATTGTGGCTGATAAGTGTGGTGGTTGCCAATGGCAGCATATTAATTATGAGTTCCAACTTACAGCTAAACGCAATCAAGTCATCCAAGCTTTGGAACGCATAGGTGGTTTCACGCAACCACCTGTAGATCCTGTACTTATACCAGTTTCTCCTTTGGGTTATCGTAACAAAGCTACATATCCAGTCGGGAAATCTTCTACAGGGCAAGTACAAACTGGTTACTACCAAAAGGCTAGCCACCAATTAATTAACTTGAATCAATGCCCAGTGCAAGACTCGCGATTAAATCCCATACTTGCTGAGGTGAAGTTGGATATTCAAAAGCGGGGTTGGCAAATTTATGATGAAAACCGCCATCAAGGACAAATCCGCCATTTAGGTTTACGCATTGGGCGGCGCACTGGAGAAATTTTATTAACTCTAGTTGTCAAAGATTGGCATTTACCAGGTATTGAAAACCAAGCACAGGAATGGTTGCAACGCTATCCTCAGTTAGTAGGTGTATCGTTAAATCGCAATAGCGATCGCACTAATGCCATCTTTGGTAGCGAAACTCGCTGCATTGCTGGTATGCCATACTTGCACGAAAAATTTGCAGGATTAGAATTTCAGGTACTACCCGATACGTTTTTTCAGGTTTATACTGAAACAGCAGAGGCACTTTTAGAAGTAATTCAGTCAGAACTGAATCTTCAAGGGTATGAGGTATTGGTGGATGCCTACTGTGGAATTGGAACTTTGACCTTGCCTTTGGCGAAACAAGTACAGCAAGCTACCGGGCTAGAAGTACAAGCAGAGGCAGTACAGCAAGCAATTTTGAATGCTCAACGCAATGGAATTAATAATGTTACCTTCCAAACCGGGGCAGTAGAAAAATTGCTGCCACAGATGGAAAGCGTCCCAGATGTGGTATTGCTCGATCCGCCTCGCAAAGGTTGCGATCGCGCTGTCATTGAATCTTTACGGCAAACGAAACCAGAAAGAATCGTTTACGTCAGCTGTAAAGTAGCCACCTTGGCTCGTGATTTGAAGTTACTCTGCCAAGATGGGTTATATACGCTCACACGGGTGCAACCTGCTGATTTTTTCCCGCAAACCGCTCATGTGGAAGCTGCCGCATTTCTTGCGTTATCACAGTAATACGGGGATACTGCCACCTTGACAAAAACTCAAATTTCAAATTTGTAGTCTAGTGCATAGTAAAAATGCTAAAATTGAATTAAGCTAAAAATAGATTGATTTTTTTAAAAAACTGAAGTTGCATTAGGCTGAATAAAATTATGAATCAGATTGTTAAATGCCAAATCGGCCAACAGACATAACACAAAAATGCTATTTTTAATTACTAGCATTTTTTTAGTGAGTGACTGCCTTTGGATATAACTCCAAGCCGTTTTACATATTAAACAATCCCTAATTCATAAATAAAGTCAATGCTCCCTAGCATTTTCAAAATTTAGTTTTAAAGACGCAAGTTTGAAGGCAGCATGACCACCTCAATATTTATCAGGGTGCCTGTGATAGCAAACTGATGTCTAGCTAACTGAAAGCTATGGGGTTTCTCTTGTGATTACCATCTCGCTCCGTCCAGTTGGACGTTATTGGGGCACTATTAGTTTTGCCTCAACTCTCTATCTGTGTCCAATCTTAGATTTACTCTTGGCAGAAATTCCAGAAAGAATGCAAGCAGAACTGCGGCTAGGACTCCAAGAAGCCTTAGTAAACGCAGCAAAACATGGTAATAACTTAGACCCAAGTAAAACAGTAGTAGTGCGTTTTTCCTTGATAGATAATCAATATTGGTGGATTATATCAGATCAAGGTAACGGTTTTAGTCCATCATCTGAATCTGAATCTGATTGCGATCCCGATCCCATTGACTATCTCCCTCCAGATGAAGCAGAAAGTGGTCGAGGTCTTTGTCTACTACATCAAATCTTTGATCAAGTAGAGTGGAACCGAAAGGGCACAGAATTAAGGCTTTGTAAACAGCTAGAAACCCCCCGCCCCCGCCTATCTCTGCGGCGGTGATGCTGGGGATCAGGGATCGGGGATCGGGGATTAGGTATTGGTCAAGAGTCAAGGGTCAAAAGTTATTGATTACGCTTGTTTTCCCAGTCCCCAGTCCCTATTCCCCAGTCCCCTTCCCCCCATGACCATGAGTCGGACAAGGGGGAGCAGAAATAGAACGATCTAACCAACCAGTGGCCTGTTCTAATCTGGCGAGTGCTTCTTGTGGCTGATCCTTCAGTAGAAACACAAGAGCGGCGGCAGCTTGTTCACGAGCGCGGGAATTGCGGTTAGACTTGAGGCGATGCCAATCGTTAGGGGAAATGCTTAGTCTCTCCATGAGAGCTTGGGCTAGTTCCAGATTGCTAAATTCATTCAGTTGGCTGGTTTTAGGCAGCTGGGTAGGTTGAGACATGAGTCTAAATGCTGAGTACTAAATGATAAGTGCTGAGTTAGTTGATAGTCTCAATTTTAGCTATTGACTATTGGCAGACTCTCATTTAATCATAATTTACTACAGCAAAATGAAGCCGCCTAAACAGTTTTCTAATTCTTCACCCGAGGGAAATTCTGAAGCAGATTTTGAACAAGAACTTCAAGAAGTAGAGCGATCGCTTTTTTCTCTTCAGGAACGATACAATCAAGTGCAAAGCGATCGCGAACAAAAGGCACAATGGCAACAGCGTCGCCAGGAATTGCAGCAAAATAAAAATCCTACCCCAGAAATTAAGGCAGAGTTACGGCAAATTAAACAGCAGTTGGAAGCACTAGAACTCAACCTAGAAAGCCAATTATTTTCTTGGCGTAGCTTCAAGAAACCTTTCTGGCAAGCCGTCCGCTTTGGTGGAATGGGCGTTATCATAGGCTGGATATTAAAGTCCTGTGCTGGGTAAATTATGGTAAATCGACGGATTGGAGAAATATTGCGAAGTAGTGAACCTGATGAGTCCCTCGTAGTTCAAGGCTGGGTGCGGACGAAACGCGAGTTGAAAGGGTTTGCTTTTATTGAAGTGAATGACGGTTCATCTTTGGCAAATTTGCAAGTTGTGATCAACGAAGATGTGCCAGACTACGATGTGATTTTAAAAAAAGTAAATACAGGCGCGGCGGTAGAAGTAGCTGGCGTGTTGGTAGCTTCCCAAGGTAAAGGACAGCGAATTGAACTGAAAGCCGAAACCGTGAAAGTCTATGGTGATGCTGATCCCGAAGTTTACCCACTGCAAAAGAAACGCCACTCTTTTGAATTTTTGCGTACCATTGGACATTTGCGATCGCGCACGAATTCCTTTGGTGCAGTTTTCCGTGTCAGAAATGCTTGTTCTACAGCAATTCACAACTTTTTTCAAGAAAGAGGCTTTTTGTGGGTACACACACCCATCATTACGGCTAGCGATTGCGAAGGCGCAGGTGAATTATTTAGCGTCACCAGCTTGGATCTGAAAAATATTCCCCGCACAGAAAACCAAGCAGTAGATTATAGCCAAGACTTTTTCGGTAAACCTACATATTTAACCGTGAGTGGACAGCTAGAAGCCGAAGTGATGGCGATGGCGTTTAGCAACGTCTACACCTTTGGCCCTACTTTCCGTGCAGAAAATTCCAACACCTCGCGCCACTTAGCCGAATTTTGGATGGTTGAGCCAGAAATGGCATTTTGTGATCTAGAAGGTGATATGGATTTAGCTGAGGCGTTTCTCAAATATATATTTAAATATGTGTTGGAAAAATGCCCAGAAGATATGGAATTTTTTAATCAACGCATTGATAATTCTGTATTAGCAACCGCCGAAAATATTATTAATAATCAATTTGAGCGTTTAACTTATACAGATGCTATCAAGCTTTTAGAAACAGCCGATTTCAAGTTTGAATATCCCGTAAGTTGGGGACTAGATTTACAGTCAGAACACGAACGCTATTTAGCAGAACAACTGTTTAAAAAACCAGTAATTGTTACCGATTATCCGGCGCAAATCAAAGCATTTTATATGCGGTTAAACGATGATGAAAAGACTGTGCGCGCAATGGATATTTTGGCACCGAAAATTGGTGAAATCATTGGTGGTTCACAACGGGAAGAACGTTTAGAAGTGCTAGAACGCCGCGTATTAGCGCAAGGAATGAAGCCAGAAGATTTGTGGTGGTATCTGGATTTGCGCCGTTATGGTACAGTTCCCCATGCTGGTTTTGGTTTGGGTTTTGAACGACTTGTGCAATTTATCACGGGTATGGCAAATATCAGAGATGTGATCCCCTTCCCACGTACACCGCAAAGTGCGGAGTTTTAATTTCGCATTAATCACAAACTAGCTATTATTGCCCTTAGGGTGCGTTTAGTGCTGAGGGTACGACACCTCACTTTCTTAAAGTTGCAACCCTACGCACAAAAAAACCACCATAATCTTTGATTTGGTGGTTGCTTTGTGCGTATTTAATTACGAATTACGCATTAGTAATTATTTGCTCAGACTTTTAAATTTTCAATTTTGAATCTTACTCAACTTCATTAAAAAGATGTTCTTCTAATAAAGGTTGTACTTTGCGGAACTCTTCAGGGGAAAGGAGTTCAGGCTTACCTGTGTTTGTAATGCGGGCAAAAAACAACAGGGGATCGAGTGGTGTATAAATGGCATATTCCTGTTCTTCGTCGTAGAAGCTAGCCAAAAGTTGTAATTGCTCTGGCTCTAAATCTGCTTCATCATCTTCAATTTCTAAGGTGAACAGTTCCGAGTCTTCTACAGGGGGTAATTCACCCGCAACTGTGAGCGCATAAGCAGTGTTTTTTAAGATGAGGTTCTGCTCGGAAAGTACGGCTTGAGCAGTAGCAAAAATCTTTTCTAGAGTATAGTCATCTTCTACTAGAACGGCTTCTTCTTCCTCGTTTTCACCTTGCCAAGCAAATATTTCTACAGGTGAATCCACAGGTAGAAGTAGTACATATTCTTGCCCATCAACTGATAGGGAATGTTCAATATAACAGTCCAGAGTCCGCCCTTTGTCGTCAGTCAAAGTGATGGAACCAGCATTAGCGCGATCATTGTCGTCAGGAAATTGTGAGGAAAACATAGCCGAGGTTTGGAACTTTATAAATAGCAGCAAATTTGGAGATCGTTTAACTATTTAATGACCGAATTATGTCTAAATAAATAGCCTGAGATTTAATACAACTGCCTGGTAATAGTTTTCAGAATATCATGTTAAAAGGTATCAATACTCAGCCGCTATTACGGATTTATGAGATTGAGCGCGGCGAGCATCTAACCATTGTTGCAAAATTAAAGCAGCGGCTTTGCGATCAATCAAAGCTTTATGGCGTGATGGAGAGCGGTTTTCCGCCTTGAGCAGTTGTTCTGCTTGAAATGAAGTCAATCGCTCATCCACATATTCCACAGGCAGTTGTAGGGCTTTAGCGAGCCGTTTGGCGAATTTTTGCACTTGGCGTGCCTGAAAGCCTAAGGAGCCATCCATTGAATAAGGTAAGCCAATGACTAGTACTTGTACTTGACGTTGATTTACTAGTTGTCGTAGTTGTTCCACATCTTGTTCAAAAGATGTGCGCTCAATAGTGGTGATCCCAGTTGCGATTAAGCCTGTGCCATCACAACCAGCTACACCAATACGTTTACGACCAAAATCTAATCCTAAGGCTGAAATCAATGTTTGTGCTTGCTCCTGGAGTATCAACTGAAGGCTGAAGAATAAAAGCTAAAGTCTGAAGTCTTAAATTACTTCATCTATAAAGACATATCACTTAAATGAGCCACTAGAGGCGGTTTTTAACCGAATTAGCACTTCATCCTTCATTCTTTATACTTTATCCTTCATCCTTTTTCCTGCTGTGCATCTGCTGGTTCAGGCTGGCAAGATGCTTCAAAGGCAGCAGGTTCTGATTTAGTTGGCACTGTCCTCTCGGGCGATCGCGTTGGCAGTTGTGTCCATGACATACCACCAGGGATGGGTTTACGGGCTGGTTGTAGTCCTTGCAATACTTCTGGCCATTGAATACCTTCTAGGGAGACAAATTTAGACTCCCGTAATTTGTGCCAAACTGAGCGAGACATAATCAAAGTATGTTCGATGCGTTTAGCTCCAATGCGCTCTAAATACTCTTCTCGCTCTGGTTGATAATCGGAGGAAGCCAGTCGCAATCCTTGTTGGGGAAAATCTTGGACAATGCGCGCTAGTTGAGACAGCAACTCAGGATACAACCAAGTATAGGCAGGGTGAACCGTCAGAGTTGCTACGTGGGGGGTAATACCCTTGCGATCAAGTTGTACCTGAAAATGTCCGATCGCGGCTTTGCGTTGGGGTTCAAATACGTAGCCACTAACTACTTCTGTTTTCGTTACCCATTGTTTGACAGCATCGCTTAAGGCTCCAAACAAGCTAGTTTTGAAGTCACGGGTATTGCGATCGAATACCTGACGCACTAAAGGCGGCATCGATGCTGTATCTAATTGATAGAGCAACTGAGCATCAGCATTACTTATAGGCAGTAGGTTAGGCAAATCTGGCTCTGCTTGGGCCAATTCACTCAACAATTCGGGTTCGATTTCCCAGTAGGTCATTTCTGCCAACCGTTGAAATCCGTTTTGCCGATATAATGCTAGAGCTTCCAGGTCATTAACATTGACTTCTAATATCCAAGTCCTTGCTTCGACTAGTGACTCAAAGCAATGGCGTAAAAGTTGAGAACCTGTTGCTTGCTTATCAGTAGCACGGTCAAGCATCACCCGATCAACACGCCAAGTACTGCGCGTGCGGTTAAATGGGGACACCTGGATCATTCCCAGAAGCATTCGCCCTTGCTCTGCTACGTAGGAACAAAATAGATACTGTAAGGGGTTAGGAAACCAACTTAAAAATTTCAAAAAGCCATACCAGCGTCGCAGCCATTGCATCTGGCGTGTGGCAGAATCAGCTCCCTTGGGAGTGAGAGCTGCGAATGACTCTTGATTGAGGCGTTCGATGCCGTCCAAATCCCGGTATTGGACTGGTCGGATGATCACGCTGAGATTTCGAGGAAGTAGTGAAGTCATTTTAATTCGAGCCGCCATTAAGCCTTAATTAACTGCTCTTGCTGAGTAATTGCTGCAATAATAATATTAGCGGCTTTCCGCCTTTAGCTAGTGATCCAAAAGAGTGATCTTGCTGACAAAATACTGAAAATAAATAAAAAAAGCAGATTTGATGATAACACTCTTAGCATATATCAACAATATCCGCTTTAATTTTATGTAAATATTAAGTGAAATTAATTGAAAGTTTAAATAATTTACAAACCTTGCCGAGAAGCGAGCTTTTCAAAATAGGCTTGGGTTTGATGGAGTAATTGCTCTCGACTATCTTCTTGATTTGGCTTGAGAGGTGGAACCAGATTGCGAGCTTGTAAAGTCATGTGTAGCTGTAAATGGGCAACATACTCGCTAAAATCTTCATTTACTACACTTGTGCCCGTTAAGAGATTTGATTCCAATGCCACTGGTATTCTCCTTGATTAGTCTTGTGCAGTTTTTTCACATGAAAAAAAACTTATCACGTTGTTTTGGTTTACTTTTTATTTTGCAATGAAGCGTAATGTTGGGAATGGGGCATGGGGAATGGGTAATGGGTAATTGGTGTTTGGTGTTTGGTGTTTGTCATTAATTATTGCTCCCCTGCTCCCTGCCCCCTGCCCCCTTGCTTTTCCATCCAATTCTTCCTCATCCCCCCGCTTCCACTGCACCTAAGCTTAACAAATTAGACTTTTGTGCTGTTGTTAAACCTGTAAGTTTATAAATATTCATCTGTTCATAAATTTGTTCGGCTTTGAGGGTGTTAACGCATTGTTGAGTTTGTATGTCCCAGAATTTAATGGCAGCATAGCCATCTCCAGAAATTAGGGTGTTGCCATCAGGACTAAAGGCTAGACACATTACCCAGGTATTATGACCTGTTAATGTCCCCAGGCAATCAGCCGTGGCTACATCCCAAAGTTTAATTGTGCCGTCACTACTGCAACTAGCCAGCATATTACCATCTGGACTAAAGGCGATCGCCCACAGTAAATCTTGATGTCCTGAAAGTACATGGAGACATTCGCCTGTTTCGATATCCCACAGTCGCGTTAGTCCTTCAAAACTACTCCCGGTGGCAAAAGTACGATTATCGGGGCTGAAGGCGACGCACCACACCCAGTTATGATTACCTGTAAAAGTGCGATCGCATTGTCGGGTTTCTAAATTCCAAATCCTCACTGTTTGGTCAAAATTGCCAGCCGCTACCTTTTTACCATCGGGACTCAAGGCAATTGACATTCCCAAGTGTACTGGTAAGGTATCGAGGAGTTTTCCTGTGGCGGTATCCCAAATTCTAATGTGGTTATCGTAGCAGCTACTCGCTAAAAAACTACCATCATGGCTAAAGGCGACTCCTGTTACCATCCCTGTATGCCCATACAAGATGTGGGTACAATCGCCAGTTGTCACATCCCATAACCTAATTGTGCGGTCAGCGCTGGCACTGGCTAGGGTGAGACCATCAGGGGTAAAATCTACAGAGAAAATTAAATCTGTGTGTCCAGCTAAAATCTGACATTTACCATCAGTTGTCCATAAACGCACTGTGCGGTCTTCGCTGCCAGTGGCAATCATATCAGGGAAAATTGGGTGATAAGCGATCGCTTTAATCCAGTTATTTCTGCCCTTGAAGGTGCGGAAGCATTCACCGCTAGCTACATCCCACAGCCGCAGAGAAAAATCATCGCCACCGCTAGCTAGTTGCGTTCCTTGGGGATTAGCGGCGATCGCATCAATGGAATTATGATGTCCTTGCAAGGTTTTCAGACATTGTTGTGTAGAAATATCCCACAGGCGAATTGTACAATCTACGCTACAACTCGCCAGGATATGACGATTATCCACAAAAGCGATCGCTAGTATGCCATTTAAATGTCCTGTTAAAATTCCCAGACATTGACCACTGGCAATATCCCACAATCGAATAGTTGCATCTAAGCTACCACTGGCAAGTATTCCTGATTCATTAAAAGCTAGGGATTTGAGCCAATCGCTATGACCATCTAGGGTTTTGATACATTCTCCAGTAGCAATATCCCAAAGTTTGATTGTATGGTCTTCGCTACCGCTTGCTAGGATGTTACCTTGAGGACTTAAGGCGACAGACCAAACTCTATTGCTGTGTCCATTCAGAATTTTGATACATTTACCTTCTGTAATATCCCATAGTCTGAGGGTACGGTCAGCGCTACTGCTAACTAATTGGTGGGAGTCTTGGGTAAATCTGACACAAAGCACGCCGCCATTATGCCCTGAAAGAACTTTGATACATTTTCCAGTGGCAACATCCCAAAGTTTAATTGTTGCATCTTCGCCAGCCGTCGCCAAAATACTACCATCGGGATTGAATGCGATACTCCAAATAAAAGCTAAGTGAGCGTCATAGGCGATTAACTGTTGACCACTGTTAACATCCCACAGCCGAAAATATCCATCAAAGTGTGCCGTAGCCAGCATTTTACCATCGGGACTAAAAGCGAGGGAGATGACTGTAGCAAAGGTTTTGGCAAAAATACATTTGGATAGATCTGCAAAGGCAAAGTTAACGCGCTTCAGGGGGGTATCTTGAAGATAAGCTTGCCAAATTGTCAGGTGAGAAAAATCATATCCAGTTAAGTCAATTTCTAGGTGACAGAGAAGATTGAGGATATTCCCACCTGTGTAACTAGGTTCTGGTTCTGCTTGATCCCATCGCTGACGAGACTTTTGTTGTAGCGATCGCAAAATTTCTTGAAGACGAGTTGCAATGGCTTGTTTGGTTCGCAGTTGTTGCAGCAATCTCTCGATGATTGGTTGCAAAATTAATTTAGTTTGGGCAATCCGAATGTAATCTTTAGCTGTGGCTTTAATTAAAGCATGGCTGTGTAGAGCCGAGTTAGGCGACATTTCCCAGAGAATTTCTGTACTTACCTGGTGAATTAATTGGTCTGTAACATATTCCATCACCACAGGTTGCAGAGTGAAGCTAACAGGAGTTTGGGGAACTGATTTTTTTTCAATTAGACTGCGTCGGCTGAGAGAATCTAAAGCCTCCAAAAGCTTCATTGCAGGTACAGGTAAAACCAAATCAGCCCGTAAATCTGCTAAATTTACCGGTTCGCGATTAATTGCTAACCAAAACATCAATTCTTTTTCTAGATCTGATAGTCTGTAAAACTGCTGAGTTAATAAGTCGTAAATACTACCAAAAACTGTAGAACCTTGAGCGAAAAAATCAGCAATATTGCCGTCAAATAACTCTTGAATAGTGGTAGCAATAATCTTGAGCGCTAAGGGATTGCCTGAATAGTGTTGAATTAAATTTTGCCAATCGGTATCAGCACCACAAAAGAAACTTTTAGTTCTGACTAATTGTAGAGATGCGATCGCACTTAAGCCAGCCAGTTGCCAAGAACGCACAGGTAAATTCTCACCTTCTAAAGCGGCGACTTCTTGGGGTTTTTCCCGGCTGGTGAGTAACACACAGCTTTGATGAGCCGTTTCACCCAATAGCTGGAACAGTTGACCGTAGTTTTCGTATCCTACTTGGTAGCGTCCCGAATGATCGCCACTAGTGAAAATTGATTCTGCATTATCGAGAATTAGCAAACAACGATGCGATCGCAATTGGGCGATTAATTGTGAAACCAAATCCCCAACATTTTCAGATAAATTAACTGGCTGTCCACAAGCAAAGAACTGAAGCAAATTAGCCAGTAACTCTTTCAGAGGAGGACTGTTACAGAGACTCCGCCAAACTACAAATTCAAACTGTGCTTGAATTTGCTGTGCTAGTTTAACCCCCAGAGAAGTTTTACCAATTCCACCCATTCCCAGGAGTGCAACTAAGCGACAGCGATCGCTTAAAATCCAATACTCTAACTTGCTAATCTCCTCAGTGCGTCCAAAAAAAATCGACACATCAACCGCCTCACCCCAATCAGTCTTGAGTGCTGAGTTGTGAGTGCTGAGTTGCGAATGCTGAGTAGGGAATTCTTCTATCTCCCATGCTCCTCTGCTCCCCTGCTCCCCTGTGTCCCTAACTACACCAGCCCTTATATAATCGTTTGGCGTTAACTCTAATCCGAAAGCCCGGAAGAAGTATTCTAGGGTTTGTTTATCAACGCCTTCAGCACGCGCCAGCACTTTAGAAACTGTAAAAGGAGCTAATTGAGTACGATAACTCAATTGTTCTAAAGTAAATCGCACTCCATCATTTTCGATAATTTCTAATTGATACCTAGCCTCCTGAAGCTTTTGAAAACCTGGGAGGCTAAGAATAACACCACGCCTGCGTCTTTGCTTTTGCGATTCCATAGGCTGGGAGGTTAGGGACTGGGGATTAGAGATTGGGGATTTGGGATTTGGGACAAGGAGGATATATCAAAGACTACCAAGAAATAAATTATCTCATCGCTGTTTAAGCAGAGGAGGCAGAGGAGAAATTTCTAACCCCCCATTACCCATTACCCATTACCCATTACCCATTACCCATGCCCATTAAGGCACAATCAAAACTGGACAAGGAGAAAGATTAATCACGCGGGTGGTGACGCTATCAGTTGCCCCTTCATCAGTTAAGCCTAAGCCTCGACAACCCATAATGATTAAATCTGCTGCAATTTCATCGGCAACATCACAGATGGTAAAAGCTGGTTTGCCTTTCCGTTCTATAATTTCAGCTTTAATTCCTTGTTGAGAAAATAAAGTTTGGGCATTTTCTAAAAGTTTGGCAACCACATCTGGCGACACCATTGGATCGGCAACAGGTGCGTCTGTGGGTGGTTCTTCCACTACGGATAGTAGTATCAAACGACTACCATACTTCTGCACAACGTTGGTAACTACGTCGGCTGCTTCTCTGGCTTCCCGACTTTGATCAATAGGAAATAGAACTGTCTTGAACATATCTCTCACCTCCGTACCCCGTACTCCGGTAAAATCTGGATGGTTCTACTTTCAAAACAATAACAAAAAGGCGATCAGGAGGGTCTGGCTGTGTCCAAAAAAACTTTAGCAAATTTATCTGCGACAGATGTATCTGGAAAACGTGCTTTAGTACGGGTGGATTTTAACGTACCTGTGGATGACCAAGGCAATATCACAGACGATACTCGGATTCGTGCCGCCCTGCCAACTATCCAAGATTTAACGCAGAAGGGAGCTAAGGTAATTCTAGCAAGCCATTTTGGTCGTCCCAAGGGCGTGGATGACAAATTGCGTTTGACTCCCGTTGCTAAACGGTTGTCGGAATTACTGGGTCAAGAAGTTATTAAAACAGACGATTGTATTGGTGATGAAGTTGCCGCTAAAGTTGGTGCTTTACAAAACGGCCAAGTGCTGCTGTTAGAAAATGTCCGCTTCTACAAGGAAGAAGAAAAAAACGACCCAGAATTTGCTAAAAAGTTGGCATCCAATGCTGATTTTTATGTAAATGATGCATTTGGTACTGCCCACCGCGCCCATGCTTCTACTGAAGGTGTAACTAAATTCCTTAGCCCCTCTGTAGCTGGCTATTTGGTTGATAAGGAATTGCAATATCTGCAAAACGCGATTGAAAATCCCCAACGTCCTTTAGCAGCGATTATTGGTGGTTCCAAAGTTTCTAGCAAAATAGGTGTAATTGAAACACTGCTAGAGAAGTGCGACAAACTGATCATCGGTGGTGGGATGATTTTCACTTTCTACAAAGCCCGTGGTTTGAATGTTGGTAAGTCTCTAGTTGAAGAAGACAAGCTAGAACTAGCGAAATCTTTAGAAGCTAAGGCTAAAGAACGTGGCGTTACCTTCTTGTTACCCACAGATGTAGTAGTAGCAGATAAGTTTGCTCCTGATGCCAATGCTACAACTGTCAGCATCGATAATATCCCATCTGATGGTATGGGTTTGGATATTGGCCCAGACTCAGTAAAAGTATTCCAAGACGCGCTTGCAGATTGCAAATCAGTAGTTTGGAACGGGCCAATGGGTGTGTTTGAATTTGATAAATTTGCTGTAGGTACAGAAGCGATCGCTCATACCCTCGCTGAAATTGGCAAAACTGGTGCTACCACTATCATCGGTGGTGGTGACTCTGTAGCTGCTGTAGAGAAGGTAGGTTTAGCCGATCAAATGAGCCACATCTCCACTGGCGGTGGCGCTAGCTTGGAATTACTCGAAGGTAAAGTATTACCTGGAATTGCTGCTTTAGATGAAGCGTAATTACTAATTCGTAATTCGTAATTACGCTTAGGAATTCTTAATTACGAGTGTTTTATGATGTCTCTGTGCTGATAAAAGCCAGAGATGAATAGCACTACTGAAGCAAACATAGCTGAATCAGATCCCCGACTTTTTCAAAAAGTCGGGGATCTAAATATCATTCACGTAAGAGACATCCAAAGTTAGGTTAATGATAAAAAGTCCAGGGTCAAAAGCCAATTAGAATTTGGACTTTTGACCCTGGGAAAGCAGTATTGAATACTAGACGCGCATCAGCTAATTACATCTTTGTATCTCCCAGTAGATGTAATGAGAAAATTCACTACAATAAACCAGTAGTAAATTTCCAAGTATAGTTAGATGCAAGAGCATTGCCTGCCAAATCTTTAACACCAGTAGTTCCGCCTTTAACTGTGGCTGTATAAGTAGATAAACTCAGTAAAGGAAGAATGGGTTTAAGTGTTGCCGTGCGATTAGTCTGATTGTAAGTAACTGTAGCAAGTACAGGTATATTAAGTGAATTACGCAACTCAAAGTTAGTGCTATTAATCGTTGTTGAGTTGATCGGCTCACTGAAGGTTACTGTAATGCTTGTAAAGATACTAACACCAAAAGCATTGTTACTAGGAGTGCTAGAGGTGACTGTTGGAGCCGTAGTATCTGCCACGGTCGTAAATGACCAGATGTAGTCTGCTGCTAAGGCATTACCAGCGATGTCTTTAACACCAGTAGTTCCGCCTTTAATCCTGACAGTGTAAGTAGTCGAATTTACTAAGGCAGTGCTAGGTACTAATGTTGCTGTGCGATTAGTGGCATTGTAAGTCACAGTGGCAGGTATAAGTGTATTAGCAGAATTCCGCAACTCAAAGTTAGTGGTATTAATCGTTGTGGAGTTAATTGCCTCGCTGAAGATAGCTGTAATACTTGGGGAAGTGCTAACACCAGTTGCATTATTGCTGGGAGTGCTAGAACTGACTGTTGGCGGAATAGTATCCCCTACAGTTGTGAATGACCATGTGTAGTCCGCGGCTAAAACATTACCAGCCAAATCTTTGACACCAGTGGTTCCACCTTTAATCCTGACAGTATAAGCAGTCGAATTGGCTAAAGCAGCACTTGGTGTAAGTGTTGCAGTCAAATTACTACTGTTGTAAGTCACCGTAGCAGGTACAAGTGTATTGGTAGAATTCCGCAACTCAAAGTTAGTGGTATTAATCGTTGTGGAGTTAATTGCCTCGCTGAAGATAGCTGTAATACTTGGGGAAGTGCTGACACCAGTTGCATTATTGCTGGGAGTAGTAGAACTGACTGTCGGTGAAGTAGTGTCTCCTAGAGTTGTGAACGACCAAGTGTAGTCCACTGTCAAAGCATTACCAGCTAAGTCTTTGATCCCACTGGCTCCACCTTTAATCCTCGCTGTGTAAGTAGTAGAAATTGCTAAATTACTGCTAGGTACCAGTGTTGCTGTGCGATTAGTGGCGCTGTAAGTTACTGTGACAGGTACAAGTGTATTACTTGAATTTCGCAACTCAAAGTTAGTTGTATTAATTGTGCTGGAGTCGATGTCCTCGCTGAAGGTAGCTGTAATGGTTGTGGAATTGCTCACACCAGTTGCATTATTGCTGGGGGTTGTGGAGCTTACTGTTGGTGGGGTGGTATCCGTCGCTATGCTGGGAATAAACAGAATGTCAACCCAATAGTTAGCTGACTGGAAACTAGAATCTGGGAAACCGCCACCATATTTGTAGATACCGTTACTGCCACTTTCGCCATCGCGTAGTAGGTATAGTGGGCCGTTACTGATTCCAGAGTTAGCAAAGTATCCTAAATCTACAGCATAGTTCCCAGCAGGAGCATAGTAAGAAGCTACGTAGACAGTATTAGCACTAATCAGCACTGGATTAGTAAAGTTTACTGTTTGCCAACCAGAAGTGGTTTCATTAGTGAAGGTTGCTGTAGCTAACTGCTGACCAGTACTGCTCCATAGGGTACCAGTATGGGTGCCCGTGTTGCCAGCACCTTTGTAAAAGCGCACACCAATGATGTAACCATCAACATTCGAGCGAAATTTGACTCCTAACTCTACAGCATTGCTGTCTGAGAATGATGGGTTTGTTGGAGTTGCTGAATTGTTCCAAATACTCTGAGGAGTTTGGTTTGCTGAAGTGGCGAATGACCAGCTATAGCTTGTTGCCAAGGCATTACCTGTCAAATCTTTAACACCAGTGCTTCCTCCTTTAATTGTTGCAGTGTAAGTAGTAGCAGTTGCTAAAGCATTACTGGGCGTAAGTGTGGCTGTGCGATTAGTGGCGTTATAGGTGACTGTTGCAGGTATAAGTGTATTGCTGGAATTACGCAACTCAAAATTAGTTCCATCAATTGTTGTTGAGTCTATGGACTCGCTGAAGGCGGCTGTAATGTTGGTAGTAGTGCTGACATTTGTTGCATTGCTGCTGGGTGTTGTAGAACTGACAGTTGGTGCAATGTTGTCAGAGGTGTATGTAGCAACGTAGGTACCACTATTTCCTGGAAAAAAGGCATACTCAACCCCTTTAACTACAGAGGTAGTATAACTAACGGGAGTACCACCATTGAGCGTAATATTGCTGAGTGTTAAATTACCAGAGCTCGTTGGCAGCATTGCCTGTAAACCATTAGTATTACTGCCCTTGGTGATTGTAAAACTCAGATTGTTATTGTTCCATACCAAGGAGCTAAAAGACGAACTATTGCGACCATCAAGCCAGGTCAGAACTTGTTTGGCAGAGACAATTGGTATACTACGGGCTAGCGCTGAGTCAACGACAGCATCAGAAACTGATGAGTTGGCAAAATCCGTATGGGCGTTAACGTTGAATACACCATAATACCCCTCTGTACCGATCGCGCGATCGAGTAGGGTATCGATATTGTAAGGGTAGGATTGTCCAGATTCATCTGTTAATTGGGTAGGTGCGCCAAACACGTCAATCATTGCGCCGTCTTGGTTAACAAAGCGCATAGGCATACCAGAACCAGTAAAGAAACCAGGACGGTCTGTAATCCAAGTAGGTGGCCAATAGTAGTAAGTAGTATCTAGTCTGATACCATTATTCAATTCAATTTGTGGTGTACTGAACCAATCGCTCCACACCAAGCAGTGATGCCGTTGAGTTTTAGGGGATTCAATGTTGGTGTATTTACTAGTAAAGCTACTTAGTTGCTGTGTATATGTGGCATTAAGTGAACTAGCTGTGTAATCTGCACAGTTTGTATTTATATGCAAAGCAACTTCAAAGCCCCCATCAATATTTACATATTGATTGGCTTGGGGGTTAGTTAGGGGTGAGTTGGGATAGATGTATGAAGTACCCCGGATACACTGCCAATCATCAACGGAACAACCAGCAGGACTGAGCAATTTAAATTTGTCAAATCTGCTAGCAGTACCTCCATTTGCATGGTCGTCACCACTCATCAGCACAACGGCCTTTTTACCATGAGGGAAATACCAGAAACGGGGTAGCGGTTTTTTTGGCAAATTCATTTGCAGAATTAAGTTTGCCAGCAGCCGTTGTTGTTCATCAGCCTGAGGAATAGCTACTTTGTTGAGGTCTACCCAATCAGGTTGAGGATCGCCACTCTTATTGCCGAAAAATAGGTCATCAGAGCGAATCGGCGAGAATCCATCTCGCTCTTGCTCGGCCCATGCTGGATTACCTTGGCGAGTGTAGACAATAGAACGAGCTAAGTCGTAAGTAAATGCAGCAGCTTGCCCTCCATTACTACCAACACTACGGAGGGTAACCGCAGGATTAGAGGTTGATGTTGTGGCATTAGAGTAAAATGTCGCTATGCTTTCAGCACCATTCAGGGTATAGCGGTCAGCAGTTCCATGAAACTGTATAGTCTGATTAACAATGCCTTTGCCAGCAGAAGTGGAGTTGTTAACTAGCAAATAAGCATTTGCCAGTGTGGATGCAGCATCAGTTAGCCCCAACAATCCTGCAAGTTGTTTGTCAGGACGCATAGCGATTAGATTGCCCCCACTTGTCACCCAGTTAGTGAACATTGTTGCCTGAGCCGATGTCAGGGGCATTTCACTGAGGATGACAACGTCATAGTTAGCAAGTGTTGACGATGAAACTGATGAGATGTCACTGACATTGAACAGGTTCAGTCCTTCAGTGCGGAGGATCTCGGCGTAATAGTTGCTAAAGGGATTGGCAGCAGATGTGACTACGAGGATTGGCCCACCTGGTGGCGATGGGATTGCTGCCATAAGCGTAGCTTTAGAAGTCTGAATCCTTCCTTCCGTTGTAGATTTCAGAGGTTTTTGCGGGGTTTTGAGAACTTTGTTGCGATTCGATGGTGTTGGTACTTGCTTAGGACGAATAGGTAATAAGTTGTTTAACTTTACTGTCCTTTCACGTACACCACTATTCAAATTCCACCAATCCACATCACCATTGCGGCTACCACTAGCAAAGCTTGTTCCATCTGGGCTAATAGAAACTCCTGTAACAGCATCAACTGTACTTAGGCGTAAGCGTAGTCCACCACTTTTGGCGTTCCACACAAAAATCGTGTTTTCATCACCACCTGCTACTAAACTTTGCCCATTTCGACTGAAAGCAACCGTCTTTAGAGGTTTAGTAGCATCACGAAAAACTTGGATTTCTTTAGCATTAGCCACATTCCAAAGTCGAACTGTACGATCCTGACTGGCACTAGCTAGGTTCGTACCATCTGGACTAAAGGCTAATCCTGTAACTGCACCTGCATGACTAGCTAAGGTTTGAAGTTTTTGACCTGTAATTAAGTTCCAAAAGATGACTGCACCGCCTGCGTCTCCACTCACTAAAGTCTTGCCATCTGGACTAACGGCTAGAGTGTTGACAAAATTTCTGTGTCCTTCTAGAACCTTGGTTAATTGGTTGGTATTGACATTCCATTGAAAAATCTTTGGATCTTCACCACTAGTAAATAAAGTCTGTCCATCAGGACTCATCGCAAGTGTTCTTGGAGGGTGCTCTGGGCCTTCCAATATCTCACTTTCTTCACCTGTAGCCAGGTTCCAAAATCTCACTACAGTGTCTTTACCGACTGTCCTCAAGATTTTGCCATCTGGACTGAAAACTGCTCCACTCACAGGTGCGCCCAAGTGTCCTGGTAAATTTTTCATCAGATTGCCTGTTTTTGTGTCTAGCAAAGCAATCTGACTGTCACTGACCCCAGTCGCTACTGTATTCCCATCTGGACTAAAAGCGATCGCTGTAACTTCTCTTGGCTTTTGTAATGGCTGTGTTTGCGCTACTGTATATCCATGAAAATTTCCTATAAACAATATCATCAACAATGAGCAAATAAATAATCTCAAGTAATGAAAAATTTTTCTTCTCATACACGACTAGATACTATTCAAGTAACATTGAAATTATCCGATCAAACAACATTTTTTACAGATATCTTCATCAGATATATATATATATAAACACATATACAATGTTTAATTTTAAATAACACTCTTTGCTATAGCAGATTGCAAATTCTTCATTAAGATATTATGACAAATCAATACTTAATAGGCTTAAAAGTAAAAAATATTCTACTGCTATTGCTATTGTTTACTGTTGACATTTGACTGTTGCTGTGAACAGTCAAATGTCAACGACTTGAACAGAATAATTTATTTTTTGCAAAACCCTAAATATAAGTTTATATGTATAGGCTATTTGCTTTAAATATGTTATGAATATCAAATTCTAAGACAGTAAATACCTGGTATTGCTATTTTTAAAGCTTAAATTTTATTTTAAAAAATAAATTAAGATAATAAAAATATAGTCTAATAGCTGTGTAAATTGGAAATTTACAGGACTTACGCAAACAAAATTTGTCATTGCTACCGGAACGCATTTTAGGGAAGCAATCCCAGAATATCAGGCGATTACGTCGCTTCTCTTCTCTTCGAGAGGCTTCGCCAACGAGACGCTAACGCGAATGCTTGTAATGAAATAATTGCGTGACTTTTGCGTAATTCCTAATTTACTAAAGATTTTTCGTATTCCCTATTAAGTAAAGAGTGATAGGGCAAATTTACTACTAATAACCTATGATAGCCCTCAAATCTCTCTCCAATTTATTCCAATTTATATTTAATGATGGATAAACTATCTAGGTCTTAATTACTTTTTAACCATTAGTTGATACCTGCACATATAACTATAGCAATCGGCATAAGCGTGGCGAGATTAGTTGTGAAGCTGGGGAATAACGAGCAGGAAAGCAGAAGATAAAAATGTAATTTTGCTTTTACAAATTAAATAGCTGTCATGAACTGGGTACATCAGAACACATGAAAAATTCATTAATCCCCCTTGCTCTCTGTTCCCTGTCCCCTTGCTTTTTCAAGTCAGTGTTACTATATGTTTGGCGTTGGGACTTCCAAGGAATAAATTACTCAATTCCGGCATCGAATATAACTATAGCAATCCTATTTAAGTTGTGAAAAATATCGGTTTTGGCTGTTGACCCTTAGCTCGACTTTATCCAAAATTAAGAACTCGGCTTTCTTGATTTGGCAAAAACCCTGGCTTTTTGGCAAATACTTTTTCTATGTCACTGATTCTCCATTAAGTCCAAAAAATAAAACTATTCTCCTACAAGGGTTTCAGGGTCAGGTTTTGGGTTTCGTAAAAATGGATAAAGTCGAGCTTAAGGGTTCGATAGTTGCTTTCCGGCCAGGAACGCACTATCTTACTGTTGACCGTCAACGATTAACAGTCAATAACCCTGCATGTAATATTTCATAGCATCGGTAGCTAGATGACGAGTATCGAGGATTTTTCGATTTGGTTGCTATGTAACTACTGCGATCGCTAATGCCAAGGAGTATGCAGCAGCAAGAAGTGTAGCTGTTATCGCAACTTATGCCAAGAATATGTTTAAATTCACTCAATGGAGGTTAGCGGACTCGAACCGCTGACATCCTGCTTGCAAAGCAGGCGCTCTACCAACTGAGCTAAACCCCCATAAAATTAAATAGGTAGCTAATTTTAAGCTGCCATAATTATTGTACCTGAAACCGGTTCATTTCCAAAGGGATGAAGCAAGAAAATCTTCTAGTTGTTGTAGCACTTTATAAATTCGTCAGCTTACCGGATTTTGCCGATAAGCAAGAACCTCTGTTGTCTTACTGTCAGCAGCAAGGGATTAAGGGAACTATCCTCTTAGCAGAAGAAGGTATTAACGGCACAATCGCAGGTTCACGCCAAGCTGTTGACGCAGTTTTAGAATTTCTGCGTTCCGATGTCCAATTAGCAGACATCGAATACAAAGAATCCTACGCTACCACGCCACCATTTGAGCGCATGAAGGTGCGGTTAAAGTCTGAAATTGTGACTTTAGGGTTACCAGAAGTCGATCCCAATGAAAAAGTGGGAATTTATGTCGATCCGAAAGAATGGAATCAAATAATTTCCGATCCGGAAGTTACCGTGATTGATACCCGTAACGATTACGAGGTGAAGATTGGGACTTTCACCAGGGCGCAAAATCCTCAAACTCATATATTCCGTGAGTTTCCTGAGTATGTACACCAGAACCTCGACCCCGAGAAACACAAAAAAGTGGCTTTGTTCTGTACTGGCGGGATTCGTTGCGAAAAAGCCTCATCCTTCATGCTGTCCCAAGGTTTTGCGGAAGTCTATCATCTTAAAGGTGGCATTCTCAAATATTTAGAAGAAGTTCCTGCCGAAGAAAGCTTATGGCAAGGGGAATGCTTCGTTTTTGATGAACGAATCGCCGTCCGTCACGGACTTGAAGAAGGCACTTATGATATGTGTGAAAGTTGTGGTCGCCCAATTTCTGAAGCAGATAAGGCTTCACCCAAGTATGAGGAAGGTATTACTTGCCCCTACTGTTTTGATGACCTTACCGAAGAAAAAAGAGTACGTCAGCAAGAAAAAAGGCGACAGTTTCTTTTAAAGGGTAACCGTAAATCATGAATAATGACAACTTTTAGGGATTGGGGCATGGGGCATGGGGCATTGGGCATTATTGGGTAATGGGTAATTGGTAATTGGTAATGGGTAATTGGTGTTTGTTATTTCCCCTTGTCACCTTGTCTCCTCATCTCCCAGTCCCTAATCCCCAGTCCCCAGTCCCCAGTCCCCAATCCCTAGTCCCTAATCCCCTACCTTCACTGCCAAGGTTAGACCATCGGCAATGGGGACTAAACTAAGATTTATTCGCGGGTCTTGATGCAGCTTTTGATTGAAAGCGCGAATTCTTTTGGTTCTATTGTCTTGTACTTGGGGATCTGCTACTCTTCCAGACCACAGGACATTATCGATCGCAATCAGTCCACCGGGACGGATTAATTGCAGCGATCGCTCATAATAAGCATCATAGTTGCTTTTATCTGCGTCAATGAACGCAAAATCAAAGGTTGCAGCTTCCCCTGCTTGCAGCAACTTATCTAAAGTATCTAACGCTGGGGCAATGTGCAGGTCAATTTTGTCTGCCACCCCAGCTTGCTGCCAATAACGACGCGCGATCGCTGTAAACTCTTCACTAACATCACAGGCTACGATTTTTCCGTCGCTTGGTAATGCTAAAGCTACTACTAAGGTACTGTATCCCGTAAATACACCTAATTCTAAAGTTTTTTTAGCATTGATTAATTGCACCAACAACGCCATAAATTGCCCTTGCTCAGGTGCAATTTGCATTCTCGCCATTGGATGCTGGGCTGTTTCTTGCCGTAATTGAACTAATATTTCTGGTTCTCGCAAAGAAACAGATAGTAAATAATTATAAAGATTTGGTTCGAGTGCCTGTGTTTGATTGGTCATTGGTCATTGGTCATTGGTCATTGGTTATTTGGTGTTTTTTATCCTCATCTCTCCATTAGCCATTCCCCTATACCATTGACTTTGTAATCAACTATTCACTGACTATGCCAAACCTGAAAGATGATGATAACGCTCTGCGTGAGGTGTTAATTCAAGCAAAAGCGATCGCAGTCGTTGGCCATTCTGATAAACCTAATCGTATCAGTTATCAAATCGCCCAATTTTTGCAGCGCGCAGGTTACACAGTCTATCCCGTCAACCCATTAGTTACAGAAATTGAAGGACAGCCTTGCTATCCTTCCCTCAGAGAAATTCCCGCGAGTGTAAATATTGTGAATATCTTTCGCCGTGCTGAGTATCTGCCAGAAATTATAGAAGAAGCGATCGCAATTAATGCCCCAACCGTGTGGGTACAACAGGGTATTTGGAATCAAGCAGCCGCCCAAACTGCTTTGAATGCTGGACTAAATGTAATTATGGATGCTTGTATCAAAATTGAGTATTTACGTTTAGGTGTAGATGCAGCCAGAGGTTAGGAACTGGAAGGGGACAAGGGGAAATAACTATACTTATGACAAATGACAAATGACAAATGACCAAAATTAATTCAAAAATCAAAAATCGAATTGCTATATGTGTAGAGATGTTGCATACAACCAGTTACTTAAGTTACTGAACAAAATCCCCTTTAAAATTAGGAATATTATCAATTAATCATTAACAGACTTACTAAACTCTTTGTGGGGGGGTATGATGAGCCGTCCAATTATTCTTGGTATTGTCGGTGACAGTGCTGCTGGCAAAACAACGCTAACTAGAGGGATTGCTCAGGTACTCGGGCCCGAAAATGTCACGATTATCTGCACAGATGATTATCACCGCTACGATCGCAAACAACGTGCAGAAATTGGGATCACCGCCCTCCACCCAGATTGCAACTATCTAGATATTATGCAGCAGCATTTAACGCTGCTTCGCACGGGACAGTCAATTCTCAAACCAGTTTACAGTCATAAAACTGGTACTTTTGAACCGCCACAGTATATTAAACCTAATAAATTCGTCATTATTGAAGGATTACTTGGTTATTCTACTCGTGCTGCCCGTGATGCTTATGATGTTAAAGTTTATCTTGCTCCCCCAGAATCATTACGCGCCCAGTGGAAAGTTAAACGGGATACTCAAAAACGCGGCTATACTCCAGAACAAGTATTAGCAGAATTAGAAAAGCGCGAACCAGACTCAGAACAATTTATCCGTCCGCAACGACAATGGTCTGATATAGTTGTGAGTTTCTATCCGCCTGAAGATGCCACAGAAGAAACTAATGGACATCTTAATGTGCGGTTAGTATTACGTCCTACAATTCCGCATCCAGATTTTACTTCACTTCTGCACTTAACCGAGAATAGTTCCGACTCAGCAATTCGCTTGGGATTAGACAGGGATATGAGTAAACCTGTAGATGTGCTGGAAGTTGATGGTCACGCAACTTTAGAACAAGTTAATAAATTAGAGCAGATTATCTGCTCGGATTTGCCACATTTAAAAAATATTTGCAATCGCGAAAGTAACCCAGAACTTGGCAAAATTGCTGGTACAACTGGCGAGGTACTACAAAGTTATCCTCTGGCGTTGACTCAGTTGATTATTACTTACCATATGCTGAAGGCAACGCAAATTCATATTTAACTGGGGGAAAGGTGAAAGGGGAAAGGGGAAAGGGGAAATTTAAAACTTTTCTTTTCCCTAAATGCTAATCCCAACCTCGATTTAATTACGAACTAAGAATTATTAATTAATTTGCGATCGCATTGTTGGGTAGGGTGTGTTATGCCGTAGGCTAATGCACCTAAAAGCGTTGCAACAGATGCCGTACTCTCGCCGCTAACGCATCCTACGTGAACTTATTTAATTATTAAGAAATACAAATTTTCTATAGCGTATGTTGTCGCTGTCTTTGCAACGCAAGATTTATGGGAAGGCGATGCGTTACGCTTATGCAATTAATTAATGTATAATTCCTCATTCAAATAATGAAAATAACTATACCTGAACTTTCTCTAGTTATTCTGATTGGTGCTTCTGGTTCTGGTAAATCAACTTTTGCTCATCAGCATTTTCAATCTTTTGAGGTGGTATCTTCAGACTTTTGTCGCGGGTTGGTTTGCAATGATGAAAATAGCCAAGCTGCGACTCAAGATGCTTTTGAGTTATTGCACTTTATTACAGCCAAGCGTTTAGCCGCAGGTAAATTAACTGTAATTGATGCAACAAACTTACAGCCAGAAGACCGTAAACCTTTACTGCAAATGGCACGAGAATATCATTGCTTTGCGATCGCAATTGTTCTCGACTTACCAGAAGAATTATGCCATGCGCGCAACCAACAAAGAAGCAATCGCAATTTTGGCCCCCATGTTGTGCGTCGTCACACTCAAATGTTACGGCGTTCTCTACGGGGTTTAGAAAAAGAAGGTTTTCGCTATGTTTATACTCTCACTTCTCTAGAGGAAATAGAATCAGTTGAAATTGAACGTCAACCTCTATGGAACAACCGCAAATACGAACATGGCCCCTTTGATATCATCGGCGACATTCATGGCTGTGGCGATGAACTGGAAGCTTTGTTGCAAAAATTAGGTTATATCAAAGATGAAATAGATAATGAAGAACTGACTCCCTCATCTCCCTCATCTCCCTCATCTCCCCCCACTCCCCTATGGCAATTTCCCACCTACTACCACCCCCAAGGAAGGAAAGCAGTATTCTTGGGTGATTTGGTAGACAGAGGCCCCCGGATTTTGGATACAGTGAAGCTAGTGCGGAATATGGTGACAGCAGGTACAGGCATTTGCGTTCCAGGTAATCATGAACACAAGCTGTTGCGGAAACTACGCGGGAAGAATGTCCGGGTGAATCATGGCTTAGAACAGACTTTGCAGGAGATTGAGGCGTTACCTGATGCAATACGCGAACCTTTTATTCAAGAACTGCGAGAATTTTTAGATTCTTTAGTCAGTCATTACGTCCTTGATGGTGGGCGATTGGTAGTAGCCCATGCGGGGATGAAGCAACAAATGCAAGGACGCGGTTCTGGTGCGGTGCGGGAGTTTGCGCTTTATGGAGAAACTACAGGGGAGATTGATGAGTTTGGGTTACCTGTGCGCTTTAATTGGGCGGGTGAGTATCGCGGTGAAGCGCTGGTAGTTTACGGACATACCCCAGTACCAGAAGCGGAATGGCTGAATAATACTATTGATATTGATACAGGTTGCGTATTTGGCGGTAAATTAACGGCTTTGCGCTATCCCGAGAAGGAATTGGTGAGTGTAGCTGCGGCGCGGACTTACTGCGAACCTGTCAAACCGTTGATACAAAATTCTTGGACGCGCACATCTCAACAAGAATTAGATGATGTGTTGCATATCGAAGATGTCTTAGGTAAGCGGATCATTAATACTCGCTTGCAATCTAACATTACCATTCGCGAAGAAAATGCGATCGCAGCTTTAGAAGTGATGAGTCGGTTTGCGGCTAATCCCAAATGGCTGATTTACTTACCTCCCACAATGTCCCCTGTGGCGACATCGTCATTACCAGGATATTTAGAACATCCCACCCAAGCTTTAGATTATTACCGCAGCCAAGATATTACTGAGGTGGTATGCGAAGAAAAACACATGGGTTCGCGGGCAGTGGTGATTGTTTGTCGCGATGAGGCGGCGGCTGAAAAACGTTTCGGAGTAGTAAATGAAGGTATTGGAATTTGCTACACCCGCACCGGGAGAAGATTTTTTGACGATGCAGCATTAGAAATAGAACTTTTGGCACGAGTCAACGCCGCCCTATCGCAAAGTGGTTTCTGGGAAACATTTAATACCGACTGGGTATGTTTAGATTGTGAATTAATGCCTTGGTCAGCTAAAGCCCAGGGATTATTGCGATCGCAGTATGCACCTGTGGGCGTAGCATCACGTCTTGCTGTTAATGATGCCGTATCTTTATTACAACAAGCAAGCGATCGCGGTGTGGAAGTTACTAGCCAACTCAACCACTATCAACAACGCGCAGTCATGGCGCAGCAATATGTGACAGCTTATCGCCAATACTGCTGGTCAGTTAACGATATTACCGACTTCAAACTTGCTCCTTTCCACATCTTAGCAACCGAAGGCGCTGTACACACTGATAAAAATCATCGCTGGCATATCGAATCAATTGCTAAAATTTGCCAAGCTGACCCTGCTTTACTGCTAGCGACTGCATACAAAATCATCGATTTAACAGATCCTAGTAGCCAAGCCGAAGGTGTTCATTGGTGGGAAGAACTTACCAAAGCTGGCGGTGAAGGTATGGTAATCAAGCCTACGCAATTTATTGTCCAAGGCGATCGCGGCATTGTGCAACCCGCAGTCAAATGTCGCGGACAGGAATACCTACGAATTATCTACGGCCCCGAATACTCTAGCCCAGAAAACATACAACGCTTGCGCCAAAGGGGATTATCTCTGAAACGTTCCCTAGCCATGCGCGAATTTGCCCTTGGTGTAGAAGCATTAGAACGATTCGTCAACAATGCACCCCTACGCCGTGTCCATGAATGCGTTTTCGGTATTTTAGCATTAGAAAGCGAACCTATAGATCCGCGACTTTAATGCATCGCCCTGCATTGTTAATGCATCGGCTTACATTGTTAATGCATCGCCCTACATTGTTAATGCATCGCCCTACATTGTTAATGCATCGCCTCACATTGTTAATGTATTGGCTTACATTGTTAATGTATCGCTTTACATTGTTAATGTATTGAATCACAATGCCATTGTATTGGGTGACATCGCAATCAATGGCATCTACAAGAAATCCTCAAATTCCCTAAATAAAAAATTGTAGAGTGCTTTGCGCTATGGGACAACGCACCATCAAACCAAACAAAATATTACACACTAGGAACACAGCAACGCCGTGTCCTTATAAATGCCTTTTTATTATTTACAATTTAAAATTCTAATGCAAACGACAACACCCGCGTTTTGCCCCAATAAGCTTGACCAAGAAAAACCCTAGGTGAAACCTCTCGGATTTCATCTCTAATTTTTTGAGCGATAAAAGAGGTTTGTGAGTAGTCTAAAATTATCGCTTCACCTCTACCAAACCAACTTTCTCCCCGATAAACTTTGGCTTTTACTAACTTCAAACCTAAAATAGTAATTCGGTTGAGCAAGAAACTTTGATCGCGGTAAAATATCTTTCCTTGCCAAGCAAGTAACCTCACTAACGAAGCCAAAAAGTTACGACTAGGAAGTCCGGTGACAAAGACAACTGTACCCTGACCTTGACCATTGGGGATTTCTCCCACCGGACTATTTTGATAAAGTTCATCTAATTCAGCAGGTGACATTTTCATCATGTCTGCTGTGGTAATCGCCATTTTTGTTACCTATTATGTACTACGAATTAAAATTTCATCTATTCTTATACCAATTTTAAAAAAGAATGCGGCAGATTGTAGGGGCTTGGCACTGCCATGCCCTCTAGAATATATTGATGTGTCGCAAACATGATTTGATTTGGTATTAGCATTAGAGGCTTGCTTGGTGCGTTACGCTGCGCTAACGCACCCTACGAATATACCCAATTTAAGAAATACGAATTACGAATTAAACTTTAATTCTTGTTGTAAATCAGTCATAAATTGCAAGAAAAAATCTTTAAACACACATTCTCTTTCCGAACTACCAGTACCAAAAGTAAAAGCTAGATCACGAGTTTTCGCGGCTGCTTTACCAATCATAAATAACAATACAGTCTTTCCAGGAGTTGTTGGCGATGACAACATCCCATTAAATGTTGATGATTTCACCGCAATTCTTGGTACTTGAGGTGTGGGTGCATAGGTAGTAAATATTTGTTCGATTGGCTGGTCGATGTTATCTTTTAACTTCTTCAATGACCCAGCTGTTGCTTGTACAACTTCACCAATATTATGCCCGACATCGAGAATATGAACGCCTTGGGGTAAGCTATGTTCGCAGTAATCCATAATTTTTTCCTGCGATTTCTGTCCCTTAATATATTTCCAAGGCAATATAGCTTCAGTAAATTTCTGAACTGTATATTTTGCTGTATGGCTAATTTCCGCAGGAATATCTTGACCAAAAAATCTGCGGTTGACGATTTGCACCATTGCATCTGCTAATACTTCATCGCTAGCATCAGTTCTTAATAAGTCAGCAATTTTTTTGACATCTTCTTGCTGATAACTAATAGCAACTTTCTCTTCTAAATATGCTCGTCTGGGATGATAAGTAGGATTAGTGCTTGATTCAAAAGGACAAAACCACAAGTCACGCTGTTGATCGTGAAACTTGGTTGAGGAGAAATACAACTTCACCCACCAAGGTAAAGAAGCTGTATCGTATGTATGCAAGCGATCTACATCCCCTGATGTTTCAATTAGTCTAATTTGCGCTGGGTCAGAGACAATGATTATGTCCAGTAACAATGGGATATTAATCCGCAAAGGTTTGACTGAAGACTGATTTAGCATCTGTATAGCCCAAGTAGCTTGGTAAATGAGTTAATGCCGCCATAAATTAGTAATGGCAGGTGCAAACTAATACCGCAAACTTTATCTATTATCTATTGTCAATTCTCATGAATAATATCACAGTACCCTCAAGGGTACTATTCTTTGTTAACGCAGTGACTTACATTTGATAGGTATTATAAATTGTCTGACATAGAGCGATAAGCAACTTATTATTTTTTTACAACTGCGGCAATCATTTAATTTTTTTATATGCTGATTTCGACTATTTTGTAATTTTGTGAATCACATAAAATCTCTCAAACTCTTGCTATTAATAAGTTTAGACAAACATTAATACGAATGAACTAGAAAATCGAGTGGGCGATCGCGCATAAATTTTGTAAGTTAGATTGATAGATAGAAAATGTCTCATTGATTATTGAATAAATAAGTACGGCATCTCAGCCCGTACAAGATAAGATGCGTTAATAACGCATCCTACGACTAAATTATCAGCGATTTTCGGTGTGTTAGCCTATAGCATAAAACACCACAATTTTGTTATTTACAGCACTTTTGAAGTAAGTGAGGTACATCATGAGTAATGAGTAATAAATAATGAGTAGGAAATTTACTTATTACTCACTACTTATTACTCATTACTTTTTTCAATTATCGATATCTAAAAAAATACTTACACCTTCAGCAATTTCCGAAAATTAGGTGTAAGTAATATAAGCGGAAAAACCTGAGTCATTGTCTCAAAAAATAGTAGAGGAATTGGTCAAATGTTTGGAATTCCTTGGCATCGCTTACCTACACCATTAGCATTGTTAAAACTAGTTGGGTTTCGCAACAAATTAAGAAAAGAAAATCTCCACGATACTTCTCAATTACCTAATACAGATCAGCTTCCTCATCCTGACCCTAGCCCTGATGGTCGTCATTTGATAGCGCGTACACCAGATGGTAGTTTTAATGATCTAAAAAAACCTGCAATGGGGATGGTAAATACTCGCTTAGGGCGAAATGTTCCCCTGACAAAGGCTAATGTAGATCAGAAAAATATTCTCAATCCCAATCCGCGCATTGTTAGCCAGAGATTGATGACGCGAGATAAATTTATCCCAGCGGAATCTTTGAATATCTTGGCAGCTGCTTGGATTCAGTTTCAAAACCATGACTGGTTTTCTCATGGAGACAATCAGCCAGATAGAAAAATAGTTATTCCCCTTGCAGAGGATGATACCTGGCCGCAAGAACATCGACCAATGGCGATTAAAGAAACCTTAGTAGATGAAAGCCGCCCAGAAGGGAATAAAGCAGAACCCCCAACTTTTATTAACAAGGTGACTCATTGGTGGGATGGTTCGCAAATCTACGGGAATAATGCCGAACAGGTACATCAATTGCGTTCTCATGTTGATGGCAAACTGACTATTGGTGATGATGGTTTATTACCTGTTGATCCAGCAATTGGCATTGATCGCACTGGCTTTAATGATAACTGGTGGATCGGGTTGAGTTTAATGCATACCCTGTTTGTCAAAGAGCATAACGCCATTTGCGATCGCCTCAAACAACAATACCCAGATTGGCGAGATGATGACCTCTACGACCATGCGCGATTGATTAACGCGGCATTAATGGCGAAAATTCATACAGTCGAATGGACTCCCGGTATCCTCGCCCATCCCGCCTTGCAAATTGCTATGAGTGCTAACTGGTGGGGGTTACTTGGTCAACACGTTAAAAATCTCTGGGGACGTGTTGGCGAAGGAGAGACACTGAGTGGAATTATTGGTTCGCCAACGGATCACCATACAGCACCCTACTACATTACCGAAGAATTTGTGAGCGTATATCGCTTACATCCCCTAATTCCCGACGAATTTGAATTTTATTCCCATAAAAATGGTGAATTGCGACGCACAGGCGACTTTTTTGAAGTAGCAGGTAAACGCGCCAGGGGAGTAGTAGAAGAAATTGGCATTCCAGATTTATTTTATTCCTTAGGAATCGCCCATCCTGGGGCAATTACCTTACACAATTACCCCAAAGCCTTACAAAAACTCATTCGCGACAACGGCGAAACCTTAGATTTAGCAGCTATTGATATTTTGCGCGATCGCGAACGTGGTGTACCTCGCTATAATGAATTTCGCGAAATCATCGGTCGTGGACGAGTCAAATCCTTTGAAGAGATTACCAGCAAGCCTGTCTGGGCGAAAGAACTACGGGAAGTCTACAACAACGATATCAACAGCGTCGATTTAGTTGTGGGAATGTTTGCCGAAGACTTACCAGCCGGCTTTGGCTTTAGCGACACAGCCTTTAGAGTATTTATTTTAATGGCTTCCCGCCGCTTAAAGAGCGATCGCTTCTTCACCAAAGACTACCGCGCCGAAATCTACACCCAATTCGGTCTAGACTGGATCGACAGCAATGGACTATTATCCGTCCTCCGTCGCCACTATCCCACCCTAGCACCCGCCTTTTTTGGCATTAACAACGGCTTCGCCCCTTGGCGAAAGGTTGGAATAGCGGGACATTAGGGAATGGGGCATGGGGCATTGGGCATGGGTAATTGGTAATTGGTAATTGGCATAATTATTTCCCCTTCTCCCCTTCCCCCTTCCCCCTCATCCCCCTCATCTCCCCAATCCCCAATCCCCAATCCCCAATCCCCAATCCCCA
>NZ_JACJPX010000018.1 GCF_014696315.1 Calothrix membranacea FACHB-236
TTATCGACTATTTCAATACAACAATGGCTAAACCTTTTAAGTGGACATATAAAGGTAAAGTGTTGGCTGTCTAATACTTGGCTCATTTCCGCCGAACTGTACTAGTAGAAAAAGCAGTTAGTAGCCACATTGGAGTTGAAAAAATTTATATATCACAGCATTCTGCCTTAACGACTTTCAGCACCAAGTGGAAATCATTTTTAGAAACAGAAAATGATAGAGGGTTACCTTTATTTGCAGTTAGCCAAGAAACTTATGAGATACCCACTATTACCATTGATGCTCTAATTAATCAGTTTGGAATTCCTAAATACATAAAAATTGATGTTGAAGGATATGAATTAGAGGCATTACAAGGATTATCTTATCCAATCAGCTTAATTAGTTTTGAGGCTAATCTTCCTGAATTCTGCGAAGAAACAATAAATTGTATTTTGCAGTTATTGAAAATACAAAATACTGCCTTATTTAACTATGTGATAGATGATACTAAAAGTTTTGAATTAGAAAATTGGTTAGAATCTAGAGAAATAATTGATTTTCTCAAAAATACTAATTTAAGATATATGGAAATTTATTGTAAAATGGAGTAATATCAACTCCCTACTTCATGACGTGATTCTGATGTGGCGATCGCTTATTACTAGCAATTACTTACTAGAATATAGATTTACAGCCAAAAGCAGAGAAGATACATGATAAGCGCTCTCTACTTTTGGCTGATTTATTGAGGGATAAAAAGATAAAATTAGCCCTTTATAACTTAGGCTTGTTTTATTTAGACTTGGGCTTTAAAATAATATGAAGATAAATGCTAAAGCTATCAAAAATATTTTAGAAGTGCTATTAGCACACAGATTGCAAATTACCTGATAAGAGATTTGCGATAATTTTTGCATTTTTAGGAAAATATTTTTTTGGGGATGAGGGCGTTATTGATGCAATTAAAGTTCAACAATAGCGAATCAAATAATAATCAAAAGGTAGAAGAGAAGAAAAAACCGGGAAGATTAAATCCGTCACGCATACGGGATCACCTGGCTAACGAACGCACCTACTTAGCTTGGATGCGAACTGCGATCGCACTTTTAGGTTTTGGTGTTGTCATCGTCCGTTTACGCGCCTTTCAAGTTCCTTTGCTACCTCATCCAGGAACAGGCTGGAAGTTAGGTTTAGTATTCTCCTTGGTGGGTTTAATTACGGTGTGGCTTTCCACAGGACATTATTTTGCAGTTCGTCGCGATATTGAAGAAGATACTTACGAACCGACAGATCGCTGGGTAATCCTCTTTAGTCTTGCTATTATGCTTCTCGGTTCTGGAGTCATCTATTATGTCTTTACTGCACCCTTGAGTCCTATTAGTCCAGTGATACCTGAGTAGGGGGATTGGGGACTGGGGAACTCGGGGCCCCCTCTGGGGATAAGGGGTAATGGGGACTGGGGATGAGGGAGAGAAGGGGAGAAAAAGCAATTACCAATTACCAATTACCAATTACCAAATGACAATTTAATTGATTACTTTATCTATGGAAGCCAAGCGGTTGCGCTGTTGTAACCACAACTCACACACTTGTTTGGTAAGCTGAATCTCTTCCTCAGTTAAAACTTCGTCTGGTTTCTTCTCGGCTAATATCTGGGCGGCTTTAGCAGCTGTATCGTAGTCTATGCCATATTTAACTAATTCTGTATGTAGCAATTGACGTTCTTTTTGTAAAAATTTATGTCTGTCTTTTAAATAATTCATTTTTTATGATATGCGAATTTATCTAGCTTTACTTTAATGTGCAAAATTTATGCAATTCCTACTTCTTACCTTAGGTAGATAAAATAAATGTCTTAAGGAATCTTTTATATTTGAGAACAAAATTTTTACTACTTCAATAAACTTCACTCTCAAAGCAAAAATGGCTCTATAAATCAATTACAGAGCCATTCATCTGAGCGTCTTCCAGACTGTGGAGACACTTAACATTAGCAAGTTAGACGTTTATACAATAAATCACACAATAGGGGGATGAAAATTTCTCTTCACTAGCCCCTGATGATTAGCCCAAATCGAAAAGTAAAACTTCTCCACTAGAATTGGTGCTGATTTCGAGTGTTTCTTCGCCACTGATTTGTACGCCATCGCCAGCTTTGAGTTCCTTACCATTGAGGGTGGCGAAACCTTGAGCTACGTGTAACCAGGCATAGCGATCGCTGTTCACATGATAATTAACAACATCACCGCTTTGTAGCACAGATGCGTATATATCCACATCTTGGTGAATTGTTACAGCACCATCTCGCCCATCTTTCGCAGCAATCAAGCGTAGTTGTCCCCGTTTCTCTTCCACTGAAAACGCTTTTTGATCATACCTAGGAGATAGTCCTTGCTTATTAGGCAAAATCCAGATTTGCAAAAAGTGGACTGGTTCAGTTTTGGAATGATTATATTCGCTGTGGGTGATTCCGGTACCAGCGCTCATAATTTGTGCGTCACCGGGAAGAATGACCGAACCTGTACCTAAGCTATCTTTATGCTCTAGCGCACCAGACAACACATAAGTAAGGATTTCCATATCTCGATGACCGTGGGTACCAAACCCAGCACCACCGATAACGGTATCATCATTGATCACCCGCAGAGAGCGAAATCCCATTTGATCGGGATTGTAAAAACTACCAAAGGAAAATGTATGGTAGCTATCAAGCCAATTAATTCTACTATGACCGCGTGAGTTGCTGTCATGAACTAGAAGAGTTTTAGTATTTTGAGACATAGATTTACCTCAGAGTTAGTTGATTCTTAAAATTGAATATTAGGCTAATTCTGAATTTTTAAGCTGAATAAATAGAAAAGCAAGATGCTCATTCCATAAGAGTTGCAAGCTTAAGATATCAGCAATTTAAATATCCAAAATTTGCTTATTATTGTTTTTATGATTCTTGAATTTCTGTGACCAATAATTATCTGTTATATCAACTTCTGCAACTTGCTGATGATACAAACATTGGTTTTTCCTATTACCAATTACCAATTACCAATTACCAGCCTATGCAACAATATAACTCTTCAAGCACACATAATCTAAAACCTGTTTTTCAACTATTTAAATCATAAAGTATGTACCTATAAAATGAAAAGTACGCACTTAAAAGTGGCGTACTTACCAAAAAGTTACTACTCAATTAACAGAGCTATTCAATTGAAAATTAGCCGCAGGAAATCTTCTTTCTCGGTGCGTTACGCTATCGCTAACGCACCCTACATTTAAGGTTTACTTTATCAATCATCTCTTAGACCAATTTGATGGCTCATAGGTCTAATTCTACTTTTTACTCAAGATGATTTCGGCAATTATCTAACACCAACTGGCTGTTGAGTTCCTTTGACAGTAGACGCGCCATTCTCGCCTTTAATTTCTGCTACTTGTAGGTGAGCTTCTAAGAACCACAGACGTTTGTCAATGGTGCGGGAGACTTCGGTGTAAAGGTCAGCGGTATCTAGGTCACCTAAATCATCGGTTTGACTAATAGCTGCCCGCAGGTGTTTAGCATAAGGTGCAAAGCGGTCTGCTAAAGCGGTTACGTGGTCTTTACCATCTAAAATATCAAAAGGATATTCGGGCAAAATGGAATTGCTAGCGGCGGCGCGGGCGGTACCAAGGGCGTAGCCACCTAAGGCGGTGATACGTTCGGCAAACATATCGATATATTCTTCTAATTCCCCTGCAATTTCATCAAATAATTCATGCAACTGATAAAAGTCAGTTCCTTTAACGTTCCAATGCGCTTGCTTTGTTTGGGTTTTGAGATCCAAAGATGCTGCCAAAGTTTGATTGAGAAGTACCACGATTTTTTCTCTGGCTTCAGCAGGAATATCAATGCGAGTGGGATAAAGACGAGAAGCAATTTTATTGTCGCTCATGGGTGTTATCTGCTTGGTTCAACATCATCAGTCTACAAATAGGACTTCAGAATGCGAAACTTCCTTGAGACAGATGGAATTCAGCTGATAATGAATTATTTTCTTTATTTATAGACAAAAATTTGCAATTAGCTCCCTCAGAGGCGATGGTTGTCTATTGTATTGAATGTGCCACCAAAAAGGCGATCGCGGATCAGATCACTCTGTAAAAATTCGTGGGGATAACCTAGTTGAATTTGGCTGACTTCATTGAGGCGTTGCAGATGCGCTGGTGAGAGGGTGACATCCAAAGCAGCTAAGTTATCTTGAAACTGACTCAGCTTACGTGCGCCAATAATCGGGATAATGACACCAGTTTGGGCACGTAACCAAGCTAATGCAACTTGGGATGGTGTTTGTCCAATTTCTTGGGCAACTTGACTGACAACATCTGCGATCGCTAAATTACGTTCAGAAATACTTCCTAATGCCGCATTGGTTAATCGCCCTTGTTCATTGCCTGGTTGCGCGGGCTTGTTATACTTGCCTGTGAGGACTCCACCACCCAAAGGTGACCAAGGTGTTACTGCCAAATCCAAGGCTTTTGCCATCGGAATTAAATCTCGTTCTGGCGTGCGCTGAATCAAACTATATTCCACTTGCAAGGCGACAAACTGCGTCCATCCTTGATACTGGGCGATAGTATTGGCTTGAGAGATAATCCAAGCTGGGACGTTAGAAATGCCGATGTAAAGTACTTTACCTTGACGGACGACATCATCGAGCGATCGCAAAACTTCTTCTATAGGTGTGGTAAAATCCCAAGCGTGCAACCAAAATAAATCAATATAGTCAGTATTGAGTCGCTTTAAACTCCCTTCTAAAGATTGAATTAAATTCTTGCGATGATTACCGCTACCGTTAGGATTTTTCTGATTCTCGTTCATCTGCAACGGAAACGAGTATTTAGTTGCAACTACAAAACGTTCTCTATCTTTAGCTATTAACTCACCAACAATTTTCTCACTACTACCATCTGTGTAACCGTTGGCGGTGTCGATGAAATTTCCTCCAGCTTCTACAAAGGTATCAAAAATCTGACGGCTTTCATCTTTAGAAGCACCCCACCCCCAATCTTCACCAAAAGTCATGGTTCCTAAGCAAAGTTCCGAGACTCTCAACCCACTTTTACCTAAAAGTTTGTATCTCATCACCATCTCCATGAAATTTACTTGTGGTTTTGCTGTTTTGGTGTTGCCAAAATAATTTTGTAATCACCAATCATTTCTACACAAACACATCCAATTAGAGTAGAAAATTTCTACTCTAATTGCTTTGTAAATCCTAAATCCTGACCTTTTCTCGATAAACTTTAGGCGTTGTCCCTAGGGATTTACGGAAGACGTATGTAAAATGACTCTGACTTTGAAAACCTACTTGCTGGCAAATTTGGTCAATGGTTTGTTCAGTACGAGTTAATAACTTTTTAGCCCTTTCAATTCTACAATTTAAAACATATTGATGCGGCGCATACCCTGTTGATTGTTTAAATAGCCGCGAAAAATGGTACATACTCATACCTGTAACTTCAGCAATTTCAGCTAAAGTCAAATCTTGCTCCAAATGCTCTTGAATATATGTCACAGCTTGTCGTAACTTTAGCCGTGACAGTCCCCTTTCTTTGACATCTTCAGAAACTATATTATTAGATACAGAAAAATGCTTAAGTAGATGAATACAGAGTGTAGTTGTTAAAGATTCGATATAAACACGAGTACCCAATCCACCTGATGCTAATTCTGATTGCAGTGCCAGTCCTATGTGTTGAATCATCGGATTAGGCGCAGCAAAGTGGGGTACAATATCGAAACCCTGTAAATCTACAGCATCGAAAGCCGCACGAGTGAATAAAACAGGTTCGAGACTAATAACTAAAAATTCCCCTTCCGTTTTCCACCTTGATAAGTGATTGGTATTTGCTGGAATTATAACAACATCACCATAGTTGATCCGTTCAGCCTGAAGCTTGCCATCAAATATGCGCTCAACTTTGTTGCCATTTCGGTCTAGGCTAATCAGAATAATATGCTGTTCAAAATAGTGTTCGGGCGTTTCATAGCCAGGCTGTCGATGATGTTCCAAGCGAATCCCATTCCACTGAGCATCGTAACTAGAAAGCAGTGGCGATCGCGGTAGAATTGCTGAACAAGCATCTTTTTGGGCAAAATCAATCGTTAAAACCTTTTCTGGCGGCATTATCCTCACCCTAACAAGTACGCAGTTTCCAGTCTAAAGCTATACTTAATCTTTTAAATACTGTAGATACTCTTTGAATGAGCAGCTAAGTTAAGTTTACATATAGCAATATAATCTCATCATTTTAAAGCCAACCGCTCGTTTAAGGGTATAAACAAGGATAATGAATTATTACGTAGTTTACGATGGCAATTGCAATCTCTGCGTTACTTTAGTGCAGTTATTAGAGAGCTTAGATCAAGGTAAGCTATTTCGTTACAATCCTATGCAAGATGAACAAACACTTGCTCAATTTGGCATTACACCCCAAGATTGCGAACAGGGGATGATGTTGATTGATGCTAATGCACCAGCAAAACGTTGGCAAGGAAGTAACGCCGCAGAAGAAATAGGCAGATTATTACCGCTAGGGACTGTATTTGTCGATGCTTATCGCGCATTACCGGGGATGAAGTGGGCAGGCGATCGCTTTTACGAACAAATCCGCGATCATCGTTATACTATCTTTGGGAAACGTGACAGTACCTATCAATCTTCATTTTGTGTAGATGGTAGCTGTAAGACTGATTTGTAAATGGGCATAGGGCATTGGGCATGGGGCATAGGAAAGACAGATTTTCATCCTTGCTTTTGCCAAAATCTGGCGTGATTGACTGACTTGTAAATAGTGTTGACGGTGTCGGGATGTCTTTCATGCTATCCCTAGAAGTCCCAACACCTTTTGATAATTAGGGCGGACAAGATGCCCGCCCCACAAGATTTTTACAAAGGGTACTAAGTAAGTCATCTGAGCGCCGGTTTCCGGCGTTAGCGACGAAGGAGCGTCTGGCTTCGCCAACGTCTACCCTTCGGGAACGACTTCGTCGAACGACGAACATAACTTTGTAAGAATGACCAAGGACAAATGACCAAGGACAAACGACCAATGACAAATTTAATTTCGCCGACCTAACTTAAGCAATACTCAAATTGACTTTGACTACAACATCGTTGAAATCCATATCGCCGCCGCCTGACAAATCTTCAAAGCCAAAGATGTTATTTCCTAATAGGCGAATATGGTCAACGTTATCAGAGTTAGCACCCAAGAAAGGGAAGTAAATTGCTGGATCATTATTGGCATTATTATCTAAAAATGCGTCAATTTTGCCATCAACAATAATAAATGGAACAAAGACAGAACCACCTTGAAAACTGCCGCTAAAAGTGGCTGTGCCTTGGTTATCAACTGTTAAGTCAATACCTCCAACCCTGCCGCCAATAGCGGCTTGAGTATAACCAGCTTGTCCGGGTAGCAAATCTGCTGTACCGTCACCATTGGTATCAATACCACCTTTTTCATCAACTGCTTTAAAGAAACCAATATAGTTGTTGAACTTTGCTTCTCGATGCAGTTCAAAGCTAGCTTTGACTTGTTGGTTTACACCACGTAAATCAATACATTCTCCTTGAGACTGGCTTTGCTGATTTGTCCCTAAAGATAAGGATTCATTTGTTGTTTGAATTTGAACAATCAAATCTTGGAAGCTAGTAGTGCTATTACCAGAACCATCTTGCCAAGCCAGAGAAAAACTATTAGAGCCTAAGTCTGTAATTTTTTGGGTTGTAGCACTAGAAAATAGTATATCTGCAATGGAGGTTTTACCATTCTTTACACTATCAATGGTGCTGTTTTTTACTAAATAAAATCTGAGATTCTCACCAGAATTAAATTCTAATAAACTCTTGATGCTGTTTATGTTAAAGCCGTTGGGACGATTGGCGATCGCAGAGAAAATTACTTTGGAACGAGCTAAAGCGGCTTCGGCATAACCTGCTACACCTGGCAAAATGCCGTTAATTCTCCCTTGAGTGTCGTCAACCACAAATACTCCCAGTTCGTTGACAGATTTAGAATTGTAGCCGGTGAGATTGACTTTCAATCTAGCTTTATCACTCTCTCCTCTAATGGTGAAGACATCACCATCAGCAGTACACTCTAAAAATTTACTATCGTTGTCAATAATGGTTCCTTGAGCTGTGCCTTTAGTGGCGCTGACGATGGCTTGATTAGAGGGATTGCTTAAAGTTACGGTGAAAGTTTCATCTTTTTCTACCAAGGAGTCTTGTATTGTCTCAACTGTAAAGGTTTTCTGGGTTTCTCCTGCCTTAAAGGTGAGAGTTTCGGTTTTCGCCTTAAAGTCTGTGTCACTGGCTGTATCCCCTGTCTTTATAGATGTAGATACAGTAATGCTTTGCTCAAGTTGCGAACTGGCGCTACGAGTGACAGTGAAAGCGATCGCATTTCCTTCTACAGATGAAGCACTAGTAATAGAGAAAATCGCTACGGATAAATCAAAGTCATCTGCAGTTAGAGTGTTGGCTTGGACATTTCTTAAAATGCCTAACTCTTTTAATACACCATTAATGGTGGCTTTAATGACCGTATCTGGGCCTGGTTGGTTATTTACTAAAATCTGCTCTATTTTTAAGTCTTGAAAACTCTTAACTTCAGGGATGGCGGTAATCTGGATTTTATCTTCACCTTTAATAAAGTCGAAGACTTCTACAGGAACATCAGGAACGCCTTGACTAGTCAGGTAAAAGATATCATTGCCCGCACCGCCTGTAAATTGGCTACCTTTTTTGCCAGCGTAGAGGGAATCATTACCATCTCCACCAAATAAGCGATCGCTAGCTAATCCCCCAATTAGAACATCATCACCTGCACCACCTTCTAGGGTGTTATTACCTGCAATATTGGAAGCGGCTTCGGATGCATCTAATGTGTCATTGCCAACGCCGCCTCGAAGGATGTTAAGACTACCCTCAATGATCCACAACTTATCGTCTCCAAGGGCACCCTCCAGTGTATTATTGTTGCCCTCTACGATAAACAGTTGATCGTTGTCATCTCCCCCATCCAGGCTATTCAATCCCCCAATACCAACAGCATATAAGCTGTCTTCGCCAGCACCACCTTTGAGAGTGTCTTTAGTGTTTCCATAAAGTTCATCGTTACCAGGCCCACCATCAAGGGTATTACTCCCTTGTCCATCGACAGCATCTAATGTGTCATTTCCTTCAAGGCCAAATACTTGGTCATTAATATTGCCAAATAACTCATCTGGATTAGCAGTACCGTTAATAATCATGATTATATTTTTACTTAGGTGTATTTTAGGAAAACAGGTTTATTTTATCACCTCTAGTTAGCTAATGTTGACAATCACTTAAACGCTAAAATCCGCTGAAAAAGGATACATTAGCATACCTAGAAATTTCATCATATATCCTGTGACAACTTGGTAATTTAGGCTTGATATTGTGCAATTATGCAGCCAAAGCTTGCACTATATAGGATTTATGGGGGTTAGTTAGCCATGTGTTGCATTCATAAAATTTAATTATTAATCGATACAAAAGGTAAGAAACTGATACTCTTGCTTCTGGGTGATATTATTACAATTTAATTAATTTTTTTTGTAACAAATTTTGAGCTGTAAATGTAAAGTTATTTGCTGTCACGGGATGGAATGTCACTCCCAGCAATGAAAATAACTCAGTATTTTCTACTTTGTAGAAAGTATCAATAGCTGGCGGTAAAAGCGACATAACACTTAATACTTCTCACTAAATGCCTTTATAGCGAAAAAGTAATAATAATCAGATAGGCACTCCTCACAACGTAAACATCAGCTTTACCCTACATTGATTGAGAATAGTGGTGGTTGACAGAGATGTTTGCCGTTGCAGGCGATCGCAAAACTATGCGAAGTTATTAAAGGGGGGAAACAGCAAATAACTACTATCTATACATTGGGTTATTCAATCTTTAAGAAAGGTTATCAAAAAGTTAAAATGAAAAAAATGCCAGCAAGCCAAAGCTGGGAATAAGAACAAGCTAAAAATTAGCGCTAGTTAATTCTTTCTTAACCGCTTATCTCTGTCTACTAATTCTTGATGAGCAACTTGGCGATTCGTTGATATTAAGATGTGGTTAATAAAACAGAAAAATGCGAGGGAGTAGTATTCCCTCGCCTGAAAAAAGAAGTACAGCTTAGATAAATTCTAACTAATTTTTTCTCCTGAATTTAAGCTGCAAATAGCTGCAAATTAAACCACACTAGCAGCAAAAGCAAAGTTACTTGCTGTAAGACTAGTAGATGTAATTCCCAGCAATGAAACTAACTCGGAACTGCCTACTTTCACCAAAGTATCGCTACCTTGCTGTAATAGGGTTAGGTCACTAAACTTACTCGCTTCCTTAATTCCACCTAATCCAATCACATCAATTCCTGGGTTATAGTCGGTGGCAATATTTTTGCTAGTTGGTAGACTACCATTAGCAATCCAGAATTGGTCAGCACCAGCGCCACCAGTCAGGCGGTTACCACCACCAGCACCAGCGAATAACACATCATCACCATCGCCACCAACTATGGTGTCATTGCTATTAGAGAAGAGTTTGTCATCGCCGGAACCACCATAGAGGCGGTTATTTTTACCGTTACTAGTGATGGTGTCGTTACCAGAACCACCAAATAGGAATTGACCAGAACCTTCAACTACTTTGAGGGTATCAGAACCAGCAGATCCAAACAGATTATTACTACCCTTGGCTTCTACTACTGTGATTTCATCGTTACCTGCGCCACCATCAGCATTGGTATTGCTGGCTGGGCCATTAGCACCGACAAAAACTTGATCTTCACCATCACCTGTAGATATAGAAGAGTCGCTACCTGTAAATACAATGTCATCACCATTGCCAGTTAAAACCTTAGTATCTTTGTTGGCAGTGACAATATCTGCACCATCACCTGTGAATAAGGTTTGATTTGGCTGAGTGGTAATATCGTCGCTGGCGCTAGAACCAAACTTAATTTCTTCAGCTTTTGGTTGACCTACACCAGCAGCCAAATTAAGTGGCTTGTCCAATTTCAGCAACAAAATTTCGTTGTTGTCAATGATGGGATTTTTAGGATCGTTCCCAGGACGACCTATGGAGAAAGGATAGTTGTTGTCATTGGCTACCAAAATAGTATTTTTGTCAATCACCAAGACATCTTCAATAGTTTGGAATGGGAAGTCAAAAGTTTTCTTACCATCTCCATTGAGGTCGTTGGGGTCTTGGATATTTAACAGGTCGGCAACTTGTAGCTTTTCGACATAGCCTTGAGCATCTGTCTTAGACAAGTCTACTTTATAGATCCGCTTGAATTTAGCTGCTGCGCCCTGGTTATTATCCCGTTCAATGACTAAATATTCATTGTCATTAATAACTGCGAAATCTCCGATCGCATTTGTGGGATTATCCAATTTGTAGTAGAGTTCTTTACCTGTGTACTTGCGGCTAGCAATATCAAATTCATTAATCCGCAAAGCACCAGTCGGATCGCCCTGAACTGTTCCTTCTAACAGCATATAGAGCTTAGTTTGGCTGGCGTTGATTGTGCCGCCTTCAAAGCCTCTAGAGCCGGCTAAGTTAGCAAAAGCCTTACCAGCCAGCACATCGGGGTTTTGGGGAGAGCGTACTAAATTATTCTGAGGATCGCTCAATAGATCCCTAACTTTATCCCCTGTAATTGGGAAGTCGGTAAAGAAGGCATCTACACCTAATTGAATGAACTGCTGATATTCGAGTTCTGGCTTACCTTTGTAATCTGCGGCCAGGTATCTATCTTCATTACGGAAGGTGTAGGGATGAACCTGCAAACCTGCTGCGTGAGCATCTTGCACTAAGGTTGTAGGCGGTAAAGTTGTCTTGTCAGCATCATTGACTGCGCCATCCTTATTGACATCATCAGCTTTACCATCACCATCAGCATCAGTACCTTTGACGCTAACAATCATGCGCTTCCAGGGGCCAATACCATCAGCATATTTAGCAATTTCCGCCAAACCTTCGGGAGTTCTTAAATCGCCATAGGTGCGTTTGTCACCACTGACTTTCAAGTCGTAAGGCTGATTTTCAATCAACTTACCGTTGATATCAATATCGCTAGCATCAAGTAGCTGTACAAGTGGGATATCTACCCCAGCTTTAGGCATGATCACATCATGCAGTTCTTTGAGGTTGCCAACTTCAAAAGATTGAATGAAAACGCGGCTAGGATCGGTGAAATTATTTGCCTTCAGCGTATCGATGAGTATCTGACCCAAATTCCGGTTAATTTTGGTATCAGTACCTACATAGGTAGCTTCTTGGGCAGTGTAAGTTGGGTGCTTAGTTTCTGGATAGATGCCAATTTTTTTACCAGTCTTAGCTTCCACATCCTTAACTAAGTCAATGATTTCCTTTAAGGTAGGAATTTCAAATTGAAGGTTGTAGGATTGATCGCGGAAAGATAGACGCTCAATTGCCCGTAATTCCTTGATTTCCGCTAAAGTGAAATCTTCCGCAAACCAGCCTGTAACTTGGGTACCATCCAAATTGACTGTTTTTTTGCGATCGCTAAATTTGGCAATCTCAGCTACATTGGTGGTGGTATTGCTGGTATTTAAAGTGCCGTCAGCATTCAAAATTGCTAAAGCAGGTTCATGACGAGCAATTAACACACCATCTTTAGTCACTACTAAGTCTGGCTCAATAAAGTCTGCACCTTGCTCAATAGCTAGTTTATATGACTCCAGGGTGTGTTCTGGACGCTCGCCGCTTGCGCCTCTATGGCCTAAAACTTTTGGTGCTTTACCATCGAGAGTTTTGAATTCGTCGGGTGTCGCAATGGGAGCTTCTAATAACTTACCAGTGCTATCAAAATGTAGCAGGTAGGGGCCAAACTCTTCTCCAATCCAGAAGCTACCGTCTTTATCAACAATCAATGACTCGACATCAAAGTCTGCACCAGTTAACAGTCTTTCATTAGTTCCTTCATTAGTAATTTTGAAAGGAACTTTTTTATCTGGGTCAGAAAGTTGGATGAAGTCTAAAAACTTGACGCTACCATCACCATTTTCGGCTCCCTTAAAATTCGGATCTAGACGTTGAATACGGAGCAGAAAATCTGCACTATTATCTTTTGCACCGTAACCATTATCTGAGAGGAAATAGAAAGAGTTATTGTTAGCGAATTGTACGCCACTCAAACCTTGTACTGGCTGCCCAGGGAAAGGCCCGGTTCTCCCATTGGCAGAAATTCCCCTACCAGAAGCTGGGCCTTCAGCGAAAGTATCAGCGGGGAGAGAAGCAAACCCTACTAACTCAACTTTGGGTACTATTGAAGCAAACATAGTCTGGTAAATGTGGGTTTGATCGTTTAAACCTGTAATTCCAGGAATCTGAGATCCGTAGGCTTCATACCCTTTACCTACCAAGTTTGTTAGCACTTCTGAACCCGCACCTTGGTAATAAACGGGAACGGGACGGTTAGTGTGACTTCCCCAACCATATTTGATATTTGGATCGGAACCCCAGTAATGTCCTACTTCTGCTGGCGTGTCCAGGTTGGTTAACGCCTCAGCACCTTTATTTTTGACTAAGGTCGGAAAGTCACCGTTAAGAGTTAGATAGTGATCGTGGTCAGCAGTGACGATGAGGAGATTTTCTTCCCAACCACCATTGTTGTTGATCCAGTCAATTGTTGAGCCGACTGCTTTGTCGAAGTCCAACATAGTACCGACGAGGTTGTCCATGTTGTCATCATGGGCAGACCAATCAATATCGCCACCTTCAACCATCAACCAGAAACCATCTTGGTCTTTCTGTAATACATTTAATGCGGCTTTGGTCAAGTCATTGAGGGTGGGGTTTTCATTCACCTCTTTGGCAATAAAAGATGCATCCGTTTCTCCTGGTAGCAGTGGACGCTTGGTATCGACTTTTGTATCAACACCTTGGTTAGCAAAAACACTGAACATATCTAAACCAGTGGTGCTGTAGTCGCCATTGGCAGAACTTACAGGTAAGTTACCATTTTGACCGCGCGCACCGTACAAACCTAAGAGGCGATCGCCTTTTTCTGGGTCAATTTTCGCCGCAGTTTCAGCTAGTTTCTTCGCTGCATCCTGACCACGCTCTAAAAAGGTGTAACCATAAAGGTTATTATTGGGTTTAGTGCTAAGTTCTGTGTAAGTAGATTTACTAACAAATTCATTGCTGGTATTTGGCTCAACACCAGAAGGTAATAAGTCTCCAGGCGCAGAGAGTGGGTGACCACCACCAAGGATGACTGTTGGCTGATATATCCGCAGTTCCTGTTGCAGAATGTTATCTAATCCGGGATACTCACCATCATACTTATTACGACGGTTGACGTTAGCTGCAGCTGCACCAGGTGTTGCATGGTCAATAGGAACCGAACTTACCAAACCAGTGGATTTACCAACACTGTTGGCAGTTTTGAGAATAGTTTCTAGAGGATCTTCAAAAATATCAACGCCAATAGCATTGTTGTAGCTTTTGACTCCAGTGTAGAGAGTAGTAGCAGTGTTTGCAGAATCAGGATAGCTGTATTTAATATATTCCGGGTCATTTCCGGGAGTCCAAGGATTAACGCCACCTCTAGCAGGGTCATAACCTACTAAGTTACCTTTAATACCATCACTAACTTTTGCACCGCCACTAGCAGTATTACCTGGGTTAAAAGTTGGGTCAAATTTGAAACCAGGACGAACTGGGCTTTCTCCAGTGATGGGATTAGTACCGTCTAAAGCTGAGTTACCAGTACTAAACACGCCTTTGCTATCGGCTATTGTTGTGCCATAGGTAGTTACTAAACCGTAGCCTTCGAGTGTTTGAAAGTTGAGTCCTTGACCCTTACCTTGTGTATAAAAATCGCTTAAATTAGCACCTGTCTTACCATTTTGAATTTCTTTATAGATGGATGCAGCACGAGCCATTTCCCAGCCCATACCATCCCCAATCATAATGATGACATTCTTAGCCATGAAAAAGAATCTCCGTGTGTTTAACTGTCTGAGATGGCCTTAGCTCTAGTGAAATCAAACAATTAATATAGTCATGGCAAAATAAATAATAGTTTTTGAGTTCAAAGATGTCATTTAGATATAAAGTGATTAACTCTGAAGCCTTAACTATCAAAAATCACCATAATTGAGATATCACTAAAGCATTTCAATGAAAATTTTTTAGTGATATAGGCAGTGCGTATATCACAAATGTATTAACTGCTGATGATTGCGAGATTGCTAAATCATATTTTCAGTAGAAGATTAAGAAAAATATAAGTTAGATAAAACAAATAGTTAAAATATACCGAATCAAATTAGTCTGAAATCATCTTCACGCACTGGTTAAGAAAAAGATAAGAATAATAAAATAAAAGATTAAGGCTAATAGAAAAAACCGTCATAATACTCTTTGCTAATACCATTTCAGTTTAAAAATAATACAGATGGGCTAGCAAATAGACAGCGCTATGATGCTAAAACTATTCCTGAATATAGATGCGTTGTAAATATTAATTGCAAGACTTACGCAACTGGCACAGTGATCTTTGACACTGGACAAACCTAAACGAAAAAATATGACACTTCGGTAAGTCCTAAATTATTGAGGATAAACCCGATTAAATTTGAGAACAGCAGATATAGCAATCCTATTTCAGGTGTAAAAAATATCGGTTTTGGCGGCTGATTGTTCGCTGTCAACGATTAACAGTCAACAACCCTTGATGTAATATTTTACAAATCATTTAGGATTGCTATGGCAGTGGTTCTCTACAGCCCAAGAACCCGATCGCAACTTTCTGGTATAGATTGGAGAAGTACGCCGCTTGCAAAACTGCCCAAGGGATAGGATGGTTGTGATGAAGAGTAAAAATCCAGTCGCCTACGCTTTAGTTTTACACAGCGTGATTCTGTTCTCTCCTTGGCTGCTATTTTCGCAAGCTAGCGCCCAAACTCCTCCATCTGTAGCCCCAGTTGTGACTCCTGCTCCGGTATTATCAAATCAGGAGCGAGAAGAATTAGCTAGACTGCGTGCAGAAAAGCAAATTCGAGATGCAGCCCAATTTGACGTTGAGCGGAATTTTAGTCGTACAACCATGCTATTTAACGTTTGGTTAGTTTTATTAAGCTTGTTTCCCGTAGCGGTGATTGCTTTATTTTGGCTGTTACGACGGGTAGCCATCCGCGAAATTGTCGGTCAAGCTATGTCACAGCTAGAAGGGGTAGAAAATGCCCAAAATCAGTTAACTCTGGTGAAGCAAGAAGCGGAAAATGCTATTCAAGAAGTTAAAAAAATTACTGAAGAGTTAAGCAAAGAGACGGAAACTCTGCAACAAAGGCTGAAAGCTGAACAAGAAAATATATCTTTAATTACTTCTGAGTTTGTGGGTAAAAAAGAAAGTATCCTCAATCAAATAGACTCAGAAATTAATATTATTCAAAATAAATTAGCAAATTTAGATTCAGAGATTACTGCTCAAGTAGCGCAATGGCAATCTGATGCTGTTGGGAATTTAGGTAAAATAGAATCTGATTTAGCAGAGCAATTATCTACACTGGTATTAAGGGCAGAACAACGAAAAGATATAACTATTGAAAGTTTAGAGAAATCTCGCTTAGAATTTAATTCTTATTTATCGGGATTGCAATCTGATACGCAAAAAGAGAAGGATACAGTTGTTGAGAGTTTAGGCAATTTACAAGCAGATTTCACGCAACAAATCTCAGGATTGCAGACAGATGCTCAACAGCATAAAGATGTAACTTTAGCTAATATTTCAGAATTAGAAAATTTATTAAAATCGCAACTATCAGAGTTACAGGTCAATTCTCAACAAAATATAGATACAACTTTAGCTAATATTGCAGAATTAGAAAATTCCTTAAAATCTCAAGTATCGGGATTACAGGCGGAGATTACCCAACAGAAAGAGCAAATTTTTGCAGATTTACAAAAATTGCAATTAGAGTTTGCGAATAAATTAGCCCAGTTACAAGCAGATGCGGAAAATCAAAAAACGCTGATTATTGAAAACTTAGAAAATTCTGGCTCGGAATTTACTTCGCAATTCTCGGAATTACAGTTAAATGCTCAACAGCAAAAAATTCTGATTTTAGGAAAACTAGAAGAATTAGAAAGAAATTTTGTATCGCAACTTTCGGAGTTGCAATTAGATGCACAACAACGTAAGGATTCCATTGTAGAAGAACTAACAGAAATTAGGCAGCCAACAATTCCAGAGGAAATTGCACCGGAAGTTGAGGAAGAAATTCCAGAACCGCCGCCAGCAGCAGAATCTGTAGAGGAATATATTGCAGAGGGAGATGTGCTGTTTAATGAAAAGCGCTATGAAGATGCGATCGCACTTTATCAGCAAGCTGTGAAAATCCAGCCGAGTAATCCTGTAGCTTGGTTTAAACAAGGTTTAACTCTCGCCAGATTGAAACGCTATCAAGATGCGATCGCTTCCTATGATACGGCTTTAAAAATCAATCCCGAATATCACCAAGCTTGGTGCGATCGCGGTGTCGCCTTTGGGAACTTACGCAAACATCAACAGGCTTTTGTCTCCTTTAATCAAGCCACCAAAGTCAAGCCAGACGATCCAGTCGCTTGGATGAATCGCGGTTTAGCCTTGATTGAATTAGAAGAATACGACGAAGCGATCGCATCTTTTGACAAAGCCATCGAAATTAAACCAGCGCCGAAAGTTTGGGATAAACGCGGTTATTGTTTGGTGCGCTTGGGAAGAGATGACGAAGCGATCGCCTCTTTTGATCGCGCATTAGAATTGAAACCAGATTATGCCAGTGCTTATTACAATAAAGCCACCTGTTATGCATTCCAAAGAAATTTAGAATTAGCTTTAGATAATCTCCGCCAAGCAATTAGATTAAATCCCCGATATCAGGAAGAAGCGGCGACAGATATCGATTTTGATGATATCGCACGTGAGCCAGGCTTTAGGGAATTGCTTGGTTTATAGGCAAGGGGGCAGGGGGCAGGGAGCAGGGGGAGAAAGAGTGTTATTATTTCACGCAGAGGAGGACACTTGCGTGGGCGGCTTTGCCGACTTGAGCAAAGTGTCCGTCGCGCAGAGACGCAGAGGAGAAAGCCAGAGTATCTTCTTCCCAATGCCCAATGCCCAATGCCCAATGCCCCATTCGCAAGATGTATACTTAAAAACAGCAATTCCCAACCCCGGCAATGATTGTTAAACCGCAGAAAATTCTGATATTAGCTGCAAATCCTAGCAATACAGTACGATTGCGCCTCGATCAAGAATTGCGTGATATCAAGGAAGGCTTGCAAAGGTCGCTAAATCGGGAGAACTTTGACTTACGCTATGATTTAGCAGTCCGTCCAAGAGATATTCGCCGCGCTATTTTGGATTATCGACCGAATATTATCCACTTTTCTGGGCATGGATCGGGGATACAAGGACTAGCTTTTGAGCATGAAATGGGAAAAGCACAGCTAGTTACGGGGGAAGCATTAGCTGGGTTGTTTGGACAGTTTTCTAAGCAAGTAGAATGTGTGCTGTTGAATGCTTGTTACTCGAAAGTTCAAGCTGAGGCTATTTCCCAACACATTAATTATGTGATTGGGATGAACGATGAAATCTTCGACAAAGCCGCGATTGAATTTGTTGTGGGTTTTTACGACGCGCTCATAGCTTATAATCCTGAATATGATTCTGGTGCGCCTGTAGAGTTTGCTTTTAATATTGCGCGGAATGCAATTCAGTTAGCTGGTGTCTCTGGCGAGTTGATTCCTGAACTTAAAAAAAATCCTAACCTTGTAGATAAGATAGCTAATTCAACTGTTGTGGAAAAACGTACTAATATACAAATCTCTGGACGCACTAAAATTTTTATTTGTCAAAGGTTGACGCAAGACTGGCTAGATTTAGCAGATTATTTTGATATTAAACCACACGAACGTGCTGGTTTTAGACAGGGACGAGAACCCCAAAGCATTTGGGAGTGGTTAGAGCAAAGAAATCGACTTGATGAATTAGAGTCAGCTTTGACTGCGATTGGGCGAGATGATTTAGCCGACGAGTTAAAAAAAAAGTAGTTGATGATGTTGAACCTGAAACATCACAGTTAGGTCAACTCATCGGTAATGTACCAGAGTTACCACCGCACTTTTTACCCCGTCCGGAAGAACTTACACCCTTAAAACAGAAAGTATTATCTTCAACAAAGCAACCTGTGGGGATTACAGGGAAAAGTCGGCGTGTTGGTGTGCAAGGGATGGGCGGAATTGGTAAAACAGTCTTAGCTACAGCCTTAGCGCGGGATGAAGAAGTGAGAAAGGCGTTTCCTGATGGGGTGTTGTGGGTAACATTTGGACAAACACCCCAAATTTTAACTTGGCAATCTTATATTGCTTCGGCGTTGGGTGAGAAGCAAGCGGCGTTTACCGAGGTGGGATTGGGGAAAGCGCGGTTACGGGAGTTGTTTGCACAGAAAGCTTGCTTACTGATTTTGGATGATATCTGGCGTTTGGATGATGCGACGGCGTTTGATGTGTTGGGGGAACGCTGTCAGATGTTAATTACTACCCGTGATGCGGCGATAGTCACGGGGTTGGGAGGGGAAGAATATCAGCTGGCAATTTTAGGTGAACAACAGGCGTTAGAACTGTTGGCAGATTGGGCAAATCAATCTGTAGACAAGTTACCGACGACAGCAAAACAGGTAGCAAGGGAATGTGGGTATTTGCCATTGGCACTTTCCCTGAATGGCGCAATGGTAAGGGATGGAACACCGTGGTCAGATTTGTTAGAAGCACTAAGAGAAGCTGATTTAGAGTTTTTTGAACATCTTCATGGCAGCATCTTGAAATCAATTAAGATTAGCATTGAGGCACTGCCAGAACAAGAAGCACAAAACTATTTGCAACTAGCAGTTTTCCCAGAAGATACACCTGTACCGGAAGCCGCTATTGTCAAAATTTGGACGCATGGCAACAGATTAACCGAACGTAATGCTCGTAAATTACTGACGACTCTAGCGCGCAAAGCCTTACTCCGCACTACAGGGGAAGCACCTCAACGACAAATAGAACTGCATGACTTGCAATACCTTTACTTGCGGGGTGCAGTGTCAAATTTACAGGAATTGCACGCCCAGCTTTTAAATGCTTACAGCGAAAAATACCCCCAAGGCTGGCATAGTTTAGAAAATGACGGCTATATATTGCAAAATTTAGCCTCTCACCTGCTGGCGGGGGGAAGGGAAAGGGAATTAAAAAAACTGCTGTGTGATTTTCGCTGGTTGCAAGGGAAGTTGGAGAACATCAATATTAATGCTTTGCTAGCAGATTATGATTTTTTGCCGGCGGATGAGAATTTACAGTTAATTCAAGGTGCGTTGAGGCTGTCGGCACATATTTTAAATGAAGATAAACAGCAATTGGCGGGGCAATTATTAGGGCGGTTGCTGGGTTTTGAAAGTTCAGAAATTCAGAGATTGTTAACCCAAGCGCAGCAAAGTAAAACTCTTGGCTTGCTTCCGCAAACAGCAAGCTTAACTCCTCCTGGTGGTTCCTTAGTACGTACCTTAGTAGGTCATAGTGACTCGGTAAATGCAGTTGCCCTGAGTGCTGATGGCAAGTACTTGATTTCTGGTTCCGATGACAAGACCCTCAAAGTCTGGAATTGGCAAACAGGGGAAGAACTGCGTACCCTCAATGGTCATAGTAGCTCGGTAAAAGCGCTCGCCCTGACTCCAGATGGCAAGTATGTGATTTCTGGTTCCGGTGACAGAACCCTCAAAGTCTGGAATTGGCAAACAGGGGAAGAACTGCGTACCCTCAATGGTCATAGTAGCTCGGTAAATGCCATCGCCCTGACTCCAGATGGCAAGTATGTGATTTCTGGTTCCTGGGACAACACCCTCAAAGTCTGGAATTGGCAAACTGGGGAAGAACTGCGTACCCTCAATGGTCATAGTTTCTCGGTTGAGGCGCTCGCCCTGACTCCAGATGGCAAGTATGTGATTTCTGGTTCCCTTGACTCCACGCTCAAAGTCTGGAATTGGCAAACTGGGGAAGAACTGCGTACCCTCAATGGTCATAGTTCCTCGGTTGAGGCGATCACCCTGACTCCAGATGGCAAGTATGTGATTTCTGGTTCTGATGACAAGACCCTCAAAGTCTGGAATTGGCAAACTGGGGAAGAACTGCGTACCCTGGCGGGTCATAGTCACTCGGTTTTGGCGATCGCCCTGACTCCAGATGGCAAGTATGTGATTTCTGGTTCTGTTGACTTCACGCTCAAAGTCTGGAATTGGCAAACTGGGGAAGAACTGCGTACCCTCAATGGTCATAGTCACTGGGTTTTGGCGATCGCCCTGACTCCAGATGGCAAGTATGTGATTTCTGGTTCATATGACAGAACCCTCAAAGTCTGGAATTGGCAAACAGGGGAAGAACTACGTACCCTGGCGGGTCATAGTGACTCGGTAAAAGCGATCGCCCTGACTCCAGATGGCAAGTATGTGATTTCTGGTTCATATGACAAGACCCTCAAAGTCTGGAATTGGCAAACAGGGGAAGAACTGCGTACCCTCAATGGTCATAGTCACTATGTTCAGGCGATCGCCCTGACTCCAGATGGCAAGTATGTGATTTCTGGTTCTGATGACAAGACCCTCAAAGTCTGGAATTGGCAAACTGGGGAAGAACTGCGTACCCTCAATGGTCATAGTTTCTCGGTTGAGGCGCTCGCCCTGACTCCAGATGGCAAGTATGTGATTTCTGGTTCCTGGGACAACACCCTCAAAGTCTGGAATTGGCAAACTGGGGAAGAACTGCGTACCCTCAATGGTCATAGTTTCTCGGTTGAGGCGCTCGCCCTGACTCCAGATGGCAAGTATGTGATTTCTGGTTCATATGACAAGACCCTCAAAGTCTGGAATTGGCAAACCGGGGAAGTAATTGCCAATTTTACTGGGGACTGGGCAATACGTTGCTGTGCTATTGCACCAGATGGGGTGAGAGTTATTGCAGGCGATAAATCAGGGCGGGTGCATTTTTTGCGATTGCAAGGCAAACAAGAGTAATTCGTAATTAAGAAATGGGGATTTTGTTTGAGCCAGTTGTGGCGAATGGGGATAATATAGTGTCCGGTTAGGCAATTTTCATGGCAAGCGTTGCAAAACAAGCCGCGAATTGTGCTATTCCTTGTTTTAATTTCCTTCCCATCACCATGACTGCTGCTAATTCACTCATCAGTCGCCATCAAAGTGCGGTCGTTCTTGCTCATTTTCTCACCTTTCAAGCAAAAAGCCGCAACGTTGAAGATAAAAGCCGCAATTTTCCGCATCAAAGCTGCAATGTTGAGGATAAAAACCGCAAAGTTCAAGATAAAAGCTGCAACGTTGAGGATAAAAGGCTCAGCTTCCAAGATAAAAGCTGCAATGTTCGAGATAAAAGCTGCAAGCTTCAAGCTTTGAACTCCAACCTTCATGCTTTAAGGTGCAAATTCCGCCTTCTGAAGGTGAACAGTTGGTTATTTTTCTCGGTCAATTATGCTATTTCAGTCATATAACCATACCAATAGGCGGATGAGGGTTTAGCAGTGCTAAACCCCTACGAAAAATTTATCTGGGGCGATATTTTTGGGAATTGCGATCGCATCATTAATCTCTACATCCATCTTCGTACCAAATCGCACCACCATACGTAGGGGCATGGCACTGCCTTGCCCTCTTCACCCCCACGAAAAATCTATCTGGGGCAAGATTTTTGTGAAATGCGATCGCAACATTAATCTCTACATCCATCTTCGTACCAAATTGCACCACCATACGTAGGGGCATGGCAGTGCCATGCCCTCATAATTTACATCACATCATGAATAATCCCTATATTTTCCGTCTCCGGGCCTTCCAGAAAATAAATTATCCAATTTCTCAGAGAAGATATTTTTATTTTCCCCCTGCTCCCTGCCCCCTGCCCCCCTGCCTACACAGTGATAGTATATTTTTTTTAGTTGGAAGTCCCTCAATCTACCCTTTCGCAGTCAAATCTTCCCTTAATATGCTGATTATAAAAGCTACCAACAGAATCAGCCGAGTAAAAATCTTCCCATGTCTCTTCATCTACCCCAGAATACTCATACACCGCCCCACTCTTAAACTCAACTTGCAAAATTTGCTCGTGACTATCGTAAGCAATGGTAGCCGCCATTGATGAACTCACAGGTAACAGCGCAATCGGTTCTTCATAAACAGGAAACGCCGCAGGTTCAGCCACAATCTCATTCAGTTCTACCAAACCCTCGTAAGCTTGAATTGGTGCGGGAATTTCTAAAAGTTCTATCTCGTCGCCCCGGTCAAGCAATAATTGTAAATGTCCGTCAGAATGAGCGATCGCAATCAAGCTACTCAAGTCCATTTTCGATAGTCTCATGAAATTTGCTCTCCTGTGGGCTGAAAAATGCTATTTATCTGTTGAGAGTTTTAAATTTTTATCCAAAATTGCACCGCTTAATAGTACATTTGTATCATTAAAGCGGTTGCTCGTCAAGACTTTGCAGATAAAAATACATTATTAGCGCTGATTTATAACTCACTACATTTCACTCATCACTCAGAACTCAGCACTCAGCACTTTTTTAGTAATACGATGGAAACAAGGCTTGCATAGTTGGCAATGAACGATTTATTTGGAGCAGAGTTTTTACAAGCATCGCCGCTAATTCTGGCGGGGCCTATCTTACAACAAACAGATTCCGACACCGTTACAGTCTGGGTGGCGTTGCAACGTCCTTGTGAGGTGGTACTCCAGGTTTATGACACGGCTAACCACGGTCAGTTAATCACAAATCTGCTTTTAGAGGGAAGACGTTCCACCTATGCTCTGGGAAAATCGCTGCATATTGTGGTCGTCACGGCGGAATCTGCGGGTAGATATTTATTGAGTAGCGATCGCATCTATGCATACGATATGCAATTTATTGAGTCATCCTCCCAGCAGCAAACATTACAGCAAGCTTTATGTTCTAGCCGCTTTCCTGCTGTGAACATCAGCTATTTTGACCATCAAAAACCCACATTTACCCTCCCACCCACAGATTTACAAGATTTACGCATCGTGCATGGTTCCTGTCGCAAACCCCACGGTGATGGCTTTGATGCGTTACCAATTCTCGATTGCTTGATTGAGTCAGCCGCCAACCAACCCCGCCAAAGACCCCATCAGCTTTTCCTTACAGGCGACCAAATTTATGGTGATGATGTCGCCGATCCCCTATTGTGGGTTTCTTCTCAGTTAGGCGATGCGCTGTTAGGTTGGGAAGAAAGGTTACCTGTTACCCAGCAAACAGCCGCCGACCCCAGTTATTACACACCCCAGCAACTGCTTCCCGGACATCGTGCAGAAATCGCCACTCACCAAGCAGGTTTCACCGCTGGGTTACATAATAAAACCGCCAAAGTTAGCAGCCACTTGCTGAGTTTGGGTGAATATTACGCATCTTATATATTGTCATGGTCTCCCGCTTGCTGGCCCAGTAGCTTACCCAAAGGGCGAGAGGTAATGCGTGGTCATCGAGTCAGCCGCCGCTGGGATAAAGAGGTGCTGGATATGCAGCAATTTATCCATACCCTGTGGAAAGTGCGGCGGGCGATGGCGAACATTCCCGTTTATACTATCTTCGATGACCATGATGTCAGCGATGACTGGAACCTCAACCAAGCTTGGTGTTTGCGCGTTTTAGGACAACCCTTAGGACGCAGAACCGTACAAAATGCCTTGTTAGCCTATGCAGTTTTTCAAGCCTGGGGGAACACACCCCAGCAATTTATCCCAGGTCAACCAGGGGAGAAATTATTACAAGCGGCGGCGGAATGGTCTGCATCTGGGGGAATGAATATTGTAGCTTGGGATGCGATCGCCCGTTATTTAGGAATGCCACCTACCAACCCCCGCACAGGTTTACCGGAATTTGTACAATATGATTCAGTCTTAGTCCTAGACCGTGACCCAGAAGCCTTGACTTGGCATTATACAGTCCGCAGTTTTTGCCATGAAGTCATAGTTTTAGATACACGTACCTGGCGCGGTTATCCTGCCGATCAAAAACCAATTGCGCCGCCAATGCTGTTATCGCCGCCAGCATTTCAACAACAACTATCCCAGCCTTTAGAACAAGTCATACATAAACCCAAAGGACTTTCACAAATGCAAGCCACCTTTGTGATTGCACCCACAAACTTATTTGGTTTACAAGTAATAGATTGGATTCACCATTGGCATTTAAAAAGAGAAAAAGTTTATGGTGTAGATGTCGGTGATGCTTGGAATATTAATTACGAAGCCTTAGCGAAATTCCTCACCACATTATTTGAGCAACGCCAACAAGTAATAGTCTTATCTGGAGATATTCACTACAGTTCTGTTGTGCGTTTATCTTATACCAGAAAATCTATAGGTTCCGAGAAAAAATCTGTATTAGTGCAATTAACAGCTAGTGCGTTTAAAAATGAAGAAAAAATTACAGAAATTATTCATACAAGACTAAAACAATGGCTTTTACCAGAAAAAAATCGCCAATGGTTAGGATGGACAAATCCCCCTTACATGGTAGAAATTTCTAGCAGAAAATCCCACCGCGATGCTTCATCACACCGTCCCCCAGAATGGCACGGATTAATGGAATGGATTACCCGAACTAGCACACAAACTGCTGATTTTGGCACAAATCTTTCCTGGCTAATGAATGCCAAACAACAAGCCAAAACCCAGAAATGGCAGTGGTTACAGTATATAGCTTTTTGGAAATTACCTTGGTTTCAAGATGGTCGGGAAGTAGTAGGATTAAATAATTTAGCCTTAGTTCATTTTGAAGTAGATCATAATAACTCTGCCAAAGTTATTCAAGATTTGCACTGGTTTTCCACCTGGTATCCAATTGAAATTGTTTATACCCGCTTTGAAACTGAACTTAACCATACCAAATTAGCAATTGGTAAGGATTCAGGTGGAGCCTAGTTGACAAAGAAGACAAGAGTGCGAGAGCATCACTGTCATGAGCCAAAATACAGTAAAAGCCAAAACAGAAGAAAAACTAAACCAATTGTCAAAGGAACAGTTGGTAGAAATTATTAAGGCGTTGCAAGAGGAAGTAGCAAGGCTCAAACAAAGCTTAAAAATTGACAGTAAAACTTCATCGAAACCTCCATCAGGAGATATTCACAAAAAGAGCGAAAACAAACTGGCACAGTGATCCTCTGGGATAAGAGTCAAGAGTCAAGAGGAGCCAGTGCGGTCTTGGGTCAAAAATTTAGGTTTTTTGGACTCTTGACATTTGACCCAGGACAAACCCAAACGAAAAAAATATGACACTGGCGTAAGTCCTAATTGATTTTTTTGCACAAGCACTAATGGCTGACTCGGCGATGAAAATTTTTTCATTGGGACTACTTTCTTAATTGTATTTAAGTATAAATTACTAGAATTGAAGTATTTTAATTTTATTCAATTAGACCAGAACACGGAATTCATTAATAAATTTTATGAAAATTTTTAATCACAGATCATCACATAAATTTAATACAATCAATTAGGGATTATGTGCTGAGGCTGAGAGACAAAGAGAATAAGCATAACTCAATTCCCCATTTCCCATCTCTATAATTAAAGATTTTCTTCACAAAAAAAATGCAAACTTTTAAGCGCATTAGCTGATTGCTGTAATTTTTAACTGTGCCACAATACAGGTGTCACTGAGCGCTCAATCTGTTGTGCCCTCTCCATCATCTGTTAAATTAAACAGCTCTGTCATTTTTCACTAGCACATAGATTATTCTCTAAGCTATCTATATGTTAAGTAAGGTTTTTAACTTGATGGATATGGAGGTACAATCGCTTGTAAAACGCGATCGCGTTGAGATTTGTGCTGTATGAGTCACCTACCCTTATTGACAATTTTGTTGATTGACGATTGTGCTGAAGATCGGGTGACTTACCGTCGCTTTTTACAGCATGATAGCCGCTATACTTATCGCATTTTAGAGTTTGATACAGCAACAGCAGCAATGAACTGGTGTCAGTACGAGATACCAGATGTAATTTTGCTGGATTTTGCTCTACCTAATGGTGATGGATTAGAGTTTATTCAGCAGCTTAGAGAACAGCTAAGAAATAGTCAATCGGCTGTGATTATGGTGACTGGGCAAGGAGACGAAACCATTGCTGTACAAGCAATGAAAAGTGGTGCCCAGGATTATTTACTTAAAAGCCAGCTAACGTCAACAATTTTGCACAGCGCTATTCATTATGCAGTTGAGCAGTTACGCCTGTTACGACAATTAGAACAAAGTCGAGAGCAACAACACTTAATTGCAGCGATTGCTTTAAGAATTCGTCAGTCTTTGAAGCTAGAAGAAATATTGCGGATTACAGCCAAAGAAGTAAGGCAGTTTCTCAAGGCAGATCGTGTACTAGTTTATCAATTTCAGCCAGATATGAGCGGCACTGTGGTAGCAGAGTCGGTGCTTCCCGGCTGGACAGTGTCGCTAGGTATGGAAATTCAAGATACTTGCTTTCAAGAGGGAGCCGGAGCTGAATATTACCAAGGGAAAAAACGGGCGACTAATGATATTTATCAAGCAGGTTTAACAGATTGTCACTTACAGCTATTAGAACAATTTGAAGTTAAAGCCAATTTGGCAGTTCCCATTTTGGTGAAGGATAGTTTATGGGGATTGTTAATTGCTCACCAATGTTCTAGAACGCGCAATTGGGAAGCGATGGAATTAGAGTTGCTGGATCAGCTAGGGGTGCAATTATCTCTGGCAATTCAGCAGGCGAATGCTTATCAGCAGTTGCAAACAGAACTGACAGAACGCAAATGGATAGAAGCAGCGCTGCAAGCTAGCGAAGAAAAGCTGAAGCTTACCCTAGATTTTGCTCATATTGGCTATTGGGAGCGAAATTTTATTACTAATGAAATCTCGGCTAGCGACAATGCCATTCGCTGTTTTGGCTATGAGAGAAATAGCATCAACGTCACCACTGAAGAGTGGTTGAGCAAGATTCATCCTGAGGATCGCGAATGGGTACAAAGGCAACTCAAGGAAGCGATCGCCAACAAAACAGATTATGTTGTGGAATATCGAGTAGTCTGGCCAGATCACAGCATTCACTGGATATCTTCAACCGGAAGGGCAATTTACGACAATAACGGACTTCCTCTGGAGATGCTAGGCGTGTTAATGGATGTCAGCGATCGCAAACAGGCAGAAGCAAGTTTGCGTCACAGTGAAGAACGTTACCGTTGTCTGACTCATGCTACTAATCAAATAGTCTGGATTACTGATGCTGTAGGAAACCCTACTAGTATCTCGCCAATCTGGACTGAAATTACTGGACAGCCAGCAGCAGAAATTGCCCAGGGAGGTTTCTGGGATTATTACCATCCCGATGATTGCGAGCCGATTGCACAAGCTTGGAACCATGCTTTCACTACCAAACAAAAATTTGAGATGGAAATGCGAGTCCGGGCAAAAACAGGCGATTACCGCACTTTTTGGACAAGAGGTGTACCAGTACTCAACCCTGATAGCAGTATTCGAGAATGGGTAGGCATTTGTAGCGATATCAGCGAGCGCAAACAAGCCGAAGAAAAACTACGAGAAAGTGAAGAACGCTTCCGTGCAACTTTTGAGCAAGCAGCAGTAGGCATTAGCCATGTATCCCTGAGTGGGCAATATATGCGCCTCAACCAAAAGTTCTGCGACATTCTCGGCTATACTCCGGCAGAACTCCTAGAATTGACCTTTCAGGAGATTACCCACCCTGCCGATTTAGCAGCAGATTTGCATCTGACGCAAAAGCTGCTGAAAGGGGAAATTCAGACATTTTTTCTGGAAAAGCGGTATATAACTCAGGATAGCTCCTTTCTATGGGTTAATTTGACAGTTTCTTTAGTGCGCGATCGCCTTGGCGCACCAAAATATTTTATTTCTGTGATCGAAGATATTTCCCACCGCAAGCAAATGGAAGCGGAACTACAGCAGAATCAGGAGCGTTTGAATATGGCTCTGGAATCTGCTGGTATGGGTAACTGGGACTGGAATATTCAAACCGGAGAAATTTATTGGTCGCCTAACCTACAACGAATATTTGGCATGGTTCCCGGCAGTTTCAACGGTAATTTTGAAACTGTGGTGTCGATGATGCACCCAGATGATCGGGAATCGGTTTTACAAGCAATTAATGCGGCTGTTTATCAAAAACAGGAATATCATATCGAGTTTCGCTTTTTTAAAGCTAATGGTACACCACGCTGGGCACTGGGTAACGGAAAAGTCTTTTATGACGAGCAAGGTAATCCTACCCGGATGATGGGTATTGACTTAGACATTACTGAGCGCAAACAGGCAGAAGCTATTATCAAGGAAAGCGAAGAACGATTCCGCCATATAGCAGACAGTAGCCCTGTGCTGATGTGGATATCGGGAACTGACAAATTATGCGATTATTTTAATCGCAGCTGGTTGGAATTTACTGGCAGAACTTTAGAACAAGAACTTGGTAATGGTTGGCTAGAAAAAGTACACCCAGATGACTATCAATATTGCCTAGAAACTTATGTAAAAGCGTTTGATAGCCGCCAAAAGTTCCAAATTGAATATCGTCTCCAACGTTTTGATGGTGAATATCGTTGGATTTTAGATAAAGGAGTTCCCCGATTTACCAGTGAAGGCGAATTTTTGGGCTATATGGGTTCTTGTATTGATATTAGCGATCGCATTCTGGCAGAACAAGCATTACAACAACTCAATCAAGAACTAGAAACCAGGGTAGAACAGCGCACCGCTGCTTTAAAAGAAAGCGAAGAACGCTGGCAATTAGCGCTTAAAGGCAGCAATGATGGCATTTGGGATTGGAACCTCAAAACTAATCAGGTGTTCTTCTCAACTCGCTGGAAAGAAATGCGGGGCTTTACTGAGGATGAAATGGATTCCAATATTGAAGAATGGTGGAGCAGAATTCATCCTGATGATTACGAACGTTTTAGAACAGCATTAGATGACCATTTTGCCCAAAAAGCACCATTTTTCTGTGAAGAGTACCGAGTACAGCACAAAAATGGCTCCTACATTTGGGTATTAAACCGGGGTCAAGCTTTGTGGGATGAATCAGGTAATGTCATTCGCATGAGTGGTGCAACAAAAGATATTACCGAGCGCAAATTGGCAGAAGACGAACTCCGCAAAAGCCAAGCCCATCTCAGCGCTGCCCAGCGAGTTGCGCGTTTGGGCAGCTGGGAGTTTAATCTGCAAACTCAGGAAGGATGGTGGTCACGGGAAACCTATGAAATTTACGGGCGCAATCCTGATGAGCAGCCACCAAGCAGTCTAGAAGAGAATCTTCAGTATATTCATCCTGATGATCGAGAATATTTTACACAAAAATTTCATGCGTTACTAGAAGAGCGTTACCAAGAAATAGAGTATCGGTTGCTGCGTCCAGATAATACAATTGCTTATATTTTAATGCGGGTAGAAGTAATTTATGATACTGATAATCAACCAACTAGTATTGTAGGCGCGACCCTGGATATTACGGAACGCAAACAAGCAGAAGCAGAGTTATTAGCCTTAAGCAGTCTGCAACAGGCAATTTTGGATGGCTCCGATTATGCCATTATTTCCGTCAATTCTCAGGGCTGGATTCAAACCTTCAATAGTGGTGCCCAAAAGATGTTGGGCTATACAGCAGCAGAAGCGATTAATAACACTCCAGAACTGTTCCATGATTTGGTAGAAATTCAGGAACGCTCAGAAATTCTCTCAAGAGAGTTAGGTAGACCAATAGCCTCGCCTATAGAATTTTTTAGCATCAAAAACCAAGATGGCACTTACGAAGACGAATGGACATACATTCATAAAAATGGCGATCGCTTTCCGGTTTTGTTGTCAGCTACCTGTCTGCGTAAACCAGATGGTGAAATTTGGGGATTTCTGGGTATTGCTAAAGATATTACCCAACAAAAACAGATGGAAGCGGAACTTCGGAAAAATGCTGCCCATCTTGCTAGCGCCCAGCAAATTGCCCATCTGGGTAGTTGGGAATTTGACTTCCAAACTCAACAAATCCATTGGTCGGCAGAAAGCTTTGAGATTTATGGATGCGATCCTCAATCTGGGATGCCAACCTATGAAGAATTACGCCAGTTAATTCATCCCGATGATCGCGATCGCCATGATCATGTAGTAGAGCAAGCCAGTCAACATGGTAAATCTTACGAAATAGAATATCGCTTTTATCACTCCAATGGCAGTTTGCGCTATGCATTAGCACGAGGCGAAGTCATATTGGATGCTGGAGGCAAGCCAAAACAGTTTATTGGTACAGTTCAGGATATTACTGAGCGCAAACTGGCTGAAGAAAAACTGCAAAGCCTTAGCGATCGCTTATCTTTGGCACTGAAAGCAGGTGCAATTGGTACTTGGGACTGGGATATCATCCACGAAATCCACTGGGATGAACGGATGTATGAACTGTATGGTATTGTGCCGGGGTCTGAAAGTGTGGCACTGTATCAAGAATGGTTAAATGTCTTACATCCAGACGATCGCGCCCCAGCCGATGCTGCTTTTCAAGCTTTGCTGCGAGGAGAGAAAGAATTTGATACGGAATTTCGCATTATTCATGCCGATGGCAGCATCCGCCATATCAAAGCTGCGGCTCTTTTGCAACGCAATCAGCAGGGTGAAGTACAACGAGCAGTAGGAATTAATTATGACATCACAGAGCGCAAACAAATAGAAGCCGCCCTGCGTGAGAGCGAACGCCGCTATGCCACCTTAGCAGAAGCATCACCAGTCACAATTTTCCGCATTGATGCACATGGGAATTGCATCTACATCAACGAACGCTGGAGCGAGATGACTTGTAGACCAACTGAATCGGCATTGGGAACAGGATGGTTAGATGCAGTACATCCAGAAGACCGCGAATATATAGTGATGCAAAGGTCTAAATCATTATCGAAAACGCCGGGGTTGATTCGCAACGAAGGCAGGCATTTACTCCCAGATGGCAGCATCACCTGGTTTTACGCCCAACTGGTACCCGAAACTAATCCCGATGGTAACTTTATTGGCTACATTGGCACACTTACGGATATTACAACTCGCAAACAAATCGAAGCAGCCCTTTGGGAAAGCGAACGTCGCTATGCCAGTTTAGCAGAAGCCTCACCAGTAGCCATCTTTCGGCTAGATGCTGTAGGTAACTGTATGTATGTTAACGAGCGCTGGTGTGAGATGACAGGCAGACCGGCCGAAGAAGCGATGGGTTACAAATGGTTAAATGCAGTACATCCAGAAGACCGCCATCGCTTTATTGGCTTTTCGCCATCCTCTACATCAGAAAACATCAGGTGTGATGAAGGCAGACATCTGCTTCCAGATGGCAGCATTTCCTGGTTTTACGTCCAAGTCATCAGCGAAACTGACATAGAAGGTAACATCATTGGCTATGTTGGCACATTAACAGATATCACTGCACGTAAAGAAGCAGAAATTGCCCTGCAAGAAAGCGAGCGCCGCTATGCCACCTTAGCAGAAGCGTCTCCAGTAGCAATTTATCAAATGGATGCATCAGATAACATCATCTATGTCAATGATCGCTGGAGCGAGATGACAGGTAGACCAACTGAAGATGCAATGGGCTTCAAATGGTTTGAAGCTATCCACCCAGACGACCGCGATCGCCTGCAAAGGGAATGGAAGCAATGGTTACAAACAGCCCAGCAAGGAGAGGTGTACCACAATGAAGGCAGACATCTTTGGCCTGATGGTAAAATCACCTGGTTTGACTGCTATTTACTACCTGAAACTAACCAAGCAGGCACTATCATTGGTTACATCGGTAGCTTAGTAGATACCACTGATCGCAAAGCTACAGAACTTGCACTCCAAGAAAGCGAGCGCCGCTACGCCAACTTAGCACACACAGTTCCGGTGGCAATTTTCCGCTTTGATAGTGAGATTAACTGCATCTATGTCAACAATCGTTGGAGCCAGATCACAGGCAGACCACCGGAAGCAGCAATGGGGCGAAAATGGTTAGAAGCTATCCACCCAGAAGACCGCGATCTCATCCGCAAGGAATGGGCGCAATGGGTGCAAACATATAAACCAGGAGAAATCTTCAAAAATCAAGGTAGGCATGTTTGGCTTGATGGCAGAATCACCTGGTTTGACTCCTATACGCTACCAGAAACTGACTCAGAAGGCAAAATAATTGGTTACATCGGTACGATTGTCGATATTACAGATCGCAAAGAAGCAGAAATTGCCCTGCAAGAAAGTGAACGCCGCTATGCAACTTTGGCCCAAGCAGCACCAGTAGGTATTTATCGGTTTGATGCTGAAGGTAACTGTGTATATGTCAATGAGATCTGGAGTGAGATGACAGGCCGACCCACAGAGGAAGCATTAGGCAAGGAATGGATCAAAGCATTACACCCAGACGACCGCGAACCAATTTTAACGGCTACATCAAAAGCGGTGGCACAAAAAAGCAAGAAAAATAGTGAAGGTAGACATCAAAAACCCGATGGTAGCATTAGCTGGTTTTATAGCCAGATGGTTCCAGAAATTGATGCCAATGGTACTTTAGTTGGTTATATCGGCACACTCACCGATATCACCGTTCGTAAAGAAGCAGAAATTGCCCTTAAAGAAAGCGAACGTCGTTATGCCACCTTGACCGAAGCAGCACCAGTAGGCATTTTCCGGTTTGATGCCGAAGGTAACTGTATCTATGTCAATGATCGCTGGAGTGAGATGACAGGCCGACCAGTCGATTCAGCATTAGGTATGGGCTGGATAGATAGCTTACACCCAGAAGACCGCGATCGCATCTCACAGGAATGGGATCACGGGTTTGACCAAGGAAAATTTACTCAACACGAGGCCAGGTATCTCCGCCCTGATGGAACTATAATCTGGCACTACTGCCAAGCAGTACCTGAAATTAGCGAAGATGGCAGTTTCATTGGCTATATCGGCACGCTCACAAATATTACTGCCCATAAACAAGCAGAAATTGCCCTCAAAGAAAGCGAACGCCGCTATGCCACCTTAGCAGAAGCAGTGCCGGTGGGGATTGTCCGGTTTGATGAGCAAGGTAATTGTATCTACGTCAACGAGCGCTGGTGCGAGATGACAGGACAGCCAACCCAAGCAGCATTGGGAATGGGATACTTAGATGTTTTGCACCCAGAAGATCGTGATCAACTATTGAGCGAATGGTCTCAATGGACGCAATTATCTCAGCCCAGAAGGTTGTTCCAAAGAGAAGGCAGGTATATTCGCCCAGATGGTAACATCAACTGGTTTTCCGGTTATGCACTAGCCGAAATTAACCCCGATGGTATTGTTGTAGGCTATGTTGGCACACTCACAGATATTACTGAACGCAAGCACAATGAAGATAAACTGCGTAAACTCTCGGATAGGCTGACATTAGCAGTCCAATCGGGAGGATTCGGTATTTGGGAATGGGATATCGTCAACGATGTACTGTTTTGGGATGAGCGGATGCATGAACTTTACGGCATCCAGCCTTCTGAGTTTGATGGCGTATATGACACTTGGATTCAAAGGGTTCATCCAGACGATCGCGCCGCAGTTGAAGCACTGAGCCAGCGAGTGCTTCAAGGTCAGATAGAATACAATACAGAATTTCGTGTTGTTCATCCCGATGGCAGCATCCGCTATATTAAAGCCTACGCTCTGATCAAAAGAAATCAGCAGGGCGAAGCTATCAGGATGGTGGGTGTCAACTATGACATTACAGAACGTAAATTAGCAGAACTAGAACTCATTCGTAACCGAGACTTACGGGAAATAATTTATAACGAATCTACTGATGCCATCTTTTTAGTAGATCCGCAAACTCTGCTAACTATTGATTGTAATCGCCGGGCTATAGAACTGTTTGCAGCTAATCATAAAACCGACTTGATTGGTATTGCTGGACACACACTTCAGCACAAGCCATTCTCCGAAGACGAACTAGCTGCTATTGCAGTGGAGATGGAGTCAAAAGGCTTCTGGAGCCGAGAACTTGAATATATAAATCATCAAGGCAATTCCTTCTGGGGAAACATCGCTTCCAAGCCGATTACCGTCGCTGGGCGGAGGCTGAATTTAGTCCGCATCACAGATATTAGCGATCGCAAACAAACCGAAGAAATCCTGGCAACATATACCCGCGAACTAGCAGATTTATACAATCATGCTCCCTGCGGCTACCATTCTCTTGATGTTGACGGTCGATTTGTCAACGTCAATGATACAGAGTTGCAATGGTTGGGCTACACCTATGAAGAAATCATTGGGCAACATTTTCTGGACTATATTACAGAAGCCAGCCGCCCAACATTTTTAGCCAACTATCCGCAATTTAAAGAACGCGGTTGGGTGAAAGACCTAGAATTTGACATGATTTGCAAAGATGGCACCATTTTACCAGTGCTGCTAAATGCAACTGCCGTCCAGAGTGAAGATGGTACTTTTATATCCAGCCGTTCCAGCATCTTTGATATCCGCGATCGCAAACAAGCGGAACGGGAATTGCAAGAATCCCGCACCATGTTGCGCTTGGTACTAGATACGATTCCCCAAAGAGTATTTTGGAAAGATTGCGACTCACGTTATATAGGCTGTAATCCCAGCTTTGCCAGCGATTATCAACTAACCCCCAATGAAATTATCGGCAAAACAGACTTAGAATTACCTTGGGCAGAATGGGCACACCTCTACCGTGCAGATGATGCCTTTGTCATCAACACCAAAACTGCCAAACTAGGCTATGAAGAGCCAACCGTCAATCTCAATGGTGAGCAAATATGGTTGCGAACTAGTAAAGTGCCTTTAACTAACAGCACTGGCGAAGTTATTGGTGTTTTGGCTTCTTATGAAGATATTACTGAGCGCAAACAGGCTGAAGAACAGTTACAGCATACTAATCACCAGCTAGCCCACGCTAACGTTGAATTAGCCCGTGCTACGCGCTTAAAAGACGAATTTTTGGCAAATATGAGCCATGAACTGCGAACCCCACTCAACGCCATTTTGGGAATGTCGGAAGGTTTGCAAGAAGGTGTATTTGGCGAAGTTAATGAACGGCAAATCAAAGCCATCTCTACCATTGAGCGCAGCGGCAAACATTTGCTGGAACTGATTAATGACATTTTAGATTTATCCAAAATCGAATCTGGCAAACTAGAACTGCAACTAAGCGACGTTCCTGTAAGAACTCTGTGTGACGCTAGTATCAGCTTCATCAAACAGATGGCTTTGAAGAAAAATATCGCACTCAGCACTCGGATTGCCGAAAATCTAGGTAACATTTATATAGACGATCGCCGTTTGCGCCAAGTCTTAATCAACCTCCTCAGCAACGCCATCAAATTTACACCCGAAGGCGGTTCCGTCAGGTTAGAAGTTTCCCTAGAAGCAGCAGGGGAGCAAGGGAGCACAGGATCAGAGGTAGCTGTAGTTAATTCTCCCCCATCTCCCCAAATCTGCTTCTCCGTCATTGATACTGGTATCGGCATTAATACAGAAGATATCAGCAAGTTATTTCAGCCCTTCATGCAGCTTGACAGCAGCCTCAACCGTCTGTATAATGGCACGGGTTTAGGATTGGCACTTGTACAGCGGATTGCTACCTTGCACGGCGGAACTGTCTCAGTCAGCAGTAAAGTCGGTGAAGGTAGTTGTTTTATTGTTCGTATTCCTTACCAAACCAGCGATTGTTTGCCCAAAATGCAAGTAACGGCTCCATTACCCAGCCATCGCCTACCTGCGGATAATAGTCAAGTTTTAATTATTGAAGACTCAATTCCGGCGGCTGAGCAAATTACCCGCTATCTGAGCGAAATAGGTATGCAGCCTATTGTCTATTCGCGAGGCGAAGGCTCTGTAGAAGAAGCGCTACGCGTTCAGCCTGCTTTTATCCTTTTAGATTTGCAATTACCAAACCTTTCCGGTTGGGATGTGCTCAATCAACTGCAGAACAACCCACAAACTAAAGAAATTCCCGTCATCATTATTTCTGTAGTAGACGAACGCACCAAAGGATTGGCTCAGGGAGCTGCGGAATATATAGTTAAGCCAATTACTCGCCAGCAGTTTCAAGCAACACTAGAGAAACTGCAATATATTCCCCGCAATGACTCCACAGCATTAATTGTTGTCCCACAACCAGCTGTTAACCCGCCTCTCATTCTACTTGCAGAAGACAATCAGGCAAACATCGATACCATGTCTGGTTATCTGGAGAGTCGCGGATATCGCCTAATTTTGGCAAAAAATGGTCAGGAAGCCCTTGAGGTTGCTAAATCTCAACAACCTGATTTAATAGTAATGGATGTTCAAATGCCAGTGATGGACGGATTAGAAGCAATGCGTCACCTCCGTCAGGAAAGGCAATTTGACCACGTACCGATTATTGCATTAACAGCTCTTGCCATGCCAGGCGATCGCGAAAATTGTTTAGATGCAGGAGCGAACGAATATTTAAGTAAACCTATTAAACTCAAACAGCTAGCAGTCACAATTCAACAACTTTTAGGAAGGTAACGGAAATTGCCGATGGATACTAAAGCTTCTATTTTGGTAATTGATGATGAACCCGATAACTTTGATGTTGTTGAAACATTGCTAGACGGTGAAAGTTATCAACTATATTACGCGCCTAGTGGTAAACAAGCCTTAGAACGCCTCGAAAGTTTTCGTCCTGATGTCATATTACTGGATGTGATGATGCCAGAAATGGATGGCATGGCAGTCTGTCGTCACATCAAAGCCGATCCGCAATGGCAAGCTGTGCCTATTATTATGGTGACAGCATTAACCGATAAAGAAGATTTAGCACGTTGCTTAGCAACTGGCGCAGATGACTTTATTAGTAAACCCGTTAATGGTGTAGAGTTACGCGCTAGAGTACATTCTATGTTGCGGATTAAGCAGCAGTACGACAACCTACAATCTTTGTTGAGACTGCGAGAAGACATGGTGAACATGATTGTTCATGATATGCGTAACCCGCTATCCAGTATTTTTCTCTCCACTGATATTCTGAAGTTACCTGGCTTAACACCCCAAAAACTGCAACGTAAACTCGAACAAATTGCGATCGCCTCCCAGCAACTACAATTATTAATTGATAACTTGTTAATCATGGCCAAGTTAGAATCTGGCAAAATGATTCTCAATTATTCAGAAGTAGATATAGGCGATCTGTGTTTGTTAGCTGTTAATGATGTAGAAGCAATTACTGCCCAAAAGAACTTGAATCTAGTTACGGAATTACCCAAATTTAAAGACAATATCAAAGTTGATGCCTCTATCTTTCGGCGAGTACTAGATAATTTGCTCTCGAATGCCATTAAATTTTCACCTTCCAACTCGGAAATTATTTTGCGGGCAGAGTATTTAGAATTAGGTGGAATAAAAGTACAAGTTGCTGATTCCGGCCCTGGAGTTGCTAAAGATTTAAGACAAAGTATTTTCGAGAAATATGAGATAGGTAATCTCATGCAAAATGTTTCGCAAATTGGTTTAGGATTAGCTTTTTGCAAAATGGCAATTGAAGCACATCAAGGCAGTATAACTGTTGAAGATAATCATCCTCGAGGCACTATTTTTACAGTTTTTATCGCTAAGAATTCCTAAAAATTTATTGAGTAAATTAGTCCAGTATGGTGCGTTAGCGATAGCGTAACGCACCGAGAAAGATGGTGCCCTGTGGCTAATTCTCACTCTCTTAATTGCCGAAATCCTTGCATTTTATAAATCAATACGCAATACGCTTGGGTTAAGTTTATTAGCGATTGATTTGTCACTGATTAAAACAGCCAGATCAATTGGGGGATTCTCCCCCAAACCCCCGATTGGGTGACGGTTGCGTCCCCCAAACCCCCTCCAAAATTATTGTTCTGTTTTTTTGTTGAGTAATACCAATTTGAAAAAAGAATGCGACAGATTGTAGGGGCAAGGCACTGCCTTGACCTCTAGAATATTATTGATGTGTCGCAAACATTATTTGATTTGGTATAACTAGTACAGCACGGTGTAAATAGCGCAAAGTTGAGCCAGTGTGTTGGACGGGTTTCCCGGCTTAAAGCAACTGGCGTTGGCGGTGTCGGTTTCCGTCCCGCCAAACTTTGTAAGAGAAACAGACCATACGTCTACAAAATCAACAAAACGCTGACTCTGTCTTAATGCGCGAATTTTGTTAGCGCAGCGTTAGCGAGTTCGCGAGCGTCATTTTGAATTTTGAATTCACGGCGGTACTAGTTTTTTGGTTTTGTTATCAATTAATTTTCTTAACTGAACTGTATTTAGTTATAACCAATTCCCCACTAAGACGTAAGCTGCCCAAAATAATGGATGTTGATATTTAGGGTTGTTTAACAAAGCTAGTTGGGCTTGGCGGAGTGCTTCAGCTTTAGTCAGCTTTTGAGAAGTTAATTCTCGGTAGAACTGACTCATCAATTCTGCTGTAGATTTATCATCCACATTCCATAAAGAAGCAAGGGTACTGCGTGCGCCCGCCCGCACAGCTATCCCCGCCAATCCCAAAGCAGCCCGCTTATCTCCAGCAGCAGTTTGACAGGCGCTAAGAACAAGTAATTCAATGGCATTCTGTCTTTGTGTCTCTCTTATCCGCAGTAAAGTATCAAGTTGATTGACGTTAATTCGACTATCCCAGGTGAGAATAAACGTTTCGTCAGCTTGAGAACTAAACTGACCGTGAGTTGCTAAATGTACTACAGGGAAAAGTACAGAATTGACTTGTTCCTGGAAATTTTGGCTGGTAAATTTTTGATTGAGTAGTACTTTAGTAGGTACTTCAGACTTAATTTGATTTAATTCCTGTGCCACATTGCTGAGGGCAGAAAAGCCTTGGCGAGCTTCTGTAATTCCGGCAGTCAAAGCTTTGATTTGTTGCTGTGACCATGACTTGGGAGTTAATAACTGTAATCCTGGAGTTAAAGCGATCGCATATTTTTGGATAAGATACTGTTGACCATCGTAAAGGGCAGCCATCGGAATATTTCGCAAGGAACCATCCAAAACAAATACCAAAGTTTTGATTTGGGATTTAGCTAAGTATTCCTGGGCAGGTTGCAATAGCCAATTATATATTTGTTTAGATAAGGCTTGAGTCTGTCGCAGTGTATAAGGTTTAATCAGTTCTTGGCGCAATTGGTCTACAATTGTTTCCACCTCATTAGCACTGATGTTGGTTTTGTAATGACGCAACGGTTGTTGAGGTAACTTAAGAATAACTTCTATTGTGTCGTCCAAGATAATTGGATAGATAACTGCTGCAGTCGGATCTTGTCGGTCGATAACAGAGTCAATTTGTATTGGTTTTCCTTCTAAGCAAGCTACTCGAAAGAAGTTGTCAAGTTCAGCTAATTGTAGGGATTCAATGACAGCACGAGCTTGAACTAGTTTTTCTTGGCTGGGTTGAGAGTTTCCTTTTGATCGCAACAATAAATTGACTAACTGCCGATAGATTGGTTCTACTTCATCGCGGAAAGAAAACTGCACCTCTGGATTAATCGCAACTAAATCGTTACGGAGAGATTGCAGGATTTTAACTGATTCGCTATAAGCTGCGAGCGCACCTTTAAAATCTCCCTTAGCTTTGAGCAAACGTCCTAACTGCCATTGCCAACGATAGGTAATATCTGGCGCATTGATGGCTTGGGAAATCGCTAAGGCTTCCTGGGTAAGTTCTTGAGCGCTATCAAATTGTTGCGTCTGTTCGTATAATCCTCCCAGATTTCCTAGGGCATAAGCAACTGAGCGTTGGTCTTGTAAATCTCTGGCTTGTTGGACTGCTGTAGCTAAAAGTTGGGCTATCTCCTTTACTTCTTGTCCTGCTTTGAGTTTCATTAAACTCTGGGCAAAGTTAATTCGAGCGTAAACTGCCTTGCGACTGACAGGTAAATTAGGAATTTGAGCTTGGATTTTAGACACCAACCCTTGAGCCGCATTTAGTTGATTGTCATCCAATAATAGGCTGAGTTGATTTAAATCAGCTTGGATACGTGTAATTGCAGAAGTAGATGTAGCGGCAGCTTGCTGATAGTAATTTAAAGCCCCTGGGATATCCTGCTGGGCTGTAGCGGTGTTACCTAAACTCAGCCAAGTTTCACTGATAAGTTGAGGAGATTGTAATTGCAGTTTTGTTGCTACTGCTAAACTCTGCTGCAAAATCTTTCGGGATTGTTCTAAATCCCCGACGACTCGCAAGACATTGCCAAGACTACGCAATCCTGTAGCTTTGAGCGTTGAGTCTGGTTGATTTTGTAGGCTTTGATTAATCTGGGTTAATGTCTTCTGGGCTTGACGATAATTTCCCAAACTTTGCAAAGCTTGAGCAGAGTTAATTCTGCTACGAATTGATCCAATATGATCACCGATTTCTGCATACATTGCAGCTGAACGTTGCCAGGTATTGAGAGCTGATTCAGCTTTTCCTTGGGCTAACTCTAGCCGACCTTGAATATCTAAAGCTTGGGCTAGGATTTGCGTTTGGGAATTTTCTTCAGTGTGTAAAAAGTTTAGGCTTTGGGCGATTGCTTCACTAGCTTTTGACCACTGTCCTAATTGCTGGTAAGTCAAGGAGAGATTGCTCAAGGTCATAGCTTGCCTGAGTTTATCCCCTTGAGCTTTGAAAGCAATCAATGCCTGTTCAAACATTAAAGATGCTTGATTAAACTGTTCTGCTTCATAAAAGTTTTTACCCTGTTCAAATAACTCTTGAGCATTAGATACAGCTTGAACAATTGAGCTTTGAGCAGCAACAAAAGCAAAGGTGGACGGCAATACACCTATAGTTAAGAAAATAGCCAAAAGTATTAGTATTCCACAACGGTAAACTTCTCTAGGCAAATACATCAACAGACGGCGGACTCTATGAAAAAATAAAAATCGTTTTCTTTTCATGTTCTTGCCCTCAATGTTCTTTGCATCTTTGCAAAAGAAATCCTTGTGAAAGAGTACAAGACCTTGTGCTTTTACCCATGTATAGCCGTCACAGAGGTTAAGACATTTTTGTTTGCTCAAAGTCTTGTAGACACAAAGCAGCTACTCTTATGAGTTCTCTGTAGGAGTACCCGTAGGGTAGCAACTAGGTTGATACTCAGCACAGTCTTGTCGGCAAAACCACGCCTTAACGCTCAGGACGCTTGCGATCGTTTTTACGAATACCTCCTGCCATCTGATATTCGTCGCTATTATGACCGAATTTATAAGCTATACCACGCAAAATTTGATCGGAATAATCTGCTAAATCTTTTTCACTTTTAACGATATGGGTTAATAATATATCAATATTGGAGAGGGCGCTATTGTATGCTTCTATCGATTGTCGCAGGCTCTCGATTTTTTCAGTATAATTTTTGACTGTCAACCCCTCTCCCACCTCAAGAGTTGGATTGATAGACTTAATATTTGCTAGTCGTACTTGAGCTTTGTTAAGTGTACGTGAATTGCGTCTTGGTCTTGCCATAATTAACACCAGGTTGACGAATCTATTACATATCTATGGTGGACAATTGTATAAAAAGTTGTCATACGTAAAATTGTTGATTTTTCTGCAAGAACCGAACATTTAAGTGATTTCCAGGATTTTTTTAGGGATTGACACCACATTTAATGTATGGGCACAGGTAATGGTGTTAACTTATGCCTTAGGCAAGATAGGTTTTACCCCACCCTAACCCTGCCCTTGCAAAGGGGAGGGAACTGGATTTTCTCTTTTCGCTCTTCGCAAGTTAGAGGGAACCAGATTTGTATTTCCCCCCTTAGCAAAGGGAGACTAAAGGGGGTAAAACCCGAGGTTTAATAGCAACTCCAACTTTTGTATACCCTAGCCCAACGCCAAGGCAAAGAGCTAAAGAGAGGTAATTTCTCTCATCTGACAAATAACCTCTCTAATCCTCTCAACTACACCATCCAAATCTTTGTAAATCTCCTGATTTGTAAACCTCAAAACTTTCGTACCTTTTGATTCCAAAAATAGTTGCCGTTCCCGGTCATATTCTGGTATTCCATCTTGGTAATGACTATCGCCATCAATTTCAATAGCAAGTTTCAATTCTGGAGTATAAAAATCAACCACAAATGCATCGATGCTGTATTGTCTACGAAATTTACAGCCTTGAATTTGCTGATTTCTTAGCTTTGCCCAAATCATCTTTTCGGCTAGCGGCATATTGTTTCTGAGTGCTTGCCGTTTTGATTTTTGCGAAGTTTGGTTATACAACTTTGTCATCAGTGACTTTTATGTTAATCAACTCTAATTATTGTTCCCCTGCAGGGTTAAGGTGTATACATAAGTCGCAAGTCGGTTTGCGATCGCGTCAAGGCGGAAACTCTTGCAGGGATGACGGAAGCTCTTGCAGGCTGCGCGATCTACTGAAACATCAAGGCGGAAACTCTTGCAGGGAAGGCGGAAGCTCTTACAGGCTGCGCGATTTACTGAAACGTCAAAGCGGAAGCTTTTACAAGGAAGACGGAAGCTTTTGCAAAGACAGTGTAAAGCACCAAATTCTTAAAAATCGAGCGATCGCATCTCTAGTTTCCCTAAAGTGCGATCTTATTTACGTCTTGTTGTATCAGTTGCGCTGTTGCGGCATATTGCAAGATTCTGGAGTCAACCCCGGATGATTGGGTGTGACGGTGGATGCAGAGGCAGTGAGCAGCATTTCCCCATTTTTACTCCTGACTAACCCCTGAGCTTCTACTATGGGAGTAGGAGCAGGTGCGATCGCAGAAACAGTTGCACGAGAGCGATTGATTTTTGGGTCAAGAGTAACTAAATTTACCTCAATGGCATCGTCATTCAATATCTCATTGGGACTTTCTGATAATCCGCCCCGTCCTGTAACCACAAAACTACTAATTTGTTCGCCTTTGGGAGTACAGCCTTGAGCAATTTGCTCTTGAGCATCAACTAAATTAGTTGGCAGTTCCACTAATCCTTTGCTAGGGTCAACATCGAGTGTATTAATTTCTACAATGCCACTCAAGTCAGGACTTGCTCCAGTAGCGGTAATGTCACTTTCTGGAGTAGATGCATTGCGAAATTCTGTGCCGAAAATACCCAGTGCTTCTATTATCACCCGACCTCCACGGAAATCAGTAGAATTAGCACTGATATTACTGTTTTCTGCAGCTACTAAAAAATTAGTATTGATGTTGATATCACCGCCAATAACATTGTTGCCAATGGCATTAGTGCTGATGTTACTGTTACGACGCAGAAACATTAAGTCTTTGGCACGTAGAGTAATTGTTGCTTGAGGTTGAGCGGAGTTAGTGTTGGCACTGCGAGTATCAGCCCTCAAAGTGCCATTGTCCAAACGTATAAAATCAGCATCGACAGTTAAATTACCTGCATTGCCTGTTCCCCGACTTTCCACAAAAACTCCAGCCCCATCGCGAATTAATAGTTGCTGGGTATTAATCCTTAAGGTTCCTCCATCTCCTGCGCTTCTTGCTTGAGCAGACAAGTTACTAGGACGACCACCGACGGAGAGACCAATTAGTTGTACAGAGTCAGCAAGGACAGTTAAATTACCTCCCTTGCCACGAGTAAATGTGGCAGTACTTACCGCAGCCCCATCTTCGATTAGCAATTCTTGAGTATTAATTATTACTGAACCTGCATCTCCTACGCCTTGAGTCAGGCTAGCCAAGCCACTAGCACTTAGATCGTTAGCTGTGCGACCACTCAGATGCACTTTGTTAGCAGTAACAGTTACATTTCCTCCTTTGCCACTACTAACTGTACTGGCATTTACTTGTGCTCCTGCTTGGATAAGTAATATAGGAGTGGTAATTGTCACCGAACCTGCTTGCCCTGCTCCGTTAGTTGCAGTATATAATCCGCTAGCAGATATAAAGCCAGTGCCAATCAATTCTCCAGTCAATTCCACTGATTCAGAAGCATTCACAGTCAAATTTCCACCCGGCCCCGTACCTAAAGTAGCAGTTATGACTTGTGCGCCTCCTCGCATAATCAATCTTTGGACATCAATACTGACATTTCCTGCTGCTGCTGAGGTAAAGGTGGTAGCTCTAACAATCGAGGAGCTTTCCAAGTTTAACTGCGAGCCTTTAATAGAAACAGCACCACTCTCTGCTTGATTGAGAATGCTGCTGTTTTCTTCAATGGCAATGTCTACAAAACTTCTAGATAATTGAATATTTCCAAAATTTATAGCGTTTTCATAGTTTAAAGTCCAGCCTTGGTTTGTTTGGCTGAGATTAACTTGACCAACTCCCGTAACGCTACCAAGTTCAATTCGCCCACCTGGTACATTCAGATAAGCACCTTGTAGGATTACATTTTTGCCTACTAAAGCTAAGGTTTTATTTGATGGTAGTATTAGCCCCAGCATCTGTTGGCTAGCAGATGAACCACCTATCCCCTGGACGCGAATATCTCCAGTTTTTTCTCCATATTGCAATCCCAGAGGAACATTTACGCTTAATAAAGGCTGAGTTTGTGGAGTGATAGCACTAAATTCTAAGCCGTCGGCAAATTTCAAGCTACTTGCTGTACTAGCGATAAACGAACCACCAATATCTAAACGGGCGTTTTGCCCAAAAATAATTCCATTGGGGTTGATGAAAAACAGATTAGCTACACCGTTAGCTCGAATCAATCCATCAATATTAGAAATAGATGAACCTGTGACTCGGCTAATGATGTGCTGAATATCCGCAGGATTATTAAAGAAAGCTGTGCCTCCTGTTTGGACGGAAAATTGCTCAAAGCTATGAAATAAATTTGCGCCTCGTGTCGCTCCACCGGAAATCACATCAACGGGAGAATTAGGAGTTTGAGGCGTAACTATAGAATTTTCAGATCCCAAAGTGCGATCGGGTGCGATTTGGGCTAGTGCAGAATTGCCAAAGGCGATCGCTCCACCCATTGCCAAGCAACTTGCTAAGTAACATTTCCATTTGCAGTTGCGATCGCTTGTAGCCATTTGAAAAATTTCGCCTAATATCAATTAGAAACAGGGGAGCGAAGTATAAAAGATAATAGTTATCAACTTGGCTGGTGAGAGTAGAGATGACCTCTCCTTAAATTTTCTTATTTAAGCTTAAGTTACCTTATTTTGTAGCTGATTTGTGAAAATCAAACTCCTTAATTTATCCCTATTTACGTTTTTAGATTTAGAGGTGAACCTGGTAATAACTATTAAAAACCTTAAGCACAGAAATAGATTGCCTGTTTTCAGATCGGGAGCATCGCCACCTCACCAAAGATTCTAACTTTGCAAACAAGAGGTAAAAAATTATTTTCAGCCAGCGATCGCTTCTCTACAAGTACAAATTTCTGATTAATTATGAGGAAAGAAAATATGAAACCTACGTTACGTCACATTTTAAACCTCAAGAAACAGTACAGCCATCTACCATTTTTTGATTTTTTACGGGATGAGACCTTATCAGCTCGTCAGCGGCTAGAATTTTACCCCTGTATGGCTCCTTTTATCATGAGCTTTGGCGATCTAAATCGCTACGTTATGCGCCAAGAACCAACCGCAGATCCTTATCAGGCAATGGTGAACGAACATTCCTATGAGGACGATCATCACTGGCCTTGGTATTTGGAAGACTTTATCAAATTGGGCTTTGATCGCGAAAAAATCTCGGCTACTGAGTCTTTACAGTTTTTCTGGGGCGATCACACAGCAGTGAATCGTCTATTATCACACAAGCTAGCTCATTTGATTTATAGTTCATCGAGTATTGTACGTCTAGCTATTATCGAAGCCATTGAAGAAACAGGCAACGTTTTGTTTGAACTGATGGGCAAATTAGCAAAACAAATTGAAGCCGAAACAGGTATAGAATTACGCTACTGTGGGGAATTCCATTTTAGTAAAGAATCTGGTCATGCGATGACAAACGACCATGCCATCCTGGCAGAGATTGAAATGGATGAACAAACACGTGCTGAGGCTATTGAAAAAGTCAATTTGGTGTTTGCTTGGTTTACACAATGGACTCAAGAATTATTAGCGTATGCCTTGCAAAACCTGAATCATCCCGATCGGCTACTCATATATCCTTTCCAAAAGGAGATGGCCTTGATTTAGTTGTACACAGTATTGAGAAGTTACCAATGTCTCTAAATCTGAATTTATGTACGTCAACTTTACCCAACTTTTCGTTTATAGATGTAGTAGAAATCGCTTTAGCATCTGGTTATCATGGAATCGAACTGCGAGTTAGTGATGACTACCACAAAAGTTTGCAGGAGTTGAGCGCTCAAGGTACTTTCATTAAGAAACAATTGCAACAGGCGGATCTATCAGTACCAGTGCTCAACACCTACATACCCGTAGAAGACGATCGCTCCGTAGACCAACTGCTTGAATGCTGCCAGAAAATGGCTGTGCCAAAAGCACGCTTGGTTCTACCTAAAAGTTATGGTGCATCCGTAGCCAAAATTGCTAATGTTAAAGAAATCATTCCTTCGTTTGAAGTCACTGACCGCGAACCAGTAGAGTTGATCAAAACTTTAAACAAAAAGCTACGCCAGATCGAACGCAAAGCTTACAAAGCAGGTGTCAAGATATTACTGGAATTGCACTGGGGAACGGTAATGAGTAGTTTTAGCAGCGCTTATCTGTTAACCTCCGACCTCGATCCTGGCTGTATCGCGATTACTTTCGACCCCGCCAATATGATGGTGGAAGGCAAAGAAGATTGGGAGTTTGGTTTGAAGTTAATCGGTTCCCATATCGATAACATCCATGTGAAAAATATATCTTGGTTCTCTAGTAACAAAGGCTGGTCTTGGGAATGGGCACCCGTTGGTACTGGGATGGTAAATTGGCCCGAACTCATCTGCTTGCTCAACCGCAACCGATATTCGGGTGATTACGCCATTGAGGATTTCCTAGTTCCTAATCACAGCAAGCAGGCAGCGATCGCTTACTTGTGTTCAGTGCATAATGAATTCCATAAAATTTACGAAAATATGAGTGCAACTATTTTACAATCGCTCATCTGTAAGATTTAAAAATAAAGCGCCTTTTTTCTATCAGTTAAAATACTCAAAGCACTCTTACTAAAGAAAAGCAGATAAGCTATTCTGCTTTTAAGTTGCACAATTCCTCATGAGGGCTGTTGACGGTTGACCGTTGACAGTCAACTGTTAACAGCCTTCTTGAGTAGTTATGCACTTTAGGCGCGCATTATAGCAATTCCCAAGCAAATGAAATACACCCCACCCGCGCTATCGCGCACCCTCCCCTTACCAAGGGGAGGGTTGGGGAGGGGTAATTTCGTACTTCACCAGACTGAGAAACGCTATAGCTTAGCAGAAGGATTAATCTTCAAAGTTGTGAACAACTAAAAAGCTGACAAAATGCGAATTCAACCCAAATCTCTGGGCTTTACAATCCTGCTGGGGGCGCTTTCTGCACTACCGCCTTTGTCAATCGATATGGGGCTACCAGCATTTCCTCAGATTGGTGCGGCGCTTTCCACTTCACCAGGGGCGGTGGGATTAACACTTAGTTTGTTTATGCTTGGTTTTGCGATCGCGCAGCTTGGTTTTGGCCCGCTTTCAGATCGTTATGGACGCAGACCCGTTTTACTAGCTGGCTGTGGAATCTTTGCATTGGCTGGTGCAATCTGTGCTGTGGCACCATCAATTGAGACTTTGATTGCTTGGCGTTTAGTTCAGGGTGCTGGTGCTGGTGCTGGTATGGTGGTGACGTTGGCAATTGTCCGCGATTTATTCGAGGGGTCAGAAGCACGGGCGCAACTTTCTTACGTCAACTTGGTGATGAGTGTAGCACCAATGATTGCACCGACAATTGGTGGGTGGGTTTTGGCAATTGTCGGTTGGCGAGGAATTTATGGTGTGCTGGCTGTAGGAGGATTACTGCTGGTACTGGCTGTTGCTTTCTCCTTGAGTGAGTCTCTAGACAAGCGTGATGTCAATGCAATTAAACCACGTCGGCTAATCAAGAATTACGGAAAAATTCTCACCAATCCCATTTGTCTTAGCTATGCCCTGGTCAATGCACTGTACTTTGGGTGTATGTTTGCCTACGTTGCCGGCTCGCCACTAGTGATGCTCAACGTTTTCGGTGTCTCAACCACAGTCTACGGTTGGCTATTTGCATCCACCGCCTTCGGAATTACGGTCGGTTCATTCCTGAATGGGCGCTTGAGTATCCAAGGTGTGCCACCTTCACGATTATTGAGTGTTAGCTTAATTGTTGGTGTCGTTTCCACGATAGCACTTGTGGTTGTGTCAATGAGTAGTGCAGCGCAAGTTGCTACCCTGATGCCGTTGCTAGTGCTGAATACCTTTTGTCGCGGAATAGTTTCACCGAATGCGATGCATAGTGCCATCCAGCCAGTACCAGAAAATGCCGGAGTTGCAGCCGCAGTAGTCGGATTTCTGCAAATGCTAGGCGGCTCACTAGCTAGTGGGTTAGTGGCTTTTCTTTATGATGGACACAGCGCAATCGCTATGTCTGGTGTTATGGCAGCATTTGCAATCAGCGCTTATGCCGTCTATACGATATGGGCACGCCCCGCTGAACGCCATTTTGCACTACACGGTGGTACAAAAAATTAGCTAGGGTCGAGGGAATTTATTGTTAAACTCCCCCTGCCATCCGAAACCGTGCTTGTGCTAGGGTAGGTAGCCAGCGATTTACCAGTATACAGAGGATACTCTAGTGCAAGGCATCACTGTCATGAGCCAAAAGACAGTCTTTGCCCCTAAGTTCGGGATTGTCCTTTGCTAAGATTTAGCAGACTTCACCCAACTGGTAAGTAGCCGTCATGAACTGGGTACACCAGAACACATGAAAAATTCATTAATCCCCCTTGCTCCCTGCTCCCTGCCCCCCTGCTTTTTCAAGCTAGGGTCTGCTGAAAAAGTCATTCCAAGGCAAGAGAATTGGAAGCCTTCCTAAAGACTAATTGCAACTTGATATAAAGATTGAATGTTTTGTCCATCTTGAGGATACTCAACCACAGCACAATTGCAAACTGCTTGAAAGCGATCGCCATTGGCGGCGGTGAATATTTGCTGGCGGATAGTAGTTAAAATATTACCCAAGCGGTCTTTTACTTCTAGTTTTGTTAACCCAGAAAATCCGATTACAAATTCTCCATTGCCCCAATAACCGAGAACTTCGCCACTACAAAATGCTGATTGAAATAGACGACTCCATCGTTGCAATACTTGGTTACCAGTTTCATGTCCATACTTGCTATTGATTTGGCGTAAATCAGTTACACTCAATATCGCCAAGCAAAGGGAATGCTGATGTTTCTGGGCTTGAGCAATTAACTGCTGCAAGTCGCGGCTAGACTGTAACTGATTTGCTAATCCGGTGAGAGGATCTTTAGTGGAAAGCGACTGGAGTAAGCGACTGCGTTCTAAGCGATGATTAATGCGCGCTAACAGTTCTGCGCCTACCACTGGTTTAATTACATAGTCATCTCCCCCAACCGCAAACACTTGCTGCACGGTTTCGATGTCGCGGTGTGCGGTGAGAAACACAATCGGCAATTCCTGCCATTGCGGATCTGTGCGAACTGCTTGGCATAATTCTATGCCACTGATATCGGGCATTTCCACATCCAAAATCAACAAATCTGGTGTGGTAGATTGCAGTACTTCCCAAAAACGTAACGGCTTGTCTAATGCTGTCACCCGCATACCCCAAGGTTCCAACATTGAACGCAATGCGGCTAAAATTACAGGATCGTCATCGACAACCAAGACATTCACTCGTAAATCGTGAGTGCGCTGTAATAGTTGAGATGCAACATCCCAAATTTGAACAGATGTTACAGGTTGAGCCAGAAAACCCCGTGCGCCATACTGCGCCAAAGTTACGCGTTCTGCTAACTCATCAGCAGCTAGTACCAAAACGGGTATAGGCGGAGTCCGAGTAGCTAAATCGGATAGCAGCGCCAAACTTTCTTGTCGATGTCCCAGTTCACTGACATTTAACACTACTAAATCTGGTGATGTTGTTTGTAGTAGGTTTTTGGCCTCCTCTAACTTGGTAATTTGCTGCCAGTCTATACCTAAGTTTCCAACAAGTTGTTGTAACTGCGAACTCAGTTGCGGATTGGGGTCAATTAATAGCAATCGCTGACTAATTTCCTCAGCAATTAAAGTCGTAGTGGGATGGGACTTTTGCCCCATTAAGTTGATTAAGTTACCCAACTCTTGAATTTGCGATCGCAATTGCGTTTTTTGAGCAGCAGATAATTTAGCATTTCTCCCCAAAATCTGCTCAATCTCCCGCGCTATCTGAGTACCCGTTTCTAGCTCAAACATTCCTAAGACACCAGCTAGCTTATGGGCTTCTTTTTCTGCGGATTTGTGTAACTCTTGAGGTAACTCCCCAGTCAGTGCGGCTGCGGCTTCTTGCAGTACCGCCATCCGTTGCTGCATCAACCCTTCATATTGATGCCACAACTTACTCATTGCTTGGTTGAATTGCTGTTGAATATTAGAGACAGGTAATTTTGCTTTCTCCTCTCTTCTCTGCTCCCCTGCTTCTTTGACCGCAGGGTGCAATCGATATCCCAACCCATATACATTTTCAATCCAATCGACTGCGCCGACTGCTTTCAACTTTTGCCGCAAGCCCTTAATGTGCGATTTAACACTTTCTTCTTGGGGTGGGTCGTCAAAAGTCCAGAGATGCTCGATAATATTTCCCCGGCTAAAAACTCGGGAAGGATTGCGAATAAATAACTCTAGCAAGCTATATTCTTTTGGTGTTAAATCCAGCAGTTTATCGTTAAATGTTACTTGGCAACTACTTGGATCGATACGTAATCCCCCAATTTCCAGTAATAGAGAAACAGGAGTATCCCCCCGACGTAACAGCGCCCTCACCCTGGCTTGCAGTTCTCCTAAATCTAAAGGTTTGATGAGATAATCATCAGCACCAGCATCAAGCCCACGAATGCGATCGCTAGTTGCATCTTTGGCGGTAATTAACAAAATCGGAGTGGAATTGCCAGCAGAACGTAAGCGTTGACATAAACTAATACCATCCAGTTTCGGCAATCCCACATCTATTAATATCAAGTCATAGTTATAAGCTTGACTATATTCCCAACCTGCATATCCATCTGGCGCGATGTCAACAACATAGTTATTTTGGGTTAAAGAATTCGCTAAGACACTTACTAAAATCTCGTCGTCTTCAATCAGCAAGATTTTCATTAATCAATTAAGTAACTCGGTGTTAAAAATTATCGTTATGGTAAGGTAGGAGGCAGAAGGGAATATGCACCTAGACCTGTATCAATCATCATAATGTGTATTGGTTCTTTTGTACCACTGTGAAATTGATACTTGTATAGGAATCAACAGCTTGACTTTCATGTAAAACTCGCCGGACAGAATCTTCTGCCCGGCAGACTTTACTTTAATACCAGTTTCGCATTGGTAATAGATTATACCAATTCAAATAATGTTTGCGAGAGATAAATTCTTTGTAAGGGCACGGCATCCGCAATCTTTTGGCATAGCAAATATCTTACTGGTGCCGTGCCCCTACCCAGCTGTCGCATTCTTTTTTCAAAATGGTATTAAATCTCGGACATCCTAGGAAAATTCTGGATTTATTAATTTTGAATTTTGTAGCGCTTTGCGCTTTCCGAAGGGTATGTTGAATTTTGAATTGTTATGTCTGCGTCCTTTTTTGATTTCTTTTTTAATTTCATCGATGTAAGGACAAAAATCTACTTGCATTGTGTGGCGTTTGGAATTGACATACTGTTTTTGCATCAGTCGCCGTTCTTTTTCTATATGCCGTAACATCGCTGCTTTGCTAGGTAAACTCACATTTCCAGCTATCACTTCCACAATCCACTTCGATTGCCACTCAGCTAAAGGCATAATTGCACCTATGGGCTGCAACAAACCAATAAAGTAAAGATTGGGATGTTCTGGGTGTACAACTCGCTTGTACAAAGGAAATTCATTGTCTTCGGGATTAATGAAGCCTTTGTCAAAAAACGGAAAAGCAATTTTATAGCCTGTACCATAAATAATGATATCTATTGGCAGTTCTGTACCATCTTCAAACCGCACGCGATCGCCTGCAAGTTCTTTAATATTTGGTTTGATTTTTACCCTACCATAGCCGACAAAATTCAGTAATTCTGAGGAGATTGTCGGATGTTCGCTCAAGAATTTATGGGTGGGATTAGGAAACCCGTATGCAGATTGCGACCCGCGAGCTAGGTATAACAGGATTTGACCATATAATCGCCGCAATGGTAATGGCAAGGCAAAAAATAAAGGTGTGAGATAACTATCAAGGGTTCTGCCTAAAATATACTTCGGTAACACATAGGCACTGCGACGAGTTGAAAGGTAAGTTTGATTTGCTACTCGTGAAGTTTCACAAGCGATATCACAAGCTGAATTACCCACACCCACAACTAAAACATTCTTGTCATCCATGCCTGCTGGAGTTTTATAGTCATGGGTGTGCATTGTCTTCCCAGTAAATTCTCCCGGGAATTTAGGCATATTTGGGTACCAGTGATGACCATTAGCCACAATTACTGCACCATAGCGCTGTGTTCGTTCCCCGTTGGCGTTTTTGATAGTCACATCGTAAGTACCATCGCCAACTGGCGCGACACGAGAAACTTCTGTTTTGAAGGTAATTTTGTCTCGAAACCCAAAATGGTCAACATAAGACTCGAAATATTGCAGAACTTGGCTATGATTGGCATACTGCGGGTAATCCTCCGGCATAGGAAAATCAGAGTAAGCCATTTGTCCCTTAGATGAATTGATATGCAAGGACTTATAAGCTGAAGACATCCCGTTATCATTCATGTAGCGCCAGTTACCGCCAATCCCAGAACCTTTTTCAAAGCAGTCAAAGGGAATACCACGCTCATGCAAGACTTTAGCAGCAGCAATTCCAGATGAACCAGCACCAATAATACAAACGCGCTCAATAGTTATATTCATAATTCCTCAAAATCTCTGATTCTTAATCTTTTCTCTCTGTGTTCTCTGCGGTTTGTAAAAATTCCTAGCAGATAAATGTAATAATCAAAGCGGCATTTTAAGTGAGTCGGTGGAAATAAACCAAACCATGTTAAGAAACGTAAATAGGCTTGAAATCCTTACCAATGACCAATGACAAAGGACAGCCTCAGCCAGTTATCTTTAATTTCGCTGACCTACTTATAGCTTTTTTTCTATTATCCAACTTGTTAAAAGATTTTGGTAAGCTAGCGATCGCTCTGCAAAAAACATATGCCCCATGCCCTCGAATACAATTAATTCAGCCTCAGGAATTTGACTAGCAATGAATTTTGCTTGCGCCAGGGGGATAACTGGATCGCGATCGCCACTTAAAATCAACGTAGGTGCTTGAATCTTGGGTAACAGATGGCTAATATCCATGTCTGCGAACCACTCAAACAAGTCAACAATATTGTTGAGATTGTGTTTGATGACATCTGGATAGACTGCATCAACAGTAGTTTCTAGGGTAGGTGCATTCCAATAAGCTTTGCGATCGCCTACGTTTATACTACACCCCAACTTATAGACAAATGGATTAAGCTTGAGCGCTTTGCAGAACATTTTACAAAGTAACTTACCCATTACACCATTTTGCGCCTGCCGCTGTAACCATCCCAAAAAACCATGCCATTGTCCTTGAGAAAAGCCAGAAATACAGAAAACACCTTTAATTTGGCTAGGAAAATGAGCCGCAAGATTTAAAGCTGCAAACCCACCTGTGGAGTATCCTACTAAAGCCACTGGCTGCTTACCTACCAACTTTTGAATTGCATTCATTAAGATATCAGCTAGCATATCTGCTGTTAATAATTCAGGTTGATAGTAGTCTGGATAATGACCAGGTAAACTCAGAGAATACCAAGGTATATTTTCTTTAACTATGGCAGGTAAATTCGGTATCCAAAAGTTAGCGGATAGCGTTATGCCATGTAGAAAAATAATTGGTATCCCTGGTTGATTCTGATTTTCGCCTAGCGCCATTAATCGATGTTCGCCAACTTCAATGTACTGTGACATGAGAAGTAACTAATTCTTTTTCTGGCTTTATGTTAGCTACACGCTGCCAAATTAAGCTACCAACAATCTCAACACCATTAACAAGTATAGGAGGCGTGCTCAAAGTCAATAACTCACCATTTAATTGCACATACCTGACTTGATTTGCTCCTACCCAGTTCGGGAAGAAACTTACTTCCACATGATGCACAACTTGATTTTCTTGGATTTCATAAGTACCACAATAGGAAACATAACTATCAGCCGCCGCCACCTTTTCTTCCACAGTACCCGCAGCAATATCCCCAGCTTGAAATTGAAGGCGATTCGCTCTCATCATCGCTACAGAAACATAGCCATTATCTGTATAAATGATGTACCCACTGGGGTTTTCACCCAAAGGATAAAAAATTTGACCATTTGCTGTTCTAGTTTCACAGCTAACCAGTTTCCAAGTACCTACTAGATTATTTCTCATTTTCTTGAATATACTATTTGCTTTGATGGGTGAAAGCCTGTTAACTTTTAATCAATCCGGCGAAAAGTTAACCGTAAAAGTAATAAATCACCAGTCAAAAAGCCTAAAAGTGCCAGATACAGATAACGTTCGTAGCGCTCAAATACAGTTTTGCCAACCAAATTGATGATTTCTGTACGCTTGCTTCTGAAGTTAGTTAACCACGCTTGAAGAGTGCGGACATAATCCATGCGATCATTACGAACTGAAATTACTTCAAAAATCCCCTCTGCGGCGGCGGTAATTTCTGTGAGTCGTGGGGAATCAGATTCAGGAAATATTTCTTGATTGGCAAACTGAGCACCTAAATTTTTTTGTACTTCCTCTGGTTTTCTTTTACCATAGGCGATGGTTTGAATCGACATCGAACCCCCAGGCTTTAACCATTCATGACAGCGAGTAAAAAAAGTACGATAAACATCAATTTTTTCATTACTCGATAATTCTGGTTTCACAAAATGTTCAAAAGCGCCAATAGAAATAATGGCATCAAAAGGTTTTGCGGGTGAGTAATTTAACCAACTTTCGAGATTAACTTCAATTTGCGGATGCTTCTTAGCAGAAATCCAATCTTTTTGAGCTTCACTTAATGTTAATCCTACAGCTTGCTCAACTCCATGTACCTCTACTAAACGTTGCAGTACCGTACCCCAACCACAACCTATATCTAAAACTCGCTTGGCATTTTTAGCTTTAGCTTGATTGATATGAAAATCTACTTTTCTAATTTGAGCTAATTCTAGTGCTGACTCTGTTTCCCCTTCTTCCCAAATAGCACAAGAATAAGTCATAGTACTATCCAGCCAAAGTTGATAAAAATCATTGCCAACATCGTAATGATGTTGAATCGCTTGATGTGAAGCTCCAGGAGTTGCAGTATTTAGAGTAGTCATGATGTTTATGTTTGTGAGTAATTAATTGATAATTTGGCTTAAAACCTAGATAGCAACCTCAAGTTTTGTTGTGCCTGATGCTAAACGTTGCGATAAAACTTCGATGCTAGGCAAGTCATATAATAAAGTGGGTGATAAATCCTGTCCTGTTAAACTTTCTAAATGGGAAATCAAACTGACTACGGACAGCGAATCTAAACCATATTGAGTAAAAGAAGCTTTGACATTTACCTGTTGTGGCTCAACTTCTAAAAGTTCGGCAATGTAAGCAACTATCGATTCTTGAATTATCTCTGCACTCAGAGTATTTTGTTGCGATTCTAATGAATTATTGGTGATAGTGCTGGTGACTTCCATCGTGAAAACCTTCTTAAGTATCAGTCGAATTGTTTTGATACTTTATAGATTAGGGATAAATCGGGGAGAAGTAGGGGAGAAGATACCAGGCGTAAACTTTATATCAATTCAAATAATGGTTACAACACAAAAATATGGGGTAGGAACGCACAGATACGCGCCTCTACCCCATATTTTTATCGCCTTATTTTTTCAAACTGCTATGACATCCTTAATCAAAAGCCTGAGAATTCCATAAACACCGCCAAGCTTCTGTAATTGTTAATTGGTTATAGTCTTGTGGGAAGTGCCTTTTCAGCAAATCGCTGACTAATGGATAGTAAGAAGGGTGCATTGTTGGAAATAGATGATGTTCGGTGTGATAAGAGAAATTGTTATGAATTAGATTGAACAAGGGAGGTACTATTACAGATGTAGTACCTTGCACAGAATTATTTTGCGCTTTCACAGGATTGAGAAAATGATTCGTCGCTACATAAATGACTTCAATCACTGAAGCAATCAATATAGGTAATATGCTGACAAATAAATACTTTAACCAGTTACATTGAACAGCTGCAAAAATTATAGTCTGGATTAAAATGATAATGCCTGTTTCAATAATAATTGAGAATTTCTCTTTGAGAGTATATGGTACTTGATAAGGAACTATATAAAGCTTGCTTTTTGGTGAGATAAAAACAGCTATGAAATTACGCAAGATGTAAAATACAAAGTGAATATAGGCGAAAGGATTAATGAACCTAAGTATGAATTTGTTTTTTTGGGGATAAAAAATCCAAGTATAAATCCATTTAATTAAATTTTTTTCTGACGTTAACCATCGCCGATCAGGGTCTTTAAATGTTGCTGCATTAGGATGATGTGTTCGATGATGAATATGTATCCACATTGTTAAAGGGATAAAATTTATTCCCCAAATCAACACTTCTAGAAAATGTCTCTGCCAAGATTTTGCCATAACTGAGCCATGACTCAAATCATGAGCAAAAAAAACTAGACCTGGCAAGCAATTTCCTGATAATAAACTGGCAAGCAAAAATATCCAAATATTATTGGAGTGGCGTGTTATAGCAATTGCTGATATAAATACCGAAAACTGAATGAGAAAATACCAGAGAGAACGTGGCTTTTTTTGAAAAGCTGCTTTTGGGATAAAAGGACGGATGGTTTGAATATAGTATTGATCTGTATGTATTTGCTGTTTTTGATCGACGCTATTCATAATTAAATTCTGCTCCACAGGTTTATATAGATTCATGCTTGAATTACACTAATTATTTATAGCGATCGCACTTTTTTTGATTGCATCATTTCCAGTGTCGGTTGATTCACATCCCACGCTAAACCTAGATATTGCAATGCCACAATTACCCAATAGCCAATATCAATTTGCCACCATTGCAAGCCAAACTTAGCTGAATTTTGAAAAGCGTGATGGTTGTTGTGCCAAGATTCACCAAAGGTAGGTAAAGCTAGCCACAAATTATTTGTGCTTTTATCTTTGGTATCAAAACTCCGAGTACCGAAAAGATGACAGATAGAGTTAATGCACCAAGTCGTTTGCTGTCCTAAATATAGGCGAATGACTCCACCCCACAAAAAACCATGCCAAGCACCAATCCAAGTTCTTGTAATACTAAACGCGACAATCGCTGGGAAAACTAGCCCCAAAATTACCCAAACAAAATACAGTTGGTTAAGCTTGTAAATTGTCTTATCTCGCAGCAGTTCTGGTGCATAGTACAGGGGGTTGGGATAATCATACTCAACTTTCCACCACAGATGAGCGTGCCAAAATCCATAAAGTTGATTTCTCCAGCCTATACCGTGTAAATGCGGTGAATGAGTATCGCCAATTTCATCACTATAACGATGGTGGTGTCTGTGGTTGGCTACCCAAGAAAGCACAGGGCCTTCCGCACCAGTAGAACCGAGAATTACTAGCAGACTCCGGATAATTGGATGTGCTTGAAAAGCGCGGTGAGTGAAGTAGCGGTGATAGCCAACGGTAATTCCGACAGAGGTGAGAAACCACATCCCGAGAAAAACGGTGATATCAACTACACTGATGGGCTTGCCCCATAAACAGGCGATCGCTACAATAAACCCAACAAAAGGCAAAATGTCACACAATAAAAAATGCCGCTTTTGCAACAACTTAATGTAGCTGTTGCTCATGGTTCTCTTTTTTAAGAACGCGGATTCAACGCTAATACTGCTTTCCATATTCTCAACTGATACTAATCCAGGGATAAATCTGTGGAGTGGAGACGCGATGAATCGCGTCTCTACAGGATTTAAACGTCATTCGATTTGTGTTATCCGAAGCGTATTGCAATACACGCGACTGATGGGATTATGCAGATAACAAATGATTTACGCTTGTAACTGGCGCTAAATTTGGCAAAATCTCTAATTTTTGAGCTAAAAACTGCTCTCGGCAAGCATAGCGCTGGACTTTACCGCTAGAAGTTTTCGGTAGCGTTGCGGTTTTAATCAACGCTACAGTATGAATCTGTAACTCATGCTGTTGTAACACCGCTTCCCGAATTTTCCCCACCACTTCTGCAACGTTGAGATGGCGTAGGTATTGGCGCTCAACTTCTTGCACAATTACTAGCCGCGCTCCATTTTCGCGCTCAATGGTAAAAGCTGCACCAGCGCCAAGTTTTAGGGATGGATGCGCTTGAGCCACCGTTAATTCGATATCCTGGGGGTAATAATTGCGTCCCCGAATAATGATTAAATCTTTGAGTCGGCCTGTAACGAAGAGTTCGCCTTGATGTAAAAAGCCTAAGTCTCCTGTGCGTAAAAATGGCCCTTGTTGGCTATCTGCTAAGTATGCTTGAAAATATTCTTTTGTTGCTTGGGGATTATGCCAATATCCTTGCGCCACACTAGCGCCAGATACCCAAATTTCCCCGACTTCATTGGGTGAACATGGAGTTAAATTTTCTGGATTAACAATAACAACTTGCAGATTTGCTAAAGTTTGACCACAACTAACAATATTTTGGCTATCAAGATGATTATCGCTAGGAATTACTTGATGCTGTTTTAAAGCGTTTTCCTCTACCGTTTCCACAGTTGGTAAAGCTGCTTTATCTCCCCCAGCAATGATTAACGTAGTTTCTGCCATCCCATAGCAAGGATAAAACGCTTCGCGACGGAAGCCACAAGGTGCAAATAGAGTAGCAAACTGCTCCATTGTTTCGGCGCGTACAGGTTCCGCACCATTAAAAGCCACTTCCCAACTGCTCAAATCGAGAGTGGCGCGTTGTTCTGGGGTAATTTTCCGCACACATAAATCATAAGCAAAATTAGGGCTACCACTGGTAGTTGCTCGGTAACGCGAAATCGCTTGCAACCAGTAAAAAGGCTTTTGTAAGAATATCATTGGCGACATCAGGAAGACAGGGAAACCACCGTAAAGTGGTTGTAAGATACCGCCTATCAAGCCCATGTCATGGTAAGCAGGTAACCAAATTACACCCCGACTTTCTGAAGAATGCTGGAATGATTGATAAATTAACGAGGAATTGTGCAGTAAATTAGCGTGACTGATCATCACACCTTTTGGTGTGGAGGTAGAGCCGGAAGTGTACTGTAAAAAGGCGAGACTATCACTACTAACTTCCACTCGTCGCCAATCATGCGCCCAGTTTTGATTGAGATTATCGGTAGCTTGCCATTGTAGCGATCGCAAATCAACAAACTCTTGTAACTGTGGCTGAACCAGGGCTAAAACTGCTTGAGTGGTGAGTGCAATCTTAGCTTGAGCATTCGCTGCGATCGCTTGGAGTCGCGCAATAGATTGATTGGGGCGCGGAGGATAAGCAGGAACCGCAACTGCACCTGCATACAAACAACCAAAGAAAGCCGCCGCAAAATCTAATCCTGGTGGATAAAGTAATAAAACCCTCTCTTGGTAAGCTTTTTGACTTTGTAAATATGCTGCGATCGCCTGGGCTTTTTGATGTAATTCCCCATAGGTGAAACTGCTATCGGCGGTAATTCCATCTGCAAGGAAAGTATAAGCTGTTTGCTCTGGCTGATGGCTAGCTCTATACTCCAACAGATCCACTAAAGTAGTCACACTCGCATCGATTGGTCTATGTCTCATTTAACCCCTACCAATTCAGATTTAGCCGTAATTTCCTCACCACGCCACTTAATAGCAGCTTCTAATTCTGAACCTAAATAAGGACGAATATTTAATTCAGCGCGGATTTCATCTAAAGGCTTTTCCCATAAAGTATTCCAAGGAACACCAAACAAAGGTTGTGCTTGTTGTCCCATAATCCAACCGCGCACAAAAGCCTCCATGTGCTGACTGCACAAATCCATATCTTCAATTGCTGTTTTGAGGAAATTTTTCGCCAGTAACACCACCCAAAACCGCGCCGGATAAAACTGAGTTAAAGAAAATGTCTCTACTTGAATTTCACCAGCTTTGTCTGTATTGCTACCAGTAACTACGTGCCAAATGTCATGCGTTTCCATCACATAATTGAACAAATATCTATAGGTATCTGACGTATGTTCCCGCACTGGCGGCGGAGTTAAGCCGTTTCTCAGCAGATGATCGGCGTAAATATAGCCCAAGGTATTTGTAGGTAATTGATGGAGTTGCTGTAAATCAATTTTACCGAGGGGCTTTTTTTCAGCTAGAGCTATTCTTCCCCTTTCCGTGCGCGAGAGAAACTGGACAATTTGATTGAGACTTTTAGGATCAATTGCTGCATCAGATAAATTGCCACCTGCGCCAAAGGAACCGTAAGGTAGCTGGACAATTCGCATGAAGCGATAGGCGAATATCAGCTTTTTTAGCTCTTTTTTAAGATTTTGTATAATTTGCACTTGATTTATCTCCCATGCTGCTTATGTTTTTTAAATTACAGAGCGATCGGGGAGAAGTAGGGGAGAAATGAGAATCAGATGAGTAAATAGCAATTCGTAATTATGAATTCCTTTAAAAACTCTATGGCGATACCTTATCTTCTAGCACCAAAAGCCTTGGGGGATGCGTTAATAACGCATCCTACTGTTCTTCATTACTGTTTCTTGAAATCCTTACCAATGACAAAGCGCAAAGTCTGAGCGGAGGTTTCCTCCGATCAGAACTTTGTAAGAATGACCAATGACCAATGACAAATGACAAATGACAGCCTCAGCTAGTTATCTTTAATTTTGCCGACCTATTTAACTATCTATTTCACTATAAGCCCAACCTAATGCTTCACTGATTTGCCCTGCTAATTTTAAGGGGCGGAAAGGCTTGGCAAAGATAGCAGCTACATCTAACCCAGTAAAGCAATCTTGATCTGATTCCTGGACTTTGGCAGTTAGTAAAATCACCGGAATTTCCTTAGTAGCAGGATTAGCCTTTAATTTTTGCAGAGTAGTACGCCCATCCATATCCGGCATCATCATATCTAAAAGGATGACATCAACTGGTGATTTGGCAGCAATATTCAATGCTTCCTGTCCACAACAAGCTGTCAACACATTCCAACCAGCACCCAATTCTAAACCCAATTTTGCGATCGCCTGTACGTCTTCTTCGTCATCAACAATCAAGATATTTCTGCTCATGGTGCCATCCTTGCATGATATGTGATGCTGACTAGCTTGATTACTCTAGAGCTATTCTAAAATGCAATCGGGGAGAAATGGGGGAGATTAGAGCAGTAAGTAGATGCTAATTGGAGTTAGCTAAAGGTAAAAGTACATAAAAGGTGCTACCTTCCCCTAAAACGCTCTGAACCCAAATTTTACCGTTATGTTGCTGCACAATATTCCGACAAATAGCTAGTCCTAAACCTGTTCCGCCTTTGTTGCGGGAGTCGGATGCATCTACCTGTTGAAAGCGCTCAAAGATAAGTTGTAATTTATCTTCAGGGATTCCTCGTCCTTCATCTCGGAATGTAATCAAAAGGTAACTAGGTGCATCGGCTTGAGGCTCAATACTTTGATTTTCTGAAAGTGTGGCACCAATCCACACAGTATCCCCAGGTTCGGAAAACTTAATGGCGTTGCTGAGTAAGTTTGTGAAGGTTTGCAACAGGCGATCCGCATCTGCCCAAAGTTCCACCGCTAAAGGATTGACAATTAGTTTGACTTGAAGTTTATCTGCCATTGCTTGCATGGCTTCTGTGGCTGTAATCAGCAGTTCAGCAGCATTGCACTTGGCTTTACGCATGAAGATTTTGCCCGATTTCATCCGTTCTAAATCGAGAATATCGTTCACCAAGCGGATGAGACGTTCGGTGTTATTGGTAGCAATGCTCAAAACTTTTTGTCCCTGTGCGGTTAAAGTTCCCAGTTGTCCTGAACCCAATAAATCTAATGCTCCCATTGTGGAAGTTAAAGGTGTCCGCAACTCATGACTAACTAAAGAGATAAACTCGTTTTCTAGGCGTTTGCGTTCGGTGATGTCATTGGCAATTAATAAAGCACAGGGTACTCCCGCCAAGTCGATTAATTCTATAGATAGTAAGATTGTCTTGAGTTCGGCAGATTTGGTAGAAAATTCAAATTCCAGATTATACAGCGAACCACTTTCGGGTAAACGTTGAATAGTTTGAGCGATCGCTACTGTATTTTTACCTAAATCAATTTCTGCGACTGTATGCCCAATTACCTCATCTACACTGTAGCCACTCATCTTCAGGAAGCTGGGATTAATATCGAGAAACCGCGCTTCCGAAATTGTAGCGATCGCAATTGGGTTGGGACTAGAACGAAAGACTTTGGCAAACTTCTCCTCAGCTTTGGTGCGATCGTGTATTTCCTGCTGCAACTGCAGATTTTGCGCTTGGAGTTGCTTTTGCAGGTTGCGAATCGTTAAATGATTTTCAATTCTGGCTAACACTTCTTCTAGTTGAAAAGGCTTGGTGATGTAATCTACCCCGCCAACTGCAAACGCCTTCACCTTATCCAGCACATCACCCAAAGCGCTGATAAAAATTACTGGAATATCACGAGTGCGATCGCTTGCCTTTAATTGTTGGCAAACCTCATAACCATTCATCTCCGGCATATTAACATCCAGCAGAATCAAGTCGGGGGGAACTGCATTCGCTCCCCGCAAACCTGTAGAACCTTTAGTCACGCTGCGAACTTTATACCCTTGTTCGGTCAGCATGGCAGATAAAAGATTCAGATTTTCCGGTGTATCATCTATTACCAATATATCGGCTTTCGGAGAATTGAATAGCTGGTTGAGCATCGCAATATTAACTCTGAGCCAGAATCAGGCTCTTAATTATGAATAGAAATTTTATCGTCAATTCAATAGCTTAATAATCTTTTACGAATAACTTCTTCGTATCTTAATTTTCTCCCCTAGTTCTCCCCGATTCATTTCTAATCTAAGAAATATCAAATTAATTAAAGAGCTAGGATTAGCTGATATGTCAAATTTACTTATGCACCAACCAACCGTTATAGCACCAGGAGAAGGTAATAAATTCTCTGTTCTAGGCGGATATTTTACCACCAAAGCAACCGGAGAAACCACTAATGGGGCTTGGACAATTTATGAATTCACAGACACAGAAAATAACGGCCCACCTTTACACACTCATCCTTGGGAAGAAGCATTCTACATTCTAGAAGGAGAAGTAGAATTACAAGTTGGTAAACAAAGCGTGGCAGCAACACCAGGATATTTTGTGAATATTCCTGCCAATACTGCCCACGCTTTCAAGATTCGTTCAGCTTTTGCTAAATTTTTAGTTTTTATTGCACCTGGTAATGCCAAAACTTTTTATGAAGAAATGGGTGAAGTAGCAAATAGCTTGACACTAGACATGGAAAAGGTGCAGCCAATTTTGGATAAGTACAATCTTAAATTTATTGCTTAAATTTGCACCTTAAACTCAATAATGCTCAATCTCGTTTGCCATCAGTTAGTACAACTGCTGGCAATTTTTTTAGACAAAATAATCTTTTCTCCCCTACTTCTACCCGATTATTTTTTATTCTCAAAACAACAACTAAAAGGTAAAAATTATATGACCAGCCAAAAATTATCTTCAATCCCAAAAACTGCACGTCTTCTTGCGGCTTTGGGTTTAACCCTCAGTACTAGCCTGTTTGTCTACCCTAGTGCTAGTCAAGCTGGTAAAAATGACGGTGCGATACCTGCTGAAATTCAAGGTGAGTGGCTTTACGGTCGAATTTCCTCTATCCAGTACCAAGACCAAATTACAGGACAGTCAGCAGCACCCAACGGTTCAAGCGATCGCTTTATAGTCGCAGCTAATGGTAACTACCAAAGAAGCAGGTTAATTCAAATCAGCACCTACAACTGCGCGTCTAACCTCTTCATCGAAGAGAAAGGTAAAATGAGCGTCAACGATCAACAACTCACCTTCCAACCTACAGAAAGTTCATCCAAGGGACAAATTTGTCACTCTGGACGCACTTACACCGGAAAAAATACAGCCAAGCCTGAAACCTACAAGTGGTCAATCGATAAAAACGAGTATGGACAAGATGTCCTCTTGCTTGAGACTTCCGATGGTCAAGGTCAGGCCCATTATGGAAGACCTCAATAGCTCAGTCAAAGTGAAATTTTTCTCCCCTAGTTCTCCCCGATTGTTTCCTAATCTATAAAAATATCGAACTGAGGTTACTCTATGATTCACCATATTTCCTTTGCTGTTAACAACCCTCACCACGTTGCTCAAGTATTCGCAGAAATTTTAAAAGCGGAAGCTGTTCCCTTCCCTCCTCATCCAGGTAGCTATATGGTTATACCTTTCGATGAACATGGTACAGCCATTGAACTTTATCCTTCAGGTACCCAATTAGAACCAGGTGAAGGCGATCAACAATGCGAATTTGTCCAAAATGCTACTTCTCCTAAATATGTAGATATTCATGCAGCTATTTCTGTACCTGCTAGCCAAGAAGAAATTGAAAAAATTGGTACTCGTGAAGGTTGGCGCACTGTACGTTGTACCCGTGAAACCTTTTTTGATGTGATTGAGTTCTGGGTAGAAAACAGACTCATGATTGAACTGCTAACACCAGAAATGGCTACTCAATACTTACAATTTACAACTCACCCAGAAACCAAAAAAATGTTTACAGCAGAACTTGCCTTAGCTAAAGTGTAAGTCATGTAAACAACATTGACTGAGTTGTTAATTGATTAAATTTTAAGCATTATACTGAACTTAAAACTTCTCCCCTTGCTATGCAGAGGAGAAGTTTATTATTTAGGAAATATCGTAAAACCTGGATGTAGGGAACATCCATAAACTTTCGGTAAACTCGATATTTAATCGGTGCCGTGCCCATTGATTTAGGAAATATCGTCAAAACTGGATGTAGGGAACATCCATAAACTTTCGGTAAACTCGATATTTAATCGGTGCCGTGCCCATTGATTTGAAAATATCACCAAACATTTAGTCATCTGGGCACGGCATCCATAAACTTTCGATAAAACCGATATTTGATCGGTGCCGTGCCCCTACCTGTTGAATCGCTGAATCTTCTGATTTTATTTTTATTCGGTCAGTTCTAAAATTTCATCGAAGCCAAAACTCCGGACTAAACTTGTTAAGTTCTCTGCTAATTCAGCATGATTTTGGGGGATTTGCTCAATTAATTGCAAAATGCGATCGCCATCAACAGCAATGGCTGCTTGATGAAGTTCTGCTATCCATTCGCTAGGCATAAACTTGATAGCAGAGTGTAGATCCAAAATAGTAGATTCTACATTTTCTTGCTTATTATTTATACCATTTTCGTTACAATCTTCTGAGCAAATGTAGCGCACTTGCAAATATTCAGCTATCTTTTCAAAAATTACATGCTCGCGGAATGGTTTGCGAACTAAGTCGTCGCAACCTGCGGCTAAAATACTTGCTTGTTGTTCTTCAAAAGCACTAGCAGTTAGGGCAATAATCACTGTGCGATGATTTGTAACTGTATTTTGCTCTCTGGCTCTAATTTCTTTTGTTGCGTCGTAGCCGTTCATTACAGGCATTCGCATATCCATGAAAATTAAATGGGGTTGCCAACTTTCCCAAAGTGCGATCGCATCTTGTCCATTACGAGCCGCCTCAATTTCAAAACCCACACTACCAAGAAGTTGCACAATTAAGTTGCAGTTTTCTTGACGGTCATCAACTACCAGAATACGGTAAGTTGGTTGATCTGCATCTAGCTTGAGTACGCGTCCTTTATGTAACTGGGGTTTAACTGCTAATGGTTCCGCTAAAGTGACTTGAATATCAAAGCTAAAAGTAGATCCCTGCCCCAGAGTACTATTTAGGCGAATATCGCCGCCCATTAACCGGACAAATTGTCTGCTGATAGTCAGCCCTAATCCAGTACCTTCCTTAGTTTGAATACCGCTAGTTGTCTGCACAAACGGCTGAAAGAGGTTATGTATTTCTTCTGGTGCAATTCCCCGCCCAGTATCTTCTACTTCAAAGGTTAGGGGTAATTGGTAATTGGTAATTGGTAATTGGTAATCGGTATTTTTTAATTCTCCCTCATCTCCCTTCCCCAACTTCGCGCGTAAGGTTACCCCACCTGTTTGAGTAAATTTAACAGCGTTACCTAAAAGGTTAATCAGAACTTGGCGCAGTTTGCCTTCATCTGTTTGGATATAACGGGGAAGATTGGCGGCGATTTCAAATTTGAGGAATAATCGCTTTGCTTGTGTCCGTACTTGGAACATTTCTTGCAGTGTTTGCAGCAACAGATATAAATCAAAGTCTTCTGGATGAAATACCATTTGTCCAGCTTCAATTTTGGACATTTCCAGTACGTCATTAATTAAATTAAGTAAGTGTTCTCCACTACGGTTGATAGTAGCTAAAGATTCCAGTTGCTTTGAGTTGAGACTAGTATCTCGCTCCATCAACTGCGAATAACCTAAAATGGCATTGAGAGGGGTACGCAGTTCATGACTCATATTCGCCAAGAAAGCACTTTTGGCACGGTTTGCAGTTTCGGCGGCTTCTTTAGCAACTCTCAAAGCCTCTTCTGCTTGTTTGCGTAAGCGAAGCTCCTCGTAGAGATCGCTAATATCGGTAAAGACGGAATCTAAACAGGATTCTTCGGCGTTGAGGCGCACTGATAATAATACCCAAACAATAGAACCATCGAGGCGGCGTAAGGCGATTTCAAAATTGCGAACTTCGCCGGACTCGGCTAACTCAGCTAACATCCGCGTGCGATCGTCTGCATTGACATACAATTCTGTTGTGAAATATCTGCCAATCAAATCAGTAGATAAGGCGAAACCTAATATATCCGCACCGCGTTGATTAGCATCCACAATCAATCCATCTTGTTGACGGGTGCGGAAAATCCCGACTTGGGAATTTTCAAAGATATTGCGGTATTTCAATTCACTGCGACGCAAGGCTTCTCCGGCTTCTTTGCGTTCTGTGATGTCACGCCCGACACCTGCGATCGCAATTTCACCACTGGGGGTGTGAATAGTGGAAGTGTTAAAGCTAAACCATCGCCAGCTATTGTTTTTGTGTCTTAATCGCACCTCAATACCTGTCTGCTTTTCTCCGGCTATAGCTTTTTGTATACCTGCGGCGCTAATTGCTAAATCTTCAGGGTAAGTAAACTCGACTATAGAATGTCCCTCGATTTCGGGCAGGCTGTAGCCCATAATGGGAGTTACATTCGGCGAGTGGTAAGTAAAAATTCCCTCTGGAGAGATGGTAAAAATTAAATCATTGGCATTCTCAACAATAGTACGGAACTTTAACTCACTTGCTTGCAAAGCTGCTTGGGCGCGTTTGCGTTCTGTAGCATCGGTACCGACTGAGAGAATCTCAATTAAATTTCCTTGCTCATCTAGTATCGGTTTATTTGCCCAAACAATCCAGACGCGATCGCCATTTTTGCACAAGTTCTCATTTTCGTTGAAGAGATAATTTTCTGGGTGCTGGCAAATATCAACCATTAACCACTGTAAATCGCGCCCAGAGGTTTCAGTTTCAGGCACTATTGTACCGACAACATTGCGTCCTGTAATTTCGTTTAAATCAAAGCCAAACAGTTTTTGACCGTAGTCATTTAAATAGATAACATTACCGTTAGCATCCCAACGGAGAATAATACAATTGGCTGTTTGCACCAAATCACGATACTGAACTTCGCTTTGGCGTAACGCTTTTTCAGTGCGTTTGCGGTCACTAATATCGCGTACAATTGCTAAAATGTGCCGCTTGCCATTGTAAATGCAAGTCGTGCCTTTCACTTCCACATTAATTAAGCTGCCATCTTTGCACACATCAACGGCTTGTCCATAAAATTGTCCTCCGGCTTTTGTGGTTTCAATAAACTCATGAAACACCGGATGCGAGCCTGGGTGAATGTAGGTTGATGGATGCAGAGTGATAAATTCTTCGTAAGTATAACCATGCATCTGGCAAGCCGCTGGGTTAACTTCAGCAATTGTTTCTGTTTCTATATCTGTAATAAATAATCCATCATTAATCGCTTCAAACACACTCCGGTATTGCAGTTCGCTTTGTCGCAGTGCTACTTCCGCCTTATGGCGTTCGGTGACATCGCGAAAACTCCAAACTCTACCAATAATTTGGTCTTTGATGCGTTGCGGACAAGAATATCGCTCAAATACTCTGCCATCGCGCAATTCTAATAAATCGTATGTATCTAATTCTGGGTGGGCATATAATTCTCTAACTCGCTGTAAAAATCCCTCTGGATCTATGAGTTGATTTGCTAAATAAGCCAATCGGGTAGGATGATTTGGTTCTGTCAAAAGTTCTGGAGGAATTGACCACATTTCTAAGAACTTTTGATTATAACTAGTGATATCTCCGAAACTATTTACTGTTAAAATGCCATCTTGAATCGATTCTAAGATAGCGCTTAATAAAGATAGAGAATTTTCTAGAGCTGCTTGAGTTTGTTGGCGTTCGCTCATATCACGCCCTAAAACTACTAGCGCCTTGCGTCTACCATCCTGGTGAAATACAGGCACTTTAATCATATCTAAACTGCTCACTGTACCATCAGGACGCGAAACAATTTCTTCTACTCGATGCACAAATCCCAATTGCCAAGCTTGCTCATCAGTTTGATAGCAATTGGTCAATGTATCATGATAAAAATTACTAAATTGTGCTAATTCTGCGTCAGCTTTGCCTTTGTAATTAACACCTTGGAGTTCTAAAAATTCTAGGTTAGCTTGGTTAGAAAGTAGCCATTTACCCTCACTATCTTTTAAGCAAATAATATCGGGTGTAGCATTAATTAATGTTTGTAATTGCTCCTCAACTTCTTGCAAAGATTCTTGAGTTTGTTGAGCCTTAGTAATATCTCTAATTACCAGTACAGCAAATTTTTCATCAGGTAATATCGTACAGTTACCAGAGATTTCTAAGATTAAGGTACGGTCATTTTGTAGTAATTGATAAATTGTGGTGGCGTATTCTCCATTTAATATCCGCACATCAGGATAGAATTGTGCTGCAACTGCTCGTCCTGCTTGGGCTAAAGGTAATAAGTCAATTAACTGCAAACCGCAGACAGCACCATCAAATTGGTTAACCAAAGACTGAAACTGAGAATTGCACCATTGAATACATTGGTCTTTCCCTACCCAGACTACAGCATCAGCGATCGCATTTAGCGTTACTTCCATCTTGGTGAGGGTAGCTTGTAATTGCTTTACCTGCTCTAGCTGTTTAGTACTCATCAGCGATTCCTTATTACCCCTGGATAGATATCAAGACCAGCTGGGTATAGAGATTGTATCAGTCCCAGGGGGGATTGGGGCTGGAGATTGAGTAATTCACTTAGGACACAGCTGAATGGCACTAAGAAAAGCCGAAACACTTGCGGTTTAAGCAGTTTGCAGTTTCTTGCGTAATTCGTGCCGGGGTTTCGTCATTAAGGGGTAAGCTTTCGGGCGGCGTTTACGCACTCTAAGTTCGCTTCGACCTGGGCGATAGGGAACTGCTTTATGAACAATAACTTTAAGTAAAGTCCGATAAATTCGGAGACATTTTTTAGAAAAAGCGGCTAACAATTGGGGAATAAAGTTGTTTAAATGATGGCGCGTGCCCTGCAATAGCCTTGCGTAACGGAGGAGTGCTGTAAGTAGTACCTGCCGACCACATCAAACTACGAAGTAGATTATAAACGAGCAAATAAGCATAAATTTCTTTGCGTACCATTGAAGGGGTTTTACATCGCAAAATATCCATGCCCAAAGTAGTTTTGAGATGCCTTAAATCTAGTTCAACATCCCAACGTTTACCGTAAAGCCCAACGATTTCTAAAGTAGAATAAGTTGTTTTATCTAGGAGGGTAGTGATTAAACTTAAATACTGAAAGCAATAGCAGCAATTCTCATTTTGAAAAAAAAATCAGATAAAATTCTCTTATTTAAATAGAGAACTTGTGTCGAAGCATCATTTTTTGACAGATAATTATCATCCGACGCTGGAGATAGACAGGTTTTAAAAAATCTGTCCATGAAAAATTAATTTCAACTCATAAATCTAGCTGAAATTCTAACACAATTTGTATTTTTATTTAATAAATAACTTTCTCCTCCTCTTTCGATATATTGACATTTTTAACTAGAATTTACTTTTTTAAATGGAACGTATTCCTTCAGAATGAATGAGAAAAAATCCGACCAATCTTTAAACCATAAAAATTTTAATAGGGTACGACTATCATTAAAAAAAGAAGTTCGAGTTACTAATAACTCACGAATCTTTTGATAGGTGTAATTAACTAAATCTAAAACAGTATGAAACAAAAAAGCTAACAAATTTAAAGACAATAAGAACTCACACAAATGATTTTGACCATGACCAAAGTTATGCTCTAAATTATAACCATGATTTTTAAGAACGTTATTGCCTTCATTCTCAATTTTCCATCTGCTGCGCCCAGCTTTGACAATTTCTTCAACATTATTTTCAGTGATTTTATGATTAGTTATCCAATTATTTTGGTAGATAGTTTTCTGTGTTTTCTCTGTTTTTAATTTATTTGGATTTCTTTTTATCTGCCTTTTCTTCTATATATATTTATTCTTGCTTTTGCCAAGGATTGCCGATTATGTACTCAGTCCCATCTCAAAAACTAGAATTAAAATTAACCAAAATGGATTTTACTTAAAGCGGTGGTTATTAGTTTGGTCTTTTCAAAATTGTCATGAGTATGTATTAGACATTAAGGATATTATTGCCAAACCGATGCAGCCAATTACGGTTTCGGTATTTAATCAAACACTCCGAAAATATCGCTTTGCTTCATTATTAAGCACATCTGAAAAAAAATGGATAGTTTGGGAAATTAGGGCATTTTTAGATAAATTATCTTGAATTAACCCTCTTTCAAGAAACACATTGCGTTGAGTCAGAAATAGGGATAAGTTCCAAACCAAAAGCCTGAGCTTTTTGCTGAAGGTGTTTGAGAATCAGTTCCTGATATTTTTGCTCATAGTAATCCATACCAGGATCAGAATATTGCCCAGCAGTGATCCACATCCGGTAAAATAAACGAGCCAGTTTGTGAGCAGTAGCAGTAATGGCTTTGGGTGCGCCCAAGCGAGAACGTAACCGGCGATAAAACCCACCCAACGCAGAACGACTGTGAGTCAGAGAAAAAGCAGCCATGCGGAAAGCATTGGCAGCACGATTGACAACAGTACGAGTTTTAGAGCTTTTGACCTTACCACCAGTCACTTTTTGACCAGGACATAAACCCAACCAAGATGTGAAGTGTTTAACTGTGGGAAAGCGTTTTGGGTCTAATCCCACTTCAGATAAAATGGTCTGAACAGTTAAAGCATCAAGACCATTAATCAGTGTAAAGTCTACTCCTGCCATCCGATAAAGATACTTATGCAAGTCAAAATTTGGGTGATTTGCAGTCGGTTTTGTCCGACGTTTTCTTGGCGTTGTTGGCGGTTTATCTAAAGTCTGAGGTTGAAAAGATGCTAAACATTTTTCAATTTCAGCGTCAATAGCACTAATCTGTTGTTGGTAAACCTCATACAAGGTTAATTCTTGCTGAAGGACAAATAAATGTTCACGACGATAATCACCAGTTAATGCTGACGCAATATCTGCTGTGCTGCTTTTGATGCGTGGATCTTTGAGTGTGGCTAAAACTTGTGGGTCTTGTTCGCCAGCAACGATAGCTTTAATAATCTTCATTCCGGTCAAACCCGTGACATCACTGATGACTTTGTGAAGATGTAAATTCATCTGGATAAGTGCTTTGTGCATCCGTTGTACATGGGTACTAGCACTCTTGATTAAGCTGTCTCGCTGACGGATATAACTGCGTAGCACACAAACTTGGTCTTGTGGGCGGAAAGAACCAGACAGTAGTCCATAAGTATGTAACTTTTGTAACCACTGGCAGTCTAACACATCTGTTTTGCGACCAGGTACTGTTTTTACGTGATGAGCATTGACTAATTTGACCTCAAAACCCTTGGCTTCTAAGATTTGAAACACTGGAATCCAATAAACTCCTGTGGCTTCCATTGCTACTGTATCTACACGGCATTCTATTAACCAATCGGCCATTGCAATTAAATCAGGGGTAAAACATCCGAATCGGCGAACATTTTTGTCAGTTCTATCTGCGGGTACACAAACCCAATGCTCTCCACCACCAAGGTCTATTCCTGCTGCATTTTGGTTAATTTCTTCTAACGTTGATGATACTTTTTCCGTAAGTACAGGCTGGTTATGACCTTGATTTGGTGGCAATTTCATAGCTGCAACTCTGATATGCTTATTATGGATAAGGATAAGTCCTGACCTGGGGATGGATTTATAGATAATCTTTCAAACGGGATAGGAAACTTTTCCTTCACCAATGTCATAGCCATAAAGCCCCAGAACCATGCTTCTAATCAGGCTCAACACACTATTGTGGGTTCGGTTTTAACTGTCAGGATAATTATCAATGTACCCGTTGATTAGTCGCCTCAAAATAGTTTCTTTCATTCATAGCGGGTGGCAGCGCCGCCAGTGCGCTTGCTTCTAAGAAACCAGATTTTCTGAGGGACACACTGTGTAGGGCAGAACCGCTTTCAGTGCTGCACCGTCGCGCAGATGCAGATGCCAATCGTCAGGTCGGGTGATGGTAAGCTTTTGCATCCTTTCATTATAAAACGGTAACAAGGGCCTCATGAGAATAGAGGCGATCGCTCTTTAGGTGAACTTTGGTGTTATTCATGGTGGAGCTATTGCAACAGTTACTATGCTGACTGCATCAGGTTATCACCTGAAGCTTACGAATCAATAAAAAGACACAGTAGGCGATCGCTTTTGATGTTACTAGAACTGGCTGACCTTTAATGCTCACTGAAGCAATTTTGTCTAAGTACTATTAAATATCTGGTGCTAACTTGATAGCCAACTCACATTTCCTAATTACCTATGACTAACTGCTTCGTCTTAAATCAGCGCGGCAATGATATTGATACTCATAGCCAGAATACTAGTGTTGAAAAAGAAAGATAATACTCCATGTATCAAAGCCAAGCGTCTCATATAACGTGATGTTGTTTGAACATCTGAAACTTGGCTAGTCATACCAATCACAAAAGAAAAATATAAAAAGTCCCAGTAATCTGGGTCACGGTCATCAGGAAAATCTAATCCTCCAGCTTCATGCCCACCTAGATGATCGCTAGTACTGTGATAATAACTATATGCATATTGCAGTGCAAATAGCGTATGCACTAATAACCAAGATCCGACAATTGTGAGTACCGAAAGTATTACATGTAGCGCTAGTAGAGTAGGGGAGATTCCTTTTTTATCATTGAGCAAAAATCCAATAGCTAAGACACTAGCACAGGCGGCAGCAATAGTAATGATGAAAATCCCTAAACGACCTTCGTACTCATGCTGGGCATAACGACGCATCTTTTCTGGGGTTGCTCGCACCATTTTCGATAAAGTCAAGGCTAAGAAACAGCCACTACCGAAATTCCAGGCACAGAGGATTCGGGTAGGTAAATGTAGCTGATGTGGAAGTAGTGCTGAAACTAGCAAAGAAATTGCCAACGAAATCAGCACTCGAGGTCGCGTGTCAAAGTTTTTCAACAACTTCAGTGGCAAAAAGCGCATATTCTGGTTGAATAACTCTGCTCCCAATGGCAGATAGTTATACTCATCTTCTCAATTAAAGTTACACTGCTTCTAACCAGATGCAGACAGATGAGATTTTTTCTTTGGGGATAATAAGGACACATCACAAAGTGAGGCGGCAAGCTACGCACTTTGAGGCGCTCAGGTGAGAAACTATTAGAAGCAAACCGCTTGATATTTAAGTGCCATTTGTATAAAAAGCGTTAAGGCTGACCGAGGAAGTCTTTTTTGCCAACTTCTACACCGCAGTGTCGGAGAATGTCATACGCTGTTGTGACATGGAAATAAAGGTTTGGTAAAACAAAATATAGGAGAAATGGCATTCCTTGAAAAGATAGAGTGTTATCACGCATCTGTAAGGTAATTGTGTTCTCCTCGGAACCATCAATTTGCTCAGGTTTAAATGTATTTAAATGAGAGATAGTTTTCTGAATGCGGTCAATAAGTTGAGGAAATGTAGTTTCATTGTCCTCAAACTTGGGTGCTTCTATCCCTGCTAATCGTGCGGCACCTCTGTTTGCTATGTCAGAGGCAATTTGTACTTGTTTTGATAATGGAAACATATCTGGGGATAGACGACTATTGATCAACACAGAAGGGTCTATTTTTTTAGTTTCTGCATAGGTAGCACCTTTTTCAAGAATACCTACAAGGTTATTCAACGCGCGAATACACACTGGTACTGAAGCTTGATACATTGAAATGGTCATTGTTTTTTCTCCTGAATAAGTTCAATCTTTGTATAGTTGGGGTCAGGTTGAGATACGTGGTGCGATTCGTTCAGTTTAAATACATCACATCAATGCTACACATAAACGCGCTCACGCTATGAAGAGCGAGAGTGCGATGCCTGCGGCGGGCTGCGCCTACACACATTTACTATCAATACGCGTTGGGAGCAAAATCGATTTTCTTGATAAATGTTGAAGTATAGGAGGCGCTAATAGCCGGAAAATCTTCTAAGCGGGTAGTACTAACGTATATCAAAGAAAATTCTTCTGCTTCAAGAGTATCATCAAACTGTCTTGGTAGGTGGTCAGCCCTCATCAAAATGACAACACGGTACTGTAATCCCACTCCATGAGTGAATAGTCTGGTTTTATACCACAGAGGTGGAAAATCTCATGTGTCGCCATGATAAAAGCGTCCGAGGAATGCGATCGCATTCCTAATGGATGTAAAGAAACAGAAATGTTTCTTAGAAGAGGGTTAATTACAAACTTGTGAACTTGTAAAGCATTGTTGACTAAAAATATACTAACTAGAACTTGGTCAGCATAAGCATTTCATTAATTTTATTGGTTATAAAAATATCTGTTTCAAGAGAAGAAGTGCATAAATCGAAAAAAGCTATCCCATTAACTCTGATGTAAGGCTTAACACCCTGAACAACATAACCTCAATTAAAAAATTATCTCAAACATGGAGTACAGATATGTCAACTAAATTTTCAATGATTGCAGCGTCCATCACCACAATGCTCGTGTTAACTCATGGTGCGATCGCTTCTATTGCCAAAGCAGAACCCACTGTTAACTGTACTGTTCCAAATAGTGTTAGTTGTAATATTTCCAGTTCTAAAGGAATTAGATCTGTCAGAATTCAGGCTAATACTCCCTTAGGTACTATCGATCTAGTTAACAAAAGCTATAGCAATTGTCCAACTTCCGTGACTGTGGGCTGGGATTCTGCTTATCAGTCTTCCAGCCAGAAGATTGTCGAATGCTCAAGTGTCGGTGGCTCTGGCAAACCTGGAAAACTCAAAAATTGAAAACTCTTTAAACTGGAGTGCCAACGACTGGAAGTCGTGGCTAATGTTGCTCCCGTCCGCCTAGGCAGACTGAATATCTTAGAACTTTGTATCAAGACAGCAGTTTTTAACCGCTTAGATCGTACAAAACTTATCTTTATTTTGGAGGATATATATGTCAACTAAATTTTCAATTGCTACGATGTCTATTGCCGCAATACTCATGCTAACTCATGGTGCGATCGCTAATGCCGCCGAAGCTTACAAAACTAGTAAAGGTGAAGTCGTAGTCACAGGATTAACTCCTACCAAGCGATACCAAATAAGATACATTAATGCTCAAGGGAAATCAGGATCACGCCAAGATAAATCAGTCAATAGCTGTGGCGAAATCTTGGTAGAGAAAGCTGCTAATTATAAAACGCTGATTGTCGGCCCAGAAAATATCGATCCAGCTAGCTTAGAAACTAAACCACACGAACGCTGTAAGCCTAAACCAGGAAACTTCAAAAAAATGCAACCTCAGGGTGTCGAACCAGCAAATATCCCAGGGTCGAATTAACTTACCGTTGAGCAATTATTTAGTCTGCTTGAGACTATATCTATTAGCCTCAAGCAGTAATTGAAAGTTACAGAAAATGCACCATTATCGCGCTATTTTAAAGCAGGTTGGTATTGTGTTGAGCGTGATTGGAATACTCGATCTGATGTATATGGTTTATCGTGTATCCACGGATTGGAGCAATTCATCAGATCAGAGTTATTCATCCCCTGGTATCTTAATTGTGGTGGCAGGTGTTTATCTCATCAGGGGTAGCCTGCGTACTGCTAATATCGTCAGATGGATCGCTGCATTCGGCATTGCTAGTGGGCTTGGCTCCATCTTGATGCGGTCTTTTTCAACCCCAATCGCACTCTTGACGCTGGAATTTCGCCTCGAACCTAGTGGGTTTTCGATGTGGTATCTGTCTAGAATTGTGGAGACTGCCGTTGCCTATTGGATTTACAGGCAACTGAGTACTGCACCTGTGATGTCTGCGAGCCGTAACTCCAGTCTTGCTGTCTCTATCCCGAAACAAGCATTCTTTCTTGGGGCAGGATTAACAGTATTAATCGCAGTCGGACTGAATTGTCCCAAATTATTCAGGGACAATTATAGTTTAATTGATGACTAAATTCAGACTATCCCACAATTTGTATATTTTCCAAAATATATTTTCAGTATCGTAGGTTTCTTATCATTTTCATCTTTATTACTATCATGAATGTTTTTGGAAAGTTGAGAATTTGTAAGCCTAGTTCCTATACTTTGCTCATTCATCAAGATGCAGGATTAGCTTTTTGGCTATTTTTTATACACTATTTTGGGGTCATTATTTTCATCAATTCACTCTTGGGAGTTATGATTTGGGAAGCCAATTTACCTCGAACGCTTACCTGCTGGCGACAGCAGCAAACTACGACCTGTAATTATCTAGTTCCTGGTATCATAAATGCAAAGATAATTAAAATTACAGATGTCAAAAAGGCGATATCCTCACAGAGTGTGAACCAAGAAAATATTGTCCTTACTAGTTCACAACCTTGGGTTGTCCTAGAATCAACATCTAATAATATTGAAAATATTAAATCCATTAATCAAGGGTTAGGACGATTAAATAGTGATGATAAAACATGGGAGATGGATATATATGCATCTGCAAATATGAGTAAATTTATTATGTTTTTACTTCTACCTCCTGGGTTATTGCTGTTTATCTTAGGTCTGATAATAATTTTCAATCAAGGATACAACACCTTAGAAATAGATGCCAATGCTAATACAGTCAGCATGATCAAGCTGGGAAGATTTCGTTTGCAATTATCCCTCTTCACTCAACTGATTGCAGCCGATACTCAGATTGTAGGGCATCTAGGAATACTTTCTGAAAAATTTGGAATTTATGGTGGCGATTCTAAAAATCGACGAAGAAATTACCAAAATATCCGCCTGTTATTTGCGAACCGCCGACCGTTTAAATTTCATCAACAGAAATTTGCTCGAGATGGCAGTCAGGAAGTAGTGACTACAATTAACTCGTTTATTTCTGAACACAAACCATAGATGTTTTCATGAATAAAATCAAAATAATCTAGCGTGGCAAAACTTACTAGAGAAGAGTGGAAATCCTGTAATCTTGACCTTGTAGCGAAATAATGATGCAGAAACTTGGCTTGAAAAAGTCTAAAACCAGAGGCAACATCGTTTGAAGTACTCGATTGTGTTCAAAAAACATGCCCTTCGTGCGGTCAAGCAATAATGAAGAGTATTTCGGCTTCTCTGTTTGGGGAAAGTTTCTCCCTATTTTCTAAGCTCGACTTTATCCATTTTGTCCTTCGGGTCATCACAAGGGTAAGCGATCGCTAAACCTTTTCATCTCTTTACAGTGGGCGGCTCAGCCAGCCACTTCCACCGCTTGGCAGGGCATCATCCGGTGCGCCTTTTTGAGGATGTCTGCTGCTCGTTCGCCGATGACGACGCAGGGGGCCATCGTATTTCCACTTGTGATCTCAGGCATGATGGAAGCATCCGCCACGCGTAGCTTATTGATGCCATAGACCTTCAGCTTGCCATCGACTACAGACATGGAATCTTGCCCCATTTTGGCAGTACAGGACTGATGCCAGTATGTAACCGCTGCGTTGCGGGCGAAATTTTCCATTTCGCTTCGACCTAGTTTGCCTGGCAGCGCTTCACGTTTCACTAGCTTCTCGAAGATGCTACTATTGCCGAGGTCACGGCAAAGTTCGATGTTGGTGAATGCGGCTTTCAGGTCATCGGGGTGTGACAGAGTGTTTGCATCGATTAGCACCGGATCGTTTACGTCAGGGCCGGAAAGCCTCACTGTGCCTCGGCTTTTAGGGTGTGCCAGACCCGCAAACATCGTCCAACCGTGCGCTGGAACCCCAAGGTGAGCCGTATCTGCGCTGGGCACCGGAAACTCAACCTGGCAGTGAAACATATCGGGCTGCTTGAGGTTGGGATCACTCGTCCAGTACAGAGTGGCTTCCGAGCCGCCATTGCCAATCATCTGAGGCTCACGGTATTCAAAGATGCAGCCAAACGAAACGTGGTCTTGATGATTCTGACCCACCCCAGGCAGGTGCTGAACAACGGGTATTCCGTGCCTGCGAAGTTCCTCTTCCGGCCCGATTCCGGATTGGAGGAGAACCTTCGGCGTATTGATTGCACCGAGAGAGAGGATGACTTCCTCCGAAGCGTAGTACTGATTGCGCCTGCCATCCTGGATCACCTCAACTCCGATGACAGACCTGCCATCGAAGATCAAGTTGCTAACCATCGTGTGCGTCAAGACTGATAAGTTCGGCTGATTCAGGAGAGGATAAACATACGATCGAAAGATGGAAGAGCGACGTCCGTTTCGGATAATGAGATCGTTGATAGCAGCGCCTCCGCGCCCTTCCATCATTTCGCCGTTGGGACTCTCGAAGCGCGGAATACCCATGCTGTTTGCAGCCTCAACCATAGCCTGTGCAATGGGCTGGGGATTCGCTGAGGATTCTACATAAACGGGACCGCCTGTTCCCCGACGCACAGGGTCACTCGCGCCCTGCCAGTTTTCGATCCGGCGATAGATCTCCAGGACGGATTCATACCCCCACGCTGGATCACCAGAAGCCTCAGCGAAGTAGTTCCAATCATTCTTGTGTCCTCGTGCCCACACCATGACGTTGATACTTGAGCCGCCCCCCAGTACCTTGCCCATATTCAGTGGGATTGAGCGTCCGTTTAGATGCGCGTTGGGCTGTGCAACAAATGCCCAGTCACGTTCTGATCCAAGATTCAGCGGCCATTGTGCTGGAGTCATCACCTCTGGCACTTCATCCGTTCCACCTGCTTCGATTAGCAGAACATTAACTTGTTTGTCTTCGGCGAGCCTTGCCGCTATTACTGAACCCGCAGGGCCTGCGCCGCAGACGATGAAGTCGTAGTGTTCGTTCACCATTAGAGAAGTACTTCCAAATTTCGTAATGTTGATTTGTTCTTGCTTGGGCATTAGACGGTCGGGATTGTTCCTCCGTCAATGACATATTCAGCGCCTGTGATGTAAGAGGCGCGGTCGGACACCAGAAAAGCGACAAGCTCCGCGACCTCTTCGGGGCGACCCGGTCGTCCCATCGGGATTCCTCCGAGTGAGTCCATCAGCCCTTGGCGTTGAGCATCAAGGTCTGTGCCGGACTGTTGAGCTAATCTCTCGATGAGTCTCTCAGCCGCCTTCGTTTCGATGAAGCCGGGCGCGACGGTGTTGACACGCACTCCCTGGGGCGCAACTTCGTTTGACAGCCCTTTGCTGTAGGTTGCCAGCGCCGCTTTTGCCGCCGCATACGCTAATGTCGCGTCGTAAAGCGGGAGCCGACTCTGGATCGACGAGATATGGATGATGAGACCTGACTTATGTTCAAGCATCCGGGGCAGAAACGCCCGATCCAAACGGACGGCAGCGAATAAATTGTCATTAATTGCCTGCTGCCAATCCCCATCTGTCAGGGCAAGCGCGCCACCGCTTGGTGCAGAAGAACCGCCGACATTGTTAATTAGGATGTCTACACTGCCAAAACGAGCGAGTACTTCCTGCACAAGTTTGTTTGCTCCATCGGGCGTGCTGAGGTCAGTCCCTATGAACAGGTCAGGCGATTGAAGGTTTTCAGGAATTGAACGAGCGGTAGTTATGACCGTTGCACCGGCTTGCCTCAGTCGTGAAGCGATCGCTTCACCTATGCCTTTTGTCCCGCCTGTTACCAAGACTTTTTTGCCGAGTAGTTCGGTGGAATCAATTCGTATGTTGGTAATTGTATTTGTGTTCATGTTGAATGTGTTTGTATTTGTGTTCATGTTGAAATCATCGAGCAGTGGTAACAGGCTGAAAATAATTGGGAGTTAATTTGCCGAGTCGCTAACAATTTAATGAATGACAGCAACAATAGCTGCCATTATTTGTTCCACAGTCCAGCGATCGCTATAGCGAATTCCATTAATAAACAGTGCTGGGGTAGCTGTTACTCCACTTTGATATCCACTCTCGATATTTTGATTGATGCGACCAATGTGAGCTTGTGTCGATATATCTTTCAGGAACTGAGAAATATCAAGTCCTAAACTATCGGCATACTCCACAAGAAAGCCGTTTCCCAGGGCGTGTTGATGCGTAAACAGTAGGTCGTGCATTTGCCAAAACTGACCCTGTGCGGCAGCGGCCTCTACGGCTTCCGCTACCTTTTGCGCGTGGGGATGGAGTGTATTCTCAATGAAATGACGAAATACTACACAAATCCGATTCTCCTCAGGAAAAACAGAAGTGAAATGCTGTTGAATGACCTGAATTAATCGATACAGTTCTCTGCATTGAGAACATTCGTAGTTTCCATATTCTACAAGTACAACTGGGGCATTGAGCGTTCCCTGGTAGTGGTCACGCTGGGAAGGTAAAACAAGGAGTTGGTTAGAATAGCTATCTTGGTTCATCGGACATTTTGACAAAAGAGTTTCTCATGACATAAGTGACTGCCATGACTATTTATGATTCCTCCTACAATCGTTGAACCTTCCAATACATCCTGATCAAAGAGAAAAGAGAAAAAGGATGAAAAGCAATTTGTTTTTATCTTTACTCTTGAACCTTTGTTCTTCCCAAAATATTGGAATTTCGCTTTTTCATTTCGATAGCTCTAGCTTACAAAGTTGATACTACTTTGTCGCCAACCCAGCGTTGAGTCTTGGAAGAAACGAAAGGATGGGCATTATCTATCTCTGCGGCTAATCAGCAACCGAACTTAAGTTCAGTCACAACTTAGCAAGCCCTCGTTTCAATGCTGTAACTACCGCCTGAGTGCGATCGCTCACGCCCAATTTGCTCAAAATGCGATTGACGTGAAATTTGACCGTACTTTCAGTAATATTCAAAGCCACACCAATGTCATGATTGCTTAAACCATCGACCATGAGGTGAATGACTTCCCGCTCGCGAGCGCTCAACTCTGGGTTGTTCATGCGTTGCACCAGCTTGGCAGCAACTTCGGAAGGGATATATTGTTGCCCGCTATGAACTATATGGATGGCATTGAGGAGCGCTTCGGGTTCAGCATCCTTAAGTAGATAGCCTTTAGCGCCAGCGCGTAATGCACGATAAATATCTTCATCACCATCGTAAGTGGTTAGCACAATGATCCGGGCATGGGTAAATTCAGCGCAGATGGCAATGGTCGCATCTACACCGCTCATGTGGGGCATACGTAAGTCCATTAAGGTGATATCGGGCTGTAGCTGTCGATAACAGGCAATCGCCTCCTGCCCATCGCCTGCTTGTCCCAAAACGGTCATATCTGGCTCATTCTCAATCATGGCGGCGAGTCCCTGGCGGACGATCGCATGATCATCAACAAGTAAAACGCGAATGGTTGCGGACTGGCTCATACTGCTGCCTCCCGGTTCACCGTGACCAGCACTTCTGTTCCCTGCCCCAGTTGGCTTTCAATTGAGATCTGTGCCCCAATGTGTTCCGCTCGTTCAGTTATTCCCAGTAGGCCAAATCCTTGTCTGAGCGTGGTAGTGGTGACTTCAAACCCCTGTCCATTGTCTTTTATTCGTAAAAAGCATAAGGTTGGCTCATAAACCAACTCAACTCGAATTTCGCTTGCATGAGCGTACTTGATTGCATTTGTAAAGGCTTCCTGCCCAATTCTCAGGAGATGATTCTCAGTTTCGGGCGGTAGCACATAGGGTGTGCCAATAATGTCGTAAATCAGGTGGGTTTCGGTTAAGGATGACATGGTGGATATAAATCGATCCAGTGCCGTCCACAGGTCGCCATCTTCTAGTAATTGGGGACGCAGTGCCGCAACCGATCGTCGAGCCTCTGTTAGCCCACTACGAGCCAGATCCCGAACCGTATCGATATGCGTCTGCACGGCATCTGGGTTGGTTGCGATTAATCGAGAGACGGCTCCCATGTGAACCAGAATCCCTGTAAAGGCTTGAGCCAATGTATCGTGAATTTCTCGCGCCATGCGGTTGCGTTCCTCTAAAATGGAGGCTGCTTCGGCACGTTTGCGTTCTTGCAGTGCAGCGTTTCGCTGTTCGCTAATGTCGAAAGTTACACCCAGCATTCGCAAAGGCTGTCCGGCTTCGTTATAGATCCCTCGACCTCGACTAACGAGCCAGTGAATACTACCATCTGGGTAAATTATTCGATATTCACCTTCATAATCAGTATGAGTTGCCAGAGCGGTTGTAAGCGCTTGCTCAACTCGATCGACATCTTCTGGATGAACCCGATCCCCCCACGCCCGATAGCTAACCTCAACTTCACCAGGCTCTACCCCCAGCAATCGAGTGTTGTTATCATCCCAATGCACTGTATTGTCTAAGATGTTCCAATTCCAACTGCCGATGTAGGCGAAATTCATTGTCAGCCTACGTTGCTCTTCACTTTGGCGCAGGGCGTTTTCAACTTGCTGACGCTGTTCAATCTCTTGTGAAAGCAGCAACGTTCGCTCAGTGACTTGTTGTTCTAACGTTTGGTTGTAGTCGGCTAGCAGTTTCTCTGATTGCTTACGCTCAGTAATGTCTTGAAAGGCGACGATCGCATAAGCCACCTTACCCTGTTCGTCAAAAACTGGAGTGCCCCATCCTTCAACGGGAATAATTGCGTTGTTTTGGTGAATCTCTACGTCGTCAATCCTGGTGCATTCGCCGCTCAACGCTCGGATAATTGGCAGTCTCTCACTCGGATAAATTTGATCGGTTCCCGTTACATAAAATTGATAAACCTCTGAAAGTTGATCGGGTGTGGCGGCAGGATCAACGCCTTTACCCATCAGCTCAATGCCCCGCTGATTGACATAGTAAGGGCAACCCATCGCGTCAATAATGCCAATGCCTACGGGAATCGCTTCGAGAAATTGAGCCATCTGATTTTCGCTGGCGCGGAGCTTTGAGTAGAGTTTAGCATTTTCGATCGCGATCGCTGCCTGCGTAGAGAGTAGATTCAGAACTTGGGTTCGATCGGGTGTAAAGGCTCCACCCGCTAATTGATTTTCTAGATACAACACGCCAACAAGCTTGCTCTGATTCAGCAGAGGCAAACAGAGAAGCGATTGAGTTTGATTATTCTGAATATAGGGATCATGGATGAAATGACCTTCACGCATTGCGTCATTTAAAAGGACAGTTTCATGTGTTCGGATCACATATTGAATGATTGATTCAGGTAAGCGATTCGTGATTGGAGTCGATTGCAGTACTTGGGTTGTGCGGCCACTTTCACCTTCAACCAGCTCACAAGCAGCGTCGATTCTCCATTCGCCTGCGTTCTCTAAAAGCAAACATCCGGTTTGGGCCCCAGCATTCTCGATCAGGATCTGTATTAACGCACTGAGCAACTGCTCCAGTTCAATCTCGCTTGAAATTGCCTGAGCTGCTTTCATCACTGTTGCTAAATCGAAAGCAACCTGCGAGGTATTAGAGGTGGTTCCAGTTGTGGTGAGGATTAAAGGAGCGTTCGCACCCGACGACTGGGCAAAGAACTGGGGATAGCGCGTTTCCAAATCCTTGACTTTTGCGGTTGCGCCCCAGCGTTCGTAGCAATAATGAGCTTCTTTCATGTAGAGTTGAGCAATCTTTTCTCGACCTCGCCCTAGATAGAACTTGGCAGCCAATTCATAGGCTAACGCTTCTTCTTGAATATATGCGTTTTCTCTAGCCTCTTGAATCGCTTGCTCGTAGAAGTCCTCTGCCTCAAGCAACTGACCTAAGACTCGTGCTTTTTCTGCTTCAACTAAATGATATTTGTGCAAATAATTCATGGGTGCATAATGTGCCCATTGCTTCATGTTGTCCTGACTAACTGCAACTTTTTTGAGAATTTCTTCCTGCACTTGAGTACTGCTATCAAGATAGGTTGCGAGTCTTGCCAGAGAATCATAGAAATAGTACAAAGGCTGAAGGAAGGCACCTGTTAGTCGGATCAAATGAGTTTCTGCTAGGGCTGCATTTTTAACGGCTTGAGCATATTGAGAAAAGAGGTAGCATAGGCAAAGTTTGTTGAAATGTACAGTAAAGATAGTACTTCCATCATTTGCTGCTTCATATTTTGGCAGTTCATTTTCCTCGTTGTAGAATTCGCCGATGAGTTGAGTTGGGCTAGTCGAGCGTCCCATTAAGTTTATGACAACCTGTCGAAAGATTTGATTCCAAGTTAGTGCCGTTTCCTGTTTGATTTGATGAATTGCTTCGCCATAGATCTCCATATCGCGTTCAACTTCTGCGAGTTCTTTTCCATTGGCGTAGGATTGAAAACAGTGGGTATAAGCGCAGTAGGCAGCAGATTCTAAATCTCCAGTTTCTAGCCCAATTTGGTAGCCTTCCAGTAATGGCTTCAATAATTCTCTAGCATGTTCTTTCCGATGGATGATGAAGTTATTGACGGACAGCAATGTTCTAGCTCTGAGTGTGTGGGTACGAGGCTGTGACAATAGCCGTAGAGCAAGCTGTCCAAATTGGTAGCCAGCCTCGATGTTTCCGATCATTCCACAAAGAACTAACCCAAAGGTGGCATAGGCAAAGGGAGATACAACAGCATTACCGTACTGAATTGATAAGCTTACTTGTTTAGTCACAAGCAGAGGCATTAAATTAGGAACCGCAATATAGGCAGCGATCGTAATGCTTGATAGAATTTTCATCGCCGCTAGCTTGTCCGGTTCAGTCATCTCTGGTAAACGGATCAAGCTCTCAACTTCTTTCTCATAGAAGAGATTGGTGATTTTCTCTAGTTCAAGATGAATATCTGATTGACTAAGCGTTTTGGGGAAATTGATTTCCAATTGTTGCAAAACTTGAAATGCCGTATTAATTGCTTTTAGGGGTTGGTTTTGTGCAGTATCAGTTTGAATTTTGACTTCGTAGGTTTTCACGCTATCAAGAATCGTTTTAGCTTCTTGTAGAACGATCGCACCCCAGTATTCCACCTGTTCAAAATCACCACACAGGTACGCGACTTCTGTTGTTTCTTGATATAATTCTAAGGTCAGGTCATAGCTTGTTTGCCAACTAGAAGCGGTTAGCCATGCTCTTCCTGTAGCTAGATAGTTTTGAGCCGTACCGTAGGCGATCGCCCCTTTTGCTTTCTGCCCTGCCATCAAGTTCAATTTAGCGATCTCATCTCGTTCGGGTCGAGATGTAACAAGCTCAATTCCATGATTTAAATGATCGACAATTTCAAATAATCGGTCTGGTTGGCGCTCTGGCAATGTCTTTTCAAGCAGAGTACGACCAATTTGAAGATGAACAATTTGCTTTTGCGACTCATCCATCAAGGCATAGGCAGCTTGCTGCACACGATCGTGCAAGAATTTATACTCTTGAACTAACAAATTCTCATCTAATTCAGAAAGAGGCTGAATCAATTCCGCTTGAATCGCTGCCAGCAAATCTAGAGAAATCGCTTGAGGGGATTGCTTACAAACGAGCGCCAACGTCTCTAAATCAAATTCTGCCCCGACACAAGCAGCGAAGCGGAGTATTTGCTGAGTACCCTCTGGTAGTTTCTGCAACTTGAGCAGTAGTAACTCCACCACATTATCAGTTATATTCTGGGCTTGGATCTGTCCCATGTTCCATTGCCAGCTTAAGCGTGTCGCATCAAAGGTCAATAGATTTTCGCGATGCAGCATTCGCAAAAATTCGTTGACAAAAAAAGGATTCCCCTTCGTTTTACACAACACCAATTCAGCTAAGGAATGCACAGTGTCAGTGTTTTGATGCAGCGTTTGGGCGAGCAACTGGCTTAATGGCTCTAGTGTTAAGGGTGCTAGATTGATTTCTTGAAGCACTGATCCTTGTTTTCGCAATCGCTCCAACAGGACTGTCAATGGATGGGATGAAGTCACTTCATGATCGCGATATGCTCCAATCAGAAACAGGGATTGGGTCTGCTCGTCAAGCATGATTAGCTCAATTAATCTGAGTGTGGCTGAATCTGCCCACTGTAAGTCATCAAAAAAGATCACGAGTGGATGCTCTGTTGAGCAGAATACTCGGATGAACTGCCCAAAGATGCGATTAAAGCGATTTTGAGCTTCCGTGGCTCCCACCTCTGGAACGGGTGACTGCTTGCCGATAATCAGTTCTACTTCAGGAATTACATCAACGATGAGCTGTCCGTTGTTGCCCAAGGCTTTTAGTAGACGCGATCGCCATTGCTGCAATTGTTCTTCTGGTTCACCCAGCAGTTGTTGTAACAATTTTTGCAGAGCATCTGCGATCGCGCTGTAGGGAATATTGCGCTGAAATTGATCGAATTTACCCGAGGTGAAATAACCGGACTTTTGGGTAATTGGTTTATAGATTTCTTGCACTAACGCAGATTTACCAATGCCTGCATAGCCAGATACCAACATCATCTCAACTTGGAATTTTGGGTTGTCTGCTTGTTGGGTTTGTGAAGTTGTTTGTGAATTGTTTGCTAAAGCAGCAACGGGATTTGACTCTGGACAGGCTATGCGGTCAAACGCCGCCAGTAACATTGCAACTTCCTTGTCCCGTCCATACAATTTTTGGGGAATTTGAAACTGACCCGAAGCGTCTTGAAGCCCAAGTTGAATGCTAGAGATTTGACCGATTTCTGCTAATTGTTCAGCACAGATTTCTAAATCTGCTTTGATGCCCCAGGCACTTTGATAGCGATTTTCAGCATTTTTCGCCATCAGTTTGAGAATTATATCTGAAACTGGCTTGGGAATAGTTGTATTTATTTCTTTAGGCGGAATAGGATGTTTAGCAATATGACAATGGACTAGCTCCAGCACATCTGTGGTGGAAAATGGTAGTTGTCCAGTGAGCAGTTCGTAAAATGTCACACCAAGCGAGTAAAAATCGGTGCGGTAATCGAGTAAACGGTTCATTCGCCCGGTTTGCTCTGGAGATAGGTATGCGAGTGTCCCTTCTAAAACATGAGGACTTTTGAAAGTCGGATTCGTGCGGTTAAATTGGGTGGCAATTCCAAAGTCAATAATTTTGACAACACCAGTATCCAGATTGAAAACTATGTTTCCAGGGTTGATATCTTTATGAATGACATTGGCAGCATGGATTCTGCCTAGAATGTCGGTGAGGGCGATCGCCAGACCAACAAAAGTCGATAAAGGCATCGGGCAAAAAATATCTGGACGCTTGTGCATCCATTGCTCTAAGGACTCTCCCCCAAAATCTTCTAAGAGAATCACCAGAGTGCGTTGATAATCCTGCTGGTTGTATGCCTTGATTACTCCTTCCAGATTGAGGGAACAGGTAATTTTATATTCCTGTCTGTAGCGAGTCACTTCTTGGAAAGTGGGATAATCAAGCTTTAGCATTTTAACGATGATCCCTACCCCATCGTTTCTTATACCTCGATACACTAGAGAATTAGAACTTTCGTATATCTTGTCTTGGATGGCGATACCAGGTAGAGCAATCATAAAGCAACGCTTGAGAGTATTGTCTGGCATACCTCAAACTATACAGCAATTCTAATTATAATGCCGTTGACAATTTACGAGCGTTCAAAGCCTGTAAAAACATCATTATTCTGCTGAAAGGGTGAGGAATCGTTCTCCTCGATCTTTGATACTTAAGTCTGGAATTGCAAAAACTACCAAAACAAGCAATGAAAGACGATCATCGATTAGAGATGCAAGACCCCCGGCAGCAATATCCCGCTCCGCCCTTTCCCCAACAACCGCAGCCCTTACCAGGACTTGCTCAAAAGATGCAGCCCCAACCGGATCACGGTGAGCAAAGCTACATTGGATGTGGAAAGCTTGCAGGTCGCAAGGCATTGATCACGGGATCTGATTCTAGGATTGGGCGCGCTGTTGCGATTGCATTTGCGCGAGAAGGTGCTGATGTCGCGATCTCCTATCTTAAAAGCGAGGAAGCTGATGCTCAATAGGTCATCCAATTTATTGAACAATCAGGGCGCAAAGCGGTTGCGCTTCCCGGTGACATCACTGACGAGCATTTTTGCCAAAAGCTGGTGACAGATGCAGTGCAATCTTTAAACGGTTTAGATATTCTCGTAAACAATGCTGGAGCACAGACATCTTACCCCTCAATTAGCGATATCACGACTGAGCATTTCGATAAAGTGATGAAGACAAACCTCTACGCGCTATTTTGGATTACGAAAGCAGCCATTCCACATCTCAAACCCGGAGCATCGATTATTAACACCACTTCGATTCAGGCATATCAACCTTCAGCGAGTCTGCTTGACTATGCGATGACGAAAGCGGGCATTGAGAATTTCAGCAAATCTCTTGCAAAACAGATGATCGACAAGGGAGTGCGCGTTAATGCAGTCGCACCCGGCCCATTCTGGACACCGCTACAGCCGAGTGGTGGTCAGACCCAGGACAAAATCGAGAAATTTGGTTCTGAAGTTCCCCTCGGAAGACCCGGTCAGCCTGTGGAAATTGCTCCTGTGTATGTGTTGCTTGCTTCCCAAGAAGGCAGCTACATCACCGGAGAAGTTTATGGTGTAACAGGCGGCATCGGGATTGCCTAGTTCAAAATGTTGAAACGACTCTCAATACCTTTGCTAATTTCCGAGGGTGAGTTCATTCTACAACAGAGCATGTTGGTCGATTTTGTTGGGAGAAATCCTACCATTGTTTCTCTTTGTCCGGAAAGTTTGGGATCACATACTCCCCACCATCAGGTGTACAGTAATCAGAAAAATTAGCAACGACAACAACTTGACGTGAAGCCGAGATACGGATACTGTTGGCGAAAATGTTACAAATAAAAGCTGCAACGGCAGATTGAAGGTTGTCGAATTGAAGTGAATTGAGGGTAAGCGGATTCGAGGGACTATGTCAAAACTGTGAAAACAGTAGATTTAATCCCTCAGTCATGGTGGGATGGGTCAAAACGCCATCACGCAAAACGGTGTAAGGCATCTGAGCTTGCATCACCATCTGTACGGTTGAAATCACTTCACCTGCTTCATGACAGAATAAGGAACATCCAAGAATCAATACCTCTGCCAAATTACGAGGGTTCAACGCCCGTAGAAATGGGATGAATACGTCCTAAAGAAGTAATCTTGGCAAAAATCTGGTTTAATAAAATAGGCTCAGGAATTTCTGGAAGCATTTTTAAGATTTCATGGACATATCGAAAGCCACGATAATGAGCCTTAAGGTCAATAATGCCAGAGTCAGGATTAAGGATGCGGAAATCAGCGAGAAGATGATGAGATAAATTAACCATAAAGAATGCTAGATTAGCAGCATTAGTCACCGCAGTTTGACCAAGATTCATAAAGTCTTCCAATCCCCAAAATTGCTTGGCATCACGGAAGCTAAACTCGATTTGAAAGCGTAGTTTGTAGTAGTCAATTATTTTCTCAGATGACAATTTTAGGTCACTAGAAAATAAAATTACATGACTACGAGCATTAGTTTTAAGATTGGTTTTGACCAAAATAACTATATTCAGTGTTTGGGCAAATTCCTTGTGAAGGAGAGTGCATTGATAAACATCAGTTTGGATTTCATCCTCTATACTGCTTTTACATAAATACTTGTCAGGTATGTTACGATAGTCAACATTATCACCGTATTTACGACGAGAGCGTTTACTGGAGTCAGGATTTTCATAAGGGAAGTATAATGCTGAATCATGGCGCAACTTGGAAATTATGTGCAAGTTAACTTGCCGAGCCATCTGCAAAGCATTATTGTTACCAAAGTGTCCATCTAGCACTAAGTAAGTAAGGGGAATAGAATCACTTAATAACTGGAAAAGCGAATTAATCATTTTCTGAATCCGTAGTAATTCAGATGTTAATATTACCTCCGTTTTATTCTTGTTCTTACTTCCTTTTGGTCGTCCACGCTTACGTTTTTCTTGAAATTTTATCTCTGGGGTTGGTGATGGGCTACTTTTTTCTACATCGCTTTTGTTCACCTGTTCTATTAGAATCGGAAATGACTGTCTTTCTTCAACGCCTACTAACGATAATGCAAAAAAAGATAGTCCTGATATCGGTTTATTTACTAGGCTAGAAAAGAATCTATCCAACCCATAAGTCTTTTTCCCGGATTTACTCACTACAACTTCGTCTCCTGCAAGCAGATACACTTCATTCTTACGGAACAAATGCTTGCGGAAAAATAACCAAAACAATGTAGCCCAAGGTATTACTGTATGAAAAAATCTCAAAATAGTCCGATAACTACCACCAATGCCTGCAAGGGCGAGAAATCCCCAACATCGTGACTCGGCCGCTCATTGCTAACATAGCCAAAATTATTTGGTTCAATTGCCGCATCGTCGTAGCGTTGATCTGCGGTAGCAAGCATTGTAGCAGTGATAAGATATCGGGCATGGGCTGATTGTAGTTTTTGAGTTGTCGTTGTGAGAGACAATAACTCTACTACATCGGCCCTCTCTCTTCATCCTCTTATTTTGGCTAAGGTATTGGGAAATAGAGGACATTTTACGCAGTTAGAGATGGAAATGGATAAACAGGCAGCTTGAATGCAAACATAGCACCAGTTGGTACTCTGTTCTCTGCCCAAATTATACCTCCGTGGGCTTCAATAATTTGGCGCGATAGGTAAAGCCCTAATCCAGAGCCTTTGGCTTGGCGATCGCTATGTCCTTGATAAAATTGTTCAAATAAATAAGGGAACTGTTGGGGTTGAATACCCGCACCTGTATCTAGAATCTTCACCACTTGGTAAGAGGCTTGTCCTTCTAAAACTACTTCTACCTTTGCGCCGCGCCGGGAATGATTAATCGCATTCACTAAAAGGTTATTAAAAACTCGTTGCAGTTGCAGCGTATCACCTTGAACCCACAATGTGTGTCGCCAGTCAGAATTACCATAACTCACCGAAAGATGAACGCGACGATTGGCAGCTAATGCAATCAAACTACTAGCGACATCTTCTGCTAAGTTGGTCAAATCTACAGGTGCTAAGTTCAGCTTTAAGCCTTCAATATCATTGCGATAAACATCTAACAAAGTTTCTACAAGTTGTAGAGAAGTCTTATGGCTGCGTGCCATTGTGTCCAATACTTGTTGCTGGGTGGGTGAGACTGAGCCAAATTTTTCTTGCTGAAATGCTTTGATTGTTTCAATTGCTCCCAGTAGCGGTGTTTTTAAATCATGGGTGAGTGTAGAGGCAAAATCTTCTCGCAGTTTGACTAATTCTTGTTGAGATTCCAGTTTGGCACGGGTAATGGCGATCGCTTCTTGGGAACGACGCAGGCGCTCGCTTAACACACCAGTTACAATCAAAGCCATTGCGGCGATCACGCGACTGGCAACTGTGGATGTTTTAATAACTTCACCCCCTGGCAAGAAAATATTTAAAATCGTTAAGAAAACTGCGATCGTTGTCGCTCCAAAGGTTGCAGTCCCCCCGAACCATGAGTTCGTCAATAATATTGGCCCCGTATAAAAGTAGCCAAACACATACTCTGTAGGTGTAGTAAACTCCAACAGCACGACAGTTACAAACAGCCCTAACATGACTAGCAATCTACTCAATCGTGAGTTTTTAGTCAGAAGTTTCGTATGAAGTAGAAGCATTGAGAATATATTTTTAGTCATGGAGGCTGTTAATTCCATGATAAATAATTAAATTCTAATATTCAACTTAGGAGAATTTACTTAATTCTTAACAGCCGAGATAACGTTTAGATAAAAATATATTTGGTTTAGAGATTAAGTATATTTGGTGCGCCTGAAATTGAACGGTAAAACTATAATTAGAAAGTTATTTATTTTAAGTTAATCAAAATAAATTGTCATAAATAAAACATAAAACCCTTTTAGGCAAAACTAGCGTTTAGAGAAAAAATAAACATCCTAAACGTTTGTATATATTTTACCTAAACGCTAAATATAGAAAAATAAACGCTTTATCAAGAAAAAATAAGCCTATTTTTATATCTTCTATGTCTTGTCTTCATTCTCAAATCAATGAGATTATGTAAATAAATTGATACAAACAATTGCAAACAAACCCTATGTCTATGTATAGCAACTCAAGGAATTAGTATTAACTCCTCCGATCAAAAGAGAGTATTTGATGAAATTGAAAGGTTATGACTTATGTCTGAGCTTCATTAATACTCAATATTCCAATAGTTTTGTGCATTCTTTATTACAAATAATCAATTCGTATAACTCATGCTACAAGGATGGCTACAAATAGCATTAACGCTACTAATTGTCGTAGCAATAACTCCATTTTTTGGGCGATATATGGCGCGTGTCTACCAAGAACAACGCACTTTGCTCGACCCAATTTTGAACCCTGTGGAGCGATTAGTTTATGCTCTGATTGGTGTTGCCACTAAAGAAAATATGACAGGTTGGCAGTATGCCAGAGCCATACTATACAGCAATGTAGTGATGGGAGTGTTTGTTTTTTTGCTGATCCTCAATCAAGGATGGTTGCCCCTCAATCCTACTAATTTAGGTGCGCCAACTTGGGATACAGCATTACACACTGCTATTTCCTTTATTACTAATACCAACCAACAGCACTACTCAGGGGAAACCTACTTAAGTTATGGTAGTCAAATGTTTGGGCTGGGATTTCATATGTTTACCTCAGCCGCAACAGGAATTTGTGTAGCTATTGCCTTTATTCGTGGGTTAACTGGTAGACCATTAGGCAACTTTTATGTAGACATAACCCGCAGTATTACCAGAGTTTTGCTGCCTATTTGTGTTGTCGGTGGGATTGCGCTGATGGCGGCTGGTGTTCCCGAAACTTTAGCAGGGCCAGTTGTCATTCCTACCTTAGAAGACCCTAACATTAGTCAGGCGATCGCACGCGGCCCGGTGGCTCATTTTGAAATCATCAAAGAACTAGGAGAAAACGGCGGCGGCTTTTTTGGCATCAACTCAGCACATCCCTTTGAAAATCCCAACGGCTTGACAAACTTAATTGAGATTGTGGCGTTGCTGTCGATTCCCACATCTTTAATTTACACTTTCGGTTTGTTTGCCAATAATAAGAAACAAGCTTGGTTAGTTTATGGCATGGTGGGTGTTATTTACGTAACATTTATTATCATCACAGCCATTGGTGAATATAACGGCAACCCGGCTGTCAATGCACTATTGGGAAGTACACAACCGAACTTAGAAGGAAAAGAAGTCAGGTTTGGTTGGGCGCAGTCTGCACTGTTCGCTGTTAGTACAACCGGCACAATGACTGGTGCAGTTAATAGTATGCACGATTCATTCATGCCCAACGGTGGTTTTGTCACCTTATCGAATATGTTCTTACAAATTGTCTGGGGTGGACAAGGAACCGGAACAGCTTACTTGTTCACTTATCTAATTTTGGCAGTATTTGCAACGGGTTTAATGGTAGGACGCACACCAGAATTTCTCGGACGCAAAATAGAAAAGCGCGAAGTGGTGCTTGCGAGTTTTTTGATTCTGTTAGTTCATCCCATCGCCATTATGATTCCGGCGGGAATTACCCTAGCATTTCCTGAGCAATTATCAGGCATTAGTAATCCAGGCTTTCACGGCTTTGCTCAAGTCATTTATGAATATGCCTCGGCTGCGGCTAACAACGGTTCGGGATTTGAAGGCTTAGGTGATGGACAGCCTTCACCATTAGCTATTGCAGCCGGCGCACAACCAACAATTACAGGTTTGTGGTGGAACCTCAGTGCTTGCTTTAGTCTTCTCGCCGGACGCTACATCCCCATTATCGGTTTGCTGTTATTAGCAGATAGTATGTCCCGAAAACAACAAGTTCCTTTCACCGCAGGCACATTGCGAACCGACACCGGATTATTTACAGGCGTAACCGCAGGCGTAATTTTAATCCTCGGCGCACTGACATTCTTCCCAGTCCTAGCATTCGGCCCCATCGGTGAAGCTTTCTTAATTGGGAGAGGAATTGGATAAATGGGGATTGGGCATTGGAGATTAAAGGTGCAATTTCCGGCATCAAAGGTGCAACTTTCAGGTTTAAAGGTGCAATTTCCGGCATCGAAGGTGCAACTTTTAGGCTCAAAGGCTCAACTTCGAGCTTCAACGGTGCAACTTTCAGCCTCAAAGGCTCAACTTCGAGCTTCAAAGGCTCAACTTTCAGGCTCAAAGGCTTAACTTCGAGCTTCAAAGGCTCAACTTTCAGGCTCAAAGGCTTAACTTCGAGCTTCAAAGGTTCAACTTTCAAGCTCAAAGGCTCAAAAGACATCATAAATTTACAACACAGTTTGTCTGGCTAATTTCTCCCCTACCTCCCTTATCTCCCTCATCTCCTCAGTTCGCATAATTTATGACTACTAACATAAACTCAACCCCTTCACCCCGTCCGCCCCGTGTTCCCCAAGGAACGCGTGACTCACGCAGACATACTCCCAAGGCAGATATGCGGGGGCTTTATCAAAGAGCAATCAAAGAATCATTTGTCAAGCTTAATCCTCGAATTGCCGTCAAAAACCCAGTCATGTTTGTGGTTTGGGTGGGAACAATCGTCACTTTTCTGGTGACTGTTAACCCTAATTTATTTGGCACAATACAGGCAGATGTTAACCAGCAACGCTTGTTAAATGGCTTAATTACCCTAATTCTGTTTTTTACAGTTCTGTTTGCTAACTTTGCCGAAGCAGTTGCCGAAGGTAGAGGTAAAGCACAGGCAGATTCTTTGAAGTCAACCCGTTCCGATACTATTGCTCGTAAAGTTCTGCCCGATGGTACGATTCAGCAAGTTAATTCCACAGAATTACACCGCAACGATTTGGTGAAAGTTATTGCCAATGACATGATTCCTGCCGATGGCGAAGTCATTCAAGGTATCGGTTCGGTGGATGAGTCAGCAATTACTGGGGAATCTGCCCCTGTGCTGAAGCAACCAGGTACAGATATTGCTAGTTCTGTAACCGGAGGGACGCGCTTACTTTCAGATGAATTAACAATTCGCATCACCGCCGATCCTGGTCAGGGCTTTATTGACCGGATGATTGCTCTTGTGGAGGGGGCCGAACGGACAAAAACACCTAACGAAATTGCCCTGACAGTATTGTTAGCCGTACTGACGCAAGTTTTCTTAATTGTCGTCGCTACCATGCCTCCCTTTGTTAATTACATCGCTAACTTTATCAGTACCGTGTTTGGGGCAGAAGCAGCAAACAGTTTGCGTGCAGGTGCTAGCGTTGCTATTTTGATTTCGCTATTGGTAGCTTTAATACCCACAACTATCGGTGGTTTACTCAGTGCCATTGGTATTGCTGGGATGGATAGAGTTGCCCAATTTAATGTTATTGCTACCTCTGGACGTGCTGTAGAAGCATGCGGCGATATCAACGCATTAGTGCTGGATAAAACAGGTACAATTACCTTGGGAAACCGCATGGCTGATGAGTTTATCCCGGTAAACAGTTACTCCGTTGCAGATGTGGCACGAGTGGCCCTAGCCGCCAGTGTATTCGATGAAACACCAGAAGGCAGGTCAATTGTCAAACTAGCCGAAAGTTCTGGCGTGAAAACTGATTTTGACCTGAAACAAGCCGAAGGTGTGGAATTTTCTGCCAAAACTCGCATGAGTGGTACTAACTTACCTAATGGGAAGGAAATTCGTAAAGGAGCAGTGGATGCAATTAAAGGCTTTGTCCGTTCTCGTGGTGGTCGAATTGCTGATGATGTAGATACAGCTTACGAGCGAGTTTCCCGCTTAGGTGGTACACCCTTAGCAGTCTGCCAAGATGACCAAATTTTTGGTGTTATTTATCTCAAAGATATTGTCAAACCTGGCTTACGAGAAAGATTCGACCAATTGCGGCGTATGGGTGTGAAGACTATCATGCTCACAGGTGATAATCGCATTACTGCCAGTGTCATTGCTGAAGAAGCCGGAGTTGATGATTTTATTGCCGAGGCTACACCAGAAGACAAGATTAGTGTGATTCGTAACGAACAGTCTCAAGGTAAGCTGGTGGCAATGACTGGTGATGGTACTAACGATGCACCTGCATTAGCTCAAGCTAACGTGGGTGTGGCGATGAACTCTGGTACGCAAGCCGCCAAAGAAGCTGCTAATATGGTGGACTTAGATTCTGACCCCACCAAGTTGATTGATTTGGTGACTATTGGGAAACAATTACTCATTACCCGTGGGGCGTTAACAACTTTCTCCATTGCCAACGATATTGCTAAGTATTTCGCCATTATCCCGACTATCTTTGCGGCGGCTGGCATTGGCGCACTTAACATTATGGGCTTAAAAAGCGCCCAATCTGCAATTATCTCAGCCTTAATTTATAACGCTTTGATTATTCCCATACTCATTCCTCTTGCACTTAAAGGCGTAAAATTCCGTCCCTTGACAGCAGATCAACTATTGAAACGTAACATCCTGATTTATGGTTTGGGCGGCATTATTGCACCTTTCATTGCCATCAAACTCATCGATGTCATTTTACCTTTGTCTTAATTTCTAGTTACTCAAAACTACTATGAAACCCCCTCTGAAGAAGATTATTCCCCTTCTTTTACCCCAGGTACTTGCAGGAGTAAGTGAAATTTGGTTGCAGTGGCGTAAGCAAAAACTACCTCTGTATTTGTTCTTGGCAATGTGTTTAAACCTGATAGTTGCACCTGTTGTCTATGCAGCTACGGGCGAACAATTTTCTCATTTTCAAGCTTGGACATTAGGACTGTTAGGGCTAGTGACTTTAGGCCTTTCTACATATTTATTTTTTGTAATGTTTGTACCGGAGAAATTCTAATGAGTTTTGCAAGAGAAGCCAGCAGAGCAATTCGTTCTACTATCGTTCTTTGGGTGATTAGCGCAGTTATTTATCCGTTTGTGATGATTGCGTTTGGACAGATTGTGTTTCCATCTCAGGCTAATGGTAGTTTGATAAAAGATAGTCAGGGTCAAGTTGTCGGTTCTAGTTTAATTGGTCAACCGTTTAGTAGCGATCGCTATTTTAACTCCCGTCCTAGCACCACCAGCTACAGCACCGCCGACCCGAAAAAAGATGAGGCTAAAGTCTTACAAACAGGAGTCTCCGGCGCAAGTAATTTAGCTCCCAGTAATTCAGCTTTAATAGAACGTATCAAAGGTAAAGATGACCCAGATCCCAGCAAACGGGTAGAAGGCGATTTGAACCGACTAAAAACAGCAGGTGTACAACCTACCGCAGATTTAGTTTATACCTCTGGTTCCAGCCTTGACCCTCACATTACCCCAGAAGCCGCCAGAGCGCAAGTTGAGCGTGTCGCCAAAGCGCGAGGAGTCCAACCCCAACAGTTAGAAACTTTAATTAATCAAAATACTGATGGTCGCTTTCTAGGACTATTTGGTGAGCCTGGGGTAAATGTTTTGAAATTAAATCTTGCTGTAGATGCATTAAAGTCTGCGAGTTAAATCAGACCAATTTTCATGATTACACTAGACAAAATCAAAATATTGATTTGTTTTCACTTTATTACCTGGATGCTATTCACATCTCTCTATTCCTGGTTCATTTTGGGATGGAATCATCAAGCTGTACAAACCGATGTTGTGGCAAGGCAACATTTTGAAGAGGTGACAGCAATAACAGTTTTACCTGTATTCTGTTTGTATCACTCTCTGGCGCTTTTGAGCCTACCGCTCGATGCTTCAAACTGCCAAAAAGTAGCTAGTACCGCAAGGCGGAATTCAAAATTCGTCTTGAAAAGTTTGCTCAACGGGGGGAACCCCCGCACGCAACTTTTGTCTTCGACACGCTACGCGAACGCAAAATTCAAAATTCAAAATTAAGACAGAGTAAGCTTTTTGTTGATTTTGAATGGTCTGTTTATTTACGCTGTGCTGTACTAGCTTGGCTCAATTGTGTTAACATCAATCGAGAAAAGATGCAGAAATGGGCAGAACACGCCCCCATGAATTATCTACATAAATTTCATCTAGTCGAGGCAGAAAAAGCGCGAGTCTTAGGGCAATTTTTTGAGGCTGAAGAGTTTTACGAGCGAGCGATCGCTCTTGCTGCTGAAAATGAGTTGATCGAGGAAGAAGCACTCGCCTATGAATTAGCGGCTAAACATTATCTGGCGCGAGGTCGGTCAAAAATTGCCCAAACCTACATGAAAGAGGCTCACTATTGCTACGATCTCTGGGGCGCAACCGCTAAAGTTAAAGATTTAGAAAAACGCTATCCACAACTCCTCAACACCAACCTAGTTCGGCAATCACATTCAATCGTGACCGATGAAACGATCCGTCATCCGACTGCGGCGATAGATTTGGCTGCGGCGATGAAAGCGGCTCAAGTCATCTCAGAAATGATCCATCTCGATCAATTAACTGCAACGTTGATGCAGGTGGTGATAGAACATGCAGGAGCCGAAACTGGCGCTCTGCTTCTCCTGGAAGATGATCGGCTCACTGTTGTGGCTCAGTGCAGTGGGAGTAAACAGTGTAACCTGAAAAAGATCGCTGTTGCTGGCTGTGCAACAATTCCTGTCTCCGTCATCCAATCAGTAGAACGGACATCTGAAACTCTGGTGTTTGATGATGCAATTAGCGAACCGTCTTTTTTGACTGATCGGTATATTCAAAACCAACAAACGCGATCGCTCCTGTGTATGCCCATTCTTAAGCAAAATCAGCTGATTGGCATACTTTATCTGGAGAACAATCTCAGTACCGGAGTGTTTACTAGCGATCGCTTACAAGTCCTTAAACTGTTGATTGCTCAGGCAGCAATTTCACTGGAGAATGCTCGGTTATATGAACGGTTATCGGATTATTCCGAAACACTGGAAAGGAAGGTAGAAGAGCAAACTCAAGCTTTGCAGCAGGAGATCGCGGAACGTCAGCAAACCGAAGCCGCATTGAGACAAAGTGAAGCAAATTATCGCAACCTGCTACAAACCGCAAATTCCATTATCATTCGCTATGATCCGCAAGGACGGATTCACTACATCAACGATTATGGGGTAAAACTTCTTGGCTATGAAGAACATCAGATTTTAGGGCGAACCTTATTTGAAACAATCATTCCAGACATCGAAATCTCTGGACGCGATGTCAAACCCTTTGTCCATGATTTACTTCGTAATCCTCAATCGCACCCGCAAGGCGAGGGTGAAAACCTGTGTCGAGACGGTAGGCGAGTTTGGGTTGCTTGGTCAAATCAAGCCATCTTCAATGAACAGGGAGATGTCGTTGAAATCTTATCGGTTGGCAATGACACCACCCAGCGTAGACAAGCAGAAGAGGCATTACAACGCAGTGAAGCCAAGTTCCGAACTATTTTTGAAAACTCACAGGTTGGTATCTACCGAACCCGCACCGATGATGGCTTAATTCTCAATGCCAATCAACGCTTTGCCGATCTGTTTGGTTTTGATTCACCCCAAGAGATTATTGGAATAGAACACACTATAGGCTATTGGGTCAATCCCAGCGATCGCCAACAAGGCATTGAGGTGATGAAGCGGGATGGGGAAGTGCGAAGCTTTGAAGCACAGATGCGAAAACGAGATGGGACAGTGTTTTGGGGGCTTTTCTCTTCTTATCTGAATGCAGACGATGACTACATCGAAGGCGTGCTTGCAGATATTAGCGATCGCAAACAGGCAGAAGTAGCATTGCAAGCCTCTGAAGCAGAGCTACGGGCGCTCTTTTCAGCCATTCCCGATCCTCTGTGTATCTTCACTGCCCAAGGGCAATTGATCTGTGCAATCAAAGGAAATCCGTCCTATGGAGAGTTGCATAGGGAGGAGTATACTGGTAAAACACTGCATCAACTCTATGCTAAGGAACAAGCCGATGAATTCCTGAGTTACATTCAGCAGGTGCAGAGAACCCAACAAGTACTCACAGTTGAATACAGCCAGTGGATAGCTGGACGAGAAATCTGGTTTTCGGCTCGCATTGCACCGATTCGGCACGAACAGGTGATTTGGATAGCGCGAGATATTACGCTGCAAAAGCGAGCAGAAGCAGCCTCAATTTTGGAAGAACGCAACCGCATGGCGCGTGAAATTCACGACACACTCGCTCAGGCGTTTACAGGCATTCTGGCTCAGGTGGGAGCGGCAAAACAGGTGCTAACGGATGATTCAGAAGCAACTGAGGCACACCTAGACCTGATCAAAGAATTGGCGCGAACTGGACTGGTTGAAGCGCGGCGATCGGTAGTAGCGCTCCGTCCTCAGCTTTTGGAGGAAGGCAGTCTACAGAGCGCTCTACATCGTCTCGTTGCTCAACTCAGAACTGCCGCAATGGATACCACTTTATATTATGAGATTGAGGGTGCAGTATATTCTCTGCCGACTGAAGTCGAGAGTAATCTACTGCGGATTGGGCAGGAAGCCTTAACCAATGCGATTCGACACGCCAATGCTGATGAAATTCGAGTGGAGCTAATCTACGATCGCGATCAGTTTTGCTTGCGCGTGAGAGACAATGGACAGGGCTTTGGAGTTGGGAGTATTCCAGCCTCTCTTGGTTTTGGCTTACTAGGCATGAGCGAACGGGCAGAGCGCATCGGCGCACAACTCACGATTCGGAGTCAACCTGGAGAAGGAACAGAGATGATTGTTACCGTCGATCGGGAGGCATCACAATGAGCCAAGCCATTCGGGTTCTCATTGCAGACGATCATGCTATTTTTCGGCAAGGATTAGCCACCATTATTAACCGTGACCCAGATATGCAGGTGATTGCCCAAGCCGAAAATGGGGAACAAGCGATCGCTCTATTTGGGGAACACCAACCGGATGTCACGCTCATGGATCTGCGAATGCCGGGCGTGGAAGGAGTTGCCGCCATCGGTGCAATTTGTGCTACTGCTAAATCTGCTCGGATTATTGTACTGACCACGTATGATAGTGACGAAGATATTTATCGGGGATTGCAGGCAGGCGCAAAAGGATATCTGTTGAAAGAAACTGAACCTGACGAGCTTCTGAATGCGATTCGCACCGTTCATCGGGGTCAGCAGTATATTCCGCCGGATGTAGGAGCAAAGTTGGCACAGCGCCTCAGTAATCCAGAACTGAGTGAACGAGAACTAGAAGTACTCCGCTCACTGGCTCAGGGAATGAGCAATGCCGATATTGCGGCTGCTTTAAGTATCGGTGAAGGCACTGTTAAATCTCATGTGAATCGAATTTTGAATAAGTTAGATGTGAGCGATCGCACCCAGGCTGTGATTGTTGCCGTTAAGCGCGGCATTGTTAATTTATGAGATGTACTTTTGATAGAATTGGGATTCTAACTTGAGTTAGAACCAGCCTTCTACTCCACGATGGCATGGTTGCTCTATCAATTTATACTGTAAAAATTTTAACTTGCTATAGACGACAGCTTGAAGGCGATTTCCTATATTGAATTTATGCAAATAGAAGTGCATCCAATCAGGCAAATCATGCTCCTTGAGAGCGGTAAGAGACTGTCTCTAAAAAAATGTAAAGGGGACGGAATCGGGCGATCGCAAACGCTCAAATCCTGATTCATACGACCAATCTGGTGCCTTTACACGGTTGATATCCGAAGTTTTCCGCCGGGAAGAGTAGACGCTAAAAAGAAACCCATTAGCTTTCTCAGGAGTCCGGTGTCATCACACCTTGAAAGAATTTAAAGTCTTCAAAATTTCGCAAAAAAGGATGAGGCGGTAATGGAGCTACAAAATACCCCAAAGCTAATTGTCAATCCCAGCTTTTGAAATAAATAGAACTAGGAGAATCCAATCATGGTCAAACAGCAATCTGTAGACGAACAAGCAAATAGAAAGGCAACTAGCAACTTGACACCAGCCCAGGAGTTTTTGCAAGAACTCTGGGATGAGCATCTGCGGCTTGAGTTTGACGCTCACAACACTGAAGATACCCTCGCCACGATGGTTGAGGATGCTTACGTTAACGGCATTCCGGTAATGATTGGGGGAGTAGGGAAACCGGCACTGCGCGAGTTTTATTCCAAGTACTTCATTCCACAGATGCCGCCGGACATGGAGCTGACTCCGGTCTCGCGCACAATCGGAACCAATCAACTCGTCGATGAAATGCTCGTTAAGTTCACTCATACCATCCAGATGGACTGGATGCTACCTGGCATTGCTCCGACTCTTAAACGGGTTGAAGTGGCATTGGTAGTAATTGTTCAGTTTCGTGACGACAAGCTAGCCCACGAACATCTCTACTGGGATCAGGCAAGTGTATTGGTTCAACTCGGTATGCTTGATCCGGGTACACTGCCCGTTGTAGGGGTTGACAGTGCGCGCAAGGTACTTGATCCGAGCTTGCCCTCAAACGCACTGATCGATCGTGCCAGCGATCGCAACTAAGTGCAGAAGCTAGCAAATATCAATCAACCCGCCATTTCGCAACCAGGATCGTACTCATCCTGGTTGTAGGAGGCGCTTCTTATTGCTAGTTAGATGTGAGCGATGCCTACGGCAACGTCAAGGACGAACGCACCCAGGCTGTAATTGTTACCGTTAAACGCGGCATTGTTAATTTATGAGGCGTACTTTCGATAGAATTGGGATTCTAACTTGAGTTAGAACCAGCCTTCTACTCCACGATGGCATGGTTGCTCTATCAATTTATACTGTAAAAATTTTAACTTGCTATAGACGACAGCTTGAAGGCGATCGCCTATATTGAATTTATGCAAACAGTTACGCAATCAATGGATTGAGTAAGTAAATTGCCAGGTTCCATGCTTGATGCAAATGTATAAAAATGAACGACGCTCGTAGCCACAGTTCTTTACTTGTAACCCCTTCAACCCAGGATTGGATGCGAGGTGTGCTGAGTGCTAAGGTCGTGCTAGTGATGTATGGAGACTATCAATGCTCTAAAAGTGCGGATGTTTACAAGCTGATTAAATTGCTCAAAGGAGAACTTAGTGCTTCTTTTGGAGAGGATGATTTATGCTTTATCTTCCGTCATTTTCCGCAAGCACAGATTCATCCCCAAGCTCAACGGGCAGCCCAAGCAGCCGTTGCCGCCGCTGCTCAGGGACAGTTTTGGTCAATGCACGACACTTTGTTTGCCCATCAACAGAAGTTAGAAAATGGTTATCTTGTAGAGTACGCCAATGATTTAGGGCTTGATATCCCTCAATTTCTTAAAGAGTTGTCTAAACAAGTGCATGTCGATCGTGTCAATGAAGATATCGAAAGTGGATGCAAGAGTGGAATAACGGCTACTCCAGCCCTATTTATCAATAACATTCGATATACTGGGCGCTGGAAAATGGCAGAGTTGATGACAGCCATTGTTGCTGCAAGTCACTAAGCTCTATTCATATCTGACTTGTTTGTTAGTGCTAGTAAGCTATCGAATGCGTGATGGCTAGCTTTTGCCTGTTTTGTTGAACTTAAGCGCCTCACTGGAATGACCCCAAAACAGGTTCGCTAACACGATACGAATTATTCATAGCGACAAACAGGAGAAAGTTGATGAAATTAACTACAACACGACGCTCAATTTCTAAAATCACTGGGATGTTTGCTAAAACTACTCTATCAATCATCGTTATAACGGGAGTAGGTGGGGTTTTGCGAATGCATCCGGCGATCGCCACTCCTCCACCTCAACAATCTCCTATTCTTGTTGCAACCGCCTACACGGATCTCACATTGCCAACCTTGAGACGGGGCGATCGCGGTAGAAGTGTACAAATGTTGCAGCAAATTCTCTTAGATAATGGGTTCTTGAATGCTGCTGGAGTCAGGTTGGGAAATCCGAGGGGTGCGGTTGTTGATGGTGCATTTGGCGCGATTACAGAATCTGCGGTGAGAGATTTACAACGACGCTACAACATCCCCGTTACAGGACAGGTTAACCCTGTGACTTGGGAAGTGCTGGATATGCGGGAGAATCCCTATCGATCGCCGCTCCCCTGGAAAGTGCAAACGTCCTCCCAGGTAACTGGCGGTCAGATCCAAACACTACATCCACGCACAAATCAAGGAGAACACAGATGAGGATTAAAACAACCCAAGGACATCAGGGAAGCGGAACGGAAGTGAAAGACGCGACTTACGTGGATGCTGCTGGGTGGGGTAAGTATCGGGGGTGGCGGTATCCTCTGGGGCTGATGATCATCCTCTTTGCGTGGTTGGTTGTGGGTAGTGGTGCTAGCGTACTCGTCGCGTTCGCGCTCGGCGGACAGGCAGACCCCTCAGTGCTCGGTCCCGTGGAATACTACCTGTTTGTCATGGCGAGTTTCCTGTTCTTCCTCGCGGGAGTCCTGATCGCTGTCTCCCTGGTCCACCGCCGCCACCCCCGGACGCTCGTCACGGCGCGGGAGCGGATAGACTGGCACCGGGTCGGTCACGGATTCGTGGCGTGGTTCGTGCCGTACTGCCTGATCGGTGGGCTGGGGCAGTATCTGTTCTACCCGAATACCTTCTCCTTTAACTCCGACCTCTTAACGTTCGCTCTCTTCGTCCCGATCGCACTGGTTCTTACCGCGATCCAGACTACCACCGAGGAGCTTTTCTTTCGCGGATACATTGTGCAGGGGGCGAGCCTTGTTTGGTCTAACCGCGTCTTTCTGGCGCTCGTGCCAGCCGTAATATTTACGCTGCCGCACCTCCTCAACCCGGAGGTAAGCGTGGGCGGCTGGCTCACGATCTTTTCCAACTACTTCCTCGTTCCGGGTCTGGTGTGGACTGTGGTCTCGTTGATTGACGGAACCACTGAACTCGCCATCGGCGTACACTTCGCGAACAACATCAGCGGGGCAATCCTGTTCGACATCACTGGAAGTGCCTTGCCCTCACCTGCTCTGTTCACAATCAGCAAGTACCACGCGACCTACGGGGCACTATCAATGCTGGTTGCAGTACCCGTGTTCCTGGCGATCGCCTACGGGGTGTTCAAGCAGGAGTCGCCCCAATCCTTTTCCCAGAGCCACCAGAAGGGTCATTGGTGACCCCGGCAAATCCCGAACCCATCAGCAACTGAAGTCAGCAACCCGATAAAAGGAGTCAATTATCATGCCTCGTGTTTCTTCAAATCACCTGGGGGAGTCGGGAAAGCCCCCTTCCGCGTCCTCGGTTCGGCCTAGCAATACCTCCCGTCCGGGCTGGTCCGAGATTATCGTCGGACTCATCGTCTATTTAATCATAGGGTTCGGCGGCGTTTCGCTGTTCAAGCAACTCGGTCTTGACCCCGTGGTCCACGGACTGATCTTGACTGCATGGACCGGCGTCGCCACCCTCATCGCGTTCACGGCAGCCGCGCGGCTGCGGATCCGTTCCCTGAGTGCCTTCGGTGTACGCCGAACCTCCAGTCGCTGGCTTCTGACCAGTGTTGGCGTAGGGCTGGTTGCCTTTGTACTCAAGGGTCTGGCGATCATGGTCTGGATCCAGATCACCGGGGACACGGACAATGTCCAGGATGTTTACGCAGAGGGTGGTCGTGGCGGGTTACTGTCTCTGGTTTTGTCTACGGTGTTCATCAGCGTCTTCTCACCCTTTGGCGAGGAACTGCTCTACCGGGGCATCGTCACCAACGCGCTGCTGCGCTACGGTCCGTTCGTTGGGGTCGTGGGCAGCACCTTGATCTTCGCCCTCATGCACGGTATCAATATCGTTTTTCCTGCGGCCATTGTGGCGGGTCTTGCTACCGCTGAGGTCTTCCGTCGCAGCGGATCGATCTGGCCCGGTCTCGTCGTTCATATTGTTTTCAACCTGCCCACAATTCCGGTGATGGTGTTCGTTGGCATGGGCTAATAGGACGGATCATCTGGAGGTTAAACCAATGGCAATTCTGAAACAATTCGGGATTTTATTTGTATTGGGCAGTGTGGGAATTGTCATGTTCACGATCACGTCTATTCCTTTAATCGAGCAACAGTTAGCGAAACAGTCTCCAGAAATACTGGAAAAAGTGCCAACATTGGGGATTTTAATGCTTCTGCAAGGACTACAGTATTCAATTCTACTGGCAATCAGCATTCTTATCGGAATTGGTTGTGCCTATCGTGTTGGATTAAGCTCCCATTTGATTGATCATTGGGTGTTTCACACCGCTAAGTCTCCATCTTTTGCCGTTGAGATGAAGTGGAGCTTGGGTGTGGGTGCAGCGGCGGCGATCGTTCTCTTGTTGCTCGATCAGTTGATGCAACCTGTCCTACCGGAAGCGCTACGGGCAGCAAATAATACAGAGCCAAGTTGGTTGAATTTGCTCACAGCAATGTTCTATGGCGGCATCACTGAGGAAATTTTGATGCGCTGGGGTTTAATGTCGCTGCTTGTTTGGATTGCATGGAAAGGGCTAAAACAAGGCGTTACGTTGCCAAGTCAAGGGATTTACCAGGGTGCGATCGTTCTAGCCGCTTTGGTATTTGGACTACTACACCTGCCAGCGACTGCTGCGATCGTTCCCCTCACTCCAGTTGTGATTATTCGGGCGTTGTTACTGAATGGGATTGCGGGGATTGCGTTTGGCTGGCTCTTTTGGCAATATTCACTTGAGGCTGCAATGTTAGCCCATATCAGCTTTCATGCCTTTTTCTTTGCTCTTAGCCTAATGCTTGCAAGATTTGTCTAAGCTTTTTTCTAAAGCGATTTCATGATTATTTCAAGAGAGAACAACCGGACTTGGATTTTAGGAGAAATAGAATGATACTTCAGGATAAAGTGGCGTTAGTCACTGGAGGCGCATCGGGAATTGGTCGAGCAACTGCGATCGCATTCGGTGCTGCTGGAGCAAAAGTTGTCTTCTCAGACATACGCAGTGTAGAAAGTGAAGAAACTGCTGATTTGATTCGCGAGACTGGGGCAGAATGCTTGTTCGTCAAATCAGATGTATCGAGTGAAGCAGATGTTCGGGAATTGGTGCAGACAGCGATCGCAACCTACGGCAAACTCGACTGTGCCTTTAACAATGCTGGAATCGATCGGGTTGTTAAACCGCTGCATGAACAATTGATCGAGGATTTTGACAAGATTCTGTCGGTCAATGCGCGAGGGCTATTCCTCTGTATGAAATATGAAATTCAACAGATGCTAACTCAAGGCTCAGGCGCGATCGTGAACAATTCATCAACGAATGGTCTCGTTGCGCTTCCAGGGATCTCTCCTTACGTTGCCAGCAAACATGCGGTGATGGGGCTGACGCGATCGGCTGCCCTCGATTATGCCAAACAGGGCATTCGGATTAATGCCGTCAATCCTGGTCCCATTGCGACTGACCTAATGGCTCGTAGCGCTGACCAGATGGGCATAACGTTTGATGATCTCGGGTCTATGGTTCCGATGGGTCGTATTGGTCAGGCAGCAGAAATTGCTCAAGCGGTTGTGTTTCTCTGCTCTGATGCTGCTAGCTACATCACGGGACAATCCTTAGCGATCGATGGCGGATATACAGTGAGTTAATTCAAGGAGAGATTCTATGTCAACTTTTGTCTTAGTTCATGGCTCCTGGCATGATGGTTCTGCGTGGAAAGCGGTCATCGACCATCTAGAAACCAAAGGACATCACACTTTTGCTCCGACGATCGCTGGACAGTTGAAGAATTTGACAGCATGATGGCACCTAACCTACGGGGTGTGTTCTTGTGCATGAAATATGAAATCCAACAGATGCTGACTCAAGGAGCAGGGGTCATCATCAACACCTGTTCATCAGCGGGATCGATCGGAGTGCCTGGAGCTGGCTCTTATACTGCAAGCAAACATGGTGTGATGGGACTGACCCGTTCGGCTGCGCTCGATTATGCCAAGCAAGGGATTCGGATTAATGCAGTCAATCCTGGCTATGTTCGCAACACAGAAATCGTGACTCCTGAGATCCTTCAAGAGATGGGTATGACCTTAGAGCAGTTTGAGTCGATGGCATCGTCGAGCATCCCGATGGGGCGTATGGCTCAACCTGAAGAAATTGCTGCAACGGTTGTGTTCTTATGTTCTGATGCTGCGAGCTATATCACAGGGCAACCCTTAGCCATCGATGGTGGACTCACAGTGAATTGAGCCATCAACAAATCAAATCACAATGGTTCCTTGAAGTGAGGGTCAACTTTACAATTTTAAGTGGTAGATAAAATGATTAAGTGCAAAGATTTTGCGCCTCGGATTACTAAACGGGGACCTTTCGGCGGACCTTCTGAGTATGAATCCTTCTCTGAGGTTGTTAGTGCTGTCAATCAGTGGATCGAAAGTAAAACAATACAGGTAATCAATGTTGAAACTGTTGTTTTACCAGATCGGATAGAAGGCACAAGTGATGGTGTCTACGGAGTGACGGTCAGTAATGGTTTCTACCCAGTGATGATCAGCCAGGGCGTTACAGTCAATTGCTTTCAATGTGTGCGTGTGTGGTACAGAGAATAAGCTTCACCGGAGAAGAAATAATGAAACGATTTACCTTGTTTACTTTTCTTTACCTTGCGCTCGGAGTTTGCCTGAGTGCGATCGCACTTGGATACCCAAACCTGTCTTCGGGTCTTCAAAGAAGCTTGTTCATCAGTGCAGGAACCTCCTACATTTTTTGTCTCCTCAGCACCTTCCCATTTTGGCGCGAGAGGACGATCCGCTTCTATCGCAGACGGAATTCATCGGTAATTCTACCCTGGTTGGTGATTGGATTCTATATTGTTTGGATGATCTGGGAGATTCAGAGTCAGAACTGGACGATGGAAGCCATTTTAGGAGCGTTTTGGCGGCTAATAGTTGTTTTACCGTTTGTAGAACTCATTGTGATTACATGGCAAGTGAATTCTGAGCATTAGTGTCTAAATCGGATGCTGCCGAAACAAACTCGTTTCAGCAACGCGAGATAGAGTCAAACATACTACACAAGGAACACCATCAATAAGCCCCAGTTTTTTGTCACCCCTGGCTATGGGGAATCTGGGCTGGAGTTTTTGCGGAACTCAGGCGGTACGGGCTTTTGGCATGAAACATATTTTATGCGTGGAGGGATGGAAGCAGTCTATGACGACATGAAAACGTCAGTCAGCTTTCTTCGTTTTGCTCCGGTCAAAGTGGCACGCGGAGCGATGTTCTCAGCCCGCGAGCGGCTGAACGTTGAGGGCAAGGCGAGTATTGCATCGGCAGTTGACAAAGAGGAATTTTACGATGGAAGTGAATACTTCAGACAGTAAAGTCCAGCAGATTTCGGCACTTAGCTCCGGCGGGTTTGCAATCTTTACAAGTGGATCGACTCTGAACTGGCAATACCCGCGCAATTGTTGAGAAAAAGCGGCTTACGAATTGAACAAAGGAGAAATTCAGATGTCAGACAAAAATAAAGCAATCTTAGAAGCGGCAAACGCAGCGATCGCTGAAGGCAACAATGAAGGATTCTTGTCGTTCTGCGCCGACGACACAAAATGGACGTTTGTAGGCGACAAGACCCTTGAAGGAAAAGAAGCCGTTCGCCAATGGATGGTAACGACATACATAGAGCCGCCAAATTTTATGGTTGCTAACTTAATCGCTGAGGGTGATTTCGTCACGGCACTCGGCGACATAACAATGAAGGACGAAGACGGGAAGGCGGCTCATTACTCGTACTGCGACATCTGGCGCTTTCGCGATGGTCAGATGGTCGAATTAAGGGCTTTCGTCATCAAAACCAAGGTCAAGGATGAAACTAGCGGCTCATCGGCGCGGGCTGATTCGATGCGATAGCGAAGCGCTGCTGCGAAGCGCAGATCGCAATCTGGAGGCGAATCGCTTCTAAATGGTTAATCAAAATTAGTTACGTATAAGCGAAGCAACTAGCAAGTGTCGATCAAAGTTGGCAAAGCGTAGTTCAGTCTCTTGAGAAGGTGCTGAAAGAATTTGATCAAAACAATGTAAGTATGTCCAGGTACAAGGGCCTTCTTTCTCGGCTTTTGAGACTTATTTCTTCAGCCCCAAGTTTTTCCTATTGCCTCTTGATTCTTGCCCGCCAATGCAAATCAATTCTAAAATCAAAGTGGACTGCAAGATAAAATCCAATAAACATCTGAAAAACTATTAGTATCATCATTAAACATGGAAGAAAAGTTTTTAGCTCCACTAACTTCAAACTCTCTTACTCAAAAGTTGCAAATATTTTCTTCCGAAGAAGTAGAATTATCGCTGAACATCAATAATATCTCCTACTCAGTAAAACTAGAACCTCGCGTTACTTTACTGGATGCACTCCGAGAGAAGCTGGGTTTGATGGGCACTAAAAAAGCTTGCGATCGTGGTGAATGTGGAGCATGTACTATTCTAGTCAATGGTCGCCGAATTAACTCCTGTATGACTCTAGCAGTAATGCATATCGACGCTGAAATTACCACAATTGAGGGATTAGCGCAAGATGGCAAACTCCACCCCATGCAAACAGCCTTTATCACCCATGATGCTTTTCAATGTGGTTACTGCACATCAGGTCAAATTGTATCAGCCGTAGGGATGATATTAGAAGAACCACCAAAATCTGAGGCAGAAATTCGAGAAAAAATGAGTGGAAACATTTGCCGTTGTGGAGCATATCCAAATATTATTGCGGCGATTCGGGATGTGCTAGAGGAAATGGAAAATGCAGCCATTTAGTTATGCTAAAGTTACTTCACAAGATGCTGCGTTCGCTACAGTTGCACAAGACGAAACTGCTGCATTTATCGCTGGTGGCACGGATTTACTGGGATTAATGAAAGATGGAGTCCAAACAGCGAATATATTAATTGATATTAATAATTTGCCCTTAACAGATATTGTATCTCTTGCGAATGGAATCCGTATTGGTGCAATCTCTCGGATGAGTGATGTGGCTTTTCATCCCAAAATTCAGGAATGTTATCCAGTAATTAGCCAAGCATTGTTACAAAGTGCTTCACCGCAACTACGAAATATGGCAACAGTGGGCGGTAATTTACTACAACGAGTCCGTTGTGGCTACTTTCGCGATCCGGTTTTTCCTTGTAATAAGCGCACCCCAGGTTTAGGTTGTGCCGCAATTACAGGCTACAATCGAATGCACGCTATTTTCGGAGCAAGTGAACATTGTATTGCCGTTCATCCTTCCGATTTAGCTGTAGCATTAACGGCATTAGATGCGATGATTTACATCCAAGGGGTAGAAAAAGAACGTCAAATTTCAATTCATGATTTTTATCTCTTACCAGGTGATACACCAGAAAAAGAAACTGTATTACAGCCTGGAGAATTAATCGTTGCTATTGAAGTTCCAAATTCTGTATCTAAGTCCTATTATTTAAAAGTTAGAGATCGGGCTTCCTACCAATTTGCTCTTGTTTCTGTAGCTATTGCCGTAGAGTTAGAACAGGACATAATTCAATCAGCACGAATCGCTTTTGGTGGGGTAGCACCCAAACCTTGGCGTGCAAGGGATGCTGAGGAATTTCTTAAAGGTAAAGCGATTAACGAAGCTACCTTGAAAGCCGCAGGAGAAGCAGCTGTTAAAGAAGCAGAACCGCAAACACATAATGAATTCAAAATTGAATTAGTCAAAGGCGCTTTGGTACGTGCGCTTTCAGTTGTGACAGCAAAATTATGACTAAAATTATCGGTAAACCATTTGATCGCGTTGATGGTAAACTCAAAGTTACCGGAGAAGCACCCTATACAGCCGATGTTGCTATAGAAAATTTAACTTATGGAGTGATTTTTCAAAGTGCGATCGCCAACGGTAAAATTATCCAAATAGATACATCCGTCGCCGCAGTTGTTCCTGGTGTGATAGATATCATTACTTACCAACAAACTCCATCTCTGATAAAAATCCCCTTGTTTTCGCCTCCGCAACCTCAGCCACCCGCAAAAGACGATAACATTTACTACGATGGTCAACATTTGGGGATTGTAATTGCCCAAACTTTAGAACAAGCCGAAACCGCCGCCTCCTTAGTTAAAATTATCTACGAAGAAGCACCGCCTACAGTCACAATGGCAGATGCAGAGATATTTGAACCCGAATCAATATTTTTTGGCATGATGCCAGGTAAAATCACCAGAGGGGATGTTGAAGCTGCAAAAGCACAAGCGGATGTCCTGGTGGAGCAGATTTATACCACACCAATGGAACATCATCATCCCCTTGAACCTTCTGCAACGATCGCAATCTGGGAAGGAGATAATTTGACGCTGTATGAAACTACTCAAGGCATTTCAGCAACCCAAAAAGCGATCGCATCTGTTCTGAATATTCCTCAAGAAAATGTCCGTGTGGTCTCTAAATATTTAGGCGGAGGATTTGGTTGTAAGGCATTGTTGCGATCGCATACTATTTTAGCTGCGATCGCATCTCGTCAAGTAAAACGCCCTGTAAAAGTTGTGCTAACGCGATCGCAAATGTACACTGCTTGCGGACACAGATCCCAAACTCAGCAGCAGCTAACGCTAGGTGCAACCACCGAAGGTAAACTAACCGTTATTCATCACATTGGCACATCCTTAACATCGCTATATGATGACTTTGTAGAACCAGTTGGTGCAGCAACAATAATGATGTACGCCTGTCCAAATCTGGAGATTAAATACCGTCTAGCACGTATCAACACTGCCACACCAACTTTTATGCGTGGCCCAGGAGAAGCGACAGGGATGTTTGCCCTAGAGTCAGCAATGGATGAACTAGCATACACCTTAAATATTGACCCAATTGAACTAAGACTAAAAAATCATGCAGATATCGATCCCCACAAAGGATTACCTTGGTCAAGTAAATTCCTCAAAGAATGTTACCAGAAAGGGGGAGAAATTTTTGGTTGGTTCCAACGCAACCCAATTCCCCGTTCCATGCGAGATGGTTATTTCCTAATTGGTTGGGGAATGGCTAGTGCGACATTTCCCACTAATGTTGGAACTGCATCAGTCAAAGTAGAAATTTTTGCCAGTGGAGAGGTGCGGCTACAAAGTGGAACCCAAGATATTGGTACAGGTACTTATACAGTGATGACGCAGGTAGCTGCTGAGGTATTAGGCTTACCAGTGCAGTTTGAACTAGGTGATAGCAATTTTCCGAAAGCGCCCATTACGGGTAACTCAATTACAGTTGCTAGTGTTTCCCCGGCGGTGTATAAAGCTGCGATCGCTGCACGGGATAGAATCATCCAAATGGCGAGCAAAGATCCAAATTCTCCACTTTATCAATCTCAAGCAGAAGATATTACCGTCGAGTCAGGGCAGATATTTTTAAAACATGATCATTCCAGAAGAGACAGCTACACCGATATTCTGCGCCGTCACAAATTAGAAAGTTTAGAAGTTACAGAGCAAACCTCACCCAGCCTTGAGGGTAAGCAATACGCCAAACATTCATTTGGTGCAATCTTTGTGGAAGTAGCAGTCGATGAACTGTTGGAAGAAATCAAAGTTAGACGTTGCGTAGGAGTTTATGATGCAGGACGAATTCTCAACTTCAAGACAGCGCGAAGTCAGGTTATCGGCGGGATTACATGGGGAATCGGTATGGCGCTGATGGAGAAAACTGTAATGGATACAAATCAGGGCAGAATAGTTAATGCTAACCTTTCTGATTACCTGATTCCCGTTCATGCAGATATTCCAAATATAGAAGTACAATTTATTGGGGAACCAGATCCTTATGTGAATACTTTAGGGACAAAAAGCTTGGGTGAACTTCCGATTGTTGGGGTAGCAGCAGCTATATCTAATGCAGTGTATCATGCCACAGGTAAACGGATTCGTGACTTACCAATTACACTAGACAAGTTGTCTGAATCCATAATTGATTAGAATTTCTTAGATTATTAAAAAATATTATTGACTAAACAATACCTTAGCCAATTTACGAGGGTTAAATGCCTGTGGAAACGGTATGAATACGTCCCAGGGAAGTAAGCTTGGCAAAAATTTGCGCTAATAAAATAGGC